>NZ_PVWK01000042.1 GCF_003003795.1 Stenomitos frigidus ULC18 | reverse complement strand
AGATGACCCTAGCTTCTGCACGATGTCAAGCATCTAAGGGCAATCGGTCTATCTCTCCACCCTCAAGATACAAGGGAGAAAAGAAGTTGGTTCTAGTTCTTAGAAAAAAGCTGACGGCTGATTGCGCAATCAACTCAAAACTCAAAACTCAAAACTCCCACGCAGGTGGCGCTTATTTCGGATCGACGATCGCCCCCATGAACAAGACGGTACCGGTTTTGTTATCACGGATGGCGCAGAAAAAGGGACGATCGACGACCATTTGAAACGGTTCGTTCGTGGGCATTGAGGTGGCGACAATGCCGATCGAGGTGGCTGCTGCCGCTTCGGTGCCTTCCTCGTTTACTTCCACAAAGGTTTTGTGTTTTACCTGATCGATCTTGGTGGGCACAGTGCTTAAGGCGTCGAACGTGGCTTTGCGGGCATCGAAGGCGATCGGCATCCCTAGAGCAGACAACGCTTTTTTCAGCTCGACATCGTATTCCAGCTTGAAGCGAGGCACTTGAACGGAACCCGGTTGAGTACGAAACTGGCTCATCCACCGCTGCCAGTTCTCAGCCGTCAGCGTTTTGGCAAAACTAGACAGCTTGGATGCTTGCTTTGGCAAGAAAATGTACATGCTGACGCGCTTTGTACCGTAGGGAAGGCTAACGGCTTGAAACTGCTCGTTTTCGTAGTATTTGTAGCTGCCCGTTTGCGCCATCATTGGGTGACGTTTCTGACGACCGTCGACAAGGTAAAAGGGCTTATCGGTGGTGTCACTCTTGTTAAAGGCCTTCGTCCAGCTGCCCTTGAAATAAATGGCGTTAATCAGAAACATCACGTCATCGGGCTTCAGGCTATCCACAATCTGGCTGATTTTGCCACGGGTATTTTCTTTTACCCAGCCGTTGATCGTCGCTGTAGCATTAGGAGCCCCAAAGTCTAAGTCTGTAACCTGTGCTCCATAAAATTTCTGATTGCGTTGAATGAAGGTTGGCTGGAAGGGAACGCCTTGCCGCGCCCAAAGTGAGTTGGCCATCGCCAGCTGCACACCTGTATCAGGATTCTCCAGCAGTGCTTTCAGATTTGCGTTTCCCTGGTTGAGTGCATTCAAGCTCATGCCCTGAAGCTCAAGGGTGCTTGACATCTGCTGCTGCGTAGTGCCACTGGCACCGTTGTAAGCCATTGAAAGGGCGATCGCGACACTCGACGGTGACACAAAGACATTCTGGTTACTCTCTTGCTTCAGCAACTCTGAAAAAAGCTTGAAGCTGAATGTCGTATTCGCAGTGACGAGCTTTGGATCAACCGTTTGAGGCTTCTGCATAGCAACCTGCTGAGGTAACTGGGTCGGCTGAGGGCTGGCGGTGGCTGGATGCACACTCGTTACTTTCAAACATCCCATCAACCCCAACAACATCAAGCTGCCGATCGCAATTGCACCAGTGCGCCGTAATCCACCATGACTCATCTTCAACACTCCTGATCAAACGCTGCATGATGATTCCTACACCTCAACCATCTCATGTTCGGGATGGCCGGAAGCGATCATTGCGGATTCGGTCACTCACGATCTGTTTACAGAAGCTTTATGAAGAGTGGTGTGGACGTGAAGAGACTGCAAGGTTAAGTTGTTGGTTTAGTACGCATCCATAATGATGTGGGGTTCCTGCCGTTATATTGCTTATGTCGATCGACTTTACTGTTGCCATTCGTACGTACAACGCTGAAAAGCGTCTGCCGGAAGTCTTAGACCGCCTACTTGCACAAGTCGACACTGAAGGCATTCGTTGGGAGGTGCTGGTTGTCGATAACAATAGTACGGATCAAACAGCGGCTGTTGTGGCCGAGTATGCTCAGCAATGGCGATCAGACAGTCAATTACGCTGTGTTTCGGAACCCAAACAGGGTAGTGCGTTTGCTCGCGATCGTGCGATGCAGGATGCCGCCAGTGAGAGCCTGGTCGGTTTTCTGGATGATGATAACTTTCCTGCCGAAAATTGGGTGGCAGAAGCCTACCGCTTTGGCCTGGCTCATCCTCAAGCAGGCGCGTATGGCAGTAACATTTATGCGAAACTTGATGCGCCGCCACCGCCAGAATTTCATCAGATCAAGTTTCTCTTAGCCGTAGAAGAACGGGGGGCAGTCCCCTTTCGCTACACTACTCGCGGAATGGCACCCAATGGGCCGGGCTGTGTGATTCGCAAGCAAGCCTGGCAAGAAGCCGTGCCTAAAAATCGACGCTTGAAGGGGAGAGATGAAACCTGGAAAGTAATGATCGCCAACGCGGAAGACATTGAGATCATGCTTTACATCCAAAGCAGTCAATGGGAAGTGTGGCACAATCCTGGGATGGAAGTGTGGCACCACCTGCCCCCCAAACGGTTTGAGCGTTCCTATCTACTGCGGCTCGCTCAAAGTGGTGGGTTGGCAGCTCACTCCTGCCGCTACGCTAAACTGCAACCCTGGCAACGACCGTTGATGCCATTATTTACGCCTCTGTATGTGCTTTTAAGTGGCTGGCGAGTAGGGGTGTATTACTTGCAAAACAGGCATGACTTGGCGACCGATCTGGCTAAAGCGTGTCTATTTCAGTATCAGTGGAATGTTCTGCTCAGTTCCTTTCAAACTCCTCGCGTGTCAGCGTCAAAAGACTAAGGAACAAGCATTTAGTCATCGAACGATCAAAGGCTTGGAGGGAGCGCTGTCAAGATCTCGTGAAGAACTCTATAGAGCAGCAGCGCTTCGGGGTCAAAATTGGTGTGGGCTATCCTAGTCCACTTGTGGATTTATTTAAGTCTGCTGCCGCGAATGAAACGGTCTATAACGCTGTTATCAAAACGGGCTGACAGCTTCCAGCTTTATGCCGCCACGGGTTCAGGAGCGATCGACACGCTAAGATCAACATTGCTGCCATCAACAATATCAAAAGCCCGGTCAAGTTGGGTGATTTCGAAGATCAGTCGGATAGCTGGACGAAGGTGACACACCGTCACACGACAGCCTTGACGGTGAGCAAGGTTCAAAGCGCTCACCAGAGATAGAATGCCAGCGCTATCAATAAATTCGACCTGGGCCATATCGATTAGCCACGTGTCACCTTTTTCCGGCTCAAGCGCAGCAACTTGCTGTTGAAAAGTAATGCCTCCACGGGAATTAAAGTGAGTGGGAGGTTGGAGCCGTACACATTCTCTCTGGTGAATAAGCGTCATATCTACACAGCCTGACATATAGAGTGTGAACAATCGCAAGAGCTTGAGTTTCAGTGGCTAATGACTTTTAGTGGCTAGTGCCATCAAGGTGACCAGATTGAACCCGTCATCTTCAGTCAGACAGGTTCATGCAGTTAGAAACAGTCATTACTGACACAATCGCTTGTCAATCCCCGTGAATGGAGTTTTGCAACCATCTTGGTTCACGTTTATTCGCTAACTATAAAAACTCACTCTCCTGATCACTGCTTAGTAACGCCTTGCTTTACTAAGTCTTTATGGTTCATCCGGGTTCAAACCCACTTTGCATGAATTTTTCGTTTTTCCTAGTAAATTGTATGCTTTGATACTTCTGCACCAGTCAAGTGTGATCTGGTACATGAGGCTGAAAATGGCTTCATTGACAGATTTCCAAGAATCACGTCAAGATTGATACAGAATGATGTTTTTATTAGCTGTGTTGCATGTCACTGGATTTTATCTCTGTAGAGACGATTGAAGAAGTTGCGCAGCAGTACGGCTATTGGGCTGTCTTTCTAGGGATCTTTCTAGAAAGTTTAGGGCTACCCATTCCCGGAGAAACTGTAACCTTGGCTGGTGGCTTTTTAGCTGGTAATGACCAGTTGAATTATTGGATGGTGTTGGCAGACGCATCGTTGGGAGCCATTCTTGGTGGTAACGTCGGCTACTGGATTGGGAGACGTGGCGGCTGGTCGTTGTTGCTGAGAGTCGGACGCCTTTTTCGCATCGGAGAAGAGCAGCTTGAGTCACTCAAGCGTCAGTTCAGCGAGAATGCCTCAAGAACAGTCTTCATGGGTCGCTTCATCGCACTTTTGCGTACGTTTGCGAGCCCTTTGGCTGGCATTGTCCAGATGCCCTACCTCACCTTCACGGTTTACAACACGCTGGGAGCTATCACCTGGGCCTCAGTGATGGTGAGCCTTTCATATTTTGCTGGTCAGTTTGTGCCGCTCGAAAAAATGGTGGCGTGGGCTGGTCAGTTTGCCTTTGTGATGTTGTTCATCGCGATCGCCTGGATTGCTGTCCCGCTTTGGCTAGAGTCTCGTAAGGCAAAGGAGATTGCTGAAAGCGATCCACAGCCTGATGATCAGCCTGCTAGTGGTTTGTAAAGGCCGATGGAACAGTGTCTTGATGTGGTTGCTGAGGCTGTTAGAGGCAAAACTGACTGTAATCGCTTTCTTTAAGGCTTGCCAAGAGGGTACCGTTAGCCGTTCAATGGCAGCTATCCTCTTTTTTATGGCAGTTTCTGCATGTCTTTTCGCGCCACGATCGCTCAACTAAGCAAAATTCTGGATGTGTCACCGTCCGTTCAAACCGCTACCGCTTTAGAAGCGGAGGCAATCGGGCTCACAACCGATACCCGTTCACTCCAAGCGGGCGAAGTTTTTTTGGCTTTAAGAGGCGATCGCTTTGATGGTCATGGGTTTGTGGAGCAGGCAGCCGCTAAAGGTGCGATCGCGGCAATTGTTGATCAGCGCTTCTCTTTGGCAGAGTGGGATGCGAAGAACGTCAGCTTACCCCTACTGCAAGTAGCAGATACATTACAGGCTTATCAAGCGATCGCGCATTGGTGGCGGAATCAATTTACCTGTCCTGTCATTGCGGTAACGGGTTCAGTGGGCAAAACGACAACCAAAGAATTGATTGCCGCCGTGCTCTCTTTGCAGGGCACTGTACTGAAGACGCAGGCAAATTACAATAATGAGATTGGTGTGCCTAAAACGCTGCTGGAGTTGGGAGCAGAGCACTCGTTTGCGGTCATTGAGATGGGTATGCGGGGGCGTGGAGAGATCGCACTGCTTACTCAAATTGCTCGACCCGATCTGGGTGTAATTACCAACGTGGGTACGGCCCACATTGAGCGTTTGGGTTCTGAACTAGCGATCGCCCAGGCAAAATGTGAGCTTGTGGCAGAAATGCCGTCTGCCACTCTGGCAGTGCTGAACCAGGATCTACCCCTGCTGACGGAAACAGCTGCAACGGTTTGGCAAGGAAAGACCATGACCTATGGACTGAAGGGTGGCGATCTGCACGGGCAGTTGCTTGACCCTGAGACGTTGGCAGTGGGCGAGTGGACGTTACCGCTGCCTTTACCGGGGCAACACAACGCTTTGAACTACCTCGCTGCCCTTGCAGTTGCCAAAGCGCTGGGCATCGATTGGTCGCCACTCGTGCATGGACTGACCGTCCACCTTCCCGATGGACGCGCCAAACGCTTTGTCTTGCCCAACGATATTGTGCTTTTAGATGAAACCTACAATGCCGGACTGGAATCGATGCTCGCAGCCCTTCAACTGCTGGCTCAAACACCAGGCAAGCGTCGGCTTGCGGTGTTGGGGACGATGAAGGAATTAGGGGAGCGATCGCCCGAATTCCACTATCGAGTTGGAGTTACGGCTAGAGAACTACAGCTCGATCGCCTGCTCATTCTGGCTGACCCAGCCGAAGCCGCTTCGATGGCAGCAGGTGCAAACCCGCTCGCAGCAGAATGTTTTTCTAGCCATACTGCAGTAGTGGAACGGTTACACGCACTCATTCAACCGGGCGATCGCATACTGTTCAAAGCCTCGCGTGCCGTTGGGCTTGAGCAAGTCGTTAACCAGTTTCGCGATCGTCTCAGTGAATAGCCCTTAGCCCTTAGACCAGGCAGGATGGGCGAGCAAAGAGGCAATCACCCTCACACCGCGTAGTTGATTGGATAACGGCAGGTGCCCTTTCGGTGCCGACAGATCCCAGGTAAACCCTTGTGGGTAACGTGTCCAGAGGTTTCCCTTACGCCATCCAATCTTTGACCAAAGCTGATCCCAATTTTTGCCAGCGCTGAGCCAGATGTCACGTTGCACTGAGAAACCAAACTTCCCCTCAGAATGAACCAGCCAAAGCGCATTCAACGTCTGTAAATCTGTGATTGGCAATTGGTCGATTTCTGTGAAATAAAGCCACTTCCGTTGTACAGCGGCAATACCCACAACTTCACACATTTTTTGTAACGTTAGCTGATCTGCTGCTTGAAACTTCTGTTCAGCCAGCAGTTGTTGCAGGGCGGTATAGTCAACGCCTGCTTCAGATTTTAGAGGCACAACGCCCTGAGGAAAGTGGGTTTGGAGAAACGTCTTAGCTGCTAAAGAGTCTGAGCTAAAGAGTGCTTGATAGACCATCCCAACGCCTGAAGAAACCGTACTTCCTGGGGGCTTGATAGGAATGTCGCCGCTGGCTATAGAATCACCATCCACAGCCGGATCGTATTCGGCAAGAAAGCGCATCAGTGCTGACAATCCAGGCTCACCAGCAGCAGCCAACGCCTGAATGGTTTGCCCCTGATGCTTAGCAGAAGCGGCTTTCAATTGCAGGTACAGAGCATCTGTAGGGTCACCGCCAGCGCTTAGTGGGGCAGCAATCAAGTCGCCAGTTGAATTAGCCATCCTATCCATCAAGTCACATACTACTGAGAGATGAGCAAACCATTTGAAGTACAACGCATTGCACTCACTTCATTGGTGTGATCTGATCCTGTACCTCTGACCCTGTACCAATAAGGAGCGTTTACCTATGAATGCTCTAAGCAAACCGGAGAGCATTGAACTAAAGTTTGCGTTACAAAACCCAGGTGAGCGTACGAGCGTTAGACAAATGCACAATGCACTAATTGTCCACGTTAGCAGGTCTGGCGTGCGTTTTTAAAGTCTCAGATGGTTAGCCGAAACAAAACCAGAGAAAAGACACGCCAAGAATCTGTTGAGGCTGAGCATTGCCAAGAATCCGTTCACAGGCTAAGGCTGATCACTCTTTGCCCCCTCATATCGTATTCCTGATAGCGCTCAGCCCCCTTTTGCAGCAAGAATGCGGCTCACAAGTGCAGACGTCGAACTAGGTACTTCAATCTGAACCAATTCGATATGGCCACCATATGCCTGAACAATCGCGGCCTCTGGAAGTGACTCCAGTTGATAATCACCGCCCTTTGCATAAATATCTGGCTGGAGCGCAGCGATCAATTGGCTGGCAGTCGTTTCAGCAAAAATAACCACGCCATCGACCGATCTGAGTGCAGCAAGAACCTCAGCCCGCTGGTGTTCAGGCACGATCGGTCGAGGGGGTAGGCCAGCAGCCTGTGGCTTGATTATTTGGACGGAGTGATCGCTGTTCAAACCAACCACTAGCGATCGCCCAAGACTTCTCGCGACTTGTAAGTAACGTACATGCCCCGCGTGGAGAAGGTCAAAACAGCCATTAGTAAAGACCAAGGGTCGCCAACGTTGAGGGTCAGCCGCGACTGCCTGCTTCAGTTCGTCCAGTGTGTAAAGACCAGGAAACATGGAAAGGGAGTAAAGATAAAGGCTCAAGGATAAATGCTAAAGGATAACGGAGGCAAAACACCATTTAACCTTTAGCCCTAGGTCTGTAGCCTTTTCTAGAGCCTTACTCGTCTCCAAGCAGACTTTCTGTCGGCAACTTGTAGCCACGCTCAAAGGCAAAGCGAACGAGCTGAGAGCGGTTTTCTAACTGCAGCTTGCTGAGAATATTGCTGAGATGCGTCTGCACGGTACGAGGGCTGACAAAGAGGCGATCGCCAATCTGTTTATTGGTAAAACCCTGAATCACCTCCCAAAACACCTTTTCTTCGGCAGGCGTGAGTGGCAAAGGATTGGGTGTTGCTGCGACTGATCCATTAGTGCTGCTATGGCTTTCGCGCTGCATGAGGAGCACAATTTCACTATGAATGCGGCGGGTGCGCTCAAGTTGAGCTTCGATCTTTGCCAAGAGTTCTCTGGGCTCAAACGGTTTAATTAAGTAATCATCAGCCCCGATCGAGTGTCCTTGGACCCGATCCTCTACGTCTCCTTTACTGGAGAGAAAGATAAAAGGCACCAGTTGGCCAGAGCGGATCGATCGCAGGCGACGGCAAAACTCGAAGCCATCCATCTCAGGCATCATGACATCCGAAACCACCAAATCTGGAGGATCTTGTTCAAAGACCTTGAGTGCCTCAACGCCTGACGCAACGCCTTGCGTCAGATAGCCCCGTTTTTCCAGGTAGCGTGTTAGCGCCATCCGTAGGGTTGCATCATCATCAACCACTAGAACTTTCTTCATCTAGATGCCTACAGTGGTAATACAGGATACAAGCAAAGAAATCCTCCGTGTTTGGTTAAGCACAGATTGCCCAAGTAAGGCTTTGAGAGTCATCGTTTGATATTAGTCAGTATTTCTAGAACAGAGCAACCAGTAGGCGCAGCCATGTGAGCCAACAAATAACAACGCCACTTTATCGACCCATCTGTTTACCAATTTACATAAAGAGTCATTTTTGCACCTAGCGTTGAACGGGGCGGGCAGACTACTTATACAATCATGGACTCTGAACGTCTTATTTTGACCAATTACGCCAAATTGCCGACTAAAGTTCAGCCATTCCTTCGTTCGCTTATATTTTAGAGTTCCCAGAGCTTCGTGAAAAACCATGTGCTGGTAATCAGAGTTTATAAAAGAAGCAATGATGATGCCTAAAGTAGCCTGCCAAATGACCGAAGCCAGCGATCGGTGGGAACGGATTATCAATGGGAACGGATCAGTAGACTTGCAATCACTGGTTTCAGCTGATCAGCTGATTGGGAACGTACCGCAAAACACAGTCGAGTGCCCCCAAGCCATGAGTGCTGATCGAGTGCAGCAGTAGAAACAGCCCATGAACCACATTGCCTCCCCATGTTCCCAGTATGCTACTTGCAGAAGTAATGTTCTCAGTATGCAACGTGCAGAAGTATTACTAACGACACGGCAATCTAGTTCATAGGAGTCGATCGCGGCCTCGCAGTCAGATGCACTACAAACATGTTCAGCCATTGGGCTATTCTAACCACAACGGATCAGCTGAGCGGTGCTGCTAGTGCCTCGTAGTTTCATTGCTAACCGAAGCCGAGGCTGGTTTGCTGATACGGCACCACTAACCAAGTACAGGAGTGACTATAGATGACGTATGACAAGCTTTCTCCCCCTACAACGGGTGCCAAAATCACGTTCCACAACGGTGAGCCTAGCGTTCCTGACGACCCGATTATTCCCTACATTCGTGGGGATGGTACGGGCATTGATCTCTGGCCTGCATCCCAACGAGTTTTTGATGCGGCAGTAGAAAAAGCTTACGGTGGCAAGCGTAAAATCAACTGGTTTAAAGTCTTCGTTGGCGATGAAGCCTGTGACACTTATGGCACTTATCAGTACTTGCCGGAGGATTCGCTGACAGCCATTAGAGAATATGGGGTAGCTATTAAAGGTCCACTGACCACGCCGATCGGGGGTGGTATTCGATCGCTCAACGTTGCCCTACGCCAAATTTTTGATCTGTATGCCTGCGTTCGTCCTTGCAAATACTATGCTGGAACGCCATCGCCGCATCGTACGCCAGAAAAGCTGGATGTCATTATCTATCGAGAGAATACAGAGGATATCTATCTCGGTATTGAGTGGAAGCAAGGCAGCGAAATTGCCGATCGCCTGATCAAGTTCCTTAACGAAGACCTGATCCCTGCTACACCCGAACATGGGAAGAAACAAATTCCACTTGATGCGGGCATTGGCATCAAACCGATCAGTAAAAAGGGCTCTCAGCGTTTGGTGCGTCGTGCTATGAAACACGCCCTGCGCTTGCCTAAAGCCAAGCAAATGGTGACGCTCGTGCACAAGGGCAACATCATGAAGTACACCGAAGGAGCCTTTCGTGACTGGGGCTACGAACTGGTGACATCAGAGTTCCGCGACGAGTGTGTGACGGAACGTGAATCCTGGATTTTGGGCAACAAGGAGCGCAAGCCAGATATCACGTTTGAAGAGAATGCGCGTCAAATCGACCCCGGCTACAATGCGCTGACGGCTGACAAAAAGGAGAAAATTTGCGCCGAAGTCAAAGAAGTGCTGGAAAAAATCTGGGACTCGCACGGCAAAGGGCAGTGGAAAGAGAAGGTGATGGTCAACGATCGCATTGCCGACAGTATCTTCCAGCAGATTCAGACTCGACCCGATGAATACTCCATTCTGGCGACCATGAACCTAAACGGCGATTATTTATCCGATGCCGCCGCCGCGATCGTGGGCGGACTGGGCATGGGGCCAGGAGCAAACATCGGTGACGAGTGCGCCATCTTTGAAGCGACTCACGGCACGGCACCCAAACATGCAGGCCTCGATCGCGTCAATCCTGGCTCCCTTATCCTTTCTGGGGTGATGATGCTCGAATACATGGGCTGGCAAGAAGCCGCTGACCTGATTACGAAGGGCATTAGCGCTGCGATCGCCAATCGTGAAGTTACCTACGACCTTGCCCGCATGATGGAGCCACCTGTAGAGCCACCGTTAAAGTGCTCGGAATTTGCTGAAGCAATTATTCAGCATTTTTAGGTGAAAGCCTTTCTCTATAGGGACGTTACAGGTAACGTCCCTACAAACGGTCAGCGACTCAGGCATCGCCATGAATGATAGCCAGGATTTGTCCCGCTGTGACGAGTTGCCCCGGTGTACACAGTACTTCTGTGACAATGCCAGGTGCTTCGGCAAGCAAGGTCATTTCTTGCTTCATCGCTTCCAGGATCATGATGCCAGTATCTTCAGTGACTCGATCGCCCGGTTTGACCAGAATTTGCCACACATTCGCAGTCGTTGCAGCGGTTAGGGCATAGCAATCATCGGGCACTTCAACAGTTGGGGCAGGTGGCAAGTCGGGTTCTTCGATGATCGCGCGTTCATCTTGGGCGCTCAGTGCCCAGCGATCGCGTTCGGCTTGGAATGAGGCTTGTTGGTGGGTTTTGAAGGCAGTGGCTTCTTCGGCAATGCTGTGTAGAAACTGTTGATAGTCCTGTAAGTTGAAAGTCGTTTCTTCGATCGTCAGCTTAAATTTGCCTTCAATAAAGTCCTCACGGAGCTGCGTCAATTCGGCATTCGATACAGGATAAAACCGAATCTGGTCGAAAAATCGCAGCAGCCAGGGATTGCCATCCTTAAAGTCTGCTGTTTGTTTGTAGCGATTCCACACTGGCACCGTGCGTCCGACAAACTGATAGCCACCAGGTCCTTCCATCCCATAAATACAAAGATAAGCACCCCCAATACCAACCGCATTTTCAGGGGTCCAGGTACGAGCGGGATTGTATTTGGTTGTGACCAGGCGATGACGCGGATCGAGGGGCACCGCCACTGGCGCACCGAGATACACATCGCCTAATCCCATCACGAGATAGCTGGCCTTAAAGACAATTTCTTTTACGGCTTCGATGCTGTCCAGGCCATTAATGCGCCGGATAAATTCAATGTTGCTAGGGCACCAGGGCGCATCTTGGCGCACTGATTGCATATATTTTTGAATCGCCAACTGTGTCGAAGCGTCATCCCAGGACAAGGGCAGATGCACAATGCGAGTGGGCAAGGTTTCTAGCGCATCGATCGCAGGCAAATGCACTTCGATCGCCTGTAATGCCGTCAGCAAAGCCTGTTGTGAGAGTATACGACTGTCGTAATGCACCTGGAGCGATCGCATGCCGGGCGTGAGTTCCAAAATGCCAGCGATGGGATTCGCTTGCAGGTAGGTCATCAACTCATGCACCCGAAA
Source organism: Stenomitos frigidus ULC18 (assembly GCF_003003795.1). Taxonomy (GTDB): domain Bacteria; phylum Cyanobacteriota; class Cyanobacteriia; order Leptolyngbyales; family Leptolyngbyaceae; genus Stenomitos; species Stenomitos frigidus_A. The sequence goes on along the minus strand of NZ_PVWK01000042.1, from coordinate 7,021 downwards.
GCGCAAGTTCAAATCCAGCACTAGCGGCCCGTATTCAATCAGCAGATACTTATCACTTGCTTGACGGTAGGTCACGGCAATCTGGGTCTCGGTCGCAGACAGTGTGGCGAGAATGGCGCGTTCACTTGTGTGTGCGGAGCCTGTATCGCTTGAACCATCCTCCATCACAGTGATGGCTTGTCCTACTTGCAGGGTCTGGATTTGACGATCCAACTGCAATTCTTGCTGCAAAGCTTGATCAAACGTCAACCGATGGAATCGAATGGTGTTGCCTGGTTTGAGCTGTCCAATTTTCCATAGCTCCGCTTCAGCGATCGTCGCCGGACAAACAAAGCCGCCCAAACTGGGACCATCCAACCCAAGGATGATGGGCATATCGCCCGTGAAGTCGATCGTGCCCACCGCATACGCATTGTCGTGAATATTCGATGGATGTAGCCCTGCCTCGCCACCATCTTGCCGTGCCCACTGTGGCTTGGGACCAATCAACCGAATGCCGGTCCGTGCCGAATTGTAGTGCACTTCCCAGTGGGTCTGGAAGAAGGTCTCAATATCCTCATCGGTAAAGAAATCGGGCGCACCGTGGGGACCATACAGAACCCCAATCTCCCAGTGCGTGGGATAGGTAGGCATCAACTCAGGCGGCAGCTTTTGGGATGCTTGAGGAGAGGCTGGATGAACCTTCAACACATCGCCGACTTGCAGCGCTCTGCCACCGTGACCACCAAACCCACCGAGCGTAAACGTCGCTTTGCTGCCCAAATAATCCGGCACATCAAAGCCGCCCTGTACAGAAAGGTAGGTCCGAAAGCCATTACCCTGAATGGGGCCCAGGCGTAATGTACTGCCTGCTTTCACAGGAATGGCGTTCCAGAAGGCGATCGGCTCTTTGTCCAGAGTGGCTTTCATCGCGGCACCCGTGAGACAAATCACTGTGTCAGTATTGAAGCGCAACGCCGGACCCGACAGCGTACATTCCAAGCCGGCCGCTGTCTCTGGATTACCTAAGAGGCGGTTGCCGAAGCGGAATGCCAGCGAATCCATGGGACCAGAGGGCGGCACACCCACATCCCAGTAACCCACCCGTCCGGGATAGTCCTGCACGGTGGTCATGGTGCCTGCCACAAGCACATCGATCGTCTGCGGATGGTAGGCAAACCCGTTGAGAAACTTCGTCGTCAGTGCAGCAGCGTCAAACTCAGGCGCTGCAACAATTTGGCGCAAATACTCCAGGTTGGTTTCAATGCCGTCAATACGAGAGTGGGCGAGGGCTGTTTGGAGAGACGCGATCGCGCTTGCTCTCGATTCCCCATGCACAATCACTTTCGCCAACAGCGGATCGTAAAAAGGCGAAACCTCTGTTCCGGTCGCAATCCAGGTATCGCAGCGGATGGCATCTGGGAAGTGGACGTTGGTGAGTGTCCCCGAACTGGGCTGAAAGTTTTTGTTGGGATCTTCGGCATACACCCGCACCTGAATCGAATGCCCGTTCGGTTGATAGCGGTAGGTCTCCAACGACAGTGATTCGCCCGCTGCCTGTCGCACCATCCACTCCACCAGATCCACACCCGTAATGGCTTCGGTGACGCCATGTTCGACCTGTAAGCGAGTATTGACTTCTAGAAAATAAAATTGCTCGGTGTCTACGTCATAAATAAATTCAACCGTGCCTGCCGATTGATAATTGACCGATCGACCTAACTGCGTCGCCGCTGCATACAACTGTTGCCGCAGTGCATCGCTGATGTTAGGCGCAGGGGTTTCTTCGATGACTTTTTGGTTGCGTCGTTGAATCGAACAATCACGTTCACCGAGAGCCACAACGGTACCCTGGCCATCACCAAAGATTTGCACTTCGATGTGTCTTGCCCGCTCCACATATTTTTCGAGAAAGACGCCACTTTCGTTAAAGTTATTGCGGCTCAACCGCTGCACCGTTGCAAATAACTCTGCCAACGTTCCCTCTTCACGACAAAGCTGCATACCGATCCCGCCACCACCTGCCGTGCTTTTGATCATCAGGGGATAGCCGATCGTGGTTGCTGCCTGCCTCACCTGATCCAGCGTGTCCAACAACGGCGTTCCAGGGACGAGGGGCAGACCTGCTTGCGCCGCGATCGCTCGTGCTTCGTGTTTCAACCCAAACCGTTGAATATGCTCTGGTCTTGGTCCAATAAACGCGATGCCTGCTTGCATACAGGCTTCAGCAAAAGCAACATTCTCGCTCAAAAAGCCATAGCCAGGATGAATCGCCTCTGCTCCGGTTGCCTGTGCCGCTGCCAAAATGGCATCTGCCTGTAAATAACTCTGTGCCGCGGGTGCCGCTCCCACGCAAACGGCTTCACCCGCCGCTGACACATGGGCAGCATGTGCATCGGCCTCAGAATAAACGGCAACAGAGGCAATGCCGAGACGATCAAGCGTGCGAATAATCCGACAAGCGATTTCACCCCGATTAGCAATCAGAACTTTGGCAAACATAGTTAAGTCAATGAACGAACAGGCTTCTTAACCAACCTGGCTAAAAGTTGTTTAAGGATGAGTGAGAAAAGCGTTGGTCCTGGTAGAAAGACGATACCTAACTGTTGCATCAGACCTTGTGCATCGCCTTGACCCCAATGCTCCACAATTTTGCCGTCTTCAATCCGATCGATGCGCATGATGGCGATCGTGATTGGCTTCCCTGTAGGAGGCAGACCTTGAAAGGCACCGAGATGAGTCGCTGTGAATGTACCACAAGTCACCACACGATTGCCTTCAACAATCACTTCATCGAATGTATGCCGACCATTACTAAAGGCTTCGTAGAACGATAGGCCAAACTGTTTGAACTGATCGAGATCGAGCGGCTCAGCCATTCCAGCCATATGACCCACAAAATGAGGTGCCAGCAAAGCAAACGCTTGCTCCAGCGTGCGATCGTCGAACGCTTGGTAAAACTGGAGCACGATCGCTTTAGTTTGCTCTGTCGACATCGGATGCTCTTTGGAGATCAAGCCAGCAACTCATTCGCATCGGCAGCGTCCAACATCCGCCCAATACTACCTCAATTAGCCGGTGCACTTGGAGGTGGTCCAGAAGTCGTTGGGGGTGGCGCGGGTTCGGCTGGTGGCAATTCAGGAGCGGTATTTTGAGGTGGTGGCGCTGTTTCAGGTGCCGCTGGAGCGGGTGACTGATCGGGAGCCGCTGGAGCGGCATTGCCATTCGGGTCGCCTGCCGGAGTACGTGCTGGCTCCCCAGACGCTTTCGGATAGCTGCGAGAATTGTCTGAGGTGCCACTGCTAGACGGCGGTGCCTCCCCGTCATACATTTGCGCTGGTTTGACTGGCTTTGCTTTAATTACCCCTTTGCGATTGTCAAGCTTCGGTAACTCAGCAAACTTTTCCACTGGCATGCCTTTCACAACAGTGGTCATAAAGTTATGCCAGACTTCTGCTGCGGTGCTGCTATAGCTCCACGTGGGAGTATTATCATCGTTACCTAACCAAACACCTGCTGCCATCTGAGGCACAAAGCCAATAAACCACAGGTCGCGGGCTTCTTCAGACGTGCCTGTTTTACCTGCAACGGGTCGGCCAATTTGGGCAGCTTGCCCAGTACCACTGTTGACGACGTTCTGCATCATCCAGGTCACGATCGCCACCGTATCTTGATCGATGACCCGTTTGGGCTTCACATTAGCCGTATAAATCACCTCCCCTCTACGGTTGATGATGCGACGGATACCATGTGATTCCATATGGTTGCCTCTTGCTGCCAACGTTGCATAAGCCGTCGTGATCTCCAGCAGGTTGACCTCAGACGCGCCTAAGGCGAGAGAATACGTTGGCAGTAGCTCTGATTGGATGCCCATGTCGTGACCCAATTTGATCACAGGATCAAACCCAACATCAATGAGCAGGCGGACGGAAACTAGATTGACAGAATTGGTCAGGGCACTCCGCAGCGACAGCCAACCGCTGTATTTTCTGCCGTAGTTTTGGGGCTTGTAGCCATCTACCGTCAACGGCGCATCTAAATAGGACGCGTAAGGAGAAATGCCGGTCGCGATCGCAGTGGTATAGAGAATTGGTTTAAACGACGAGCCCGGTTGTCGTTGCGCCTGGGTGACGCGGTTAAACTGGCTAGTGACAAAATCCGTACCGCCTACCATTGCCCGGATCTCTCCATTCCGGGGATCGACCGCCACGAGCGACGCCTGCTTGAAGCCTTCAGCGGGCCCAACGTTTTTAACCGCATCTTTGATTGCTTTCTCTGCGGCTTTCTGCCAGGTCGTATTCAGGCTCGTTTCAACCGTCAGCCCGCCAGCCTCCAGCTGCTCTTTCGAAACCAGCTTGGGCAATTGTTGTTGAACGTAGGACGTAAAGTAAGGCGTGTCGCTATACAGCTTTTTAGGAAAGCTAGGCTTGAGGGCCAGCGGTTGAGCACGCGCTTGTTCAACTTCAGCTTCAGTGATGTAACCCGATTCCTGCATGCGATCGAGCACAATATCTCGACGTTGTTGGGCAATTTGCGGGTTTACTAGTGGAGAATAATCACTGGGCGCAGGGGGTAGGCCTGCGATCGTCGCCGTCTCTGACAGGGTTAGTTGATCGACAGATTTACTGAAGTAAACCCAGGCAGCATCCGCAACACCATAGGCTCCTGAACCTAAATAGACCAAATTGAGGTATTTCTCCAGCACTTGATCTTTACTCAACGCACGCTCAATTTTCTGAGCCAGGAACGCCTCCTGAATCTTGCGCCCCATCGTACGATCCTGGTTCAGGTAGATAATGCGTGCGACCTGCTGAGTAATGGTACTGCCACCTTCCACAAAATCACGAGCCAGTAAATTGGATGCGACCGCCCGCACAATAGACTGATAGTCAACGCCGTTATGCTGGTAAAAGCGACGATCTTCGGCAGCAATAAAGGCTTTGATTACACGATCGGGCACCTGCTTGATCGTGAGCTTTTGCCGGGTTGCAGAACCAAGCTGTTGTAGAACCACACCATCCGCTGCTTTGATGGTCAACGTCCCATTCTGAGCGAAGCTAGCGATCGCTGAGACATCAGGCAAACTCTTTTCGACTGCCCACACACCCCAAGCAAAAGCCCCGCCACCGCCGACTGCCACCAGTGCCAGCCAGAACGAATACCGACGATGGAGCGGTTTACCCATGCGAAAACGCCTACCAGATTGAGGTTTAGGATCGCCGGGATCGGCTTTTGGAGCTGGTTTCGCTGGCAGCGCTGAAGGCTGCCTGGTCACGCTGTCTGGTCGTAAATCAGACTGGAGCGACTCAGAACCACTTGATCGGATCGATAAGTTTTTGAGTTTTGAAAGAAAGTTTTCCACACTACAGCCTCATCACCACCAAGCGATCGCCGTTCTCATTGTAAGAGTTGGGATCAGAATCCGTCTCAGGGTACATGCAACCCTAACAAGTTCAAGCATTAACTCAAGCTCTACTGTAAAGCGCAATGAGCAACTGCTATATCTTGACAGAATCCTGACAGAGGTCAAGATCTTGACAGAATCCTAACAGAGAGTCAGGAAGCAAGCGCTGAGGACACCATTTCAATCGAGCTAGCCTCCGCTAAATGGCTATTTGACGCAGGACAAGCAGCCCATCCCTGAACAAATTCGGTTAATGTAGCAAACCGTAAAATACCTCTTTGTATAGGTGGCTACATTGTGTAACAAGCATCGCTTGATCGCTACACACCCGCGTGACCCAGAGCAATGCCTGCAACCAACATACCTAACACCAGAAAGGGCTGAGCGCTTGCCTGATACTTCACATCGTTTTCGAGCGGATTGCGCAGAAAGTACATATCCTGAAAGGTCATTTGCGGAATGATCAGCAGCAGCAGAATCGCAGCGTAAAGATTTTCGTGAATGCTAATCAAGTAAACAGCGACGCCAGCCTGGAAGATATCAATCATGCAGACGCAGATCCAAGCCGCTGTGGTCACCCCAAACATAACAGGTAGAGACTGCAAACCCAGCTGCCGATCGCCCTCCACGCTCTTAAAGTCATTAACAACCGCAATCCCCAAGCCTGCCAGGCTATAGAACAAGGTCAGAACCATGATCGTCGGGTTCAGGTCACCAAACAGGGCGTGACCCGCCCACCAGGGCAGCGCAATGTAGCTTGCACCCAGGGCATAGTTTCCCAGCCAGCCATTTTGCTTGAGCTTCAATGGGGGCGCAGAGTAGATGTAAGACACAAACGACCCACCGATCGCCAAGGCCGTGATAGTTGGAAAGGTATGACCGGCCCATCGATCGAGAGCATACGCAACGCCGATGCCGCCCAAGAGCAATAGGAGAATTTGCACCTTTACTTGCGGCAGAGAAATAGCACCAGAGGGGATCGGGCGATACGGTTCGTTAATAGCGTCGATGTCACGATCGTAAAAATCATTCAGCGTCTGTGTATAGCCAGTCAGGAATGGCCCCGACATCAACATACAGGCAGCCGAAATCAACACATTTTCCAACGTCCAGTGGTAATTGCCCGATGAAGCGGCTCCGCAAACAACCCCCCAGATCAGCGGAATCCAGGTGATGGGTTTCATCAACTGCAGGCGAATCTTCCAAATGGACGTTTCGCCTTGTTGCGCACCTTTCATCCCGAGAAGCTGGCGAGCTTGAGCCTTGCGATCGCTCACAGGCAAAGCTGCAACGACTGCCCCATCCGCTACAGGAGCGGCAGCAGCAATGGATTCGTCTGACAGTGGAGCAGGATTCGATTCAGTCATACGGCGTCAAGATCCGAACGAGGACTAGGTGGATTGAAAAAAGCAGAGTGCAGAAGACTGGAGGAGTTCTGAGATTTTAGTTATTAGGAGCTTTCTAGCAAACAAAGACCCCTTAGGAATGAGTATTAAATAAGATCGACTTCTGTAGGTTGAAGCATGAAACCCAAAATCCCCTCTGATGTTGGGTTTCATGCTTCAACCCAACCTTGTATCTTGAGGCTTAGGTAACCCGTCCCAACCTGGGTAGAAAAAACCGCTTTGTAGCTTGGGT
>NZ_PVWK01000047.1 GCF_003003795.1 Stenomitos frigidus ULC18 | reverse complement strand
AAAAAGCGAGGCAAAGTTTTACTCACTGCTTTGTTGGAGAACCTACTTGCTTAACTCCCTGGAATCCCTATTGAGCCAATCGCATTACGGAGCGCTAAAGCAAACACCTGAGAACTGGGTGCTGCCAGTCCTAAGCGAATCCCGACAATGCAGCGAGAGTGGCAATCAATCACCGTGGTGAGGTAAGGACGACCAATTTCCTCCCCTTCTTCATCCACCAGCAGCACATCCGCTTTTGTATGATCCGTCTGCCAAACCTGATTACTAGACTTAACCGCAATTTGTTGACCGTCTCGCGTATTCAGAACCAATTCTGAGCTATGCCAACCGGGGCTACGACTGTTACTTGCTTGATACCTTTTCTCCTCAATGGGCTTCAACCATCGTTCTACAGTCCTTGTACTGGGTGGTCTACCATATTTCTCCCAGTACTGAAAGCCCTGTCCTTGGCCCCTGGACTCAATCAACTTGCCACTAGCCCGATCGAGCACTTCACCTTCTAAGCCCTGTGCCTCTAACGCGGTAATCTCAGCCTTCAACTCTTTTTTGGCTAGCTCCTAAGCCTGCACTTTTACCGCTTCAGCCGCCTGTAATCGGGGCATGCGATCGCTCCCCCGATTACCCGCTTTGTAAGTTTTGACGCTGAGGCTATACCAATACTCACTCTTACGCGGTCGTCCCTTGTCCGCTCTATCCTGAGGTTCCAAGACAGCCAGACCGGCACTTTCCTAAGCCTTGATCAACCGTCTGACTGTGCGTTCAGATTTGCCCAGCTTCTTAGCGGCTTCGCTTAACTTCTTGCCGTAAGCCAAGCGATCGCAAGGTTCCCGTAAGCTGCGAATGATTTCTAGCTTGAGTCGTTGTTCACCCGATAGCCTGAGTTCGTCATCCTCTACAAACCGCTGATCGAGGAATGCCATTGGCTTATCTTCGAGGAAGAAACTGGAGTTCTGCTCGCTTAAAGCATTATCAGATGGTTCTTCTGCAAGGTCCTCATCGCCTTCCTGTGTGACAAACAAGTCCTCATCATCCACTGAAATCTCAAACCCTGTTGGATGGGGAGACATAAGCGGTTACTAAATAGTACAAAAATACCATATCAGGCTGCTGAAGAATGGACAAAGATTATGTCGTTCAACTTAAGAAAGGACGTAGAATTCGTCGGAAGGCTTAAGAATGGACATGGAATTTGTCGTTATCGGTTGCTCATACGTTTGAAGCTTCAGAGCGGTTGAAAGTGCTAGTGTAGAAGGAGTCTAGGCGATCAATGAGATTGACAAATGATTTGTCGGAATTGACAAACAATTTGCCGCTCTACAGAAATTCTAGGGCGGCATTGTGGCTGGGTGATGGAACGCACGTGGGGCTGGCTCCATTGGTCACACTGCTTAGCCAAAGACTACGAAGTCTTGCCAGAGACTGCTGAAACCTTTATCTATGTCGCAATGATTCGCCTCATGCTTAGAAGGCTAGCGTAGTCTCCAACTCTTCTGCCTCCTAATACAGGCTGGTAGCTGAATAATTGCCTAGAACCTCCTGCCCCGAGTGAACCAGCTTTTCGGGTCCCTCAATGAGTAGTAAGTAGCGTCCGTGGTTCAGGTGATGACGGTAAATGCTAGCGGTACTGCCTTCCCCCAAGAAGCCAAACAAGCCACCCAGAATGGCAGCACAGCTACCGCTAAGAACCCCTGTTATGAGCACGACCAGCGCTGTGTTCCACCCTGGCATTAAGACTAGCGAAGCAACTAAGCTCAGAATGATGCCTGAGCAAGCAGCCGTAACACCGAAACTACGGGCTTTTTGGAACGCAATGTGTAGCGGTGCCATTAAGCCAACCCGTTCGGGGCTGCTGTAACCTTCACCCACGATCGCTAGATTTTCTGGGGAAATGCCGTGGTAGTGAAGCAAGCGATAGGCCTGGAAGGCGGATGCTTCATCGGGAAGAACCACGATCGCCAAATGAGTCAGGCGGCGCTTGAGCGTCGTTCCACGAAAAAAACGTGCGATGGTCACAAACTTAGTCCGGTGTGAGGGCGGCAGTAATCTCTGCTTGAATTCTAACCTTACTCATTGGGTAGCAGAGTCTAGTTTGAGCAGCAATTTAATCAATTCTTTAGCTACGTCTTTAGCTATGTATCGCTGTTGCCACAGAGCTTAGGACATTGGGATCAAAGGGTGAAGCAGCGTTGCTCTAGCCAGGGGTTTCACCCCTACATCCTGTCGTAACCCATATGGCTATTAGCATAGAACATCGAGCTGCAAACTGTAGCATGATCCAGGTTGCTCGCTTAAACCCTAAAAAATCTGATCATTCAGAGGCTTGCTTCGTTACTCTAGAAGTAGACTGAGCAATTCAATTATTCATAGCAGCTTCACGACCTATGCCTCCTCGCTGGCCCCGTCAACCCGATCGTAATGATCCCGCTTACCGTAAGTTGGACGATCGCATGAACTTTGCGATCCATGTGGCTATTTTTGCAGCTACAAACTCTGGCCTCTGGTTTTTCCGCCTTCTAGGTGAAAAGACGTCTCCACTTGATACGCCTGGAGGGCTGCCCTGGACTCCCTGGATCACGCTCGGCTGGGGCGCCTTTCTAGTGGCCCATGCGGTCTTCATTTTTGCGATCGCCAACTACTCGGAGCCGATCCCCACTATCACCAACGCTGGTACAGGTTTCAAGCCAAAAGTCTCGGCAGGTGCACCTAAAGCAAACAAATAAGGCTCATAGAGATGGCTGGTAAAGGGTTGATCGGTCATTATCGGTTGCACTCTTTACCGTTTAGCCAATTACCAGTCATCTGCAAACGCTTTGATGCCAATCCTACTCAACAGTCATGCTGTTTGATTGTGAGAGTCTGCTTACGGCACATGAGACTACTTATGACAATCAGAGCGCTACTGTTGCTTAATAGCCGCTCATCAAGAAAAATCTGGAGGTTACTGCAATGGCACAAACCAGTTCTACCGAAGCGATCGAAGCGCTTGCTGCTGAGATTGGCGAAAATATCTATATCGATGTGGCAAAGTGGCATCTTTACCTGTCCAATGCCCATCTCCACACGGTGCTAGCAGAGCAACTCTATCCGATGGTTACAGCTAAAGCCATTGTGGAAGAAGATGTGGTTCAGGTGCTACAGAAAATTCCCGTGAAATTGGGTGGTGGAAAACGCGAAGTACCCCTGGCAGACCTACTACCGATGCAATGCCAGGTTAACTTAATTGATCTGCTGGAGGAATTCCAGCGAAAGCTTTAGGAAGTTTTAAGTTTCAAGTTTCAAGTTTTGAGTTGATTTAGAGGCACTCAAAACTTGAAGCCTTTAATGCCTGAAAAGACGTTGCTTCAAACGATCGACCACTTGATTTACCTCCGGTATTTTGAGTTGAGTAGCAATCAGCACAAAAACACCTAGCCCTAAGGCTCCCGCCAGGCAAAGTTGGAAGAGCAAGAGAAGAAGACCATTCTGTCCCAGAATGCTTTGGCTGGCCTGTAGTGTGCCCCAAGCCGTAAAGCCACCGATCACGCTGCCGATCGTCAGCCCTATCAGAGGGGCAAACCACGATCGTAGCGGTAATCCACCCAGGCGACGGTTTAAGATCCACAGCATCGCCACCATCGAAATGGCGTTTACGCTTACCGTTGCTAAGACAAGACCCGGAGCGCCCAGCGGTTTCACCAGGAAGAAATCTAATACGGCGTTGAGAAAAATATTGACGACGCTAATGCGAAAGGGCGTATCGCCATCCTCTAACGCGTAGAACACGCGCACCAGGACGTCTCGTGATAGGTAAAAGAACATACCCGACGCATAAGCAACCAGCACTGAAGCCGTCAGAGATGAATCTTCGACCTTAAAGGCGTACCGTTCGTAGACGACGCGTGATAAGGGAAACGCCAGCGCCATCATGAGCGCACTCACGGGCAGCATGGTAGCAGCGGTGGTTAGCAATCCCTGGCGGATGCGTACCTTCAATTCTGGCCAGCTTTCGGGCGCAGCCAGCTTGGCAAATGTCGGCAGAAGCGGCACCAGAATCGCATTGGAGAGAATGCCTAAGGGAGTAAGCACCAGCAGTCCGGCATAGCCCATTGCAGACACGGCTGCTGCGGCATTTGGAATGAAGGACGCAAAAAACAGATCGGTCCAGACGTTAATTTGCATCATGCCAGACGAAAATGTCGCTGGCACCATGATTTTGATGACTTCCTGCACCTCCGGTTGACGGAAGTTGAAGCGCAGCCGAAAGCCCCCAATCCCTGACTTCCACTGGGCTGGAAGCTGGACTAACCACTGCAACACCGCTCCTGCCAGCGTTGACCATGCCAACACCGCCCCGCCCAAAGCTGCATACTGTGGCAACGCGACTTTATCGCCCAAATAGAGCGCCAGCCCACTCAAACCAATTAACATCGTTACGCTCGAAAACAGCGGGCTGATCGACGGTAGCCAATACTGATCAGCCGCATTCAAAGCCCCAAAGCCAATCCCAATCAGCCCTGCCAGCACTGCCATCGGTGCCATGATGCGAAACTGCTGCACCGCAATCTCTTTAGTTTGCTGTAGCACCTGAAACGTAGCGGCATCGGTGCCTTGCGCTGCTGCTTGTGCCTGGGTGATGTATAGTCCTGGTGCAACCAGATGCACTAAAGGGTCGGCAAAGATAACAAGCCCGATCGTCACGAGCAGCAAAAGGCCAACGACCAACGTTGTAATGCTCTCCATGATGGGCGCGACTTCATTCTGCTTACGCTTTGCCAGGACGCTCACGATCGCGCTGTGGAATGGCCCATTAATACCACCCAACAAGATCAGCAAAAAACCTGGAATGACGTAAGCAAAGTTGTAAGCCCCATAAGCAGGACCCACACCAAACGCAGCCGCGATCGCCTGCTGTCGTACCAGACCAAAAATCTTGCTGATGAAGGTGGCAACCGCCACAATTCCAGCGACTTTTGCCAGAGAACGAGTCGGCTTGTTCGATTCAGTCACGTAAACGATTACAGCGAAACGGCTTCATCTATTTAAGCGCGAATTGGGGAGCGGTTATGAAATTGGGAGTAGGGAGTGGGGAGTAGGGAGTATGGAGTGGGGAGTAGGAAGGCTAAAGGCTAAAGGCTAAACTCTCTTCACACCTCTCACCTCTCACCTCCCTCCTCTCTTTCAACTCAAAACTCATCCCCTCATCCCCTCATCCCTCTCTCCTCAACTAGAACTTGATTGAGTCTGGCTGGTTGAGGCTGGGGGTTTGCCGCTGTTACGGACGTTGATTACTTTGTTGAGTAAATTAAACCAGAAGGGCGCACCCATCGAAATGGCGATCGCGCTGACCAGCCAACCACCTAAGATTTTAAGACTACCTAACCAGGCTCCTTCTGGTTGAGACTGCCACTGCTGCCGCCAATTGGAGGCATTCCAGCCGATCGGCACGTTGGTGATGCTGTTAATGGTGTTATGCAAAGCCATCATTTCATTATTCAGGCAGTCTACCTGGGCCGCTTCGCCCTGCTCGGCTTGCAGACAAACGATCGCGCTAGGATTGCGACTCACTAACTCACTAGCTACTTGACTATAGGCGTCGCGAAGGGTTGAGTCTTGTGCCAGTTGATTGATGATATGTAGCGTATCGGTGTTAGTAATAACAGCAATCAGCAAGCCAATGATGATTGCGACGCCTTTAGCGTTGCGTTTATAGACACCAGCACTACGATCCATCGAGCGATCGAACCAAAGCGCCACTTCTTTTTGCAACTGGTTCGCGCCCTGATCGGGTGTCTCGATCTTTTGTTGTGCTTGCTTCGCTAGCATCGTGAGGCTATCGCGCAGATTAGGCACAAGGTGAGTCAGCGTAGTCTGAAACGAGTCTTGCCCCTGGCTTGAGTCTTTTACGGTCTGGTTCACAACATGTATCAAATCATACCCAGCCTGGAAGCGTTTTTGCAAGGTTTTATCAGGCAGTTGTTCAACGATCGTTTGATAGTCACCCTTTGCTGTTTGAAACGATTCCACCACCCACGCCATATTGTTTAGTTCAGACATGACTTCGACAATACTGGGGTCTACTTGCTTCAATAAACTGGGGATCTCTTGCTCGATCGCGGCTAGTTGCTTGAGGAATACATGGCTTTGAGAATCGTGATCAGGTAGCACCGCTTCAGACGCTAAAAGAAAACGCTTGACCGCACTAGCTATCTGATTAAAGCTATCCGTTAGAGGTGTCTGGCGGTTGCTAAATGCTTGCATAAGGCCATGCACTTCAGCCTGAAACATTTGCAGTTCACGGTCTAGCAATGATTCGTTTGCTGCACCGTGCCTCAAAAAATTAATGATTTCAACAACAGAGTTTATTAACGTTCCATCAACAAATTTCTTCAGCTTCTGTTCACTCAGCGTTTGAGCCACTTCTCCAGTTTTCAATGTTTCTAATAAAGCAACAGAAAATACATCTGAAGGTAGATAAGAGGGGCCGCTCGCTTTCCCTGAAAATATTTTGGCTGTATTTGTCCATTGACTGACTTGCTCAGCGATACGTCCAATTAAGCCCTTCGACTCATGGTCGAGTGAGCGAATCAGCGGATGTTTGTAGAGCTGATTAGCCAGTTCTTTCGAATGAACAATCTGAGAGCGAACGATCTGAATCTCTGCTGCGGTTTGATTGGGTATAGGCTTACTTTCGCCAGCTAAAAGCGTCTCGATCGACTGTTTGAGGTGCTGTGCTCGCCACTGCAAAACCGTGGTCATTAGCTCTTGAAGTTCAGAGGCAAAAAGGCTCAGGGTTAAGTAAATAGAGAATAGCCCAATACCAATATCGAGAATAAAAGGTAAGTTCATGCTTAATGGCTTTCAATAGCGAACTACGGCATAAGCATGCGTACTATACGATATGGATTGGGCTCCTTCTTAAAAATGTCACCAAAATTATTTCAGCTAACCTATGAGCTGAGATCGCGAAGCCAGCAGAGCTTTCAACCCCAATCGCTTGGGAAAGTCGCGATGAGTATTCGCTATGTCTAACGCTAGAACTGGCATTTCTTGCCAGCAATGAGTGCAGAACCAATAAACTTCAGAATGGCGGACATGGCGTAGCAATACTTCACCACAGCAAGGACATGCGCTCATGTAGCACCTCTGATTTGAATGGGTAAAGAACCGTGTGAATCTAAACGTCCGAATCTGAAAAGGCGAACGATACAAAAGTGCAAAGAACTGATCTTCAGGATAAAGGAAGTAAAAAATAGAGACAAGGCGTTTTCTGATGCCAGACCCGAAAGCCTCCTGAGAATTGTGTATTCATCGGTGCCAATGTTTACCAGTGTTAGGCAAGCAGCTAAGGTCGTCTGAGTCTGTCAACGGACTTCACTGTTAAGCGAATGCCAAGGTGGGTTCCCTTAACGATTTATTTTATTTAAACAAACGTAGCTTTTCAGTTTTATTTGTTTACACTATGACTGATTTCTTCATGCAGCAACGCTGCGATCGCCGTCCCTAAAAACGTGTATTGCTCCAGTCGATTGTAAACCTGTGCTGAGATGCGTACTAAGCGGCTAGTAGAAGTCGGGAAAGGAACGATGGGCACCTCAATCTGATACCGCTCTAGCAAGGCATCTTGTAGACCCTGGGGATTACCGTCGGGCAACGAAAGCACTGCCAAGGAGCCAAGCATGGCATCGGGGCAGGGTGGCGTTAGCTTGAGCGTTTCGCAGAGTGCCTGACGAGCCGCGATCGCCAACGCATGATTTCTTGCCATCAGCTCATCCCACCCTCCAGGCAGCAGCGATCCCATCAAACGGATTGCCTCTGGAATGCACAGGTAAGCAGTTGGGTCATCGGTGCCAGTCCAGTCAAACTCCAGCCGAAAGCGACTGCGATCGGTGCGGGGAGAATTGGCACCGTGGCTGATCGTGAGCGGGCGAATGGCTGTTTGGCGATCGCGCTGGACGTATAAAAAAGCTGCCCCTTTCGGACTGCAAACCCATTTATGCAGATTACCTGTGTAATACGTAGCCCCAAGAGCCTGTAGATCCAGGGGCATCATTCCCGGCGCATGAGCACCATCGACCAGCGTCTCAACGCTTCGATGAGTAAGTGCTTGCACCAGTTCAGCTAGCGGAAAAACGAGCCCCGTCTGGCTCACCACATGGTCAATAAGTGCCAGTCGGGTTTTGGCAGAAAGGCAGCCGACAATCGCCTCTACCACCTGTTCTGGCGCATCAATGGGAAACGGTACCTCTGCGACCACAATCGTCAAGCCATACCGGTCTGCCACGTAGTGGAGCGCATTGCGACAGGCATTGTACTCCTGACTCGTCGTGAGCAGTTCATCACCTGGTGCAAATTGAAGCGATCGCAAGACTGTATTAATTGCCGTCGTTGCATTCGGTACAAAGGCCAAATCCTCTGAGTGAGCACCCACAAAGGCCGCTAACTCAGCACGAGCCTGATCCAGAAGCGCTTCCAGATCCCGACCAAAAAACTGGAGCGGCTGTTGCTCCATTCGTGATCGCCAACGCTCTTGCGCCGCCAACACAGGCAAAGGGCAGGCTCCAAATGAACCGTGATTCAAAAATGTGATCGCTGGATCAAGCGACCAATAGCCCAGTAGCTGTTTACTAGAAGGATTCAAGGCTGTCAACTCATCCTTCATCCCTCATCCTTCAGTCAAACTCCCCAGGCAAGATTCGAACTTGCGACCAATCGATTAACAGTCGATCGCTCTACCACTGAGCTACTGAGGAATGCTCTACGTCGCGCATCCCATAGTACCGATAATTTGACTCATTTGACAAGCATTCAGCTAGAGTTTTTTAAAATTTGCCAAAGCGTAACTTTGACAATTGCTGTTGAGCAGCCGGATCTAAGGCGTGAGCAAGGAAACGGCTAGAGGGCTTTTTAGAGTTTTTTTGCTGGCGCTGCACTCGACGTGCGATCGCCTCAACTTCTGCACCCAGCCGCTCGGCTGACAGCCACTCAGCCCCGTAACCCACCACCGTTAGCTGTTGTGCCCGATCAGATGTTGCCACAATCAGCCGTTGCTGAAACTTGCGCATGTCATACCGAAAGTCAGCACATGCTTTCTCAATATAGGTATCTGCCGTTTGCCCAAAATCTGTGTAGTGAACGGATAAATTGGGCGTGATGATTTCGCGGTTACTGCCCGTCTCTCGATATTGCGAGTCAAAAACAATCTGGGTGTCAAACCCTTGAAAGGCGCTGTAGCCTGTCAGTGCCTCTATGAGATGTCGGCGTGCGGGCTCCAGGCCATCGCGATCGCGCACCTCCCGCAAATCAGCCCACAACCCAACGATGTTGTAGCCATCAACTAGGAGTACAGCTTGTGGGGATGGTCGCAGCATAGCTTAAGAGAAAAACGGTAGGGCTGGCATTCGCTTAACCTTTAACTAATTTAATCATCACACATTTCGTTGAGTTCTGTTATGGCTGTTGTCACAAAGCTTAGGACATTGGGATCAAAGGGGGAGTGGGGGCGTGCCCCCAGTCAGGGTTTCTACCCCTGCACCCCGTCCTAACCAGTATGGCTATAGCTATACAAGAACTGATTGAGCGTTGGCCTACCTTAAGAAACAAGCTCTGTCTTGTGGCTGTCAGAGCGCCCTTTGCCGGATGCTTGCGTGACGGGAATCTCAATGTAAAACGTTGCTCCTTGCCCAGGTGCTGATACACAGCTTAGGGTTCCGCCATGTCGTTCAACAATTTGATAGCTGATAGAAAGCCCCAGCCCAGTCCCTTTACCAACAATCTTTGTCGTGAAGAACGGATCAAACAATTTGCGCTGAACCGCCTCTGAAATGCCAGGGCCGTTGTCTCGTATCAAGATTTGGACTCGGTTTGAGTCAAGCACCTGTGTCTGAATGGTGATCACGCCAGCTTTGCGTTCCAATGTTTGCCTTTCAGAGTCGATCCACCCGTCTTGCAACGCATCGATCGCATTCGACAACAGATTCATGAATACCTGATTTAACTGACCCGCAAAACACTCCACAGGCGGCAATGCACCATATTGCTTGATCACTTCAATCCCTGGCTGACTGGACATTGGCTTCAAGCGATGCTGCAGGATCATCAGCGTACTGTCAATGCCTTCGTGAAGATTTACCGGTTTTACTTCAAATTGGTCTAACCGCGAAAAGTTCCGTAACGACAAGACGATTTCACGAATGCGGTCTGTACCCACTTTCATTGATGCTAATAATTTGGGCAAGTCTGCCATGATGAAATCCAGATCAATCGATGTCATCTTTCCCTGCACTGCCGCTGCTGGGGATGGATAGGTTTCTTCGTAGAATTGCAATAAATCGATCAAATCCTGCGTGTAATGATCAACATGGGCAAGATTGCCATAGATGAAGTTGACAGGATTGTTGATTTCATGCGCAACGCCCGCCACTAGCTGTCCCAGGGAAGACATCTTCTCACTTTGCACCAGTTGAAGCTGCATGAGCTGTAGTTGCTGCAGGGTTTGCTCTAGCTGCTGCGTCTTCTGTTGCGTCTGCTTGAGAAGGTCTGCCTGGTAAAGCGCCACACCAAGCTGGGTCGCAATTTGGCTAACAAATTTGATCTCGGCTGCTTGCCAATCCCGTGGACCAGAACATTGATGGATGCATAACAGTCCCCACAGCACATCGCCTTTGAGTAGCGGCACAATCAGATTGGCTCGAATCTGAAACTGAGTCAGGACTGAAACATGGCAGTCTGCTAAACCTGCCGTAA
The DNA here is from genome assembly GCF_003003795.1 of Stenomitos frigidus ULC18. Lineage (GTDB taxonomy): Bacteria > Cyanobacteriota > Cyanobacteriia > Leptolyngbyales > Leptolyngbyaceae > Stenomitos > Stenomitos frigidus_A. Next base: position 8,826 of record NZ_PVWK01000047.1, on the reverse strand, counting down.
GAATATCTGCTACTGCCTGGATGTGACCCTTCTGATAAAGAGCCGCATACTTTTCTCCAAAGCAGCGGTCATGGATGTGGATGTCTAAAGCAGATGGATAGGGAGGCAGCACTGACTCAGAAACAAATTCGCCGTCGTTAAAGCCGGAGTCAGGGTAGAAAGAGAAGACACCGACACGATCGACATTAAGCAATTGACGCACTTCGGTTGCTGCCAGCTTAAAAATGGTGTCTAGCTCTAGTGAAGACCGGATCTTACTAATGACCTCTGCCAACGCCTGCTGCTGCTCGGTAAGATGTTGCAGTGCAGCCGTGCGCTGCTGAACATGGTGTTCCAGATCCCAGTTTTGACGTTTGAGTTCGTTTTGTGTTTGTTCAAGCAGTCGTTCACTTAATTGCTTGTGCCGTTGAAGCTTGTACACAAGAGACAAAGACAGTAGCAACAGACTGGCGATCGCACTTCCATAAAGCAACGACTGTGGATCAGTACTCATCCAATCAGGGGTAAGCATGAGGCGTATCATCTGTAGGTTCAGCCCAAATAAAGCCACCGACTTATCCCCCAAACCGATCAAACGATGCCCCAGACCTTAGCATTTGCCCATCATTATCAGCCACTGTGAATGTATACAGAGATGCAATAAGCCGCGTATAAAAGGTGTCAGAGAGTCAAGCACCTGTCTCAATTGAACGGACAGCGGCACTTACGCAATGAAATCCATATGGTTGTTAAGAAAAAACAGTGTATGGTTCCCGCTTCGTCGTTCTACAGTGCCAAGCTCCCCAACGTGTGCTTTATCCTGGCGTGCAATAGCGTCATGAATCGCGTGTGTTAGTCGGTAATGTCGGCACAAATCACTGTGTACAGTCGTCCTAATGTGTTCAGCCGTCCCAAATTATTTGTGAACGCGACTCAAGCAGTGACTCAATCATTCAGTAGTGAGCGATCGTCTTTGATCCGACTGCTGATCATGGGCTGATACTAGAAGGCTTCTCACCATCCCAATAGAAACCCTCTATCAGCATTCTATGATGTTCAGAAGCCTCATAAAACCATCCATCGATCGCGGTGCTGATAATAGAAACGAAGCTTTAATCAGCATTTTGCCGTGTTAAAAGCCCCGTAAAATCATTCATCGATTCGGTGTGCCGATGATGGAAGTGTGGAGTAGAATCAAAAATATCAACTAGTCAAGGATTTTGTTGTGGCTAATTCTCATGTTTCTTATCTGCAAACGTTAGCTAAAGATGAGGCGGTTGCCTTTGTGGCATCATTGCAGAAGGTGAAAGAACACTTGAGCCACGAACTCCATTGGGTGAACGAGCAAGTCCAGCAAAAGACGATTCAACTTCAAGGCATTGAAACCTTACTGTCTGAAGCAGCGGGGCTGGGCATAGCACCTTCTTATACCGCTTCCACACCGGGGCTTACAGCAAGTGCCAGTGAAGTCAGCGCCTCCTCCGTTGCAGAAGCTGTATTGTCCAGTGTGAGTCAGGCTACAGCACCACCGCCTGCACCAGCAGAACTGGCTGCTGCAAATGGCAACAATCCAACTGTCAGTGCGGCTGCGCCAACAGGTTCATCGGTTGTTGCTCCAGCAGCAGCATCCGTGCCGAATGCTGCTACGTCAGCACCACCAAAACGGGGGAAACGGCAACAAAGTCAGTCCTCAAAGCCAAAGCAGGACACTAAACTTGCGGCTGCAAAGCCTAGTACTGCTAAGGCAGAAAAGCCAGTCCGATCGACCGCACCCAGCAGTGAGGCAAGTAAAGCGCCTTTATCTGGTTTTCAGAAGTTTTTGCAAACTGGCTTTCAAGACAAATCAATGACTGAGGCCGTTGGTGAAATCTTAAAGAACGCTACAAAACCGTTGAATACAGACGCTATCATGGCTGAGCTATATCACGGCTTGTCCAACGACTCCTATCAACGGGCTAAGAGCTCTCTTAGCAACATCCTCTCGGTTGGTAAGACGAAAGGCAAGTGGAAAAGCCCAGCGAGAGGCATGTATATGGGTAATGCTGTTGCTGCTAAAGCTAAGTGATCGATTAACTGATCGACTAATACGTAGACATCAAAAAGTCAGCTAACTTTCCTCAGCCAAGGTGCCGCTACATCTGACCTGCATTGTGATGACCGCTCCTCCGCTTTAGGCGCGCTGCTATCTGAGACGACTGAAGCAGCTAGCTACCGCTTTGTAGGCGTTGTTCAAAGGCTTCGCGGGTACTTTCTAAGTGACCTAACGCCTGCGAGTAAAGTTCGCTGTGCTCTTGCTTAAGCCAGCCCAAGAGATGCGTCAGCTGTGCGTTGCGTAGTTCCAGATCGGTTTGAAAAATGGCAGCAGTTGCCATCTGCTTGGCATACTCTGTTGGGTGCCCTTGCGCCATAAACGTAGCGGTCAATGTGGCGAGAGCATGTTGGCGTACAAGGTCGGATGTCTGTCCAGGGATCATTGGTAGCACGGCGAAATGGTGGAGAAATTTAAAGTGCTTAAGAAAAGCATTCCCTTGATTCAGAGGGAACCGAATCAAGGGAATGCGTCGAGAATCACCAATGGGAAACACTAGACCGACTGACGTTGTTTCGACAGTAATTGGTAAGCGGCTAGGAAGTCATCCGTAAATATCTGTATTGTGGACTGATCGGTGCAATCTGCTGCTCGATAGCGCTGAACGGCTTCCAGTGCCGCTTGGTTGCTCAGGAGCGCCAGATCTGCCCCATTCCAACCTTCAGTTTGGGCTGCCCAGCTAGTTAGATCTACGGAGACCGAGGGACGATCGTCATTATAAACCTTCAAAATTGCCAGTCGCCTGTGTCGATCTGGGAGATCAACTGTAAGTTGAAGGTCTAAGCCCCAACCGTTTTTCATCACGCTGGGGACGCTGCAGATTCCGCTCGGTGGGGTCTTTATGATTCACTGGATGGGGTCGGGAGTTGGGAGGTAGGAGTCATGATCTTTGCCATGCCACAGCAGAGTCAGGAGCTGGCAGGGGCGATCTCGTGCACTTGGGATCTGCTCTTTACTTACAGCCGGTTTCATTTGAATTAATCACACCCGACACCCAAAGCCTGTCGCTTACTGATCTGAAAACCGCTGTAAATTCAGTCAGCGTGGACGATCATGCACTTCCCAGGTTTACCATGCGCGATCGCACCCAAATGGCAGCAAAATTATTGGTCTAACATCAAGCAATAGCGGTCGGCATGGCTAAAATACTGATACTGATCATATTGGTACTGATCAATTGTCAATAAGCGCCTGACCAGCCCTTGAAGGAAAGGAGTAATGGTTTTTGAGATTCTGCCACTCCGAGCAGTGGTTTTTCAAGCGCTGTTTTTGTTGATTGCGATCGCCCTCGAAGCGTTGGTTCTTTACAGAACGCTGAGTTTGGACTACAAAACCAGCATGCAGTATGCCATCAGCGTCAATCTGCTTTCCACCTTTGTTGGTTGGCTGTGTTTTTTTATTAGCCAGCCCTTGCTACCTGTGACGTGGCGCATGCAGTTGATCAGCTTTATCTTTTTTGAACATTTTAATACCGATCCGTTGCTGCTGAATGTGGCTCCTGTCCTGGTAGTGTTTACGCTGGGTATGTTTCTAGGTACCTTTTTGATTAAGCTAAAGGGCTTAGATTTATTGGAGCTTCTCTTAGAAAAGAACCAGAAGCCAACCAACGCGATCGAAACAAAGCCTGTAAGGTTCCGCGGTCGGCAAGGGCCATTGATTGGGTTTCGGAGCAATAGTAGAGTTTATGCCGTTCTTGTTGCCAATGCTGTTAGTTTTAGCGTGATTCTGCTGCTGCTCTTCCTTCGTTTAATTGAACAGTCTTATATTTCTCATTAGGTCGCTTTAGGTCGCATGGCAGATTTCTTTAACTTTTTAGGACAATTCTTCAGAGCATTGATTCCACCCAGCTTTGACTCCTGGCAAACGGTCTTTTGGGTGGTGTTACTCACTGTTATTATTGCGAATCTAGTCTTTAGACTTGCCGTTGGCAATCTTATTCTTTCCATCCTCAGCATTGACGAAATTTTTAAGGAGTTACGTAAAACTCTGACGCCACCGAAACCAGATTCCTGGCAATCGCTGCTTTGGATTAGCATTTTTTCTTGGGCGATGTCGCTCCTGCCAGAGAGCCTCTTTATTCAAGGTTTTATTGCCACCTGTGCCTGGTTTTTTCTCATTCCGGGCGTTCATTGGTTTCTGCATGAAGAGAAGTTCGAGGTCTTTAAGCTGAAGATTAATGTTAAAAAGGGCTTAACCGTCAATGGCATCTGGCTAGGGCCCTGGATTACAGGCGCATTAGTCTGTCTGCTGCTGTTTTCAGAGTTGCCGGAGAATCGCATCTCCATTGGTTTCATCTGTTGGCCACCGATTTCAGCCATCATTGCCGCCTTACCAAAATTTATTGCGGTTGGGCCTCATTACAAAACCCCTGACCCGGCTGGACGTCAAGAGCTCGTGATTTTATTGCTGACCAACCTTCTTGTGAGCTGTTGGTTTCAGCTCTTTTTTCTGACGCAATCCTGGTTGGTTGATTATCCTAGCCTTCTCACGGAGGATTTAAGCAGAAGTGCGTTTGTGGTTAAGTTTACCGGTAACCGTCCGTCGTCTCGCGGCGCGACGATTTTGGATCAGGCTGAGACGATCGTGAAAGAACAGTTGGATGGACAACCCTGGTCTCAGGCGGAGCGATGGCTGTTTGACTTGAAGCCAAGAATGCAGCAAGTAGAAGCAACTGTTATGAGCCGACTGCCTCTAGTCAAGGAAAATGAGCTGTGGCAATTGGACGGACAGGTCTTGCCAAGGACAGAATATCAGCTTCAACTGATGGCGATCTGGCAAGGCCCATCGGCTGATGGTTCTGGGTATTATTTGATGAAGCCCTGTCAAATCACTCGACTATCTGATCCACGACGATCGCTAGCGCGAACCGTCACTTCGACTCAGATTGCCAGAGTGACATGTGATGCTGTGACGACTCCAAAGGCCGGACAACCAGATGTGGGGATTTGATCATGGTTTGCTTTCATCGTCCACGCTCTAAAACCCATCGGTGCAACCGCTAAAGTTATGAACGCTGCTAGAACATTAGTTATTACGACTAACGTGTTTCGTGAGGTGATGCGCGATCGCGTTCTGTATTTAATTGGCTTATTTGCTCTTTTTCTCATTGCTTGCGTCCGTTTGCTGCCCGAAATTGCGGCAACCACTGACCAGAAGATTTTGCTCGATGTTGGCTTGGCAGCCATGAGCTTGCTTGGCTTAGTGATTGCCGTTTTTGTTGGCACTGGACTAATCAATAAAGAAATTGAAAAACACACAGTGCTGGTGCTAATTGCCAAACCCATCAGCCGCGCCGAGTTGATTGTGGGCAAGCATTTAGGCCTATCGGCAGTGCTGGCAGTATTGGTTGCAGCCATGACCGCCATTTATATGGCCGTCTTAGTCGTCGATCGCGTGGCCTTTCCAGTCGGCAGCATTCTGGTTTCGTCCGTCTATCTGTTTCTTCAGCTTTCGTTGCTGACGGCTGTGGCGATCGCGTTTGGTGTCTTCACCAGCTCACTTTTGGCAACGCTGCTCACATTTGCGGTTTACTTTATGGGCAACTTCAGCCGCGACTTAGTGACGTTGGGTGCCCTCAGTCAAAATCCGGCAGTGGAGAATCTTACCAAAAGCCTTTATCTGATCCTTCCCGACCTGGCACGGCTGGATCTAAAAAACCAGGCAGTCTATGGTCAACTGCCCGGTCTCAACTTGCTCTTAGAAAATGCTGGCTATGGCATTCTCTACATTATCGTGCTGCTGGCGATCGCAACCCTGATCTTCTCGCTACGTGAGTTTTAACGTGCGTTTAGCTAGCCCGCTTGCTCCATGACACATAGGGTAGGCGAGACGCGGTTGCTTTCACCTGCTCGGCTTGAGCAACCAGTTGTCCACAGGCATCCCATGTGCCGCTCAGCATCATTTGACGTACGCCTTCACCAATCACTACAGGTACTGAAATATCGCCGTACTGAACCATTAACGTTTCTAAATTGACGGTAACGGGACCATCGGGGTTGGCAGCGATCGCGGCTTGTAATTGCTTCACGGCTTCGCGATCAGCCGTCACGCAGGGAATACCCATTGCCACACAGTTACCAAAAAAGATTTCGGCAAAACTCTCGCCCACGATAGCCTGGATGCCCCACTTGGCGAGTGCCTGCGGTGCATGCTCTCGCGACGACCCACAGCCAAAATTATTGTTCACTACCAGAATTGTTGCGCCCTGATACTGGGGTTGGTCGAACGGATGTTGCCCATTCGTTTGCTTGCGATCATCAGCAAACACTTCGGCACCCAGCCCATCAAACGTCACGCAACGCAGAAATCGTGCCGGAATAATGCGATCGGTATCGATATCATTACCAACCACAGGAATGCCGCGCCCAGAAACCGCTGTAACTTCACTCACCATAGGACATACCGATACTTAAGACTATCTAGTATAGAACAGATTGATCGCGCACCGTCTGTAGGCTCGTTCCCTGGAACGAGCCTACAGACGGATGCATGGGAAATTATCTTACTGTGCGGGGTCAGGCGAGGAGATGTTATCAGCAGCGGCAAGACTCACGTCATAGCTGATTGAGCCAGAGGCATCGGAAACAACCACCATTTCGTAGAAGCCAGATTCTGTTAGCTTGCCTGACCAGCTTGTTTTGGATGAATCTTCTAATAAAGCGGCGGCTTTGCTGGTGGGTGGATAGATGGAAAGGCGAGTGGCTTGATTCGTCTGTAGTTTAATCTGAATCACCTGATCTTTAGTTAGCTGGGCAATGTATGCCTTACCTTCACCCGCTTTGAGTGTGCCACTGACTTGCTGGTTAAACCGTCCTTCTGGGAATTTGATGGTCTCCAATGCTGCGCCAGTTTTCACCGCATCCAGTCGATCGGACGCGATCGACTGCCAAACTTGACCGATCGGCTGATTCAAAAGGTTCTGTTTGCGTGGTTGATCAGGAAACAGGTGGAAAAAGCGTGCATCAGTCAGATCATTCAGCGCCCGACTGCTGAGGTTAAGCTGGTTGACGGCTGCCTGTCGTGACTGCACATCGGCTTCGGTATAGCTCCCCATGCGCGATCGAGCATCGGCACTGATGGTTTGTAGTCGATCTAACCATTGATTCGCCAGTTTGTCCCATTCAGCTCGCAGACCTGCATCCTCAGCATCCTTGCTGAGTTGCTTTCCGTTGCGATCGGGATAGTTGGCATAAAAGGCGGCATTCACCAACGTAGAGAGAAAGCCTGCGTCAATGCCCAACTCCTCACGACGCTGGTTTAACGCTTGTTTGCGGTTCTGCTCCGCCTGGGAGAACTGTGGCGCTGAGGCAGCGTTGTCGATGTTAGCTGTTTTTGCAGGTTGAGGCTTGGGTTTAGTGGGCTGCCAGTCGTGGGCAATCCACCAGGTGAACCAGGCAGTGCCTGCGGCTAAAAACAAGAGGGCGATCGCGCCCAAACCAGATCCACGTCTAGGACGCTTAGCCGGTGGATAGACAGTTGACGATTGAGTAAATGATCCCACCTGAGCTGGCGCCACTGCCAGGGTGGCTGGATAGGGTGCTGGCGATCGGTAGCCATTGTGCGGTTGTGTTTCATCCTCGTCTGAGGCTGGCAGACTGCCGCCCAACGCTTCCATCACTGCCTGCGCCGACTGATAGCGTTTTGCGGGATCGGGGTCGAGCATCCGATTCAGGACTGCAACTAGCTTTGGGCTCAGCTTTACCTGTCGCTGCCATTGACGACGATTACCGACCAGCAAATCCTGGGGTTCCTTGCCCGTCAGCAGCACCAGCACTGTTGCAGCCAGCGCGTACAAATCACTGTGGGGAAAGACCTCGCCACGATCCATCTGCTCATTTGGCGCGTAGCCGATCTTGCCCAGACGCGTCACGTTAACGGGTACAGCCGCTGGCGATCGACCTAACTGAGAATTCACCTCCGCTGCCGCCTGCTTGACGCCGCCAAAATCAATCAACACTGGCAAGCCATCGGCATTCCGCAGCATCAAATTATCGGGAGACAGATCGCGATGAATAACACCACTGTGATGGATATAGTCCAGCACGGGAAGGAGTTGGCAGAGCAGTTGCGTGACTTCCGGTTCATTGAAGTAGTGCTTTTGAGCCTGGCGCGATCGCAGCAGCGCTTGATAGGTTTCACCATCCACGTAGTCCTGTACCAGAAACAGCCGCCCTTTGCCTTGCCAATCTGCCTGAAACAGCTCTCGAAAGCGTGGAATCTGTGGATGCTGTAGCTTATAAAGAATGCCTGCTTCTCGCCCAAAGAGTTCTTCAGCCTTCTGAAGGGCCTCGGTACCTTGCACTTGCGGCGCAAATTCCTTCAGCACGCACAGCTCATGGAACCGATTGGTATCCTCTGCTAAGTAGGTGCGCCCAAAGCCACCCTGCCCTAACTCTCGCAGCACCCGATACCGCAACCCAACGGTTTGACTCGTCATACCGCCCCCCGGCACGACGACTGGCACAGGCAGCAGTTTCTCACCACACAAGCGACAGAAACGATTTTCTTCAGGATTGTTGTGCCCCTGGCTGCAAAAGAGAGATTTCATCGGGTGTTTAGAAAAAAGATAGAGGGTGAGGGATTTTGAACACAGAGAGGGGCGATCGTGTGGTTGGCTCTACGCAGTCTCCATCATACTCAGCGTAAAAGTGGTCATCCGCAATTTAGTGTAGGAGTGGGCATTAGAGCTGTTGCTTTATAAAAAGCGCTCAAACTCTTTCAAAACCTATTCTTTCTTCTTCCTTTTCTCTCTGGGTTAA
>NZ_PVWK01000084.1 GCF_003003795.1 Stenomitos frigidus ULC18 | reverse complement strand
ATTGTCTTTGATGAGTTTCTACCGCAATGGAATTACACGGCTAAACCAGAATTACAGGTTATTTAATCCACGTTCCTAAGTGTGGTCACAAGACCGCGCTCATTCTTGTCTCCCACCCTCAGAGTGGTCTTGCCAGAAGAAGCCCCTAGTTCGCACATGCAGCAACCTGCAAACCTCACCACGCTGTGGCAGCAGATGCTGCAAATCACCTCAAGTCAGCCCGATTTTAGCCAGATGCTGACTGACCTTGCCGCCTGCCTCGGCAATGCATTCAATGCAGATGGTTGTGCGATCGCTCTCCTCTATCCGACAGACGCCATTGCCCAAGTCGTTTACTGGTTAGCCGATGCACCACCACTGCCCCTGGAGCCGTTGAAGACCATGCCTGCTATGTTTGAGGATTGGCAAGCGGATTCATCCGCCACCGCGATCGAGTCTGTTGAGGCTGTACAGACCCATCACACAGCAGCATTAAAGGCACGTAAATTCCTTGAAATCTGGCAGCCTGTCACATCGTTGCAGGCATTACCGTTACAGGTCGCTGCTGTTTTAGGCACGACAACACATGTTCAAGGCCGTGTGAATGGAGCCATTAGTTTTATGCGATCACGCCCCCACCGCTGGACTCAATCAGAAATCGCAGGACTTCAAACCGTGTCTTATCAGGTTGCCAGCACGATCGAACAGCGTCGGCTTCAGCATCAGCTCAGCCAGCAGATGCAGCATCAGCAAGTGGTCAACCAACTCACATTGGCCATTCACAACGCCTCTGATCTCAGCGCCATCTTAAAGCTCGCCACAGATGGGACTGCTCAAGCGCTACAAGTGCAGCGAGCTATGCTGTTGCGATTGAAACACTGGGACCCTCTTTTCCGGAACCGGGCTCAAGCGCACCTCCCAAAAATTAGGGTGAGCGTTGCCCACGAGTGGCTTAGCGATGCCGTTGATCGAGAGACCTTAACCCTCCATCAAGAGACCTCAACAGTATCGACTCAAGCTGAGACCACAACCACCAACCAATCGTTTTGGTTATCAGAATGTACCCTCTGCCAACAGGCCTTTCTAGATCCTGACAGCCCCGCCATGCTGACAAATGGACAGCTAGCCCAATCAAAATCAGATGTCGCTGCTTCAACGTACTCGAACAATCAGGTTGCCACAACGTTTCACGTAGAGTCATTGCCGACAATCCTACTAGCGCCCTTAGAGAGCAAAGGCGTTGTGTTAGGCTTTCTTGTTTTCCAGCAAGATCAACCCCGCCTTTGGCAGCCAGAAGATTTGGAGCTGGTGCAGCTGGTCAGTATGCAAGTCAGCACTGCCATTATTCAAACTGAGACTCTACGACAGGTGCAGTCTTTAGTCGAAAAGCGCACTGCCGAACTGCGCGAGAGTTTATCAGTACAAGCCAAGCTGTACGATCGCACCCGCTATCAACTGGATCAGCTACGGCATTTGAACCAGGCGAAAGATGAGTTTCTCAGTACCGTCAGCCATGAGTTGCGGACACCGCTCACCAGTATGACGATGGCGATCCGCATGTTACGACAAGTGGGCTTGTCCAGCGAGCGTAGCATCCGTTATTTAGACATTTTGGAACAGCAATGCGCTCAGGAAACCAATCTTATCAACGACTTGTTGGGACTGCAGGAATTGGAATCGAATCAGGTTGCGGTTCAGCTGCAAGAAATTGATTTAAAAGCGTTGATACAGGATCTGATCAGGCAGTTTCAACAAAAGTGGTCGTCCAAGGGGCTGACCTTAGAAACGAAGCTACCCAAGCGATCGCTACGCCTATTGAGCGATCGCGATAGCCTGCGGCGGGTTCTGTTTGAACTCCTGACAAATGCTGGCAAATACTCCAACCCCAACAGTCGCGTTCAACTCCATGTCACGCAAAGCAAAAATTCACCGAGCGATCAGATTATCGTGACGGTTAGCAACGTTGGACAGGGCATTGCACCTGATGAATTGCCCCTTATCTTTGAAAAATTCAAACGCTGTCAGGGTGCGACTCAAAATGCCGTGCAGGGCACTGGTTTAGGCTTGGCACTTGTAAAATCTTTAGTGCAGCACTTGAATGGTGATATCACTGCCTCCAGCCGCGTGACTGAAGATGCACACACCTACGAAACTTGTTTGACGCTCATCTTGCCGCAAACCCTTACCCACCATGAATTGCCTTAGACGAGATTGCATGGGCTCATATAACCATCGTGACAGCAGAGCCTGCTCAATCTATTGCCGGCGCTGTTCTAACCAGTAAACTTGAAATATCAGAGAAATAGCAGACGGCTCGGCTTACGACATGAAGTCATCGGCCTTTGTGAATTTGGACTCCGGACTCCCTCCCCGCTCCTGGAACAAGTAAGCAGTCAGTACTATTCAGGACAGCATTCTTTCTGAACGGTTAGGCTAAATGGAATATAGTCGATAGTATGCTCAAGTCCGCCACGCCTAAGTCACTTCGTTGGCAACGTGCTAAGCAGTCGCTGCTGGCACGGCAGACAGACATCTTTCTGTCCGCAGCGCGGTTGATGGGCTATTTGTGGTGGGATGGCACGATCGCCCGTCGGTTTCCGCAGCATCGCAATCGACGCGCCCAGTGGTTAGTGGGCACACTGCTTGATTTGGGCCCCACGTTTATTAAGATCGGGCAAGCGCTTTCCACACGAGGCGACCTGTTGCCGCCAGAATACATTCAAGCACTGGGTCAACTTCAGGATCGAGTGCCTCCCTTTGCTGCTGATGACGCAATTGCCACCATTGAAGCTGAACTGGGTGGTTCGCTTTATACCCTCTATGGAGATTTTGACCCTGTACCGATCGCGGCAGCTAGCCTGGGGCAAGTGCACAAAGCGCAACTGCATACGGGTGAAGAGGTGGTTATTAAAGTACAGCGCCCCGGACTTGAAACACTATTTGACCTGGATTTCAGGGTGTTGCGGCGCTTGCTCCGGTTTTGTCAGCGCTATCTCCCTATGACACGGGAATATGACCTGGATGCCATCTATGAAGAGTTTGCCCAGGTGCTGTACCAGGAAATCGACTACGTGCAAGAGGCGATCAATGCCGATCGTTTCCGTCATAATTTTCGTGACCACGCCCGCATTGTTGCCCCAAAGGTGTACCCGAAATACACCACCAAGAAAGTGTTGACGATGGACTATGTGCCAGGCATCAAGATTAACGATCGTCAAAGCCTGGAAGCAATCGGCATCAATGTTAAAGAAGTCAACCAACTCGGTATTTGCTCTTACTTGAAGCAATTATTGCAAGATGGCTTCTTTCAGGCTGATCCCCACCCCGGCAATATGGCGGTTAGTCCCGATGGCTGCCTGATCTTCTACGATTTCGGCATGATGGCAGAAGTCAAGTCGATCGACAAAGATCAAATGGTGCGAACCTTTTTCGCTGTCCTCCGCAAGGATACCGACCAGGTCATTCATACCCTTACAACGATGGGACTGCTGGAACCCGTCGCAGATATGATGCCCATTCGTCGCGTCATGGGCTTTGTGCTGGAACGCTTTACCGAAAAACCGATCGCGCTACAAGAATTTAGCCAGGTAAAGCAGGAGGTTTCGGCACTGTTTGCTCAGCAACCCTTTCGCTTGCCCGCTAAAATGACGTTTATTCTAAAGGCGCTGACGACGTTAGATGGCGTTGCGCGTGACCTTGACCCTCAATACAGCCTGATGGAATCCGCCAAGCCATTTGTGAAAAGCATTACGGTAGCAAAGGGACAAGGCAGCGGTCTTGGCGAATTGACGAAACAAGCGCGTGAGTATATTACCTATAGGCTCCGCCAGCCCAATGCCACAGAACGCTTAATTCAACGCCTGGAAGAACGCTTAGAGCAAGGAGAACTCGAACTGCAGGCACGATCGCTGGAAACCGATCGTGCGATCCAATCGATCAATCTCGCCCTTAAAAGCTTGATCTATGCTTGTTTAACTGGGTTTTCGCTGCTGTCTGGTGCTGTTTTACTGGTGGGCTCGTATAAACTATGGGCCTTCGCCGCCTTTGGGCTGGCTGGACTGGGCACACTCTTCTTAATTCGTTCCCTCATCACACTTGCTATTCGAGAGCGTGTTAGTCGGCTAGTCAGATAGAGCATCGTTTCTATGGCCCATCGGAGACAGCGCAGAACCTCTGCGCTGTCTCCGATGCTTAACGACTGCGACAGTGAGGTCGATCGCTCTAGGCTGCGTTTTGCAATTCAGCAGTCTGAACGGGCAATTGCTTCGTCACATCGCCGCGCTGCACTTTTACTTTCAGTGTTTGACCCAGGCGACTATTTTCCACGATCGTCTGGAGTTGTTCTGCTGTTGTAATCGTCTGTTCGTCGATTTGAGTGATCACGTCACCCCGTCGCAGACCCGCCTTAGCAGCCGGTGTATTAGGCAACACACGGACAACAATCACGCCGGTCACTTCTGGCACCATGAAAGCAGAATTGGGGTCGCTATTGTTTTGTCTGGCGAGTTCTGGAGTCAGCATCGTCATCTGCACACCCAAATATGGATGCACAATGCGTTCACCTTTTGCTAACTGGTCTTTGATGGTTTTCGCTTTGTTGATAGGAATGGCAAACCCAATACCCATCGCATCTGCCCGAATAGCCGTGTTGATGCCAATCACTTCACCCTGGTCATTCACTAACGGACCGCCAGAGTTACCGGGATTAATTGCGGCGTCAGTTTGAATAAAATCCAACCGCTTGTCGGGGATGCCCACCTGAGCACTGGAGCGCTTCAGCGTGCTGATAATGCCCAGTGTGACGGTGTTATCCAAGCCCAATGGATTGCCAACCGCGATCGCCCAGTCCCCAACTTGAATTTGGTCAGAATTTCCCAGAGAGACAACGGGCAAATTACTGCCATCAATTTTTACGACTGCCAGATCTGTCACTTCATCAGCACCGCGCACCTTTCCTTCGAAGGTACGTCCATCCTTCAGCGTTACTGTGACCTTATCAGCGCCATTAACAACGTGAGAATTGGTCAAAATAACACCGCTACGATCGACAATAAAGCCCGACCCCTGACCTCTCAGATGCTCCTCGCGGGGCGACTGCGGAAAGCCCTCTTCACCAAAAAAGCGGCGAAAGAACGGGTCTTCCAACATTGGATCGGGGGCGGCGCGGCGTGTAACTGTCCGTTCTGTATCGATACGGACGACTGCAGGACCGACCTGATTGACCGCCTTTGCTACAAAGCTACCCTTTCCAGCGTCATCTTTTAGCTGTGCCGGGTTGACAGCAGCGACTAAGGGTAAATCGTCTGCCTGAGCGGGTGTGACTGGCAGCGCCGTAAAGATGAATGTCACTGCCAGCACACCCATCAGAACAGTCTTCATAAAGGGGCGGAACAAGCGAGAAAGGGGTGAGAATCGCATAGCACCAACCTACTGGTATCAAACAGAGCTGAAATATCTCTACATCACATCTATTTTGACAGTCTAACCCTCAAACTGTGCTCGTGATGTCAACCAGGGTTTGACCTGGGCTAGAATCTTGAGTACCCATTCTGCTATTAGCCAACCTCAATGGCAACTTCTGAACGTACCAGCCGTGATCACGATCGCCTAGAGGATGCTCACCTCCATAAGCACAATCACAGTGCCTCTACACACACGCATATCCATAGTGAAGAGTCACTCAAGCGAGTGTTGAATCGTCTTTCCCGCATTGAGGGTCATATTCGTGGCATCAAAACAATGGTGCAAGAGAGTCGTCCTTGTCCAGATGTGCTGGTGCAAGTTGCGGCTGTCAGAGGAGCACTTGATCGAGTTGCCCGCATGATCCTGGATGAGCACTTAACGGAATGCATCGGTCGCGCTGCTAAAGAAGGCAAGATTGAAACTGAGATTGAAGAATTAAAGGCAGCCCTCGATCGCTTTTTACTTTAGAGGATGCTTGAACAGTCCTCGCTCATGGCATCATCCGCCCGTCATCTAAAACCACGGGCTCACTAATTGAAGTCTACTAAAGAGACTAAAAGGCTTATAGGGCGAGCATTTAGCCGTTTTAACGGGTTTCATATCATTCGCCCAACCTTCCAACCGTGGGCAGGATGGCAACTTTCTGTACTTTTCAAGCAGCCGCTGAGCGGCCCAGATTAACGCATCAACTCAGGCTAGATCATCAACCGTTCGAGTGCATGAGGGTCGGGAATCGTGAGCGTATCGCGTTCACGCACAATCAGCCCTTTCTTTTCTAGTTTGCTCAACACTCGCGTTACGGTTTCGCGCGCCAGTCCACTAAGACTACTCAGTTCACGGTGGGGCAGGTTCGGGATTTCAGTACCCGTTGAAACTTTTTTACCTTGTCCATCGGCCAAAAACAAAAGAATGTCTGCCACGCGTGAGGTGCTGTCAGATTCACGTAGCCGCAAGCGACGATTAACTTGCCGCAGGCGACGTGCCATCAACTGCGCTAATCGAATGCCTGACTGAGGTTCGGTGTGCAGTAAATTGACAAAGTCCTGCGCGGGCATGTTGCCAATTACGGTAGGAGCGAGAGTAATGACATCGGTCGATCGGGGTACCTCGTCCAGAGGTGCCATTTCCCCAAACAGCTCGCCTTTACCTAAGATGTTGAGCGTTACTTCCTTACCATCGAGATTGTAGGTACGAATCTTGACCCAGCCGTTCAAGATAAAGTACACCGAGCTTCCCCAATCATTTTCTAGCAAAATCACCTGGTTGGCTGGATGGCTCCGCATCACAACCTGAGCGGTCGCTTTTTCGACTACTGTTTCCGGGAGACCTTCAAAAAAAGGAGCGGAGCGAATCGATATATTAGCTTGAGCATCTCTGGGACTATACCGATCTTCCATGTGACTGCCGCGTCAAAATTCTCAAGTCAGGGTAAATGATAGTGCAAGGGTGCAAAGTTGTTTGACAAACTTTGACAAACCTGGCGATGAAGTCGGCATTCAAGCTAAGAGCCTTGCTAACGCTAGCCTAAGCAACCAAAATCTAGACCGTTAAAAGAGGGTTGCTTGCCGAACAAAGACCAGACCCTAACAATCGGAACTTTAGTTATGAACTGTTAGCGGCTAAATTTATATCACTTCACTGTATACATCACTGTAACGAGCAAGCATGTGACACAAATCAACCTTTAAGGCTTAGGTTCGGTGAAACCGAGTAGATGAGATTCATAGCAATAATAACCTAATGCACTGATGACATTTGGTTATTATTGCTGAATACTGCATTGTCTTCACACGTTAGGCATCCTGACTTGCCGTTTGGACAAGCGTACTGCTGTGTCTCTCCAATTAACTACAAGCGCTTGTAGAAGCGCTCTGGTCGTCGCTTACCGCAGGAAGGGATGGATCAACGCGTTAGACCGCTTCCCACAAGGGCAAACCCTAACGCCCCATGGCGTAGCCACACTCAAACGAGTATCGCTTTCGCTGTGGTACTGCGTAACGCTGTCACAGTTGGGCTAAAAGCGCTTGATGGGGTTAAACAGAGCCGTGTTTTAGTCATGTGTGGTTGGCCACGATCGACCAATGCTCTAGCGCAGCAATTTTCAGGAATTTGTCACTTTTTTACGTTCCTGACGTACACTTTGTCCAGATATAGTGGACATAAGGCATTTCAAACTCTCCTAAAAACAAGGATGATCTGTTAATGCCAGCCCGCTAGATCCAAAGGTAGCCTCCACTTTAACAGTCCAAAATCGTCGAAAAGAAGCCAGCCTTCCTCTTCATTATTGTGTCCTGTAAGGCTATTAAATGTTGAAGGTTACCAAACGTTAAGACTGTTTTTCCAACGCAGCCTCAGTTCAGCAGCGGCGCTACATGTTCGATCAGACTATTGTTTCGACACCTGCGATCGCCGTTTCAGGTCAATCTTTTTAGGTTTTGTCCGGGCGTAATTGTGGCTGTTCTGGGAAGCCTAACTATATTAGGAATAGATTAGGAATAATTAGGAATAGATTAGGAATAGCAGCTGTCTCCTAGCTCGCTTCTGCTCAGTACTCGTCAGGGGTTACATTGTGACTTCTCAGAAGGATCAAATTCAAGCGCTCATTACAGATATCGATGGTGTGCTCCAGAAAACAACGCCCCGTCTTCCGTGGGTTGTGTCTGGAGAAGTGACGCAGCAGCGCCAAGTTCTGGAGCGTGTGCGCAATTATCTAGTGACCTTTCAACGACGGCAGATCGTTGGTGAAAGCTATGGGCAAGCAGGAGACAGGCCAGACTTACTGGCGCATGACATTTACTCCTCGCAATCGCCCTACCAATCACCTCCATTAGAGGCTCAAGCTGAGCGATCGCAGGCCTATGGTCGAGACGAACTGTCAGCACAGCAAATGCTGCAGGCGATCGTGCAAGACATGGGCTACCTGCGCGCCAACGTGATGCAGCCGCTTCAATCCGATCTAGAGCTTTTACGCCAACAGCGAGAGTCACTAGTACAAGAGATTCATCAGCTTGAGTCACAGCGTCAGGGCTATGCAGGACAGCTACCTGGCAACCAACAGCAGATGATAGCGGAGTTCTTGCAAGCATTAATGAGTCGGCTGCAGGAAACGCTGCCTCAGCAAGTGGCACAGACCTTAAGAGGCAGCAATCAGCAGTCTTTACCCTACAGCGCTGACTTAGCACGTTCAGGGTCGGCTCCGCTTCAAGCAGCATCCAACTCGATTGCTCAAGGCTTGGGCAACATCCAGGTACCGCAGTCACAATCCGATGAGCTACTGATCAAGCTAGATTCCACCTTGAGCGTGGTGTTTGAGTCGTTACAGCGCAACGTACAAGCATACGAAGAGTCTCTTTCCCAGGGGCTGGATAAGATGCACAGTATGGGGCAGCAGGGTGAGATGATGTTCACGGCGCTGATTAGTCATTTGGCCAATCAGCTTGGGCAGGAAGCTTCGTCCTATCTACAGCCGCCTGCCACAAAAGGACTGGAGTCAGCCCGGTTAGCTAACCCTGCGTCTGGGGCAATGACACCTGGTTTCTCGCCGTCCTCCCCCCAACCGTTGAGTGTGGTGAATGCGCCCTTGTTTGAACAGCCCAGCGCTGGTGCAACCTCACAGCCTTTCACACTGCCGTTCCCTGGGACTGAAATCTCCAGCAATTTTACTGATGCAGTACCTGTGTCTGCTTTGGACACGCCTGCGCCGTCGGTAGACACGGCGATCGATTCCTGGTTGCGCTCTGCTAGTGGTGTAGACGCTACACCCACCGTTGATTACGAGCTTGCTGAATTAAACTTGGAAGGTTTTGACCTGAACCAGTTGGCAGCCCAAGACGTGAACGCTCTACTGGAATTGGATGCAAACTTACTGAGCACGAACCTAGCACCTCAGCCAATTTTAGCGCCAACAACCGCTTTACCAAGCACTAACGAGTCGAGCTCAGGGTCGGTCAGCGTTGAAGACACGGCTGATATCGATGCTGCGCTCAAGCTACTGGAGCAACTCAGTTCAGAATTGAAGGAACAGCCAGCGTCAGTGGCCGATGCGGATGCTCAAATTGATCGGATGTTGAGTACGCCCTCGCCACTCACAGAAGACACTACAGCGACGGGGATTCCTGATGATGCACGGGATGAACTGGACGAATTTTATGAGAGCTTATTTGGCAACGACGCGATCGCCGCTCAAGCATCGTTAGAGACGCCAGCAGCGATGGTCGACGTTAACCAACCCCCAGCGAACGCTGCCGTGGAGCCAGCACCCACGATCGCATCGCCAACCACACAGACGACGACAGCGCAACCTATTGATGTGCTTCCAGCTGACACACAAGCACCCAAAAGCACGCTAGTGCCACCAGAAATTGTTGCTGCACCAGCAGTGTCTGCGGTCGTTGACCCGACACTAGGCTGGGATTTGCTGGCGAAACCGTTAAGTACTCAAGCAGCAGCAGACATTCCAGTGGCCTTGCTAGACGATGAGCTACTCAGCGGTTGGGATTTTGAAGACGCTGAGATTGGTTTAGCTGAAACTGAACCAGTGACTGATGGAAATGAGCTGTTAGGCGTTGAAGAAGCCTCAACCAGCAGCGATCGCGACCCGCTAGTCGATATGCCTGCCGCTCCAACAGACACAAACGTTGTTTCTAGCGCTAGCCCGGTCACCGCCAGCGCCGAGACGCTATTGCCAGACCCAGCACCAGCCGTCGCGCAACCCATTAGTACAGACGAAATAACCACCCTTGCTGATTTGTTCGATGAGACGACGCCTGCTGAAGGACTGGAGGCCTCGATCGCGAATCCGATCGTCTTACCAGAAAACCTCAGTCAGCCTTCACCACCCCCCCCAGCTAGCGCGACCGAATTAACGTTGCCTATAACGGCTAACCAGGCACTCGCTGATCAAGCAGACGATCGTCGCCTAGGCGATCGCTACACACCTGCATCACCGGAAGAAGACTTGTTGCCGCTGGAAGAGCCCGTTGATGAAGCAGATTCCGAACTGTGGCTGGACGAAGGCACCTTAACACGCCTCAGCGAAGATCTTTTCAACTTAGAAGAGACGATCGTCGAGCCGTCGATACTACCGTATGGGGTTGAATCTGAAGTCAATCCGTCAGGGCTTTATTCAGATGCAGCGCCCTCAGAAGTAGTCGCTCCAGGAGAAGCCGCATTGACTGGCATTGCGTTCAGCTCTGACGACCCAACCTCCTTAGAAGACTGGAGTGCGTCGCTGAATGATTTTGCTGACGCCTTATCCACAAACGACTCTACGCAAGCTGCCACAGCATCCGAACTCAATGTGATTGCGGCCGAGCCGCCTGGGGCGTTCATCCTGGAGGGTATGGACGATCTCTTTGCAGACATCCCTGCCGCACCGCCTGTAACGGCCGTTCCACCTCCAGTTGTCTCCACGCAAGCCGATGCATCGGCTGCTTTTACGCTGGAAGGGATGGATGATTTATTCGCAGATGCCCCGACTGGCACCACGCCCTTGCCGCCGACATCCTTTCCAGAAACTGATCAGCCGCTGTTTACCCTTCAAGGCATTGACGATCTGTTTGACGGTGTGCCAATGGCCGGGTCAACACCGTTGCCATCGGCTCCAGGCTACCCATCAGACCAGTCATTACCGTTCACTCTAGAAGGCGTCGATGAGCTCTTTGCCGATGCGCCTCCGGTCAATGTAGCGCCGATGGGTGATGCCCTTCCAACTGCCGATGCGCTTCCACCGGTGCCCGAAACGGCGACCACAGACTTGCCTGTGCAGTTTGCTTTTGACTCTGATAGCACGCTGGAAACAACGGACGATATTTTCGTGCCAGCGCCGACCGCCAGTGTGCCGCCACCAGATGATGTGTCCAATAGAGCGATCGAGACATCATCAGACTTGTTACTAAACCAGTCCTCTGAGGTCGTTGCTCCATTCACCTTTGAACAAATAGGCGACTTGTTTATGGAGGTGCCGTCTGGGGAAGTGCCTTTGCATGAGCCAGTGGCTCATGAGCAAGCGGCAACCGGTTTCACTACGGCAGAACAACCCGTTGAAGTCGTTCCTGAACCGGCGTTGGCACCCTTTACACTAGAGCGAGTGGGCGATGTTTTTATCGAAAAAACCTTTGAGGAAGCAGGCTCAGACTTGCTGACCACTCCCAACCCACAATTGCCGTCCTCACCTCCCACAACTGAACCGTCAACATTAGAGCAAGCCTTTGCTAGCCTGATGGGTTCTTTTGACGACCCCATGCCAGCAACTGACGGGGTAGACACCCCAGACCCCGAAAAAAAAAAGTAGCTGAGCGCACTACCAACGCCTTAGAAGAGTCATTGCTCGTTGCCCAACCTGAGCTGCCATTGGAGCATGCGATCGAGCCCGTAGCAGAGACAGCTCTGACAGAACAAGCGCATGCGATCGCTGCCGTAGAGCCACCCAATGATGCTAGTGCTGCTGTTGCTGCAGAAACGGTTTGGTATCTGGGTATTGACGTGGGCACGACAGAAATTACAGCCGTTTTGTTGGATGCCCAGACAGGACAAACCTATCCTATTGTTTGGCAAGAGGTGGAAACACCCGATCAAACACCGTTGTCCAGCCTGCCTGCGATCGGTTATCTGGCGGCTCGACAACTACAGCACTTACCTGAAGCCCCGATCGCGTTGGGGTATCAGGCGCTGGAGGCTGAAGTAACCGCTGCGAGACAGCCCGAAGCACTGGGATTGTTGCTAAATAACTTCAAACCCTATCTCAAGGCTGCTACGCCTTATTTGAGCGAGCAGCAGCATTGGGAGCCGACCCTTCAGTGGTCTGACCAGCAAGCTTTAAGCCTGCAATGGTTACAGGAAGTGCTAGTGACACTCCTGCAGACACTACAAGGAAAGACGCTGGGGTTAACCAGTACAGCACCCACAATGGCACAAGAGGTCTTTCAAGCCGCGATCGCCCGTTTGACTGGCATAATCATTGGGTGCCCGACGGGGTGGTCAGATACCTATTGCTTTAATCTACGAGAAGCAGTGCTGGCAACGGGCTTAGTCACCCGTGCTGAACAGATCTACTGCCTTGAAGAGGCGATCGCTGCGTTGCTTGCCACTCTACCTCAGCGCTCCCCTTTAGAGAACCAAGACAGCATCGTTTCTGCCGCACCTTACAACCATCCTGATGACGCACTGCAAGGTGGCACCTTAGTCTTGAGTGCGGGTGCTACAACCACTGAGCTTGCGCTGGTGGATCTGCCGCCCGAGCGTGCCTTGCTCACCCGTAAACACCTGTATCTACGCAGTCTGGACTACGCAGGCGATGCGCTCGACCAGGATATCATTTGCCAAGTGCTCTACCCATCCGCATATAACTGGGACAGTCTGGATTTACAAAGCTTAGACTTGCCGTTACCTGGAGAACCAGACAGGGATGCTCGCGATCGCTTGCAGCAGCGTCTACGGAGTAGTGTGTTGGGACGACAATTGCTGAATGCTGCCAGGCAGCTCAAACTAGCGCTACAGCAGCAAGAAACGGCTACGTTCAGACTGAATGACCAACAGTGGACGGTCAGCCAGCAAGATTTGCACAGTCGGGTCACAACGCCCTACCTTCAGCAACTGAACCGAGAGCTAAACGTCTTGCTCAATCAAAGTGGCATTGCGGTGCAAGCAGTACAGCAAGTGATTTGTGCAGGCAGAACAATGGCGTTGCCCGCGATCGCTCACTGGCTCAAGCAAAAACTACCCAACACGCGCTTGCTTCAGGAACACGAGCCATCAACGGTGTCTAGCAGTCAAGTCGCCTTGGGGCTTGCAAGGCTGCCCCTCTATCCACAGATGTTGGATGTGGTGCGGCATCAGTACAGCGATTATTTTCTGCTGCATGAGTTGGTGCGGATTTTATCGGCTGAGGCGCTTTCGGTTGGGCGCATCCTGCAACTGCTAGAAAATCAAGGCATCAACACCAACTTTTGCCAACGCCCGATTCTCAGGCTTCTGGAAGGTCATTTGCCAGAAGGCTTGTTGCCTTCTGAAACGGCTGCGATGTTCACGCCTGAATCACAACAGAACTCTGATTACCAGGCATTAACCACACAACCGCTGTTTTTTAGAGAAGGCAACCAACTCTACGGGTTTAACCCTGAAACGCGCGATCGCCTCCAGCGTTATCTGACTGCAATTCTGGCAAACACTCATCAGACGCTGGCAGAGCCGTTGCTGATTGAGCTAGGTGTTGGGGTGAGGAGGGATGAAGGCTAAAGGATGAAGGCTAAAGCATGAAGGTTTACTTCAAGCGACGATTGGCTGCTTTTAGCATTACCTGAGCTTTTGGGTAGACACTGGTATTGGGTTTGACGGTTTCTAGCCTGTCGGCGATCGTGCGAAGCTGCCTGACCTGCGACGGGTTGAGTGTTTTTGCCTTCTATCTCCTGCCTTCTTTCTGCCTATATGAGGATTCTGCTACACCGTTGGTTGGTTAGGCTGCATACACAGAGATTTGCAAGGAGCCTATTCCATGAACATGGCAGACGATCGCGAATTAGATTTGCAAACCAACGATGCACTTGATGCTGACTCTGATCTAGATACTGATGAGTTCGATGACCTTGTGGAGCCAGATTCGGGCGATCTTCCTCAAGAAATTACGGAGTCCTATGGTACAGGCGTGCACGAGCAACCGAGTTCTGCAGTCGGTGGACGGGTAAGTGACTTCAATGAAGCCAGTCCGACTCTCACGGGTGGTGACATCGACGCTAACTACGAGCAAGCGAATGCGGACGGCGATGAGTCAGTAGGTGGCACTGTTTCTACCCCTGATATGGATGTTGTAGATGAACTGGGTGCGGCTGTGGGTTTAGAAATGAACGATCGCTCGTTTCTCCGCACCAACGACATGCTAGAAGAACGCGATGCTCGTCGTTGGGAGTTGGAGCCAACCTCCTCCGAAGATTACACCGAGCGGAGAGACGAGGAATAAGGCCAGCGAACGGTGACTGCTTGAAACGTGCCTTTGGCTAACACCGTGACTGCGTCAACAAAAAATATGGCTAGACAACGTAAACGCACGAAGCCGATCGTGCAGGCTGCTCAGGCGTACTTTGGTTATGAGATTTGCGGCCAGGACAGGAAGTAGCCATCCAATCGGTTTTGAATCGACAAGATACCCTTGTGGTGATGCCAACAGGGTCGGGCAAGTCGGCGATTTACCAGCTTGCGGCGGTGGAAATGGCAGGGGCAACTGTGGTCGTCTCGCCACTCATTGCGCTGCAAAAAGACCAGGTAGACGCGATCGAGAGCCAGGACTTGGGCGGTGCGGCACAGGTTAATTCGAAAACCCTTGAAGTTGGCATGGCTCTTTTGGGTGGTCTGCTACGACGAGTGGAATGAGGTATCAATACCTTCACACTTCGTTGCCGACCAGACGACGTTGCTGATTTACAGGATAGTTTTGTGGAAGCGGTTCGCGTTCCTTGTCTGTAGCAGGTCATACCCCTTAAGCCAACAGCAATGCAGCGAGCGGCTAACCGTCCCTACGATGGATCGCCTTTGCTATGAGAGCCATTCAAGTCGTTACAAGCTAGTTATGGAAATCTACAATGCAGCCATCGATCGACCCAGCGTATGGCAAAAGCGGCAGCCACGTCCGGTTACAAGTGCTAACCATTGTGGATTCCTCCAATTGGGTGGTCTGTATGGAGGATGGCGATCGAAGGCTCATACAGTTAAGACTGATGAGGCTTCATTCATAGTGAAGCTGCGTCATAATTAAGAAACGTAACGTCTTTTCATGAAGTTTTTTTGGGCAACTTTGGCCCATGCAAAGCAGTCAATAGATTGGCGTTCGGATGGGTTTTCAACGAGGCAACGTCTTGTGGCTTACGAATCACTTTCAAATGCAGAGAAAGCACAGGCAAGTGCAGAGAAAGCACAGGCAGCAGCGCAGGGACTGGGTGAAATAGAGACTTATGCAGCTTCCACCTCTGCAAAGATAGGTTCAACAGGTAATTGGCTAAGCGGTTGGCGTGGACTGGCGATCGGGCTGGGTGTCGGAGCCACCATAGCGACGGTTGCTACACACCTACCCTCTGGTTCGCAAACGCCTGCTCCCGCGCCCACTCCATCGAGTGTGGTAGCGGGTCAAAGTGTCACAATCGCGCCGGCTGCAATGACGAACGTTGCCCAGACGGTCGATACCACTGGCAGCGTTGCCGCGTTTGATATGCTGCCCATCCTGGCGCAGGCAACCGGATTGCAAATTCAGCAAGTGCTGGTCGAAGAAGGGCAAACGGTTGCTGCTGGACAAGTACTGGCCGTGCTGGATAATGCTGTCCTCACTGCTCAGCGCAATCAAGCACAGGCCGATGTTGCCTCAACACAAGCGATCGTCCGCCAAAAGCAAGCAACGCTTGGTCAAGAGCGGGCAACCCTGGCTCAGGCAGAAAGTAACCTGAGACGCTATCAGGAGTTGGCTCGATCGGGTGCCCTGTCGCAAAAGGATTTGGATTCTTACGTCACTGCCGCTAAAACCGCGCGTGAAGCCGTGAGTGTGGCTCAGGCGAATATTGCCAGTGCCCAGGCAGATGTACAGAGCAAAATTGCCGAGGTGCAGAAGCTGGAAACGCAGATCGCTCAAACTGTGGTACGAGCACCCTCCAACGGTGTCATTGCCGAAAAAGTTGCCAGGGTTGGTAATGTCACTGGCACCGAAAAGCTGTTTTCGCTCATTCGAGACGGCTCGCTGGAGCTGCAAGCAAAGGTACCCGAAACCGTGTTGCCACAGGTAAAAATCGGTGCCGTTGCCCGGATCACTTCCGATGCCGACAAACGCATCAACCTGCAAGGACGAGTACGAGAAATTTCGCCGCTGGTTGATCCACAAAGCCGACAGGCAACCGTCAAAATTGACCTGCCAGCCAGTGCGCTGCTGCGATCGGGCATGTTTCTTAAAGCCGCCGTTACCGTCCAAATGGCTCAAGCCTTGACCGTTCCCGCCTCTGCGGTGTTGCCCCAACCCGATGGGCGATCGCTCGTCTATGTCCTCGAAGGCGCTGACCTTGTACGAGCCAAACCCGTTGTGGTCGGTACTCGCCAAGCTTCTACCGATCTGACAAAAGCCCGCATTGCCATCAAAAGCGGTTTGAACGAGGGCGATCGCGTGGTGGTTGCTGGCGCAGGTTATGTGAAAGATGGCGATCGAGTCACAGTGGTTAGTCAGTAGTGGGAAAAGCTATCAGCGGTCAGCACCAAACTGGTAGTCGATGATCACCACTGCAAAGTCGTTAGTTGATTTAAGGACTGACCACACACTGCTAGCACGACCCTGATAGCTGAATAGCTGTCTGCTGATAGCCAACCATCAACGCTTACTCATCACTCACCAACCAAGCCTCTATGAACATCTCCGCCTGGTCGATTCGCAATCCGGTGCCGACGATCGTCCTGTTCCTGGTATTGACATTAGCAGGGCTGGTTGCCTTCCCGATGCTGGGGATTGATGAGAATCCCAACATTGACATCCCAGCGGTAACGGTAACGGTGACGCAACCGGGTGCTGATCCGGCGGAACTGGAAACTCAGGTCACCAAGCGCATTGAAGATGCAGCGGCAGGACTGGGCAATATTGATGAAATTATTTCCACTGTCACGGATGGCTCTTCCATCACGCAGGTGAACTTTGTTCTGGGTACCAACAGCGATCGTGCGACCAATGATGTCCGTAATGCCGTTGCTCAAATTCGTCAAAACCTGCCACAGGACATCAACGAGCCGATCATCAAACGGGTAGACTTTGCTAGCGGTGGCCCCGTCATCACCTATGCGGTTTCGTCTACCCAGCGATCAGTGGGAGAGTTGAGCAATCTGGTTGATCAAGACATCAGTCGTGCACTCCTGGCAGTAGCAGGCGTCTCGCAGGTCAATCGCATTGGGGGGCTGGATCGCGAAATTCGCGTTGACCTGAATCCCGATCGACTGCAAGCCTTGGGCATTACGGCGACCCAGGTGAATGATCAAGTACGGGCGTTCAACCTCAACCAGCCGGGTGGTCGGGGTGAGGTGGGTGGTACCGAACAAACCATTCGCACACTGGGCAGTGCCCCGACGGTGGAAGCGTTACGGACGTATCAAATCCCTTTACCCAAAGGTGGCTTTGTCCCGCTGGCTAGTCTGGGCACAGTGACTGATGCCGCGGGCGATATCCGTCGCATTGCTCGTCTTAACAACCAACCTGCTGTCGTCTTTTCAGTGCTTCGCAGTACGGGAACCGTGCTGGTGACGGTCGAAGAAGGCGTGCAGGCAGCCGTTAAGGAACTGCAAAAGACCTTACCGTCCGACATCAAACTAGAGCTTGTCAATAACGTTCGTGCGGACTATACGCGAGAGTCGTATCTGGCTTCTGTGGAAGCCGTCTTGCTGGGCGCACTGCTGGCGGTTGTGACGATTTGGATCTTTTTGCGCGACTGGCGAGCCACGCTGATTACGGCAGTGGCGTTACCGCTGTCGCTCATTCCCACCTTTATCGTGCTGCTGGTGTTGGGCTATACGCTCAACTTCATGACCCTGCTGGCGATGGCGTTGGTCGTCGGGATTCTGGTGGATGACGCGATCGTGGAAATCGAAAACATCGAACGGCACCAGCAGATGGGTAAATCGCCCTTCCAGGCTGCGATCGATGCGTCGGATGAAATTGGGCTGGCGGTTGTTGCTACCACGATGAGTATTGTCGCTGTGTTTGCCCCAGTGTCACTCATGACAGGCGTCAGTGGTCAATATTTCCGTCCGTTTGGGGTCACGGTAGCGGCATCTGTACTGTTCTCGTTGCTTGTCGCGCGGATGATTACGCCGCTGATGGCAGCCTACATTCTGAAAGACAAACCCCATCACGCTGACAACCTCAAAAAAGATCACTTGTCGTATCAGTACCGCCGAGTGCTGACTTGGGCACTGAAACATCGGGTCGTAACTCTGGTGGCATCGCTGGTGTTTTTAGTCGGCAGCGTCATGCTGGTGCCACACATTCCAGTGGGGCTGTTTGGCAGTGATGACGCGGGGCTGTCGATCGTCAACATGGAATTGCCGCCCGGCTCGACAATGGAAACCACCGATCGCACCACGCAACAACTCACGACCCTGCTACTCAAAAATCCGAATGTGACTGGCATTCAGACCGATGAGCATGTCAACAAAGCCACCCTTTACGTAAAACTGAAACCGAAAGGAGAAGGGCGCAACATTTCCCGTACCCAGTTTGAAAATGAGATACGCCCATTATTTCGTCAGATTCCAGGCGTTCGCCTCAGCTTTCAGGGCAACGGCTTTGGTGGCTCCAAAGAGCTGTCGATCGTCCTCAAAAGTGAAGATGCTGAGGCGCTGACTCGCGTTGCCGAGAGCCTGGAAAAACAGATGCGTCAGGTGCCTGGCTTAGTGGAGGTGTCTTCCAGTGCCAGTCTTGTGAAACCAGAGATTTTGATCCGTCCTAAACCACAGCAAGCAGCCGATCAGGGTGTGACCGTTCAGGCGATCGCCCGTACCGCAAATCTGGCAACGCTAGGTGATTTTGACGCGAACTTGGCAAAGTTCGACTTACCCGATCGCCAGATTCCGATTCGTGTGCAGCTTGACCCTCAAGAGCGCAATAACATCGACACTATTCGCAACCTGCAAGTCCAGAATCAAAGCGGGGCGCTCATTCCACTCCAGAGTGTGGCAGAGGTCGGCTTTGGCAATGGGCCTTCACAGGTTAATCGCTACAACCGATCGCGCAAAATCTCGATCGAGGCCAATCTGCAAGGTGCGTCATTGGGCAATGCTCTAGAAAAAGTAAACAACCTGCCTGCCCTGAAAAATTTGCCACCCAACGTAAAGCAAGAGAAGTTTGGCAACGCCAAAATCATGAACGAACTCTTTACGAATGTAGGTACGGCTCTGGGAGCAGCCGTGCTGTTTATCTACGCGGTACTGGTGCTGCTCTTTGGCGATTTCCTGCACCCGATGACCATCATGGCAGCGCTGCCGTTTTCGCTCGGTGGTGCGCTGATGGGGCTGCTGATTACCCAAAAGGAACTGGGTCTATACGCCCTGATTGGGATTGTGCTGCTGCTGGGTCTGGTAACGAAAAACTCCATTCTGCTGGTCGATTATGCGCTGATTAATCAGCGCGAGGGCAAACCGTTATTCAGTGCCGTCCTGGATTCCGGCGTTGCTCGTTTGCGTCCCATTTTGATGACGACGATCGCCATGATTGCCGGGATGTTGCCGATCGCCCTGGGTATTGGAGCTGGCTCAGAAGTGCGAAGCCCGATGGCGATCGCGGTCATTGGGGGCCTGCTGACGTCCACGCTGCTGACGTTGGTCGTTGTGCCCGTCATCTTCACCTACATCGATTGGTTCCAGACATTCGTCTTTGGCCGCCTTCTGCATGGTGCCAGCAAACGCCGCCATGCCGACACTGCTGCCGCAAATGGCAACGGACATACCGCTGCAACCTACTCTGCCGCGACAGGAAGCTCGTTAATGCCTGACCCGGATCACCCAGTACGCTAAGCGTATCCGCCACATCCAACCGACGTATCAGCCCTCAAACCTGTATCGCTGTAGTCATGACATAATCCTTGTGCGCTGCAATCATTGCAATACAGTGTTTCAGAGTATGAGGATTTACCGCCATGACATTGAATCGTCGTCACTTTTTGAGCTTGCTAGGCGCAGGTACAGGGGCGATCGCTGCAGGTATCTATGCCCCCGGTTTCACCTGGGCAGCCGAGTCTCCTGAAAAGCCAGCCGCTCAAGCCGCTTTTACGTTGCCGCCGCTTCCCTATGCGTACAACGCTTTGGAACCGCATATTGATGAACGAACGATGCAGTTCCACCACGATAAGCATCACGCTGCTTACGTCAAAGGCTTGAATGCGGCGGTCGAGAGATATCCCCAACTTCAGGGCAAAACCGCTGAAGACCTCCTTCGTAATCTCAATCGCGTGCCCGAAGATGTGCGTACCAGCATCCGCAACAATGGTGGTGGACACGTCAACCACACCATGTTTTGGTCAATCATGGGTCCCAAAGCAGGCGGCGAACCCACGGGTGAACTCGCAACAGCCATTCAAAAAAACTTTGGCAGTTTCGCTGAGTTCCAGAAGCAGTTCAACGAAGCTGGCACCAAGCGTTTCGGTAGCGGCTGGGCGTGGCTTGTACGCACCAAAGAGGGCAAGCTCCAAATCACCAGCACCACCAATCAAGACAATCCCTTGACAGATGGACTCTATCCCATTCTGGGCAACGACGTTTGGGAACACGCTTACTATCTGCTCTACCAAAACCGTCGCGCTGACTACCTGCAAGCCTGGTGGAATGTCGTCAACTGGAAAGCGGTGGGCGATCGGTACAAGCTGGCAGTCACAGCAAGAGTCTAAAAAGTCACAGCAAGAGTCCAAAAAGGGAGGGATGAGGGGTGGAGGATTGCGATCGCAATGCCCTTCGTAGAGCCAAGCGCGATCGATCATCGCTCTGTGAAACGTACGCCAAAGTATTTCGCAGCCCTGCCTTTCATCACTCCTCCCTTCTCCTGTGGGTATCGTTCAGTGGCAGAACATCATCATTACAAGGTGAATATCGTTGGTTCGAATCCAATGACCTGCTTTGAGGTCAAATCGTCCAACGATGTTCTTTGACGCACGATTGCCCTCACACTTGACGCTGGTCTACGATGGCATCTAACAACGGCTGCGCGCCTAACCGCACTGGATCAGTACAGGGCAGATGTGTATCCTGCTGTACCTGGTCGATCGCCTGTCGAGCCTCATGCTCGTCTAAATGGGCCGTGTTCAGTGCGATCGCAGCCACCCGTGCAGGTGTAAATGCTCCCGCTGCTGCTACTACCGCTTCATAGAGCTGCACCACATCCGGCAACGGTGGAATTTTAAAAGCGGGAGCATTGCGGCTGTGGGTCTGCCCCGCTCGATGCACCAGCACCAGATGGGTTGGTTGGCTACCCCGCATCAAGGGCAACGTTGCCGTCGATGCCGGATGCAATAGAGAACCCTGTCCTTCAAGGTGCAAAATATCGCGATCGCCACTCGCCTGCAAAACAAGCTGTTCCACCGCTCCGGCTGCAAAATCTACCCTGATCGCATCCAGCGGGATGCCAGGCCCCGCAATCATCATCCCCGCCTGACCGGATGCCAGAAACGCCGATCTCAAGCCACGTTTGAGGGACGCACGGTGCAGTTCCAGGCTGGTTGACATCTTGCCAACGCTCATATCGGTACCGACTGTGAGCACCCGCAGACAGGAGAGTTGCCGTGCCTGTCCCGTGCCAACCGTCAAACCCGGTGGCTCTTGCCGCACGTCCCAGATCCACTGTCCCGGTTTGAGTAAGGCTTGAAGTGCCGGATCACGGTTTAAGGGCGTATGCAGACCGTTGACGATCGACAGCCCAGACGCGATCGCCTGCTGCACATCATCCTGCCAATCGGCGGGTAAAATGCCGCCTAGCAGCGCAATACCAATCACCAGCACCGTCGGTTTATAGAGAAGTGCCGCTGCCACCGAGTCAACAATCGGGACTTGTCGCGGAATGTTGGTTAGCTCAGGGAGCGGCTGACCAGCCGTGGCGCGATCGATCACCGCCACGATCGCTGCATCGCTATAGCGCAACATTGCCAGCCCCGTTTTGCCTTGTGCACCCAGAACGCCATCATGCAGCAGTATGGCCACCCGATCTCCAGGACTCATCATACGCCGGACCCCGCTTCTTTCCCTTGTTAAATCGATGCGCCGTTTACCAGTTTAAACGCCACAAAGGCGCGGTTACCCGCGCCTTTGTCACAGCTTGAGTGTGTTTACACCCAAGCGTTATGCATCGTCCACATCGATATCGTCCACGTCATCGACCTCATCAACGTCATCGCTGATTAAGTCGTCGTCTTCCAGGATGGGTGAGAACGGCTCGGCATCAACGGCAGGCACGCCAAAGTTGTCGAAGGTGTAGGTAGGACGTTCATCAAAACTGTCTAACCCATACGAACGAGCGGTGCGATCGTCTAGCACAACGTCCTTCAGATCCGCATCATCATCAAACACGCCAATGCCATCGTAGGAGAGATCCACATCGGGACTACTCTGCTCTTCGTAGGCATTAAACCCTGTACCCGCAGGAATCAGGCGTCCAATGATCACGTTTTCCTTCAGGCCCCGTAGCCAATCAGACTTGCCTTCGATCGCCGCTTCAGTCAGCACCCGTGTGGTTTCCTGGAAGCTGGCCGCTGAGATAAAGCTGTCGGTGTTTAGCGAGGCTTTGGTGATACCCAGCAGCACGGGCGTATATTCCGCTGGTGCGCCGCCTGTAATTGCCATCGCTTCGTTGACTTGCTCCACCTGATACAGCTCCACCAGTTCGCCGGGCAGCATGGTTGTGTCACCACCGTCATCCACCCGTGCTTTAGAGGTCATCTGACGCACGACCACTTCGATGTGTTTGTCCGAAATATCAACCCCTTGAGACTGATACACCGACTGCACCTCGTTCACCAGGAACGTCTGCACCATTTGTAAGCTGACCAGAGCCGCATCATGTACCCCATCGGTTTCCCGACGGTATTTGAAGAAGACCTCCAAAATTTCGTGAGGGTTGGCGGGACCGTCGGTAAGCGGCTCAGCTGCCAGAACCTCCTGACCATCCGACACAATCACGTTTTGTCCGGGTCCAATGAGATACTCAGCAATCACGCCATCGGTTTCAATCACCTTGACCTTCACCGAATCGTCGTCACCGTAGACCACTTGAGCAGTCCCTGGTCGTGCCGCCAAGACGCAAGCCTCTTTGGGTTTACGCGCTTCCAGCAGTTCTTCAATCCGAGGCAGACCCTGGATGATGTCTCCCGTCTTCGTGCGCTCAAACACCAGGATGACCAGGTTGTCACCCCGCTGCACCAGGTCGCCGTCATCAATATGAAGGACGGCGCCGGGCGACACCCGATACGGGCGGGCGTGGCGGAGGGTAACTTCAGCATCCCCAACGCTGACAATCTGACCTGATTCCTGCAACGCAACTCCAGGGGCAAGGTCAGACCCTGCAACGAGCAGATCGCCAACCTTCACAGTCGGTGGTTTGCCCTTGGTCGTTACCGTAATCATGTCCGCAGGCCGTACCACCAGAATTCGGCGGATGGCTTCGGCCGCCTCACGAATCCCCTGTACTTCACCCG
The DNA here is from genome assembly GCF_003003795.1 of Stenomitos frigidus ULC18. Taxonomy (GTDB): domain Bacteria; phylum Cyanobacteriota; class Cyanobacteriia; order Leptolyngbyales; family Leptolyngbyaceae; genus Stenomitos; species Stenomitos frigidus_A. The sequence goes on along the minus strand of NZ_PVWK01000084.1, from coordinate 208,474 downwards.
CTTCTTTACACAGAATTTCGGTACGGGCGACCACCGCTCCGGGTGCAATTTGGTCACCGTCTTTCACGAGCACACGAGTCTTCGTCGGGCCCTGGGTTGGATCAGCCGCAATATCACGACGGATCACCAGCGATTCTAGGATAACCAACTGTAAACGCATCGTTTCCGAGTCTGTTTCGTCAGGCACAAGCTCAATGTCAGCAGCAAGCTGAGGGGCGTCCTGACCGATCTCCAGCACAAGCTGAATCTTCAGTAACTCTAGACCTTCAACGGATTTGACCCGCTCACCATCTTTGTAAGGCAGACGTTGCACAGCCCGCAAGCGAATCGATCGACCCGATTCCTCATTCGCCGACTCCTGACTGGGCACTGAGGGCTCGTCGGGCACGGTAAATTCGGTGACTGGGCGCAGCAGTAGGGCTGGGCCTTCAGGCGTTTCCACATACTCGACGTAACGCAGCTCATCCACCGTCAACCCTGCCATAACGGTTTGACCAGGGTTCACCAGAATGCTTTCCTTGGTGATGATGTCATCCAGGTTATCCACCATATGGAGGTCGCCTGGTTTGACGACAATTTCGCGCAGGATGTCATTCTTTTGAGTGACTTCAACGACCCCGTTGCTCTGGCAGAAAATGTCTTTTACAACCTCAGTGCCCGCTTCGACGTATTGACCGTCTTCCACCATCAAGAGTGAAATGTCTTTGTTGACTTCGTGGGCTTCTTCTGGAATCCATAGCAGCGTGCCGCCTTTAACCACCTCGTAGCCTTGCTTTGCCTTACCGCGTTTGGCAACTTCAACACCAGAGTATTTGATGATGCCGCCCGTTTGGGTGCGATAGTGGTCGTCAATCAGTTCTGCAACGACCTGATTGTTGGTAACTTTGGTTCCAGGCGTCGCTTTGAGCGAGAAGAGCTGATTGTAGTTAGTCTCAATCAGGTAATGGTCGCGCCCTTGAAAGCTCTCTGCCCGCACTTTTGCTTCATCCAGCAAGACAGACGCAGTGATGATTTCTACTTCTCGTCCGCCCTTGCCATCCGCATCAGCAGGTAACCGCACCACGCCGCCATGTTCGGTAACGAGTTTGGTTTCGGCAATAACACCGTTGGCATCAATGCGATCGCCGTTCTTGACGATCGGCTCAGCACCAGGGGGAAGGTTATACACTTCACCAGAGCGAATCCAGACCAGGCCACCGCGCTGCGCGATGCGGGTCGTGTTACCTTGACGGTCTTTTTTCTCTTCCGGCACGAGATCAGCAAACTGAACTTCACCCGCCATGTCGGACGCAACGTCCTTAGCCGCTTTCTCAGTGGTTTTGCGCGCCCGTCCGGTGAGAGGGACTTCGGCTAGAATTTGTCCTTCTTTAACTTTCTGGCCGTCTTTGACCAGTAGCGTTGCGCCCTGCAGTACTGAAAACGTCTGCTGCCGACCATCTTTCGCTTCTAAGGTCAATTTGGAACTGGCTTCCACCGACTCAACGGTGTAAGCATCTTCACCGTGACGAGTCCGATAGGGTCGAATCCTCAGCTTCTTGGGAAACTTCAGCGTGCCATCAAACTGAGCTTTTTCCTGACGCGCCATTTCACCTGTAAACACACCACCCGTATGGAAGGTGCGCATCGTCAGCTGGGTACCCGGCTCACCGATCGACTGCGCGGCAATAATCCCCACTGCTTCACCGATATCAACCATATGGGCATGGGCCAGACTCCAGCCATAGCAATGTTGACAGACCGATCGCGTAGCTTCACAGGTCAGCGGCGAACGAACAATCACTTCCTCCAGCTTCGCTCTACCGATGTGGTCAGCCATTTCATCCGTAATGGATTGATTGCGTTCCACAATCACTTCGCCTGTCGCAGGATCAACCATGGGTTCGGCTGCAACCCGACCGAGTAGACGATTTTTCAGCGGGATGAGGACGCGATCGCCATCCATCATGCTCCGCACCGGGATGCCGCGCTGGGTGCCGCAATCCAACTCGCGGATGATGACATCTTGAGAAACGTCGACGAGTCGACGAGTAAGGTACCCCGAGTCGGCCGTCCGCAGGGCGGTATCAACCAAGCCCTTACGAGCACCATACGATGAGATGATGTACTCAGTAACTGTTAGCCCTTCGCGGAAGTTCGTCTTAATGGGCAAGTCAATAATCTCACCTTGAGGATCGGCCATCAGGCCCCGCATCCCAACCAGCTGACGCACCTGAGAGATGTTTCCCCGTGCGCCGGAGAACGCCATCATATAGACTGAGTTGAGCGGATTATTCGATCGAAAGTGGCGTACAACCTCATCTTTCAGCTCTTCACTGGCACCGTTCCAGGTATCAATCACCTTTTGGAAGCGCTCAACTTCAGTGATTTCACCCCGCGTATAGCGTTCTTCAGTGGCGCGAATGGTTTCTTCGGCCGCCTCTAACAGCTTGCGCTTGCTGGGAGGAATTTGCAGGTCATCGACGCTAATCGAAACGCCTGCTCTGGTGGCATAGCGAAAGCCCAAATCTTTCAGTTGATCCGCCATCTGAGCGGTGCGAGCCGAGCCATACGTGGTGAATGCCCAGGAAATCAACTTTCGCAGTTGCCCCTTATCCACAACACGGTTACGAAAAACTGGTTGGTTATTTTGCTCTACCATGAGTTACCCCGCCTCTCCCATGAATGAATGTTCGATTTCAGAGCATCGCGATCGGCATGATTGCCCAACGCCACGCTCTAAAATCACTAATCTAAAACTGCCTTAAACCGCCAAAGCATCCTGGATCGCTTTGTTGTAGATGATCCGTCCCGGAGTTGTCTGAATATATTGAGACAGCAGATTGCCGTCAGCATCATGCCGTGAGCGACGGAACTTGTAGAGCCTGGTGACGACGCCATCTTCTGACGTCTGCTCTTCTACCACTTCAGTGTCCGCTTCATCCGTTTCCACGTCCCCATCAAAGCGCACCCAGACATGAGCGTGAAGATCCACCTGCTTTTGTTCATACGCTGTAATGGCATCATCCAGACTAGAGAAGTAGCGGTTGATGCCCGTCTCTGCACCAGGGTTTTCTGCCGTCAGGTAATAGCAGCCCAAGACCATGTCTTGGCTAGGCGTAATGATTGGACGTCCCGTTGCTGGCGATAAGATATTATTCGATGCCAACATCAGCAAGCGTGCTTCGGCCTGGGATTCGATCGACAGCGGCACATGTACCGCCATTTGGTCGCCGTCAAAGTCAGCGTTGAAGGCTGGGCAAACTAACGGATGGAGCTGAATCGCACGTCCTTCAACCAGAATGGGCTCGAAGGCTTGAATCCCCAAACGGTGAAGTGTGGGTGCCCGGTTGAGTAGCACGGGATGCCCGTCGATAACCTCTTCCAACACATCCCAAACAGTGGGATCGTTCCGCTGAATCAGCTTCTTCGCGGCTTTGATGTTGTTGACCAAGCCTTGACGAATCAGGCGATGAATCACAAAGGGCTGGAAGAGCTCGATCGCCATTTCCCTGGGCAATCCACACTGATGAATTTTGAGCTTGGGGCCCACCACGATGACAGAACGACCAGAGTAGTCCACCCGTTTACCCAACAGGTTTTGGCGGAACCGTCCCTGCTTCCCTTCAATGATATCGGAGAGCGATTTCAGAGGGCGATTGTTCGCGCCAACCACCGTGCGGCCACGACGACCGTTATCGATCAACGCATCCACTGCTTCCTGAAGCATCCGCTTCTCGTTGCGAACAATGATTTCGGGAGCCAGAATTTCTTGCAAGCGCGCCAAACGGTTGTTCCGGTTAATTACCCGACGATACAAATCATTCAAGTCCGAGGTCGCAAACCGTCCACCGTCCAACTGCACCATGGGGCGAAGATCAGGTGGAATCACAGGAATCACTGACAGCACCATCCAGTCAGGTTGGGAGCCGGTTGCAATGAAGTTGTCAATGACCCGAAGGCGCTTGATCAGCTTGGCTCGCTTTTGTCCTTTAGAGGTCGCAATTTCCTCACGCAGTTGCTCCGCTTCTTTTTCAAGCTCGATATCTTGCAAGAGGCGCTGCAACGCTTCCGCACCAATACCAACCTCAATACCTGACAACTTCGAGTCTTCGCTGTAGAGTTCGTCCTCAATTTCAATCCACTGATCTTCAGTCAGCAGTTGCTTGTAGGTGAGATTTTCCGCATTGCCAGGGGTCAACACCACATAGGCGTTGAAGTAGACGATCTGCTCAACATCCCGTAACGGCATGTCTAACAAGATTGCCATATAGCTGGGAATGCCTTTGAGATACCAAACATGGGCAACCGGAGCTGCCAGCTTGATATATCCCATGCGATGCCGCCGCACGCGAGATTCTGTTACCTCTACACCACAGCGTTCGCAGACAATACCCCGATGGCGCACTCGCTTGTATTTGCCGCAGTGGCATTCCCAATCCTTCGCAGGACCAAAAATCCGTTCGCAGAAAAGCCCGTCCATTTCAGGCTTCAGCGTCCGGTAGTTGATTGTTTCTGGCTTGGTTACTTCACCAACCACCTGTCCATTCGGTAGGGTACGTTCTCCCCACTGACGAATCCGTTCTGGAGATGCCAGACCAATCTTCACGTAGTCAAACCGCTGCTCTAGCTTTGGCATCGTGTCTTTCCTTCTTTACTGTGGCGACAAAGATTTCATGCATTAAGAGAGAAGTTTGAGTTTCCAGAATGGGAGAATAGTCCGTCCTCCCATTCTGGAAACCCAATACCTGACACCCTAGTTATTCGTCACTTTCGTCGATCTCATCGCGCGAAATAGACTCATAGGTTGGTCGGGAGGGTGCACGACGGCTGCTAACATCTGCCATCAAGTCGACCTCACTATCGCGACTGGTGCCATCTTCTCTAGTGTCGAGTTTGTGCACCGCAACGTCTAAGCAGAGAGACTGCAGCTCTCGCATCAGCACTTTGAAGGATTCTGGTGTTCCCGGTCGGGGAATTGCTTTACCTTTGACGATCGCATTCAACGCTTCATTACGTCCCTGCATATCATCCGACTTCACAGTCAGCAACTCTTGCAGCGTATAAGCGGCACCAAACGCTTCTAGTGCCCACACTTCCATTTCACCAAAGCGCTGACCACCTTGCTGCGCCTTACCACCCAACGGCTGCTGGGTCACCAGTGAGTACGGGCCAGTCGAACGAGCGTGAATCTTGTCATCCACCAGGTGAACGAGCTTCAGCATGTAGGCTTTGCCAACGGTGATGGGGCGATCGAACGCCTCACCCGTACGCCCGTCATAGACCAGCGTTTTGCCCGCATTGTCTGGGTCAAAGAGCCAGTCCTTTGCCAGAATCTCGCTGGCTTCATTCAGCTTGCCGTGAACCGTCTCGCGCGACTTTTCTTCCCCGTGCATTTCATCAAACGGCACGACTTTGAATCGCACATCCAGATTCTCCCCAGCCCAGCCCAGCAAGCACTCGTAGACCTGGCCTACATTCATCCGGGACGGTACACCCAGAGGATTCAGCACAATATCTACAGGAGTGCCATCCGGCAAGTAAGGCATGTCTTCAGTCGGCAGGATGCGGGAAATAATACCCTTGTTTCCGTGGCGACCCGCCATCTTATCCCCAACCTGAATCTTGCGCTTCTGCGCGACGTAGACCCGTACCACCATGTTCGCTCCAGGCGGCAGTTCATCTCCTTGTTCGCGGGTGAACACACGCACGTCTACGACTCGACCTTTCTCACCGTTAGGCACACGCAAGGAGTTATCGCGCACATCTCTCGCTTTTTCGCCAAAGATGGCACGCAGCAACTTTTCTTCAGGCGGTTGGTCAGATTCACCCTTGGGTGTCACTTTACCGACCAGGATATCACCCGCTTCCACCCAGGCACCGATGCGAATGATGCCCGTCTCGTCCAACTGGCGTAGAGAATCTTCACCGACGTTCGGAATTTCACGGGTAATTTCTTCGGGGCCGAGCTTGGTTTGGCGTGCCTCAATCTCAAATTTTTCAATGTGGATCGAGGTGTAGGTATCGTTGGAAACCAGGCGTTCGCAGATCAGGATGGCATCCTCGTAGTTGTAGCCTTCCCATGGCATGTAGGCAACCAGGATGTTTTGACCCAGTGCCAACTCACCTTTCTCAGTTGCAGAGCCATCAGCCAGCACCTGACCAGTCACCACTTTGTCGCCAACGAACACGATCGGACGCTGATTTAAGCAAGTATCCTGGTTAGAACGCTGATACTTCTGTAACTGGTACTCAATTTCGCGCCCTTCAGGATTGCGTACCTGTAGCCGATCAGCGGACACATAGGTCACTTCACCATCAGTACGACTCACAATGACCATCCCAGAGTCGCGTGCTGCTTGCGCTTCCAAGCCAGTGCCAACTAAAGGACGCTCAGGGCGCAAGAGTGGCACCGCTTGACGTTGCATGTTCGAACCCATTAGCGCTCGGTTCGCATCGTCGTGCTCCAAGAACGGAATTAACGATGTCGCCACAGAAATAATCTGCACGGGTGAAACAGCGACATAATCTACCTCTTCCCGCGTTGTGGTGGTGAACTCTTGTCGATAGCGCACAGGCACTGTTTCGCCGAGAATATTGCCCGCTTCGTCCATCGTGACGTCGCCAGCTGCAACGCGTAGATCATCTTCTTCATCAGCCGTCATGTAAACAGGAGGACGATCTTTAACGACACGCCCCGCTTCAACTGGATAGAACGGTGTTTCAATGAAGCCATAGGCATTTACCCGCGCATGGGTTGCGAGAGAACCAATCAGTCCTGCGTTTGGTCCTTCTGGCGTTTCGATCGGACAGATACGACCATAGTGAGAGGGGTGAATATCCCGTACCGCGAAGCCAGCACGTTCTCGTGTCAGACCACCCGGACCAAGAGCGCTGAGACGCCGCTTGTGGGTTAGCTCTGCCAATGGATTCGTTTGATCCATGAACTGAGAGAGCTGAGAGGAACCAAAAAATTCCTTGATGGCTGCGACCAGAGGCTTCGGGTTGACCAACGACGCGGGGGTCAGGGACTCCGCATCCGACACCGTCATCCGCTCACGGATAATGCGCTCCAATCGGTTAAGACCAACCCGCACCTGGTTTTGCAGCAGTTCGCCAACTGATCGCACGCGACGGTTACCCAAATGGTCAATGTCATCGATGCTGCCGATGTCAAATTCCAGGTTGATCAAGTAGTCGATCGCCGCCAGAATATCTTGCGCTGTCAATACACGAGTGGGTTCTGGTACGTTCAGCCGCAGCTTCTTATTGAGCTTATAACGACCGACTTTACCCAAGTCATAGCGCTTTGGATCAAAAAAGCGAGAATCAAGTAGCTGCTGCCCACCAGAAACCGTTGGCGGCTCACCAGGACGCAGCTTGCGGTACAGCTCCATCAGCGCTTCTTCTTCGCCGAACTGTCCTTCTTTCTCGATCGTCTTCTGAAAGTATTCAGGGTGGCGCAGCGCATCGAAAATTTCGCCATCGCTCAGACCGAGCGCTTTCAGCAAGACTTGGGCCGACAGTTTACGCGTCTTGTCAATCCGAACCCAAACCAGGTCGTTCTTATCGGTTTCAAACTTAAGCCAGGCACCCCGATTAGGAATTAAGCTGGCGTTGTAGGTGCGGCGACCGTTCTTGTCCGTTTCTGACTTGTAATAAACACCGGGGCTACGCACGATCTGGTTTACGATGACGCGCTCAGCACCGTTAATGATGAACGTGCCACGATCGGTCATTAAGGGCAAATCACCAATAAAAACTTCTTGCTCCTTAATTTCGCCCGTCTCTTTGTTGATCAGACGAGTAGGAACATACATTTGAACGGCATAGGTACTGTCCCGCCGCTTTGCTTCGTCAACATCATATTTGGGGCGCTTTAACTTATAGTCTTTGCCCAAGAAGTGCAGCTCCAGCTTGCCCGTATAGTCGGTAATCGGGGAGAAGCTATCGAGCTCTTCGATCAGACCTTCTTCAAGAAACCAACGGAAGCTTGCCCGCTGAATTTCAACTAGGTCTGGTAACGTAAAGGCGGGGGGGGTATAAATCTGCTCAGTCATGCGTCTCCTCAAAGGGGTCACGCCCAGCGCGAATCCCAGATTTTACGTGGTTTGTACAAAAACGTCAATACAAAATGCCTGGGTTCCACCAAGAACCCAAGAGTCAAATTATTCAGTTAAATCGGCGGTTGACAGTTCAGGGCAGTCTCCCATAGATGATTGATAAACGCGAATCGTGCATCGTTCAGTGAACGCATCAAACAAGCTGTAATGGCGCATCCGCTCAAACACAATTACTCCAGTAGCGGAAAGCGCGATCGATCAAAGCAATTAGTCATTCAATATACAAGCCTTCATTCATTATGGCGCAGAGAAACTCACTTTGTGGGCTAATCAATAGCAAAAATTGGCAACTCAGTCAACAGTGCCACGGACGATTCTCTCTATCAACACAGCGACAAGGGCACCTGGCTTACAGAAGGGGAAAGGTCAGGCTTCGGTAAACGAAACAGATTACAAGCATTTTGGGTGGTTCGCACCGCGAGCTCATCCAATGATATTTGTCGCAACTGGGCAACTTGCTCGGCCACGTATTGTACGTAAGCAGGCTCGTTTCGCTTACCGCGTTTAGGCACAGGTGCCAAAAAAGGGCAATCAGTCTCAATGAGCAAGCGATCGCTCGGCACCATTTTTGCCGACTCATGAATTTGAGTCGCCTTTGGAAACGTCACCGTCCCGCTAAAGCTAATCAAAAAGCCCAAATCGAGGAACCATTGGGTTTCTTCTGGAGTCCCCCCCCAGCAGTGCATGACACCACTTACAGAACCATGCTGACACCAAAAGCGTTGCAGACTGCTTGCCATCGGCTCGGCAGCGTCACGGCAGTGGATAATCACTGGAAGATCTAGCTGCCGAGCAATCAAAAGCTGCGCTTCAAAAGCTTGTTGCTGCTGCTCGTAATTGCTTGCCTTAAAGAAGTCCAATCCCATCTCACCGATCGCAACGACTCGCGCATCAGACTGAGCAAGAGCTGAAATCTCGTCGGCAGACGTAAATAGCCACTTTTCTTCGACATCAAGTGGATGCAAGCCCACAGCAAAGAAAAGCTCTGGAAAGCGATCTGCCAAGGCTTGGATTACTGGGAACTCCGAGGGCTCAACACAAGAATGAACCAGACGTACGACACCAGCTTCACGCCAACGAGATGCAACCGCATCAATGTCTGACTGAAACGAGTCGAAATTGATATGGACATGAGTATCAATTAGCGTCATGAGCGTAAAAATTAGGGCTAACGGCCGGGCAAAAAACAGCTAAACAAGACTACTTAGCTGTCAATCAACACCTGAAACCCGAAATCTAATCTTCAAGACACTGACTGGGGTGCTTCATGTTTCTTCAACGCCCGCGCTATGAGCGACTTCTTGCGTGCGCCAGTATTTGGATGCAGTGCACCCCGCTTGATCGCTTTATCAATCTTGCTATACGCCGCAGCCTGACTTTTCTGAACTTCTTGCTCTAGCTCAGAGCTGGGGCTTGCCGCGTACTTGCTTACCACAGCAAGATACTTCTTAGTCAGTGTTTTAACCGCTGACTTGTAGCTTTTATTCCGTAGCCGATTGCGTTCGGCAATTTCAACGCGCTTAATGGCAGACTTAATATTAGCCACAGTAAATCCCGAGAACTCTTCTATTGGATATGACTTGAACGAACGTGCTAGACGCTAGACAAATAACTATAGCATCTCCTCTTAATGATAACGCGATCCCCAAAAAATCCAGGTTAAGCTAGAGTAGCGATTACAGATGCATCCGCTATCCACGGTTTCCGCGATGCTGATTGACTTCTGTTCTCACTAGGCAATCTCTTAAGACTGGCATTCCTACTCCATGCTGCGAATCATCACTCAGCGGGCTGAGGCACGAACCGAATTGCGACGGATTTGCGATCGCATTCACGATGATCAGGTCGTTCACAAAGAGGCGACGGTACGGGAAGTGCTTCAGGCTGTGAAGCGACAGGGAGACCGAGCCGTCCTGCATTACACTGCCGAATTTGATCGGCTAACGTTCAAAGCTGAAGATTTGCGTGTCAGCGGTTCCGAGCTAGATGCGGCGTATCAGCAGGTCTCTAAGGAGCTGTTGGATGCTATTAGGCTTGCCTGTCGGCAGATCGAAGCGTTCCACCGTCAGCGTATGCCCAAGAGCTGGGTGCAGTTTGCCGAAGACGATGTGGTGCTGGGTAAGCGCTACACGCCTGTTGACTGCGCTGGCTTGTATGTGCCGGGTGGGCAGGCTGCCTATCCCAGCACTGTACTCATGAATGCCGTGCCTGCAAAGGTAGCCAACGTCCCTCGGATCGTCATGGTGACGCCGCCGGGTGCTGAGAAAACGATTCACCCAGCAGTGCTGGTAGCCGCGCAAGAAGCCGGCGTCGAGGAAATCTACCGGGTTGGCGGGGCACAGGCGATCGCAGCGCTTGCCTACGGAACAGAAACCATTCCTAAAGTGGATGTGATTACTGGACCTGGCAACATCTACGTCACGTTGGCAAAGAAGCTGGTTTATGGCACCGTCGGTATTGATTCCCTGGCGGGTCCATCAGAAGTGTTGATTATTGCCGACAAAGTGGCGAACCCCGCTCACGTGGCAGCGGACATGTTGGCACAGGCAGAACACGACCAAATGGCAGCCGCAATTCTGCTGACGGACGATTCGGTGCTGGCACGCAAGGTCGTTGATGAGGTTGAACGTCAGTTAATTGACCATCCTCGTCGGCTGTTAACCGAAAAGGCGATCGCGCACTACGGTCTGGTTGTCGTCGTGGAATCGCTTGCTGATGCGGCTGACCTGTCCAACGAATTTGCCCCTGAACATCTGGAGTTAGAAATCGCTGATCCCTGGGGTCTACTGGACCGGATTCGTCACGCCGGAGCTATTTTTCTGGGCTGTTCTACCCCTGAAGCAGTGGGAGACTATTTGGCAGGGCCCAACCACACGCTGCCAACCTCTGGTTCTGCACGCTATGCGTCAGCCCTGAGCGTGGAAACCTTTATGAAGCATTCAAGCCTGGTGCAATATTCCCAGGCTGCTTTACAAAAAGTGGCAGGCGCGATCGATGTTCTAGCAAAAGCCGAAGGGCTGCATTCTCATGCTGATTCGGTTCGACTCCGCGTGCGGGGCAATCTCAATCCAGAGGCCTAGACCTCTAGGCAGGCAAGATTATTGGTAGAGCCTTTAGAAATTGCGCGAGCCCTTGTAGGTGGAGGCGTTTGCTAGATCGGTCAGCTCCTGGGCTCCCTCATAGGTCTTGCCCTTAATTTTCCACGTAGGATAGCCTTCAATCTTTGCTGCTTTGCAGAGATCAGGTCGTGCATTTTTACCGTCTTCAGCGCATTCAACGTAGGGAAGTTGAGTCACGGCTTTTTGTCCAAACAGCTGGAGTTGCTCATGGCAGTGAGGGCACCAGTAGGCTCCGTACATTTTGGCCCCTACACTTTTGAGATGCTTCGCTAGCGCAATCGCCGCCGCACTGGATGTCGTTGTGACTGGAGGTGCAGTGGCTTTGGCTTGAGTAGCGGTCATTTGGGCGATCGCCGTTTCAGGCTCTTTCGCGCCCACTTGATCACTGGGGATCGGGCCTGATCGTGATAGACCGATCGCCAATGCTAACCCTGTACCGACCAACGTAGCTGCGATGCCTAGAGCGTGAAGTAATTTCATTAACAGTTCCTTAAAGCTTGATGCTTGCTCATACCTTCAATGTTTAGGCAAACCGACTCATTCCGAGAGAAACTGTCGGAGCCTTAGCAGACTGCCAGTTTGCGCCAGGTTCAACGGCAGGAGCGAAATCCCTTCTAAGCGAGATTGTACCCAACCATCGCCCCAATACCATTCATGAAAGCCATCGATGCCTTTGCTCAACAGCAGCCGTAAATTGTTTGATTCCACTTGATCAACATACTGCTGAATGGCGATCGGTCCGACCCAACTAGTAAACGTAAGCCCTGGCTGCAGTTGCTCGGATAGCCCCCGATCCAAGCGCACTGGCGCTAACCACTCCTGCAATTTGGCTGAGTTAGTCAAGCTCTGCCGTAGAACCTGCTCTGAAGCCGCGACTTCAATTCGGAGGCTACTCTGCTGAAAAATACCAAGCATTGGGTAAAGGCGATCGTAAGAAGACTCCTTAAGTATGCCAAACGTGAGAGGCAGGAGACTGGAAATGGCATTTGCCTATTTGCTCCTACGGCTTCTTCAAGCGTCTAGCCTCTAGCGTCTTAGAATAAATAGAGAAGACTATTAAGAAACGTAAGGGATTTTCATGGCTGATCAGCTCATTCGCGCAACTGCAGCTGGGGGTGGTATCCGGGCAGTGGGAGCGATTACAACGCGTCTGGTCGAAGAAGCTAGACGTCGACACAACCTTTCCTATGTGGCTACAGCAGCGTTAGGGCGCACGATGACAGCCGGACTGCTCTTGGTATCAAGCATGAAACGGGCTGAATCGAGGGTCAATATTCGCATTCGGGGCAATGGGCCCTTAGGCGGCATTTTGATCGATGCTGGTTTGGATGGCACCGTGCGCGGCTATGTTGATAAACCCACAGTAGAACTGCCGCCTAACGCGAAGGGAAAGCTGGATGTTGGTGGCGCAGTCGGACAGGAGGGTTTTGTTTACGTCGTGAGGGATGTCGGGTCTGGCTACCCCTACTCCAGCACTGTAGAGCTGGTATCTGGCGAGATTGGGGACGATTTAACGCATTATTTGGTTACATCAGAGCAAACCCCGTCCGCACTCGTCTTGGGAGTGTTTGTTGAAGCCGATGGCGTGACAGCGGCTGGCGGCTTGCTGATTCAAGTGTTGCCCAAAGCTGCTAGCGACGATGCCTTGGTGGAACTTCTAGAATCCCGTCTTTCATCGCTCTCAGGCTTTACACCCTTATTGCAAGAAGGCAAGACGCTGCCCGCTATCTTCGAACAACTGTTGGGCGATCTGGGGCTAGAAATTTTGCCGGAAGTACAGCTTGTGAGGTTTCACTGCCGCTGTTCGTTCGATCGTGCCCTCGGTGCACTCAACCTGTTCAGTACCGCAGAACTACAAGATATGATCGATTGCGACAATGGGGCAGAAGCAATCTGTGATTTCTGCGGTAACGTCTATCGTGCCAGCAGTGAAGCACTAGCTCAACTAATTGACGATCGCCAAGCGAATCCGTCGCAGGGTTGATGGCAAAGACTCAGCTCAGCATGGCACTGTTAAGACTGAACATTTGGTTTCGAACAGCATTCCAGGCAGTCTTGTGCGCTTTGGATTCCTCGCCGTACCATTGAATAGCGGAATTAAAAGCAACCCGATAAAGGCTTTGCGAGGTCTCCGAGAGACGATCGCGCACATCAATGGGTAAATCTTGGTTTGTTAAATATGACATAACCGTTAGCCCGTGCAGTGGCAAATGGGATAATGGCATGATAAGTCGCCACGGAAAAGCGCACACCCTCTTTAGACTGATCCTTTCCTTAAAGTGAAAAACCCAGTCCAGTGAACGTTAAGGAGTCAATTTTGATTACCAGCAGCTTGAATACGACCAAATCAGAAGAAATTTTTGCCGCCGCTCAAAAGCTGATGCCTGGCGGTGTTAGCTCCCCTGTACGTGCTTTTAAGTCCGTCGGTGGGCAGCCGATCGTCTTTGACCACGTGAAGGGTGCCTACGCCTGGGATGTTGACGGCAATCGCTACATCGACTATATCGGCACCTGGGGGCCTGCGATCTGCGGTCATGCTCACCCCGACGTCCTCAAGGCTCTGCATGAGGCGCTAGAGAAAGGCACCAGCTTTGGCGCACCCTCTAGCCTAGAGAATGTCCTTGCAGAAATGGTGATTGATGCGGTTCCGAGCATTGAGATGGTACGCTTCGTCAACTCAGGAACAGAAGCGTGCATGTCAGTGCTGCGCTTGATGCGTGCGTTTACCGGACGGGAGAAAATCATCAAGTTCGAGGGATGCTATCACGGTCACGCGGACATGTTCCTGGTCAAAGCGGGATCAGGTGTAGCAACGCTCGGCTTACCTGATTCTCCTGGCGTGCCCAAATCGACGACCGACAACACGCTAACGGCTCCCTTCAATAATTTGGAAGCGGTCAAAGCCTTGTTCGAAGCCAATCCTGGTACGATTGCCGGAGTCATTTTAGAGCCGATCGTGGGCAATGCAGGCTTTATCCCACCTGATGCAGGCTTTCTGCCAGGTCTGCAGGAAATTACCCGTGAGCATGGTGCGCTACTGGTTTTTGATGAAGTCATGACAGGCTTCCGCATTGCTTACGGCGGCGCGCAGGAAAAATTTGGCATTACTCCCGATCTGACCACTCTCGGTAAGATTATCGGTGGCGGGCTACCAGTCGGTGCCTATGGCGGGCGACGAGACATCATGGCGATGGTTGCCCCAGCCGGGCCCATGTATCAAGCAGGCACACTGTCGGGCAATCCCCTAGCTATGACAGCTGGCATCAAAACGTTGGAGCTACTGCGGCAACCCGGCACGTATGAGCAGCTCGATCGCGTTACCAAACGACTCGCCAATGAGCTTTTGAAACTTGCTAAGGATGCTGGACACGCAGTCTGTGGTGGACAAATTAGCGGTATGTTTGGCTTTTTCTTCACTGAGGGTCCCGTTCACAACTATGAAGATGCGAAACTGTCAGACCTGAATAAGTTCAGCCGCTTCCACCGTGGCATGTTGGAGCGTGGTGTTTATCTAGCGCCATCCCAGTTTGAGGCAGGTTTTACCTCACTGGCGCATACGGATGAGGACATAGACTTTACGCTAGAGGCAGCTCAGGCGGTACTGTCGAGTCTCTAACGCTTGTCTGTCGAGGCGTTCCATAGAGCGCCCCGACAGACAAATAAATGTTCACTCCCATTGCGTGATGAGACCATCGCCTTCAACACGGAGTTGTCGTCCACGCCAGTAGACACCCTGACCAAACGCACCTGCGAACCAGACAACAAAGTTCAGTACATCCCGCAAAGGCAAAGCCCAGAGCCAGGGCAGAAGTTTGAGACAGTTGATGCTGAAAATGGCAATCAATACCTGGATATAGCGGATTACGAAGGTGACACTGCTCAGCGCGATCGCCCAATCTGCAAACTCCGATAGGAGCAACAACGGAAAACAGTAGGCGGTGCCGTAGCAAAACACCATACTGTAGTACTGAGCGCCCCGGTTAAACCGAATCGTTCTTGCCCAGCGCAGCTCTCGCTGAAAGACCTGCGCGATGTTCTCGTAACCCGTATCAGATTCAAGGACATGCAGGGATAGCTCAATGCGGTAGCCTGCCTGAGCGGCTCGTTTGCCCAGGTTATAGTCAGAGCCAATCCGGTTGAAGTGCAAGCCGCCAAAGCTAGCGAGGGTCGCTTTGCGTGTGGCGATCGTCGCCCCTACAGCGCAGCGCAGCCCCTGGTCGAGCGTACGGGCAATCAGCAAGCTAGGGATAAAGTCAAAGCAGCGACCAAAGGATGCCATCGCGGCCCCTACTGACCGGGGATGATAGCCAATGAAGGCACAGGTGACCAACCCCACTTTCTCATCTGCTAAAGGAGCCGTGACGGTGCAAATATAGTCTGCCTGAACGCGAATATCGCTGTCGGCAAAGATGATGACCTCATGACGAGCGTCCTCCAGTAGGTAGCTGAGGTTACTGTCTTTGTAATTGATGCCGCGTGGCTCTAGACCACAGAACAAACGCGCGCGATCGGGATACGTTTCCACAACTTTTTGCAGCATTGGAAGTGCTGGATCGTGTGGATCGGTCACACCAAACAGCACTTCATAATCGGGATACGCTTGCAGACAAAAAGACGACCAGTTGTCCCAGGCTCCAGCATCAAGACCGCAAACCGGGACGAGGATTGAAACGGGTGGACTAGAGTGATCGGCTGTGCTGCCGTGTTTGTTCGTCGGAGTAAAGAACTGGTGCGTAAAGACAGCACAGGTGAGATAGAAAACAATCGAACTACCGATTAACAAAACAAACAAGATTTCCAGAAGCGTAGTCATCGTTCTTTGTGTTTGACACGAACAACCAAAAAATTAACCTTCTTAAAAGAATAATTAAAAGTTGTAAACGGAATGTGAAGCACAGCGAGTCAACATCAACGTTGAAACTTCAGGAGCTAAACCCTAACGAAGGGGTTACCAGAACAGTTGGCCCCAACACGCAGGACTCGAATCCACGATCGTTTGAGGCCACTACACGTTCAAGCACTTTTCACATGTCCCCTCATGCCACGCTTGCACCCAGAGGGTAACAACACCTAGCGAAGACTCTCTGCCCTTGGTGAGTGAGAGAGTCTCAAGCATTTAGTCACTAGATAAATTCTGCCGTTCACTATGCTGATGATAACCAGCTCAAACTGCCGAATTTCTGGAAGGATTGTCGTGCAAGCATGACTCTGATGAGCATAAAGGGGCTAATCGAATGGATTCGATCGTGCCTCATGTTGTTGATACGATTCAATCTGTCCATAGTTCAGTTTGAGGACGCGATCGCACAGATGAAAGTAATGGTCATCATGACTGATCACAATCACTGTCTTTCCTTGCTTCCGCAGTTGCGGCAAAAATTCCGTATAAAAAAGGTCTTTAAAGGTTGGATCTTGGTCTGCTGCCCATTCATCAAAAAGATAAAGGGGACGGTTCTCGAGATAGGCGGTAAGCAGCGTTAAACGCTTACGCTGTCCCTGAGACAAGGCCGTAGTCGAAAGCTTGCCTTGAGCCACCGTCACTTTTCGATCAAGACGTAAGCGCTGCAAATAGCGCTGGGCTTGGGCATCAAGGTCGTCTTGATCTAAGCCTAAGAGACGATCGAAGAGGTAAAAATCGGCAAACACAACCGAGAAGTGCTGACGATACCATTCCTGGTGATCGGCATCGATTAACTGCTCATCCAGGTAAATTTCACCCATTTCTGGAGTGTACAACCCTGTGATCAGCTTTGCCAAGGTCGATTTGCCGCTACCGTTACCACCCACAATGAAGATAATTTCGCCGCGCTGCAGAGTTAGGTCGATCGGTCCCAACACAAAACAGGCATCGTCCTGATCAGTTTGGTAGGTGTAAGCGACGTTCTTGAGCGTCACTGTCTGCCAGTTACCAGAGACAGGCTCTGGCACCGTTGTCAGTTCCGCCCGACTCGTCAAAGACAGCCCCAACGAATTAATCTTGCCGAGTGCAATGCCCGCCCGACTAATGGTTGGCAATTGACTAACCAGGCGATCCATTGGCAACATCAGGTAGGTAAACGTCAGCACATATCCCGAAACGGTCTGTGGATTCAGCGTCATAAATTTGGGTAGCGCAAACAGCACAAACCCAAGGGCAAAGAAAAAGATCAGCTTGCCCCAACTGGCTGTCACAGCAAACAACACCAGTCCACGGACGCTATAGCGACGGAAGGCTGCCGCGGTGGGCTGCAGATCCTCCTGCAGAAACGCCTGTCGTCGCCAAAAATGCAACTTCAGTTCTTTCGTGCCTTCCGTCACGGCACGAAAGTGCTTAAACAGGTGATCCTCCTCTTCACGTGCGCGCGCCAGTAGTTGCTTGCCCCGTCGCAGCAGCCAACCGCAGCTACTGAGCGCTACGATCGTGAGCCCCACAACGAGGAAAAACACCTGCCAGGAGAGCCAGGCAATGTAGACCAAACAGCCTGCCACCGTTGCCAAATCAATACAAAGAAAGGGCACTAGCCGCACTGCATCGGTCACAGCCTGCACGTCATCCGTTAAGGTCGCCAGCAGACGAGGGGCACCCAGTTTTTCGAGATGGGCAAGCTCAGAGGTGAGAATTTGGCGGCTGAGGCTAAGGCGCAGTTGAAAGACCGCCTGCTGCGCCAATTGAATGAGCATTAGCTGCGAAATAACGCTCGTCACCAAGGCAATCAATGACAAGCCCACAAACACCCAGGCGATCGCGGTCAGCGAATGCAGCGATCCCTGGCTTAGCGATCGACTGATCAGAGCGATCAGGCTCGCGGTGCTGCCGCCACTCAGAAAACCCGTCAGAATGGCGATCGCTACCATCCACCAGGAAGAACGCAAGAGAAAAACAATCAAACTCATTAGCTGTCATTACGCTCTGCCGCAGAGACCCCTCTGAGACAAGATGAACTTTACACTGAAGAACACTAAATCCTATTATTCTGGCAATTTAGGATTGAAAATCAAAGTATGGATAACAATGCCATCCGTCAGGAGCCAAGAAGAGACCTGGCGGAGGTTGAATCTCTCGCGTCATTAGCCCTGATACCCTTTGCTTTGTAGGAGTAGCCAATGCAATCAGTACCTATAGTACCAGTCAAAAAATTGCCAAGTTTTTCCTTAGTGTTGGAGACAGAGAACTTAGCGAATGCTGATCTAGACGGTTTATTGCAGTCATTAGCATCCCTGGCACAACAGGATGTGCCACTCACGACGGCTAATGAAGTGTTGATTATTGACAGTGGCGATACGCCAACTCAGTTGTTGGATCAACTGTGCGATCGCTATCCCTGGCTGAAGGTGCACTCAGTGCCCTCCACAACAGGCTACTACAAGGCAAAGATGCTAGGAGCAGCAACGGCTACGGGGCAAGTGATTGTGTATGGCGATTCTGACTGTACCTATGAGGCGGGCTGGCTGCGATCGCTCTTGACGCCTTTTGCACAAAGCAATGACGTTCAAATTGTTGCTGGCGAAACAATGACGCGCGGGGTTGGTTTCTACGGCACAGCCATGGCACTGACCTATATCTTCCCGCAATATTCAGGCGAGAACGCGTTAGCACCGACAACCCAGTACTTTCTCAATAACGTCGCCTTCCGGCGCGAGTTCCTACTAGAACACCCGATTCCAGTCCTTTTACCCCTATATCGAGGCAATTGCGTGATTCACGCAAAAAGCTTAAGGCAGCAGGGTCGCACGATCTGGCGACAGCCTCAAGCAAGAGCCACCCACGCGCCACCCAGCAGTTTGTCTCATTTATTTTGGCGCTTCTTACTCATTGGACACGATTACTACTGGCAACAGCGATTGTCAGCCCAGACCGTTGGCGAAGCAACCCCATCAAGAGCAACTCAGTCAGTGCCCAACGATCGCGATCCCATGTCTGGCTTCAAAGGCAAAATGGACATCTTTTTCGATCGCATCCGCAAAATGGCAAAATACGACCGTCGCCACCTGTTCTACCTCCCTTTCACCTTTCCGATCGTGCTTGCCTCCGCCATGCTGATTTTCATCGGCTACACGATTACGTCGCGCCAACCCGACTATCTACTCAAAACCTACAGCCATCTCCTCGACGCTTAGAGGCTGTAAAGGAAGAAGGTCATGGTTTGTAGCATTGAGCGATCAGTGGTTGGTGGTCAGTGGTGAGTCGTTAGTAGTAACACTCGTGAACCACTAAGGATCGTGGATTAAATAAAATCGACAAATTATTTGCCGTAGTGATTAAATTCTTGTTCCTAAGCAGTTCTAAAAGAATTTCTCAACGCTCACTGAAGCGGTATTTTTACTCCACCATCTAAGGCAGGGGGCTTGAAGAAATCGATCGGGTCGATGGCGGCTGGCTTCCGATCGGAGTTAGAAAAGCGTTGGATGAGGGACTCGATCGAGTTTTTAGGCTGTGGCGCAGCCGTTTTAGGGTTTGCCTGGATGGTGCCTAAAAGGCCATTCAATTGGTCAGCCGTATAAGGCTTTCCAGAACGACCAGAGTCGATTGACACGGGCTTAAGAGACGCTGGTTGAGTTACCAACGGTGCACTCTGCTTTGTTACCGGAGTAGCAGCCTTGGGAGCAAGCGCTTGAGCGTGAGCAGTCGTGCCATTCGTGACGATCGCGGTCATTGTCAGCAGTACACCAATCAGCAAATATTTCATCAGCCTTGCTCCTTTGTATGCCTGAGATGAGAACAGCGTCTTCTCAAAGATAATGCATCTCTACGAGAGTTCTATGAGAGTTCTATGAGTCTTCTCATGGCTCAAAAATGTTACGTTGAGTGAAGCATTTTTGAGCGATCGCCCGTGTCACCGACTCAACCGTCCTCCAAACAAGCATCCGTTGCTGTTGTAGAAACCAAACTGGCAGCAATTCTTTACGATTTAGACGGCACGTTGGTCAACACAGACCCGCTGCACTTTCAAGTTTGGCAGGCAATGCTGCGAGAGTTTGGGCTGGATATTGATGAAGCGTTTTATCAAACGAAGATTAGCGGACGCTTAAATCCGGCGATCGTAGACGATTTGTTGCCACACCTTTCCTCAGAGGAACAGCAGCAGTTTATTGACCAAAAAGAAGCTCGTTTCCGTGAACAGGTGCCTCAGCTAACCCCTCTGGCTGGGCTTATGGAGATCATCCAGTGGGCTGACCAGCAGGAGATGAAGCAAGGTGTTGTGACCAATGCACCGACTGAAAATGTCTACCACGTCCTGAAGGCACTGCATTTAGAAGACACGTTTGATCAGGTCGTCATCTCAGACGTGCTTGGCATCGGTAAGCCTGATCCCGCTCCCTATACTCATGCCTTGAAGCAGTTTGGACTCTCTCCTCAGCAGGCGATCGCGTTCGAGGATTCACCCTCTGGCCTACGATCAGCTGTCGGCGCAGGCATTCTTACCGTTGGCATTGCGTCTACTCACTATCCTCAAGCACTGTACTCGCTAGGAGCCACGCTGGTTGTTGCCGACTTTTCTGCCCCCGAGCTTTGGCAATTATTGGGAGTAACCGTTAACAGCCTTTAGTTTTAGTTACCAAGTCTGGTAGGGGCATGACACTGCCATGCCCTACATTGGTATTTAATCCGAAAATGCCTAAGAACCTTTAAATGAACTCTGCCGTCAAGGTAAAAGTAGTCTCCATACTGGCTCCTGGGCCTAAGTGAATTAGCCGATCGCCCGTATTCATGGCATTACGCCCTGCTGTCCAGGGTTCCAGGCAATAGAACGGTTTGCCTTTGACCGTCCAGAAAACAATGATCGAGAACTCGTCGCTTTGGGTCAAGGTCAGGCGGAGACCTTGGGCGCGATCGGTAATGCTTGCAGATTGGCGAGACAGGTTCGTGAAGGCAACGTCGATTTCGTCTTGCTCAAAGTCAAACTTACCGCTGAAAGGATGTTCGCTCTTGGTCGGCTGGTCTAGTAGGCGATCGGCAGGGATATCAACCTCTAGCTGCGTCTTGTCTAAAACTTGAAAGTAGGGATGGAAGCCAGCACTGAACGGCATGGGTTCATCCGAGTGATTGGTATAGCGTTGATGGGCAATGAGCTGATTGCCGTCCAGCGTGTAAGTAAAGGTCAGCTCAAAGTCAAAGGGATAAACGGCATGAGTCCGGTCATTGCTGGTTAATGAAAGGGAAAGACTGGCGCGATCGCCCACCGACTGATCAACCACTGTCCAGGGCAGTTCACGGGCAAAGCCATGCTGCTTGAGCGTGTAAGGTTGCCCATGATGCGTATAGGTGTTGTCCGGCAGATTGCCGCAAAGGGGAA
This sequence comes from Stenomitos frigidus ULC18, assembly GCF_003003795.1. Lineage (GTDB taxonomy): Bacteria > Cyanobacteriota > Cyanobacteriia > Leptolyngbyales > Leptolyngbyaceae > Stenomitos > Stenomitos frigidus_A. The sequence goes on along the minus strand of NZ_PVWK01000084.1, from coordinate 186,982 downwards.
ACAGGATGGGAATGCCGCCCCGTACGGTCAACGCTGGGTCGGTCAGACGGGCTTCATCCAGATAAAAAATATCCTGCCCTTGCACTCGCCAGCGCGCCACGATACCGCCTCGCTCTGGGATCACCTCTAGCGATGTTTTCGTCGCTGAGTCAGAGAGCGTATAGGTCTTGTATTGACCTTGTTCAACCGCGATCGCAAACATCCGCTTACCTCACCATGCCATCGCTGCCAATAATGACACATCTGGAATCAGTTCAGCGCCCACGTGTTCTGAAGCAACCCAATCATTGCGGTGCTTTTCAGCAGCAGACGTTTGCTTTTGCGGCGCTGGCGTCGGATGCGGCTGAGGCACAGAGTGTGAATGAGAGGCTGGGCTTGCTGCCACGGTGCGGCGCTGCGTGGAGGGCACAAAGCTCAACAACTTCTTTTGCGGTAACGAGGCGTGGTCTGGCTCTGCTTCAGACGCAGGCGCGTTGGGCTGAGCAGGCTCCGTTGCAGGCACCATTGAGTCAGACGATGGGGTTGCCCCCTGAAAACCATTTGCCCCAGGCTGCATCGAGTCAAGCGGCGTGCGGTTTGGCGAGGTAATAAACGAATCGCTAGGATTGGCGAACCCAGGCTGCTTTTCCTTTTGAAGCGGCGTTGGCTGCACGCTCTCATTAGGGCTGGGAGATGGAGCCACTGTCTCTGTAGGCGTTGACGTTGCAGGCGCTTCCGGCGAGGCGATCGCGCCAGTGGGCTGTACTGGCTGCTCGGTTGGTGTGACGGCAGTCGTTGCAGGCACGGATGGACGAGCCTCTAAGGCAATCGGCGATCGCAACGGCTGCTGAAAACCACTGGAAAGATCCGCAAGGTGATTCAGGATCTCGGCACTACGCTCACTGGCCACTTTCGGCTGGTAGCCCCGCACTTCCACTGGGACAAATTCAACCTTCATCTGCTTGTCTTTCAGCGCCACTTTCAAGACAGCGGTATCGTAGTCACTGCGCGGATTGCCGCCAAAAATAAAGTTACCCATTGAGTAGGCGATCGGGCGGCCTTTATAGATTTCTGCACCTTGTAACACATGGGGATGATGCCCCACGACAACATCAGCGCCCTGGTCGATTGTGAAGTGCGCTAAATTTACCTGCCAATCGGCTGGGTGGGTCGCCAGTTCTTCCCCCCAGTGATAGTTCACAATCACCCAGTCCACCTGACTGCGAACGGCCTTGATATCCTCTGCAATGCTCTGCTCGTCGGCGTAGTTAGTGCCTGCTCGATTTTCGTTAGCGCTTTCAAAGTCAGCGCCGTAATAGCCAAAGTAGGCGACCCGCTGGCCCTTTACGTCAATGATTTCGGGTCGACGCGCTTCTTTGACATCTCGCCCTGCACCAACGTGCTCAACGCCAGCGTTTTTAAGTGTTTCTAGCGTCTCTAACAGTCCAGGTTCCTGGTAATCCATAGCATGGTTGTTGGCTAAATTCACTAAGCTGATACCGCCGCTGGTGAGCGCTTTCACTGAGTCTGGATCGGCTTTGAAGTTGAACTTTTTATCGGGTAACGGAATCGTTGCCCTCGTCAAGGGATTTTCCAGGTTGACCATACCCACGTCTGCCTTGCGGTACTCATCCATGTTGGCAAAGGTGCGCTCGTAGTCTTGCCCGATCGCATCAGCAAAGTGATCAGACAGCGTGACATCACCCGCAAACATCAAAGTGACGGTAGGGTCGTTGGGGTCGGGTACACGATCGTGCTTGGTCACAGGCACCGTTTCTAGCGCAGTCTGAACGGTGTCAGGACGAACGGCTGGGTTCGGACTAGGGGTTGCTTTGGGGAGTGAGGAAGAGGCGATCGCGTTGGTCTCTTGAGAAGGCGCCTTAGAAAGCCCTAAAACGCAGCCAAAGACAAAGGCAAAAATGGGTGGACCGCTAATCAGCATTGATCGCATGGTCTTCATCTGCGATCGCTGTTGCGCTGCTTGACGAAGCTCAGTACGAAGCTGCTGCGATCGCTGTTTTCTGGCACGACGCGCGGGTGAAACAACCCGTACACCCTGTTCCCAGAGCACTGCTTTTTCATGCGCCAGTTTGCCAGCAATCCGCACGCCCTCAATTTGGGCAGAATTGAGCTTCCAGATGCGGTGACAGATCAAACGAATCAGTTGACTGCGCCACGGATCAGATAGTTCATGTTGCTCTGGCGATAGAGCAAATTCGACCAGTACCTTCAAACACCCTGGACGAATGCCACCCACAGACGCGCGCATGCCGTGGGGCATGAGCACCGAGTTAAGCCAGTGTGCGATCGCCTGAAAATTGCCCGCCCGCGCTAGTTCCACTAGCGATGGATGGTGAACACCATCTGTATAAACCATGAATTTCCAACCTCACTCGCCGCCGCCGTCACACCTAGCACTACGGTTTTTGCTGCTAGTTGGCCAACATTACCGCAATCATTAGTTCATTAATACTCCATAATTCTCAACTTTCGGCATAAAGGTAACAGCAAATCGCCTAAATCTTAAGATTTTAACCACTACGGCAAATTGCAGTCAGCGCTGCCAACCCTCGCAATTCACTGCAGAATAAAGGAGGTGATTCTTAACAATGCTTTGATATGGCTACCTTGCCCGCTCATCTGAAGGACTTGCTTGCTGACCTCATGACGCGCTATCGCACTCGCGTAGACTACCTGGCAGTACGCCTGGAAGCAGCCGAAGGAGCCGATATTCTCCTGCGGGGCGAAAAAATTGAAACATTGACAGAAGGGATTGCGATCGGAGGGCAGGTGAGAGCCTGCCACAAAGGGGGCTGGGGGTTTGCCAGCTTTAACCAACTCTCCACGCTGAGCGATCGCATTGAAGAGGCGATCGCGGCAGCCCATCTCGTTGGCGATGACGAAACGCTGCTAGCACCAATCACGCCCATTCAAGATACCTGTATCCTCCCTCTCACAGGCACCGATCCCCGCCAAATCCCTCTGATACAAAAAAAAGCGCTTTGCCAACACTACAGCGAGATTCTCCGCAGCATCAGCCCCCAAATTGCAACCGTTTCTGTCCGTTACGGCGATAGTGCTCAGCACGTTATTCTCGCCACGTCTGAAGGCACATTATTAGAGCAATCGTGGGTTGACATGGAAATGCGGTTTGCTGCCACCGCGCGCAACGGTGAAACGGTTCAGACTGGACGCGAAACGACAGGTTCTCGCAAGGCGTATGAAGATCTCTTGGGCTTGGATGCTCAAGTTCGCCATGCGGCGCAACGAGCAGTCGATTCACTGGCACTACCGCCCGTACGAGGCAACACCTATACGGTTGTGATTGACCCCATTCTCACCGGGCTATTTGTGCACGAATCGTTTGGGCACCTTTCTGAAGCCGACATGACCTACGAGAACCCGGACTTGATGGAAGTGATGAGCATCGGACGGCAGTTTGGCTCTGCTGATTTGCAAATCTTTGACGGTGCGTCTCCCGCTGGTCATCGTGGCAGTTACTTTTATGACGATGAAGGCACCCCAGCCACTACGACGCAACTCATTAAGGATGGCGTGCTAGTCGGACGGCTTCATTCTCGTGAAACTGCAGGCAAGTTGGGTGAAGCCGCTACTGGCAATGCTCGTTGCCTTAATTACCACTATCCACCGATCGTCCGTATGACCAACACCTGGATCGAACGGGGTAAAACTCCTGTTGCCGATCTATGCAACGGCATTCAAGAAGGCGTCTACGCCCGCAATTGGCTAGGCGGCATGACCAATGGCGAAATGTTTACGTTCACCGCTGGGGAAGCCTGGATGATTCGCAATGGTGCAATCGCTGAGCCTGTTAGAGATGTCACTTTATCAGGCAATGCTTTTAAAACACTGGGAGATATTGAGGCGATCGGCGACGATTTTTTCTGGGACGAATCCGGCGGCTGCGGCAAAGGTGGCCAAAGCGGCTTACCGGTTGGCTGTGGCGGCCCCAGCTTGAGAATTCGTAATGTCGTCGTGGGTGGGGAAGCTGTTGAAGACTAACGACTTTAAAAGAAACCGGGTTTTGGGGCGCGGCTTGAATTTGCAATCAGCTTCTCGTTGAGAAACCCGGTTTCTGCAGCAGGCTAATCCTCTTGACTAACCTTTACTCTCTGGAGGATCTTCGCTCTCTGAGGGCAACCTGCCCCGTCGCTTGCGGGCTTCCATCGCTCGTTCGAGTACATCTAGCAGCCCGGGAGATTCTTCCTGTAGCTTCAGCAGCAGTCGTTCTCCCTCCGTGACATCACCAGGGTCTTCACCTGTTTCCATAACCGTTTGCAAACGAGGCAACGCAATTTCATCCACCAGCTCAACCAGGCTAAACAAACAGCGATTGAACTGCCGCTCGGTCAGCGTGGAATCTTCTAGAGGAAACTCAATGATGGCGCGAATTTCACCGTCCGACGGATCGTACTCCCATTGCAGCATTTTGGTTTCCCAGGAGATACAAAGCATTGTTTGGAGAATGGCTGCTTTGTGAGGATGATTATTCACCCCAGAAAGAACGCGTGGTGCGAAGAGCTCAAAAAATTCACCATCTTCATCAAGCTGGATGACAATGAGAAATTCTTGAATGTTTTCGGCATAAACGCCTGTGAGAATACGGCATTCGTCTTCGTCAAGCTTATACTTCCACCCTTTGTTATCCAGATAGCCAGCGATTTGTTGCAGCGTCGCGCCCATATAAAAGTCTCGATAAAAACCCCCAACGCCTTCATGTGCTTCAGGTGACTGGTTGTGAACATTAAAAAACGAAGGATGAAAAACCTTACGGCTTGTCTCCAACCAATTATCGTCTAAAGTCAACCCAAAGCAGAATCCGTTGTCATGCTGCAATGGATTGATGGCAGTAACAAACGATCGCACCCTTTCAGACTTAACGCTAAGGCCATCACTTACCCACGCGGTGCGGTTAAGTGAATGGGCTGCTTTAACAACCCAGCGTCCACTTGCCGAAAGAGATGTTCTAGCGTTGATGCATTGTCCAGCACCAGATCAGCATGAGCAGCCTTCTTTTGAATCGACATCTGACTGTCAATACGAGCGCGGGCTTGCTGTAGGCTAAGGTGATCGCGCGCAATCAACCGTTCCATCTGTTGCGCTTCGGGACAGCGCACCACCCAAGTTTCAGTCACGAGATCAGTCATGCGTGCTTCAAACAGCAGCGGAATCACTAGCACAACAATGGATGGCGACGGCTCTTGCCTCGACAAAGCGTGCATGGCTTCGATCAGACGATCGCGCACATGAGGATGAATCTGTTGTTCCAACCACAACCGCTCTGGCGGACTGCTAAAAATAATGTCGCCCAACCGATGACGATCCAGCGTCCCATCCGGCAACAGTACACCGGCCCCATAACGTTCAGCAATCTCTACCAGCACCGGCAAACCTGGCTCAACCGCTTCTCTGGCGTAAACATCAGCATCCAAAACGGGCAGTTTGTGAACGGTCGCCAAGTAGTTCGAAACGGTCGTTTTGCCCATCCCAATGCCACCTGTGAGACCAATGAGGCGTTGAAATGGCTCGACTTGGTTGCGAATGTTCATACGTAAACACCGGAGAATGTTGAGGTGATCTGCCAGCAAGGACTCTCTTATAGGGTTACTGTTTTAGTACTCTCAAGAAAGTTAAGGACTCTCAAGAAAGACGTGCAGTCAATGCAGACAGCTAAAACAGCCCTTCTGTAGTCGCCGTTGAAAGTCTTACTTAATTTTGCCAGTTTTCTTACTGATGAACTGAAACTCGGCAAAATGGGCAGACAACGCTCACCAGCATCGATACCGATCGTGGAGTGAGCCAGTAGATAGCACAAAGCATTGGATAATTGTAGTCTTAGCCTATGGTGTCTTGTGGTCTAGCGAAGCATCGACGAATACGATTGCAGTCGTTTGGCACGGTTTTTGCCGTCAGTTCAACACTGGCTACGGCGCCCCTTCGCACTCCACTTTGCACAATAGCAAAGTTATCTGACTCCAAGCGGCAAGAAGTTTATTGTGTCAGTATTGACAGACTGCCGCTTATTGTCCTTCTAGCTCGGCACCGCTTTTCACTGCAAAAAACAACTGAGCAAAAGGTGAAATCGCCCTTTACAATGAAGAGCAGAGCTTTGCCCAGTAACCAGTCCAGCGGAGTTTACGCCATGCTGTTAAAATCCACCACCCGACACATCCATATTTTTACGGCTGTCGTCGAAAAGAATGAGCTCGTACCCAGTGACAGCGTGTTAACGCTCGATATCGACCCAGACAATGAATTCAACTGGAGCGAAGAGTCTGTACAGAAGGTGTACCGAAAGTTTGATGAGTTAGTAGAAGCCTATGGTGGAGCCGACTTGACCGACTATAACCTTCGTCGCATTGGCTCTGATTTAGAGCATTTCGTGCGATCGCTTCTGCAAAAAGGCGACATTTCTTACAATCTCAATAGCCGTGCGCTCAATTACAGCATGGGCTTACCACGTGTGGTGCCCGCTGAAAGCTAGCAATTGCGGTTAGGTACGCTGATTCGGCGAGATCGTGGCGACGGTTACATTTTGTCAGTAACATAGACTTGATGTGGAAGTGTATCGTTCGCGACGCATTTGCACTCGTAAAGCGTTTGCGATCCTTATCTTTTTCGTTCGGGAACGCTTACACAGTAGCGATTTGCTTTAGATTTTTTAATAAAAACTCTCATCAAATCAGTCTACCGTAACAATTGGGTGGCTTATTGAAGAGGTTAAATCGCGCTTACCGATCGGCGCATCGTCCACCATCGAGTCAACGTTAGATTTAGAAGATTTAGCATGAGCAGTAATTTAGCAGCAAAGCTACGTGAGGGCACCAAAAAGTCGCACTCAATGGCTGAGAATGTTGGTTTCGTGAAATGTTTTTTAAAGGGAGTCGTTGAGAAAACCTCCTATCGCAAGCTTGTATCCAACCTTTACTTCGTTTATTCAGCGATGGAAGAAGAAATGGAGCAGCATCAGCAGCATCCATTGCTTGCCAAAATTTGCTTTCCAGAGCTGAACCGCAAAGCGGCCTTGGAGCAGGATCTGTACTATTACTTCGGCAGCAATTGGCGTGAGCAAGTAGCACCTTCCCCAGCAGCTGAAGCCTACGTACAGCGCATTCGGGAGATCTCAAAGGAGGCTCCTGAATTGCTGATTGCCCATTCTTACACCCGTTATCTGGGTGACCTCTCGGGTGGTCAAATTCTGAAAGGCATCGCACAACGGGGCATGAACCTTTCAGAGGGGAATGGAACAGCGTTCTACGAATTTCACAACATTCCCGACGAGAAGCTATTCAAAGCCAACTATCGTGAAGCTATGAATGCTCTCCCGATCGATGATGCAACCGCTGATCGCATTGTGGACGAAGCGAATGCTGCCTTTGGTATGAACATGAAGCTGTTCCAGGAACTAGAAGGCAACCTGATCAAAGCGATCGGTGCCATGCTGTTTAACACCCTCACACGCCGTCGTACTCGTGGAAGTACTGAACTAGCAACCGCTGACTAATGCCCACCGCCGACACACTCTTCCAGCTCTAACGTCTTCCCTCGAATCCTGGGGGCTTGGTAGTCAAAACCCTATCAAGTCCCCAGGATTCACCATTTGAAGGCAGAGGGCTGAAGGCTGAAGGCTGAAACTTAAAACTCAAAACTCTATACATGGCAGCAAAAATTCCCGTAACGATTATCACAGGCTTTCTCGGTAGCGGCAAAACAACGCTCATTCGCCATCTCCTGCAAAACAACCAGGGCAGACGGATCGCTGTGCTGGTCAACGAGTTTGGCGAACTGGGCATCGATGGCGATTTGCTGCGATCGTGCCAGGTTTGCGATGACGACACCTCGACCGACGAATTAGCAACCGCACTCACCATTAGTCCATCCAATATTGTCGAACTGACCAATGGGTGTCTCTGCTGTACCGTACAGGAAGAATTTCTCCCTGTTATGTTAGAGCTACTCAAACGTAGAGAGAGCCTGGATTGTATTCTGATTGAGACCTCAGGGCTGGCACTCCCCAAACCTTTAGTGAAAGCGTTTCGTTGGCACGAAATTTCTCATGCGGTCACGGTAGACGGTGTGATCACGGTGGTTGATTGCGAAGCTGTTTCTACAGGCACGATCGCGACTGATCTACAAGCGCTAGAAGCCCAACGTCAGGCCGATCCCAGTCTAGATCACGAAACTCCTATTCAGGAACTGTTTGAAGATCAGCTTGCCTGCGCTGATCTGGTCATCCTCAACAAAGCCGATCTAGTGGATGCCCAAACTCAGGGTCAGGTTGAGCAACTCGTGCGACAAGAGCTTCCTAAAGGCGTCAAAATTGTCTCTAGCCAGCATGGGCAACTTGACCCCAATCTTCTGCTCGGCTTTCAAGCTGCCGTTGAAGATCATTTAAGCTCCCGGTCGAGCCACCATGATGAGGAAGAAGACCACGATCACGATGATGAAATTACCTCTGTTCATCTGGTGCTCGATCGCGCATTTGATCCCACATTATTGAGGCAACAGCTAGAAACCCTGGTGCAGGAGCAGGAAATCTATCGGATTAAAGGCTTTGTTGCCGTGCCGCAGAAGCCAATGCGTCTGGTGATGCAGGGCGTGGGTAAACGCTTTGATCAGTTCTACGATCGCCCCTGGCAGCCTGAAGAACTAAAACAAACCCGTCTTGTTTTCATTGGTCGCGCTCTGGATGCTGCTCAAATCGAAATTCAGCTCACCGCTTTGCCTGTGTGATAGGAAGGGACGTTTTGAGTCACTTTTTCGGTTCCCTAGCCCCTATCCTCTAAAGGGTCTCCCCGCACACATCAACCAGATAGCACATGGAGCGAAAGCGAAGTCCCACGAGCTGATCGTAAAGTGGGTTGAGTTTGCAGAGGGGAGGAATATGGGCAAGTTTGCGACCGAAGACAACAACATCACGCTCAAAGGGGCACTGACCAGGAATAAGCTTGTAGAGAAGCCGGGCTAGTGCTGGATTGCTTACAGGGAACCGATCCAGCCACTGGCGGACTGGCTGCAACACGTTAAGGCGAAGAGTGTCGGATGTTTTTTCAGGGTGCAAACTGGCATGAAACGCTAGGTCTAAATCAGACATGGTGTTAACCCCCTATTGTCTGTATGGTCTCAATCAGTTACTCAGGCACTTATGTGCTTTGATGCTGTAACTAATTGATTGTTCCTCTCTACAAGATACAAATCAGGATCATTTTTTCCGTAAAGCTAAGGCTAGATTTGCGAGAATCCTGATAAATTTCTAATGAATTTCTCATCCTCACTTGTAAAAATCAAGCCCTAGTTTTGGCGATTTAAAGTGAAAAAGAGAAGAAAATTTTTAGTGCGGGAGCTGCCTTGAGGTTGTACTTATTCTGATGACACACGATCGCATTTAGCTGCATAATACAAGCAATAAAGAAACCGTAGTATACGATACAGACGACTGTTCTGTAGAGCCTTCAGTCATCGTTACTGCAAAATCGCGAGCAAACAAAGTCTGATGATGCTGGTATCTAAACCTTCTTGTATGTCCTCAGCAAAGTGATAAAAAGATTTTCCGTAAAAGCAAAAAACCGAAGCCGGTAAATTACACTATTCAACGATAAAAAGAAAAGCTTACTATTTACATTGATCAGAAATAATCGACTTGAGTTACTGAACCTTACAGCACTGTGATCTGAATCACGGTTGTAGTCGGATCGCGATCGCAAAATTATGCTTTAAAGTTGTGTTTAAGAAAAGGTGGAGTTTTGGTAAACTCAATGTGCGATTGTTTTGGGTGCATCAATGACAAAAGATCTTCATCTACACTGTCCTGACATCGAACAGATGGTGAATCGAATTACCGCCTGCGGCAGGATTAGCCGCAAAGACCAGCAGCAGTTCATGTCCGCACTACTCTCTCAAAAGACCATTAGCCCCACTGAGCAAGAGTTGATCAACCGAATCTTTGAACGGTTGCGGGCAGGTCGATTACGGGTGGTTGATTAAGACCGATTCCCTCTATAGCATCCTCTATAGCATTAGAACAGCGTTACAAGCCTAAATCGGTTGCCACACGATGGGCACAGGCAAAACCAGAAAAAGCAACAGCATTAAGCCCCTGCCCTGGGAACGTACTATCCCCGACGCAATAAAGCCCAGAAACTGCTGTGCGATTAAAGGGCATGCCTAGTAGGCCTGCTAATTTGCGTCGAGGGATCGGTCCGTAAGTGCCATCATCGCGTCCTAAAAAGCGTCGGTGAGTGCGTGGGGTGCCAATTTCCTGATAGTCCACAGAAGCGGCAAGATTCGGAAAGAGGCGCTCTAGTCGCTGCATCAGGTGAGCCGCTGCTGCTGCTTTGCGGGCTTTGTACTCGCTGGGCGAGAGATGCTGCCAGGCCTCTATCCAACTGGGTGTAAAGGTATGGATAATGTGACGTCCCGGAGGAGCCAGCGACGGATCGAGCAAGGTGGGGATGGAGACAAAAATGGTGCCCTCAGCAGCTTCCATGCGCTCCCAGTCTTCTAGCAAAATGTGGTGGCATTCTGTTCTTAGAGGCAGTGCTTCGGCCTTAACACCCAGGTGGAGACTGAGGAAACTGGGAGATTTCTGATAACGGCGCTGCCATCTGTGTTCGGCCGCTGGCATTTGTGTGGGTGGAATCAGTTTCTCGAACGTGTCCCAGCGAGTCGCGTTGGAGATGATCCGTTTGGCATAGTAACTCTTGCCAGATGCCAACTCTACGCCGATAGCACGCCCGTTTTTTTGCAGGATTTTAGTGACTCTGGCCTTGTACTGAATCTGCCCACCACATTTTTCTAGACCTTCAACCAGCTTTTGGGCGATTTGACCCACGCCACCTTTTGGGTAATTAATGCCACCGTAGTGTCGATCGCTAAAGACCATCCCTGCATTGATCATTGGGGTGCGATCGGCAGGCACCACCGACCAGCAGTAGCACTCTATATCAATAAACTGCAGCAAGACTGGGTCGCTAATATAGCGTCGAGCAATGTCGCCAGCGTTTTGAGGTAAATACTTGACTAACCCTAGACAAGCAAACGGATGCTGAAAGAAGACGCGTGCAAGATAGCGTGGTTCTTCTAGCGAGAGCAACTCCATCACGTTCAAGCACTTAAAAACGCGCCAGCACTCATCGTAAAACCGGCGAATACCTACCGCTTCATGGGGAAAACAAGCAATCAGTTCTTGCAAGAAGTTCTCATAGTTCCGATGCACTTTCAGCTCTAGATCATCGGGTAAGTGGTAATGAATCTGCACAGGATCAGGAATGGTCTCCAGGCTCACGTTGACTGCTTGCAGAGCACGAGTAAGGAGATTAGTGGTGCCTTGCTGCCCAAACCCAAAAATCATCGATGCTCCAACATCAAATCGATACCCTTCTCGCTCAAAATAGCCAGCACTACCGCCAGGTATCAGGTAGCGCTCTAGCACCAGCACACTGGCTCCCTTTAACGCTAATTGGGTAGCAGTGACTAATCCGCCAATGCCTGAACCAACCACGATCGCGTCAAACTCGGTGGCAGATGACAGTAGAGACGATCGCTCAGAAGCCGATGGAGAAGATAAAGCCATGAAACCCACGATGAACAAGTCTTCTAACAGTTTATCGGAGTTAATGCGCCCAAAGGGCTTTCAGCGGTCAACCGACAGTAGATAGTTTGTCATCAAGAAGGGGTGAAGCAGTCACAGTGATGGCAGCAACAAAAAAAAGAGGCTTAGTCTTTTGCTGCTGACCAAGCCCCTACTGAATCCTTCAGAGAGGAGAACACTAAAAATAAGACTAGCCCTATTGAGAATACTGTCAATATAATCTGCCGTTTACGCAGTTGTGCTTTCAGGCTGTAAGAAGCGGCTGGTTGACTGATAAAACTTCTGCAACCCTGCAACCTCGTAAGTTGGGTTAGCGTTAGCGTAGTCCAACAAATTAAAGCCAGCGTTGGGTTTTACGCTGTTCAACCCAGCCGACAAAAAAGATCTGTCAGTCAACCAGGAGAGGGGGAGTGCGATCGACGGTAAGAGCCTCCGGGCAATGACACAATTGGGTATCACAGGAAGTCCTGAGGCGAACAAACTAAGGTGTATTAAGAGAGTATGATGGGTCAGACTTACGCCCTCTGAGACTAGTCTCTTCCCTTCTTTGTTCTTCTCAACGTTATGACTCTTCAACTGCGCGTCTACGTCCCGCCGCATCCGCTCATCCAACATTGGCTAGCTGTAGCCCGTGACGCCTCGACACCGTCAACGCTCTTTCGCAGCGCCATGACCGAGTTGGGTCGCTGGCTGACCTATGAGGCTATTCGCGACTGGCTGCCCATTCAGGAAACAACCATTGATACGCCTCTAGCGCCCAGCCCGGCGACCTTTATCGATCCAACGGTTCCAGTGGTAGTGATGCCAATTTTACGTGCAGGGTTAGCGCTGCTCGACGGGGCTCAAGCATTGCTGCCACTGGCGTCGATTTACCATATTGGTTTTGTGAGAAACGAAGAGACCCTGGAGCCAAGCTGTTATCTCAACAAGTTGCCAGCAAAGTTTGATCCCCAGACGCGCGTTTTAATTACAGAACCCATGCTCGCCACTGGCGGCACTAGCATCGCAGCTATGGCAGAATTGACACAGCGGGGAGTTGATCCGGCGCTAGTACGCATTATCTCAGTGGTTGTGGCACCAACCGCGTTGCAAAAGCTGAGTGCTGCTTATCCTAGTCTCAACATCTACGCTGCAGCGATCGACGAAGGCTTGAACGAAAAGGGCTTTATTGTTCCAGGACTGGGTGACGCGGGCGATCGCACATTTGGCACGTGAGGTGCTAACCTAAAGCCTTAATGGTCGTCCAGGCAGTTCAATGTGACAACGGTTATGCTAGAGATAACAGAGCAACAGTTGATTTCAACGATGCAATTGGGATTTTGATCAGCGATGAGTCAGCGAGACAATTTTTCAGGCGGATTCTTAGTGGGTGCAGTTTTTGGCGGCATCGTTGGCGGTGTTTTAGGTGCGGTCGTTGCGTCTAGAGTGCTGAACCCGCAGTCTGAGGAGCCACTGCTAAATGCCAGTCAGGCAGACCCACGCTTGAGTAACAAACCGAAGCGGCGATCGCTGAAAGCTTCGAATGGACAGGCTGATATGGAAGGCGCTCGCCGCAGCCTGGAGGATAAAATTGCCCAGCTCAACGATGCCATTGATGACGTGCGCCAGCAGCTTGGCGGGGTGAATGGGGCTGAGTCAGGTGGGCGATCGATCGTTAGAGAACCATAACCTCACTACTCGTAGCAGCCGATCTAATTTGAGGTGATAAACTCTATTTGGCTGATTCAAGCGCTGCTAATATTCGTTAGATTAAGTCCAGGTACCAATGAACTTCGTCGTGTAAGGAAGCAACACCCCTATGAGTTCTCTGATTCCTCTTCTGTTTCAAACAATCGTAACGTTCATTAATATTTATACTGCTCTGCTATTCATTCGGATTCTCTTGAGCTGGTTTCCCAACATCAACTGGTTTGACCCGCCGTTCTCCATTCTAAGTCAGTTAACCGACCCATACCTCAACGTTTTTCGATCGATCATCCCGCCCCTGGGTGGCCTCGACTTTTCTCCTATCCTGGCACTGCTTCTTTTACAGGTGGTTCAGTCTGCCATTTTGCCCTCTGTTGCTCAGTTGCTTGCAGGTATGCAGTCAGGCTTGCCAATGTAAGTGCTGAAGGTACTCGGCGGATCTAGCGACTGAACAAGCATTACTTTCTTTTGCTTAGAAATCAAAAAACTGCCCTACAAAACACTATTGTGGGGCAGTTTTTTGATTTCTGATCTACTTTCTAACGGCGCACCATGCCAGTAAAACCTGCTGCTTTGAATTGTTCTAGCTTGAGTGGCGTTGGCTGGCTAGCTGGAACTGAAATTCTTAGCTCAAAGGTGCCAAGCCCTGGTGGAACTTCGTCAATTGCACCCAGACGAGTGCGGTTTTGCATAACGGAATCATTGTTGGCATCGTAGATACGGCCAAAAATATCCGCGTTGACGACAGGCTTGCCAGATTTGTTTTCAGTTTTACCAGTCACGATAAAGCAGTGAGGGAAAATGCTGGCAACCCCGCTTCTGACAGGCTCATCTACGAGTTCGGCCGGGCAGTCGTGATAAGAAAGGTCAAACAGTCTAATTTGAGTCAGTGCCAGAGCAGGTGGAGTACTCCAGGTCGTGAGAAGCCACAGCAACCCTGTAGCAAGAATCGTGGCAAACGCTCGGAAAGGCATAAAGTGTGAGTCGCTAGAAGCAGTGGGCGCATGACTTCGTTGCAGCGCTCAGAAGTCATGACTCAGCTTAGCCCGAATTGAGAATAAATAAGCTGGAGGATGCTTTTTGAAAGTTTTGTCATAATAAGAAATTAATTTTCAGTTAACGATCGCTACGATCGATTAACCTTCTTACTTACCACAACTAGACATCCTCTAGCCTGATTTCGTCTACGACTTGACACCTAGTGCATGACTCACTCTGAGATCGAAGCAGCTCTAACCGCGGCATTTAAGCAATGTGAAGCCGCTTTACATCCGCTGAGTGATCGCCAAAAGCAAATCTTGCTTCAAGCGGTACGGGCCGCGATGCAGTTTGAGCAGAATGGCAAACTAGGTCACGATCGTAGTTTTAAGGCCGCTGTCGGAAACGCTGAATTAGGCTTAAGCAATCCTCTAGAGCAGTTAACGCCTGAAGAACGGCAGACGTTTCTAGCTTTTGTGGAATTACAAGAACGCCAGAACCAACCCTGGAAGATCACACTGCTAAATGATTGGTTGAGCGGTAGAAGCTCTGGAGCAGTGCAGTTCATCCGGGAGCGCTACGGGATTCAATGGGTCGAGCAAATTACGCCGTTACATCTTGCAGACTATATCGATTTAGAGAACGATGATGGACCGCGGCTGAAAGTGGGCGATCGCATTGAGGTCACCAATGGGTTGTGGGAGTGGGTCCAAGAAACGGGACCGTGTAGTCGAGAATGGTTTCCCTGTACAGTGGTCAGTGTCAACCCAGCGCTGGAGGCTAGTGGGATTGACCCAGCCTCCACTGAAAATGCGAGCGAAGGTGTAGACAAGGCTAAAGGTTCAGGCAGCAGTGAGATCAGCTGCATCATCCGCTTCGAAGACGGCACTGAATACGAGATTCAGGGAGTATATGACTGGAATCGACCCAACTGGCGCTGGTTAGACCCATAAACCATTGCACATCACAGGTCTTAAACGTGTGTGCGATCGGTCAAAATCTCGTACCCGTCGTCGGTCACTAAAACAGTGTGCTCAAATTGGGCAGAGAGGGAGTTATCAACCGTTACCGCTGTCCAGCGATCGGCAAGGGTGCGCGTAAAGCGTGACCCAGCGTTGAGAATCGGTTCGATCGCTAACGTCATGCCTGCACGCAACTTGACATTAGGCATGCTGTGAGTGCGGAAGTTAAACACCGAAGGCTCTTCGTGGAGATTGCGGCCGACCCCGTGCCCGGTAAAATCTTCCACAACTGTAAAGCCATTTGCCTTGACATGATCTTCGATCGCGCCTGCCAGATCCAGCAAATGAGCCCCCGCTTTTACCTGCTCAATGCCTTTGTAAAGCGCCTCTTCAGCCACACGAATCAAAGTTGCCGCAGCAGGAGTAACGTCACCCACTGCAATGGTGATGCAAGAATCGCCGTGGAAGCCCTGGTAGTAAGCACCTGTATCGACCTTCAGCACATCGCCAGTGCGAATTACTTTCTTGCGACTGGGAATGCCGTGTACCACTTCGTTATTGATCGACGAGCAAATCGAAGCGGGGAAGCCGTGATAGCCCTTAAAGCTAGGAGTGGCACCCATTTCACGAATACGCTTTTCGGCATGAGCATCCAGATCAGCCGTCGTCATGCCAGGTTCAACCAGCTCTGAGATTTCTTTCAGCACCGTGGCAACAATGTGGGCAGCCTCTCGCATGATATCGACTTCACGAGGCGATTTGAGCTCAATGCCGCGGCGCTGTTTGTTGGGCGAGGGCAGAGCAGGTTGGTTGAGCAGTTGGCTAAAAATATTCATGCGATCGCAACAGAATGTGCAGGCAAAACGAATCGGATTAGGAGGTGAAAATAAAGCGTTGTTTGCGGTCAGTGCACCAAAGTCTATGTGGCTGACCTCTTTTAAGGTAACTCAAATTGTCAGTCTAGTTGGTGCTGATTTAGTTCCACTAGATAGCGCGATCGTGACAGTTCCATAGGGCGACTAGCATGGCTATGTCCCTACGTTCGATCGGACAATGAGCGTTCCCGTCATTCCCGCCTCAGCGTGGCCGGGAATCACACAACGGAGGGGATACGTGCCTGGTTTAATGGGAACAAAGACCCATTCGGCTTGAGCACCGGGTTTTAGCTCCAGTTCGTGAATGGCGCCCTTTACTTCCACCTTGCCCGCATCTACTTTCTGTGACCAGATGCTATCGGCAAAGTCTTTAGCGGTGAAGTAGTGCTTCTGGCTGCTAGGATTGCTCAACACTAGCTTGTAACGCTTGCCAGGAGAAAACTCTAGGCTGTTAGGGATAAATTTTAATGCGTTTGCGGCACTCCCCAAACTGACATTAATTTCAATCGCTGTCTGCTTTGTCATATCCCCAATAGGGGGCGTTAGCGGCACAGCAAAGACGGGTAAGCTCCATAAAAGCCACCCTAAAATGAATAGACCTAAGAGATAACGTATGAATTGCCTCATCAGCTTGCGAAGCGAATTAATTTCTAACCTAGCAAATTATGCTGTAGAAATTCGATCACTTGTCGAACGTATTCTTATTCTATAGCTGCTGTAAAAAGGTGACTGAGCAACTTATTACAGCAGCTATAGGCGGTCTAAAGCATTTAGTAAGACGGCACTATGCCTCACCTGCTGCCTACTTTTGAGATGCTGCTGCCTTGCCGGGTCCAGCCGTAACGACAACAACGCGGTCAGCATAGAGCAGGCTCTGAATTGCCTGGTTGACTTGTGCCAGAGTGACCGCATTGAGCTTGTCGGTGTATTCGCGAATCTCATTGGTACCCAATCCGTACACAGCATCCATCAAAATCGTGCTGGCAAGGCTGTCGGGATCGGCAAGCTCCACTGGATAACTGCTGGTGAGCGATCGTTTCGCAGCGGTGACTTCAACTTCGGTCACGCCTTTTTCACGGAATTGCTTCAAAAGGCTGAGTGTGCTGGCGATCGCTTTGTCTGCATCCTCAGGAGCGGTCTGCATCGTGATGAGAAAAGGACCAGAGGTAATGCCTGCTTGAAAGGTACTATAAATGCCGTAAGTGAGCCCTTGGCGATCGCGAATTTCGGTACCTAAACGACTAGACAGCGTATCACCACCCAAAATTTGGTTCATGACAAGCGCTGCATAGTAGCGAGGATCTTTGCGATCAATCCCGTTGTAGCCAATATAGGTAATGGATTGTGTCTTACCAGGCAAGACAGGATTCACGCGCGTCACTGTTTGAGGCAAGGGCACTTTTGGGAATGCAAGCGTCGCGTCTTGGGTTGGGTCTTGCCAGGAACCAAGTTCCTGGTTCAGCAGCGCTCGTACCTGACTGGAGTCAAAATCACCGACCAGAGATAACACGGTGCTATCGGGATGATAGTGCTGCTGGTAAAACTGCACTACATTGTCACGAGTAATCTGCTTCAGGCTGGCTTCGGTCGGAAAGGTGTGGAAGGGATGATTTTCTGGATAGATGGTCTGCTGGAAAACACGCCGCGCTAGTCGAGCAGGATTGTCGAGTTCTAACTTGAGGCTACTCAGTGCTCGTTGACGGCTCAGTCCCAATTCGTCGTCTGGGAAACTAGCGTTCTGCAAGACAGCGCCCAACACTCGTACCAGCGTTGGTAGATCGGCTGCCAGAGCATTACCACCGATCGCCACACCCTCTCGATTGGCGCTGAAACTCAAACTAGCGCCCCGGTTTTCGAGCCTTTTGGCGATCGCCAGCGCATCGTTTGTCTTGGTGCCATTCATCAAGTTTGCAGCCGTCAAGCTTGCCAATCCCGCCGTGCCTGCTTTATCAAAGGCTGTACCCGCTTTGACGTACCCGCTGAGAGTAAGGGTGGGCGTACTGCGATCGGGCAGCAGCAACACGCTCAGTCCATTCGCTAAATTCAGCTTTTCGGGCAATGCTTGCGTTCCTTTTTTGTCGCTAGCCGTCGTTTTCGGCAGATATTTCGCTACTTCTGCGGGGTCAACTGGCGCACCGGGGCTGAAGTTTTCCGCCGTCTGTGAGAAGTTGCTGCTAGTACCTGGTTTGCCGTTTAGTTGAGTCGGTTCAAAGAAACCAACCGTACGGTTCGCAGGCGTGAGGTAGGTTTTCGCTACACGTTGGACATCTGCAGGTGTGACGGTCGCGATCGCAGCTTGCAGACGATCGCTAAATTGGTAGTCACCTGTAGAGGTTTGATCATCACCCAACTGCTGTGCCTGACTGGTGATATCCCGATTTCGCAGCGCGATCGACGCTTTGAACTGCGTTTTGGCGCGATCCAATTCTTCTTGGGTGACACTTTGGTCGCGTAGATCAGCAAGCGTTTTCTGGAGCACCGTATCAATCTGCGATAGTTCCTTGCCCGGAGCCGCCGTCACAGAAAATTCATACCATCCAGCACCAATGAGATTGGCGGCATAGCCACCTGCATCGCTTGCTAAACCAGACTCCACAAGTGCCTGATAGAGGCGTGAGCTACGCCCCCCTGTCAGGATGTAGTCCATAATCTGCAACGCTGGTACATCAGGATTCCCAATCGGGGGTAAGGGATACACTTCGTTGAGTAGTGCAGCGCTGCCCGGCTCTTTTAACACGATCGGTTTTTTGGTTGCACCGACTGCTGGCTGTGGGGCGGCTGGTTGTAGGGCTGCTGGCTGTTTAGCGGCTAACGATGGCTTTGATGGCTTCGAGCCAGGTACTGCCCCTGCGCCTTTAGGTACCTTGCCAAACGTTTCCTTCACTGCTGCCAGGGTTTGATCAGTCTTAAAACTACCCACAATGACCAGCGTTGCATTATCCGGCCTGTAGAACTTGCGGTAGTAGTCTCGCACTTGCTTCACGGTAAACTTCTGGACATCTGCCTTCGTGCCACCAACAGGCAGTCCGTAGGGGAGATTCGGAAAGGCCGCCTTCATCACCGATCGTCCTAAGCGGTAGCTGGGATTATTTTCATACCCCTGCAGTTCCGAAATCACCACTCGTTTTTCACTGTTTAACTGCTGTTCGTCAATCAGCGCATTGGTCATCCGGTCTGCTTCCAGCACCAGCAGTGCCTTCAACTTATCTTGCTCAACGGTACCGAAGTAAGCAGTTTCGTCGTAACTCGTAAAAGCGTTGGATTCACTACCCAATGCACTGAAAAAGCGCCCAAACTGAATCGGACGCTCCTTCGTACCCTTAAACATCAAATGCTCTAACTGGTGAGCAATACCACTGATACCAGGAGTTTCATTGCGTGACCCAACACGATACCAAACCTGTACCGTGACGACTGGAGCGGTATTGACTTCTTTAATCAAAACAGTCAACCCATTCTCTAAGACCGTTTTGCGGACAGTGGCAGCCAACGCGTCCGAGGGCAGTTTCGCGGTTGGCTGTGGTTTCGGCGTCAGTTTGGTTTGAGCAGCAACATTGCTGGGGATCGCCGTCTGACTCATGACAGGCATGCCCGACAGCAAAACTAGACCGAAGCAAAGACCAAACAGCAGGCTAGGAAGACCGTAGCGACGGAGGAGTGTAGGAAGAGGCATAAGTGTGCGGACAATACTCTGAAAAACTTATGGTAGCAAGTGCAGCGAAGCGACTAACTTGCCTACTCTCAATCTAATCCATCCGCCATTGCAGTCAGGTGACAGCGATGTAAGGCTCACTAGAAGCTGCTAGTGACAGTTGGCCTAGTGTATAAGCATTTTTTCGTGAGCGAACACTAAGCAACTCGCTTCTGTGTCCAGCCACCGACCACTAACAACCAATCACTTTATCTAAACTGCTGGCGCGTGATCAAGCTGGCAGTAAGGACGGCTATAGCTTAATGGTAGTTCCAACGCATGTCTTTCTAATAGCTGAGAGTCACCAAGAATACGCTCGGTAGGACCATCAAAAACAATACTGCCTTCACTGAGCACAACGGTGCGATCGCACAACTCCAGCGCCAGATCTAAATCATGCGTCGCAATCAGCTGTGTTAAAGGCAGGCTATCGAGTAGATGAATTAACTCGCGGCGACAGCGGGGATCGAGTTGAGCAGAGGGTTCATCAAGGATCAGTACTTGGGGCTGCATCGCGAGCACACCCGCGATCGCCACTCGCTTCTTCTCCCCACCCGATAGGTTATTAGCGTTCCGAGGTCCATAGTGACTTGGATCTAAGCAAACAGCTTTCATTGCCGCTGCTGCACGATGTTCCAACTCATGCCCCTTGACACCCTGATTGAGCGGCCCAAACGTCACGTCCTCCCAAACCGTTGGCATAAACAACTGATCATCTGGGTTCTGAAAAACCAGCCCGACAAAGTTACGAATGGCTTTCAAATTTTGAGGTTCCATTGTTAATTCACCGACCACGATCGATCCCGTTTGGGGAATCAGAAGACCATTAAAGTGCAGCAGCAACGTCGATTTACCAGACCCATTTGCCCCTACAAGAGCGACTCGTTCAGTGGCCTTAATTGAGAGATTGATCGCTTTCAATGCCTGCGTACCGTCAGGGTACTCATAGTTCAGGTTGCGAATATCAATGGGATTATGGTGCATGAAGGCCGCAGACTAAACGATTGAAAAGAGATAAATACCTTGTCCAAGCACCGTTAAGACAGCCGTGAGGGTTAAAGCAATAACATCACGCCGATTGCCAGACTTCGAGACCGTTACAGGCGGCAAGCCCTCATAGCCACGAGATAACATCGCTTGATGCACGCGCTCGCCTCGTTCAAGAGTACGGATAAACAACGACCCAAACATATTGCCAATGACCAGTCGCTGCCAGTGCTGACTACCCATCAAATTGCGAGACAGTGCCGCTCGCTGCATCGATTGAAACTCACTGATCAAAACAGCAATGTAACGATACATTGAAGCCAAAATTGCCACCAATAGCGGTGGCATGCGCAACACAGTTAGCGCGTGGAGCAATTCTGGAACAGAAGTCGTCAAGACCAAAACATTAGCTAGCAAGAGCGAGAGCAACGCTTTAATCGTCACGCTACCCAGAACCCAGAGCCCCTCTGTTGTAATCTGTAACCAACCCCAATGCCATAGCACCACGCCACCGCCACGAAAGAGAGTGCCCAGCAAAACAACGCTGATAAAAACTGATTCAACCACGACCCGTTTGAACAAAACTGATAGGGTGGCGCGGCTTAACAAGACGATCGCCCCAACACCAATCGCATAGATTGTCCAAGTCCACCAACGACCGTTTGGCGTCAGCGCGATCGCAAACAGCAGGAGCAGCGTACACAAAACGCGAGTCTTAGGAACAAGGTGGTGCCAGGGTGATGCCTGCTTACTGTCAACATCAAGATGAAAGGCACCAATGTGTAGTAACATCCATGCCATCCTTTAGGTAAAAAAGCACCAACAGTAGAAAATTATTTGTCCGAAACTGAATCTTCAGGGGGCACACCAGGTCTACGTACCAGTAGCTTACCCGCTCCCCAGGCAAGCCCAAACGTCACCAACGTTCCTGCCAAACCCGCAAGCGGTGTAGCAATCTGCTCAGGCACATTTCTAACAGCGTACTCGTCAAAAATAGCGTAAAAAGGCAGTTTGTGAGCAGGCTTGTCTGTCAACTCTTTCTCGCCAAACTTAAGATCTTCAGACACCCGATCCAAGCCGTCTGGATATTTACTTGCAAACGGCGATAGAAAAATTGCAATCAGCAGCGCAATACCCAGACCAGTAACCATAAGAGCGCGATTGCGCTGCTGATAAAGACGGTTATTCATAGCGACAATCTTTGAATGTGAGCATCTAGCAGGTCAATATCTAGCAGGTCAATTAACGCGGTACGAGCGGTTCTGAGGCCAATGATCGTGTTTTGCGTGGCGGATCGTAGAGTAGGTCAGGACGCGATCGCCAAATAAAACTGATGGTGGTCACAGAAATGATTGCCTCACCAATGCCAATCAAGATATGCCAGGAGGTCATCGCCGTCAGAGCTACTGCTAATGGCACTGTTCCAGATAAGGCGAGCTCGATCGCGCAAATCATAGAGGCGAAAACGACACTCACCCAGGCGGCGATCGCGACACCAATAAGTGTGCCTCTGAGTGCATTGCGTCCCAGCACAAAGCGAATTGATCGATACAGGTAGTAACCGCCAAAAGTGCCGATGAGCCCCATGTTAAAAACATTTGCCCCTAAAACGGTCAACCCACCATCCTGAAACAAAGCCCCTTGCACGATAAACACGACCGCCATAACGAGCGATCCTGCCCACGGCCCCAAGAGAACACCTGCTAGCGTACCGCCCAACAGATGACCCGACGTTCCACCTGGAATGGGAAAATTAATCATCTGTGCAGCAAAAATGAACGCAGCACAAACACCCATCAAGGGCACCGTTCGATCCTTATATTCAGATTCCACGCGCTTCAGCGACACCGCAATCAAGGCAATCGCCACCACCCAGGTGATCAAGCTGATGGGCAAGCTAAGAAACCCATCTGGAATGTGCATTGCCAACTGAGAAGGCATTACCCATCGCCACAGCTGGATAGATGAGAGATAAGGCACAGCAGCCTCAACTGTAATCAAAACAATCTCCTCTTAATTAGTAGAAAAATTGAAGCACCGCAAAGATTACTGAAGCACTGCAAAGAGTAAAGTAGCCTGGTCAGCAGACGCCGTCCGTCACACAGGCAACGTAATCTAATAAATTACTCTCTAACAAACACAGCTAAGAATTCAATCCTCCACGGGGGGATTTATAAGGCGGCGGCAGCAATCATTTAGCCATAAAGCGCCTTTATAGCGTTTTATAGACCTCAAAAATTTATTCCAGCCATTCTAGAAAGCAGCGTCTGGTTTGGTGCAGCTTCGGTAACCAGACCAATTTGGTCAGGCCTCTAGACTTAAACAATTCTTATGGTCTATGATTGTAGGCTGTGAGTTTTCACCAAATCTATGCACGCCCAAGAAATAATCCGCTCCATTGAAGCGGAGCAAATGAAGTCAAATTTACCGACTCTCTACATTGGCGACACCGTTAAAGTTGGCGTCATCATTCAAGAAGGCGGCAAAGAGCGGACACAGCCCTATGAAGGGGTTATCATCGCTCGTCGCGGAGCCGGTATCAATCAAAACATCACGGTTCGCAAAACCTTTCAGGGCGTGGGCGTAGAACGGGTCTTCCTGATTCACTCTCCTCGCATCGACAGCATCAAAGTGCTACGTAGGGCTAAAGTCCGCCGTGCCAAGCTTTACTACCTCCGCGATCGTATTGGTAAGGCAACTCGCCTCAAGCAGCGGTTCGATCGACCCCTTCAATAAGCTGCTAGCCCTTAGTTGTTAGTTGTTGGCAGCGAGTTTATGTCACAACCAACTGTTTAACAGCTAGCAACTAAGAACGCACAGCCGAACTGATAGACTAAAGGTGTTGATGCAAAAGCTTGAGTACGAGCGCTCTTAGTTCAGTTGGTAGAACGCAGGTCTCCAAAACCTGATGTCGGGGGTTCAAGTCCTCCAGGGCGCGCTCATTCAGTAGCATGATCGCCGTCAAAAAGGGATAGTATCGGCAACATTTCTATGTGATTCTAGTAATCGTTGCGATGTTGCTCTATAAGAGCTTCCCGAGAGGCTTCCGACGTAGAGCAATTTCATTGGCGCGAACCAGTCGCTAAACTGGGTTACATTAGTGGTACGATTGCCGCCTTTCCAGTCTGGTGCAATCGCAGACTTAGTTGGAAGTAAGGTGGTATGGTCAAACCTGCACTGTAAGAGAGAGGAAGAGGCCGTGGCAAAAAAGGACGAAGTTGAGGTGCAGGAAGCGAAATCAGGATTCGCGATTTCAGCATTTCTGCAAGAAACAAAGGACGAGCTTGACAAGGTTGTTTGGCCTAGCCGCCAGCAGCTGATCAGCGAGTCTATTGCTGTCATCTTGATGGTGATCCTTTCTGCAACTCTAATTTATCTCATTGACAATTTCTTCGCTTGGGGAGCCAAGCAGGTGTTTGGATGACTTTTGCAGCAGACGAATTTCAACAAAACTTGGCACAAATCGACACTGATGATGCTTCTGACGAAGCGCCCTCTCAAGGTGGTCGTTGGTATGCCGTTCAGGTTGCTTCTGGCTGCGAGAAACGCGTTAAAGCAAACCTGGAGCAGCGCATCGAAACGTTGGATGTTGCCAATCGCATCTTTCAGATCGAAATTCCTCAAACCCCTGCGATCAAGCTACGTAAAGATGGCAGTCGCCAAAATACAGAAGAGAAAGTCTTCCCCGGCTACGTGCTTGTCAATATGCTCATGGATGATGACACCTGGCAGGTTGTCAAAAACACACCCAATGTGATCAATTTCGTCGGTGCTGAGCAGAAACGGCGGTACGGTCGTGGACGAGGGCATGTGAAGCCCCTGCCATTGGGTAACGCTGAAGTTGAGCGTATTTTCAAGCAAGCTCAAGAGCAGGAACCTGTAGTCAAGATCGATATGGCTCCTGGAGACAAAATCCTGGTGCTTTCTGGTCCCTTTAAGGACTTTGAAGGTGAGGTCATTGAGGTTAGTCCTGAACGCAGTAAGCTAAAAGCACTGCTTTCCATCTTTGGGCGAGACACACCAGTGGAATTGGAGTTTAATCAGATTCAGAAAGAGAGCTAGTAGAGTCAATGGCAAAGAAAGTTGTTGCAGTCATTAAATTGGCAATCACCGCTGGGAAAGCAAACCCAGCACCTCCAATTGGTCCCGCGTTGGGTCAGCATGGGGTCAACATCATGATGTTCTGCAAAGAATATAATGGTAGAACCGCTGATCAGGCAGGGATGGTCGTGCCGGTTGAAATCTCAGTTTACGAAGACCGCAGTTTTACGTTTATTCTCAAGACCCCTCCTGCGTCAAAGCTAATTGCCAAGGCTGCCGGGATTGAGCGTGGGTCTGGCGAAGCAAATCGCAAGAAAGTGGGTTCCATCACTCGCTCTCAACTTCAGGAAATTGCTCAGGCTAAATTGCCTGACCTCAATGCAAATGATATCGAAGCAGCAATGCGGATTGTTGAAGGTACTGCCCGTAACATGGGTGTTACTGTCAAAGAATAGTCTGAAGTAGCAAAGCCTGGAACCTCAAATTGAGATCCCACCTTTGTTTGCTCTCATCTAAAATGTTCCAACGTGTAAACCAATAGTGGGGGAGAGGCAACGCTTCGTTAGTACCCCAGGAGAATCTTAATGGCGAAAGTATCTCGAAGACTGCAAGAACTTCAAAAGAAAGTCGAGGAGCGTGCTTACGAACCTCTGGAAGCGCTAAATCTGCTCAAAGAGACGGCAACGGCTAAATTCTCCGAGTCAGCAGAAGCGCACATCCGCTTGGGGATCGATCCAAAATACGCTGACCAACAGCTGCGAACAACTGTCGCTCTCCCAAAGGGTACAGGGCAAACCGTTCGCGTTGCGGTGATTGCTCGTGGTGAGAAAGTCACTGAGGCAAGCAATGCAGGCGCTGATTTGGCTGGCTCGGAAGAGCTCATTGCCGAGATTCAGAAAGGAGCGATTGACTTTGACCTGTTGATTGCGACGCCAGACATGATGCCCCAGGTGGCAAAGCTGGGTAAGCTTTTGGGTCCCCGTGGTTTGATGCCATCGCCTAAAGGTGGTACAGTTACCTTTGATTTACCCCAAGCGATCGCCGAATTTAAAGCAGGAAAATTAGAGTTTCGAGCAGACAAAACAGGCATCGTTCACGTGATGTTTGGCAAAGCTGCTTTTCCGACTGAAGACTTGCTGGTCAATTTGAAGGCATTGCAGGAAACCATCGATCGGAACCGACCCTCTGGTGCGAAGGGTCGCTACTGGCGTAGCGTTTACGTTGCGTCTACAATGGGTCCTTCCATCGAAGTTGATATCAGCTTGCTCCGTGACTTGAAATTTGGAGACGCGGCATAAAGCTCTCGCTGTTGACTGTTAGTTGTTAAACTAGAGGTTAATTAACAGTCGACTCTCCGTTAAACAGTAATCAAGAGTAAGCTGACTAGACGTTACTATTTGCAGTCAACAACTGAATAGCAAAGCCAGAGACAGCAGGTGCTTAACGCTTAATTCCCTGCTTAGGTTTTCGTTTTGTATTTTCTAATGTCAATGTTGCTCCGTTCAACATGACATGAGGATACGGCGCAACCCCGGCTTTTTAACCGGGGTTTTTTGATCTGGCTTTGTTTTTTAAGACTGATACGCAACGTTGAATGACACCAACACCCAGATAAAGGAGGTGAGACACATGGGTAGAACATACGAGGGTAAAAAAGCAATTGTCGCTGAGCTCAAAGAATCGTTGAGCTCGTCCCAGCTAGCCGTGGTGATTAATTACCAGGGGCTAACAGTTGCAGAAATTACAGACTTGCGGAAGCGGCTTTTGCCAACCGGTGCAACCTGTAAAGTGACTAAAAATACACTGATGCGGATTGCCGTCGAAGGTGATGCAACGTGGGAACCAATGACAACGTTGCTGTCAGAGTCAAATGCGTTTTTGCTCATCAAAGATGATGTTGGCGGGGCGCTGAAAGCGTACCAAGATTTCCAGAAGGCAACCAAGAAGACAGAACTTCGCGGTGGCGTCATGGAAGGGCGTGCATTGACTGAAGCCGATGTTAAAGCGATCGCCGACCTTCCATCGAAAGAACAGCTTATTGCGCAAATCGCCGGAGCGATCAACGGCGTCGCAACCAAATTGGCAGTCGGAATCAACCAAGTGCCGACGTCGTTGGCACGCGCCATTCAGGCAGTTGCCGACAAGGACAAAGAAGCCGCTTGAACCCGCTTCTAATGGTTAGTTTTAGTTCAATGCTAGAAACTAAACGCTAACGGCCAATCACTGACAATCCACAACTAACAACTCAGGAGATGACACAATGTCTGCAACAACCGATGAAATTTTGGAGAAGTTAAAAACACTGACGCTGTTGGAAGCGTCGGAACTAGTCACGCAAATTGAGGAGGCCTTTGGCGTTAGCGCAGCGGCTCCTGTCGGCGGCATGATGATGGCGGCTCCTGGTGCTGCTGCTCCAGTTGAAGAAGCCGAAGAACAGACTGAATTTGATCTCGTACTAGAAGAAGTTCCTGCTGACAAGAAGATCTCGATTCTGAAAGTCGTACGGACTTTGACTGGTCTGGGTCTGAAAGAAGCGAAAGATCTGGTGGAAGCCGCACCGAAGGCCGTTAAAGAAGGCGTTGCTAAGAGCGATGCTGAAGATGCTAAAAAGCAGTTGGAAGAAGCTGGCGCTAAAGTTTCGATCAAGTAGTCGAAGCCAATCACTTGACCTTGAAGTTAAAACTTCACATCAAAAAGGGGACGTTCTAACGTCCCCTTTTTCTGTTTTCAGTTAAGGGCTTCTAATCTCGATCGCTCAAAGAATGTAGAGCAATAAAAAGAGGAAAATCCAAACAACATCAACAAAATGCCAGTAAATTTCAGCTGCTTCGACACCAAAGTGTTTCTCGTTGCTGTAATGTCCTTGTCTGAGCGATCGCCACAGCACTGCCAAAATCAGAACCAGTCCAAACGCCACATGTAGTCCATGAAAGCCAGTCAGAACATAGAACGTACTGGCAAATAAATTGGTCTTCAGTCCAAACTCTAGATGGAAATACTCATAAAGCTGACCGGCTAAAAAGATTGCTCCCATCGCCGCTGTGAGCGCGAACCACTTCTGCAAACCCTTCACGTCATTCTTTTTAATCGCCGTATCCGCATTGTGGATGACGAAACTACTAGAAATCAAAATAATCGTGTTGAGTCCTGGCAGCAGTAGCTCTAACCTTGGGGTCCCTTCAGGAGGCCAACTTGGCGCAACCGAACGGAATGTCAAATAGGCTGTAAAAAGCCCCAAAAAGATCATCGCTTCTGCAATCAAAAAAATAGTGATGCCGAAGAGCCGATAATCGTGGTGCTCAGCGTGATGAGCGACAACCTCGGTATGGTGATGATTCAGAACCGTTTTAGTGGAATCGAGGGTGGAGCCTGTCATGATAAAAGGTATTGGGTTTTAGTTTCTAGCCGTTAGCCATTAGTCTGTGAGCCAAACTAAAGGCTCATTGACTCATGACTACGATCGATCATCAGGCGACACTGCTACAGCCGGGTCGGGATCGGCTCTCAGCACTGAATTGGGACCCGCAGCAAGAGCCGGATCTTGAGCATCCGAAAACGGAACATCCACAGGTGTGGCGCGATCGCCAAAGCCATAGTCGTATGGCCCCGTTGCCAACACTGGATCAGCTTCAAAGTTTTCGACTGGCGGCGGCGAACTGGTCATCCATTCCAGCGTTAACCCTTTCCACGGATTGTCTCCGGCTTTAGGTCCATACATCCAACTCCAGATGACGTTCACAATAAAGGGTAGCGTCGAAACGGCAAGGATATAAGCACCGATCGTGCAAATGAGGTTGAGGAAAGCAAATCTGGGTTCGTATTCGGCGATCCGGCGATTCATGCCCTCTAGACCTAATTTGTGCATTGGCAAGAAGGCCAGATTGAAGCCAATCAGGTTCAGCCAAAAGTGCACCTGTCCCCAGGTTTCGTTTAGCATCCGGCCAGTCATCTTAGGGAACCAGTGGTAAAATCCAGCGTAGATACCAAAGACACTGCCACCAAACAAGACGTAGTGGATGTGCGCCACGATGAAGTAAGTATCGTGCACATGGATGTCAAACGGCACGGCGGCAACCATCACGCCGCTAATGCCACCAATCACAAACATCGATAGAAACCCAAGCGCAAACAGCATGGCACTGTTTAGACGCAGTTTGCCGCCCCAAATTGTTGCTAGCCAACTAAACACTTTGATCCCCGTTGGCACTGCGATCACCATTGTTGTGATCATGAAAAACATCCGCAGCCAGGGTGGCGTACCGCTGGTAAACATGTGATGTGCCCAAACAATCAGCCCCAAGAAGCAGATGGCTAGACTGGAGTACGCGATCGCTTTATAGCCAAAAATCGGTTTACGGGCATGCACCGGCAAAATCTCAGAGATCATGCCAAACACCGGCAGGATCATGATGTAAACCGCTGGGTGGGAGTAAAACCAGAACATATGCTGGTAGACGATTGGATTCCCACCACCCGTTGGGTTAAAGAAGGCTGTACCGATCAGCAAGTCAAATGCCAACAAAATTAGCGCTCCGGCAAGCACAGGAGTCGCGATCAGTGCCAGCGCGGATGTTGCCAACATTGCCCAGCAAAACAACGGCATCTGGTTGAAGCCCATGCCTGCTACCCGCATCTTGAAAATGGTAGCGATGAAATTAATCGCTGCCAGAATCGATGATGTGCCAAGGATCAAGACACTCAGAATCCAGATCGCTTCACCTGCCTGGTCTGTTACCAAACTGAGGGGCGGATAGGATGTCCAGCCAGCACCAGGAGCCCCAACAAAGAAGCTGCAAAGTAACAGAATGCCCGCTGGCGGAATCATCCAAAAGGCAAGGGCATTCAGCCTGGGAAACGCCATGTCCCGCGCTCCGATCAAAAGAGGCACCAAATAGTTGCCAAAACCGCCCGTGGTGCCCGGCACAATCCACAGAAAAATCATCACCGTGGCATGCACCGTGAACAGGCTGTTGTAGACCTCTCGGCTCACAAAGTCTACTTCAGGCGTCGCTAATTCGGTGCGGACAGCAGTCGCCAAAGCGCCACCGATCAGGTAGAAAACAAACGTCGTCACCAGGTATTGAATCCCAATTACCTTGTGGTCTGTACTGAAGCTAAAGTAAGTCCGCCAATGAGTCCCGGTTGGTTCGGAACCATGAGCGGGAAGGTTGGCAGTTTCTTGTAGCTGTGCTTGGGTCATAAGAGTAAATCCATTGCGATCAGCTCATCGCTCATTGCTTTTACAGGTAAGCGCACTAGCATCTCGATCGAGGGCTAGCTTGCAGAAGAGACATGGGCAGAAGCAGAGTGCAGTTGATGCAGCAGTTCAGGACGGACACCCAAGCGATCGGCGTAAGGAGCCAGAAACTCATCCGGCGCTTGATCAGTAGGGTTGACCGCGATCGTCTGTTCCAGCCCATTCGCACTAGCGACTTTCTGTTCTTGAACCCAGGCAGCAAAATCGGCAGGTGACTCCGCAATCACTTTTGTGCGCATGGCACCGTGATAGGGACCACAGAGTTCAGCACAAATGACGGGATATTCACCGATTCGATTGGGCGTAAACCGGAGTTCAGTAGGCTGACCAGGGACTGCATCCTGCTTTAACCGAAATTCAGGTACCCAAAACGCATGCAAAACATCGCTTGCAGAGATGTCCAGCAGCACTTCGCGCCCAACCGGAACATGGAGTTCGCCGGCAACAACGCCACTATCAGGATAGGTAAAAATCCAGGCATACTGTAAGCCATTTGCCTGAATCACAAATTCTTTCGACGGGTTTTCCTTCCCAGGCATTGAGCCCACACCGGGAGTGATTGATGTTTCAGAGCCACCTTCTTTTTGAATTACTCCACCAGGAATGGCTCCTTCAGCCTGGGGGTTGGCATCTGACGACGCCTCCGCTAACAGGTTTGGCATTCCTTCATCTTGACTGGCCGGGAGTGGTGCGGCGATCGCCGCACCAGGCATGTTTGCCATCTGATGTGTTGGCTGCCCATGCGCGACTGAGTGTTCCATTGGATTTAAGCCGCCGATCTGGCTGTAAACCTCGAAGCTATAGATTGCCAGACCCAGGACGATCACCGCCGGAATCGATGTCCAAAGAATCTCTAGAGGAATGTTGCCATGAACAGGCGACCCATCTGTCTCATCACCAGGTTGACGGCGGAACTTAAACACCGCCACAAAAATAACGCCTGTAACAAGCAAAAACAGACCAGTACCGATCATCATCATTGTGTCAAACAGCCCGTCAATCAGAGGTGCTGCTTCGGACGCTTCGACA
This sequence comes from Stenomitos frigidus ULC18, assembly GCF_003003795.1. Taxonomy (GTDB): domain Bacteria; phylum Cyanobacteriota; class Cyanobacteriia; order Leptolyngbyales; family Leptolyngbyaceae; genus Stenomitos; species Stenomitos frigidus_A. The sequence continues at coordinate 155,886 of NZ_PVWK01000084.1, read as the reverse complement.
GGCATCAAACCGTGGTTTTGACCAACCCAGACGCTAATCAGGGTCAGCAGAATGCCAGCTAGCATCGTGGTAATAGAGCTTGGGATATTCACAATACAAGTCCGTCTAAACAATGTCGATCGTTTAGAGACACGACGCAGAGCAACAGAATGAATCTTGAGGAGAATCAAACGTTGGAAGGTGCAGCGCGTTCTCTATGCGATCCTCAGATTTGTCCTACCTACAAGGTAAGGCAGTGGTCTCAGAAACGGAGCGATTATTGATTATCCTTATAGATTTCTTCAGGATCGCTGTTGGTCAGCGACTCACTCTTCAGTAAAGCGCGCTAGAGGCGCAATTCACGATTGCGGCCTGCGTCGATCTAGGCACACTCTAGGGTGCCATCCAAGCCTTAAGCTCCTTTTTGCAAAACGTGATACTGCAAAAACTGCATAATCCGAAGAAATTCCAAAGGGGCGGGGACAAATGCAACCACGTCATTAAAGTGATAACAAGTACGTGAAGCGTAAGCGTTGTGAGTGTGACAAAACCCGCTTTCAGAAATGTAGTGCTAGGTTTGGAGTACATGATTACTCCTGAATTTCGCTTCGCCACGTTTAATTTTGTGAGTTTTTTAATTTTGTGAGTTTAAGGATAAGCCGATGGCTGATGCTATCTTCCATCAATCCCCTGCTGAATCATCTCGCCCTCGATCGCGAGTGAGTCGCTTTGCTTTCGCAATGGCTGCAGAAACGCTGTTTCTCATGGCGTTGGGTAGCGCTACCCGTGTGATGAACGCGGGTCTTGCCTGCCCCGATTGGCCCCTCTGCTATGGTGAATTGGTGCCCCGACAGCAAATGAATTTCCAGGTTTTTCTAGAGTTGTTTCACCGCTTAACGGCATCATCGATGGGCTTCTTCGCGATCGCCCTCGCTGCTACTGCGTGGTGGTACCGTCGCTCACTGCCTCGCTGGACACCCTGGGCAACCACGTTTGCTTTAGTTCTCGTTGTGGTTCAAGGTCTTCTCGGTGCGCTCACCGTGACTGAATTGCTCCGCTTTGATATCGTCACCGCACACCTGGGGACAGCGCTACTATTTTTTGTGACGCTACTGGCGATCGGGGTTGCTCTGATGCCTCACAAAGGCATAGGGACGGCTGAAAAGCTTCCCTGGGTCGGGCTTCTAGCAGCAGTTTTAGTCTATGTACAAAGTATTCTCGGTGCGCTAGTTGCCTCCCAATGGGCGTTACATCAATGCCTTAACGATTCTGGACTTTGCCTGGTGATGCATAGCCATGTTGCGGGTGTCGTACCACCCACGCTGGCAACGCTGGCGCTAGTGATTTTGGCGTGGCGGACTCCAGCCCTACACCCCACCTTGCGAAGGTTAGCAAGCATCGCCAGTGGTCTAATAATGCTTCAGATTCTTTTGGGAGTGGCGACGTTCAAGCTAAGGCTACAAGTGGAACCGCTAACGGTGTCGCATCAGGCGATCGGCGCAGCTTTGCTAGGAGCGTTAGTAGCATTTACTGTACTGGCACTGCGTGATGGCTCCCCCGCAACGGTTGATGAATCAGTCGAACCATTCTCTGCAGCTGTACAGTCGGCGGCGACTAGTAGCTTTCCTGGTGATCGCGCAAACGGTCAACCTGCTTGACCGCTGCCAATCGAGTTCGATGACATCAAGCTGATGGCGTACGGCCAAGCAAACGAGGTTTAGTTAAGTCTCGCAGCTGAACAGCTTCCAGCGATCGCTCCTCCAAAGTTACAACTCCAGTGCCGGTTTGTTTTTTAAAGGTCTGTCTTCTTTTAGGAAAGAGCGAATGCAAGAAACTCTCTTAACTGGTATCTCCCGCCAACACGAAAACGTTTTACAGGTCATTCAAAGCTATTACCAGCTCACCAAACCTCGCATCATTTTACTACTGCTGATTACAACGGCTGGCGGCATGTGGATTGCAGCCAATGGCGAGGTGAGTCCTGTCCTTTTGCTGGTGACATTGTTTAGCGGTGCTTGCGCTGCTGGTGCTGCCAATACCATCAATTGCTTCTACGATCGCGATATCGATTACATCATGGAGCGGACTCGTCATCGTCCCCTGCCGTCAGGACGGATACAGCCGCGTGATGCGCTGATTTTTGCCATTACCCTTGCAACGCTTTCGTTCACGCTGCTGGCTGTTTTTGCCAATCTTTTAAGCGCTTGCCTAGCCATGTCCGGCATCGTCTTCTACGTGCTGATCTATACCCATTGGTTGAAGCGGCACAGCACGCTCAACATTGTCATCGGGGGCGCTGCTGGTGCAATTCCGCCGCTGGTTGGCTGGGCTGCGGTGACGGGTGATTTAAGCTGGGCAGCGTGGGTACTGTTTGCCATTATCTTTCTTTGGACACCACCCCACTTTTGGGCGCTGGCAGTCTTGATTCGGGACGATTATGCCAAAGTCGGTGTGCCCATGTTGCCTGTGGTCGTTGGCAATGAGCCAACTGCCCGCCAAATTTTTTATTACACGCTGGCATTGATACCTGTCACCCTGCTGCTGGTTTACCCATTACATGTGATGGGTGCTGTCTATGCTGGTATTGCCTTGCTGCTGGGAGGCGTTTTCGTGCAAAAGGCATGGCAGCTGCTGCAAACACCGTCAGATTTAACCGTTGCGCGATCGGTCTTCAAGTATTCCATTCTGTACCTTATGTTCCTCTGTGCGGGTATGGGACTCGATAGTTTGCCCATCACTCACCACGTTACCGATGTTGTTGCTGCAAACGTACAGACTTTCATCAGTTCGTTCCAAGCTTAGGCGTGACAGCCTGGACGATCTTCAAGCAAACCGTTACCGTCTTTCCACTGTCGCTCAACGCTGGAAGGATGTGAAGCTAACGCCCTCAGACCTTAGGAAACTCAAGTTTCCTCCCGTAGACATATGCCATGAAATGTTTCTACGGGGATTGAACCGTTGATCAAGACACGATCGCAGTGCTTTGATCGCATCTCTCTACACAAGTTCGCGATGGCTTCAACTACGATAAGATGAGGGTATGTTGAGATTTGTATAGCTTGGGGGGAGTAGTATATGGCTCCTGCGGTGTTGATTGAAAACCTGAAGAAGTGTTATGGCTCTGTAGAAGCTGTGAAAGGTGTCTCGCTTCAGGTTGAGCCAGGAGAAATCTTTGGTCTCTTGGGTCCCAACGGTGCGGGTAAAACAACCACTCTACGCTGCCTATGTACGTTGGCTGAACCTGACTCTGGCAGAGTGGAAATCTGCGGTATCTCTGTCATTGATCAGCCTCGCCTGGCTCGACAATACTTAGGCTACATTGCTCAGGAAGTGGCTTTAGACCCGGTGTTGACAGGACGCGAACTGCTTCAACTTCAGGCAGCGCTTTACCACCTTCCTCGCGCGATCGCTAAAGAACGTATCGCACTGGTTCTCAAATTGCTGGACTTAGAACGTTACGCCGATCAAAAGACTGGCACTTATTCAGGTGGGTTGAAGAAGCGGTTAGATTTGGCGGCGGGCTTACTCCATCAGCCTCAGGTACTGGTTCTGGATGAGCCGACCGTTGGGCTTGATATCGAAAGTCGGCTGGCTGTTTGGAATTTTCTTCGTGGGTTGCGGGCAGACGGTACGACTGTTCTAATCACCAGCCATTATCTTGAGGAAGTGGATGCACTTGCCGATCGTGTTGCCATTATTGACCAGGGTACGGTGATTGCAACGGGCAAGCCCTCAGCGCTCAAAGACGATGTCGGGGGCGATCGAATTACGCTTCGGATCCGTGAATTCTCGCCGCTTGAAGAAGCGGAACAAGCAAAAGTACTGCTTCAGTCGTTGCCATCCGTTCAAGAAATTATCATCAACAGCGCTCAGGGTAATTCGCTGAACCTGGTTGTTCACCCTCAGAGCGACGCCCTTGCTGCGATCCAGCAAGCCCTGCAAACGGCTGGCTTACCCACCTTTGGTATTGCTCAGTCCCGTCCCAGCCTGGATGATGTTTACTTGGCAGCGACTGGGCGCACTTTACTGGACGCCGAAATTGCAGCCACTGGCAGTCGCGATCCGAAAGCAGAGCGGAAGCAGAGTATGCGCTAATGGAGACGGGTGAACCAATGCAACCGGAGAGCGGCTTTAACAGTATGGCCGCCAGCCGCGCGACACCGTTGGGAAACCGTCCCTGCATAATCCCTGGATTTAATTTCACTGCTTAGTATGCAGCCCTTAGTGCCAACCTCACTTTCAAGGTTCAACTTATGAGCACAACGTTTACACCATCTAAAACTGAACTGAACAAACGCACTGAAATTCAACCCAACTCAGCGTTGAGTGATTTTCTGCAGGAGACTGGGGCGCTGACCCGTCGTCTCTTCATTCAGCTCCAACGTCGTCCATCGACCCTGATTGCAGGTATTATTCAGCCGATCATGTGGCTGGTATTGTTCGGAGCGCTGTTCCAAAATGCGCCACAGGGTCTCTTTGGGACAGATGTTACCTACGGACAGTTTCTGGGTGCAGGCGTAATCGTCTTCACGGCGTTTGGTGGTGCTCTCAATGCGGGGCTACCAGTGATGTTTGATCGCGAGTTTGGTTTCCTTAATCGGCTGCTGGTAGCGCCATTGGCATCTCGCTTTTCGATCGTCGTGGCATCCGCCATTTTTATCACCACGCTGAGCTTCATTCAGACAGTGGCGATCGTCACCATGAGTGCCCTGCTGGGAGCAGGTTTGCCAAATACGCTGGGGTTAGGTTTGGTTGGCCTGATCGTGTTGCTGCTGGTGTTGGGCGTTACCGCCTTGAGCTTAGGGCTTTCCTTCTCTCTGCCCGGTCACATCGAGCTTATTGCAGTTATTTTTGTCACGAACCTGCCGTTACTGTTTGCCAGCACTGCATTGGTTCCCCTGTCATTTATGCCGCTCTGGCTGCAGTGGGTGGCAACGCTCAATCCCTTGAGCTACGCGATCGAACCCATCCGCTATGTTTACCTGCATAGTGACTGGTCGTTAAGCAGTATCGTCATGCAGGCACCTTGGGGTTCTGTCACACTGGGGGCCGCCCTGCTATTGCTACTCAGCTTTGACGTAGTGGCGTTGCTTATTATTCAGCCAAAGCTGCGTCGAACATTGGCTTAACGTCTTGGTAGAGGTGAAGAGCACACGCAGGAATGCTTTTTGGGTTGATGCTAAAATATCTTTGGGGTTAGGGAGCATTCTGCTGCTGTACGGCGTCTTATTAAGAGACTGATGCAGTGAGTTCTCAGGTAACTATTTCAGGTAAAGGACGTTTTATGGCTAGAACAACAAAAGTTTCAACGCTGCTTGCATGTCACCCAGCCAGAGTCACGCTGGGCTTTGTGGCAGCGATCGGGCTGATAGCTAGCTTTTCTCACTCAGCGTCAGCGCAACAAGCAAATGTGGCTCAACCCCAGCAAATTTTCCAAGATCAGCAAAACCGAGATCCCTTTTCGAGTCGAGGCAACGATCAGGCTGGTGGTGTGATGGATTTGGTGCACCGAGCCATGCAGGCAGGTTCTCTCAGCAACGAAGACTTTTACAACCAGCAAACAGAGAATCTTGATTCAGCAACGGCTGATTTTCGGGCAGCGCAGCAACAGCGTTTGAAGGGTGCCCCAGCCGTACCCGCAACGCCTTCAGCGACAGCAACACCCACAAAATAGCTCACGATAGAGTTCATGGTCTGGACCTACGTCGCTTTGGCATGAACGAAGTCGCTCTTTTTACTCTGCTTGCCGAAGGCTTACTTTCCAGACTTTCCAGACAATAGCTTAAACTCGTAGACTGTACGGCTACCAGCAGTGACTGAACCGATTGTCATCAGGAGAATGTGGCTTTGGCGATCGCCTGACGGTAGAAAGTGGATTGGTTCAGTTGCACCTGTTGCCGTAAACGTGGGTTGCGAGAGCACTCTTCTGACGCCCGCACGGCTAGGATCGCTACGCATGGCTGTTACTAGAGCCTGAGTTGCGTCATAGGCCAGAGCAGTGCGCCAATTGATTGAGGCTTGTTGCCCCCAAAGTTGCTTTGACTGCTGCTGGAAGGGCGATCGAGTGACATCAGCAGGAACAGCTACGACCAGCCCTGTCGCATCCTGACCAGCGACCTTGAGTACCTTCGCGGTTGAGATACTGTCGCCAGCCAGCACCTTAAGACGACGGCGGTTGAGTTGCACAATCTGGATCGCCTGATCAGAAACGGTGCTGTCTGGTGCCAGCATGATCACTTCTGCACCTTTTGCGATCGCCGTTTCAACGCTATCAGCCGCATCAAAATCGGGACGAGAGAAGTCGAACTCGCTCATCAATTCTACGCCGTTGTAGAACAGAGCATTCTTGAACTCGGTTTTAAGCGACATGCTATAAGCACTAGCAGCATTGAAGAAGATAACCACCTTGCGCTTCTTCAGGTTATTCAGCATGTAGTTACTCAGTGCCTTAGCAGTCAGGCGATCGCTCGGCATGGTACGGAAGATATAGCTACCGAAGTTGGATAACTGCACGGCCGAACTAAGCGGTGACACCATCACCAGCTGATTCGCCTGGTAAACAGCGGCAGCAGACAATGTTGTGTCGCTAATACCATGCCCAACCACGCCTAAAATCTCTGGTTGGCTGGCCAAGAGGGTTGCTAACTGTTGAGCCGTATCAAGCTTGTTGTCATCGTTAGCAATCACAACCTTCAAACGAATGCCGTTAATGCCACCACCCCGATTCAGGTCATCCTGAGCCTTGGCAACCCCTCTCAAAATTTCGAGCGCCGACCCAAAGGTATCGCCCAAGGGGACAGCAACCGCGATTTTGTAGGACGTTTCAGCACCAATACGTGCGTTGTTGAGGTAGATCAAGGTTTCAGGATCACCCTGACTGCTCTGACGTGCTGACTCCAGAGCCACAACTGCCTTCGTATATTCTCCAGCAGCAAACCGCTCAACGCCTTCTTGCTTTTTGGGGTTGACCTGCCATTGGCTCAGCAGCTTTTCGCCCGCGCTGATACGATCGTTGGTTGCGTTCCGCACTGAATTCGATACAGGCTCATGCGATGCCAACGGCACCCATTTAGAAAGCGATGAACCACGCATCAGGGCAGTCAGACCAAACGCCGCAATGACCACGCCGCCTGTGATCGCCAGCGCTTTAGTCACGTTGAACCGATGGCTAACTGGGCGGTGCTCTGAGCGTTCTCCTTGAAACCGGGTCTGGAGTGGCGGGGTGATAGTGAGAGGGCTTGCTGCCGTACGACCGAGAAAATTAGCCGTACTGAGAGTAGCGGGTGCTCCACCACTACCAACCTGCTGTAGCGCTTGCCTCGCCTCTAACGCGGACTGATAGCGGTGGATGTAGTGGTAGCAGATCATTCTTTCTAGAAATGCTGCCAGCGACTCACTCACCTGCGCCTGGTCTCGCCAAACAATCTCAGACGTATTGAAGTCTTGCGGCAGTTGAGAGGGACGCATCCCCGTCAATGTCTGGATGGCAACCATGCCCAGTGAGTAGAGGTCGCTACTAAACTGCGGTCTACCCAAACATTGCTCACTAGCACCGTACCCAGAGGTGTAAATCGGGATGCTCAAGCTAGTCTCGCCTGTTGCTTCAGCGATCGTGTTGCCCAAGGTTTTTACCGCACCGAAGTCGATCAGGACAAATTTGCCATCGCGATCGCGACGAATCAAATTTTCGGGCTTGATGTCTCGATGAATGACTCCTTGAGCATGGACAAACTCCAAAACACTCAAGATATCGTCTAACAACGCAATCACCTGCTGCTCAGAAAAGTGAACACCTTCAGTGAGTTCGTCACTGAGCGGATGACCCTCCACAAATTCCTGTACCAGATAAAACTCTTGATTCTCTTCAAAATATGCCAGCAATTGCGGAATCTGGTCGTGCCGACCTAACCGCTCTAAAGCCTCTGCCTCTTGGTGAAAAAGTCGCCGCACCTGCTGAAGCACTGCTGCATTAGGGCTGGCGAACGTAAGATGTTTCAGCACACAGCGTGGGTTCCCAGGACGCTGCGTATCTTCAGCAATATAGGTATGACCAAAACCTCCTGCTCCCAAGACGTTGATAATTTTGTAGCGCGCACCGATGAGTTCGCCCAGCATTACATCCACAGCTAGCGGTAAACTCGCCCCGTTTAAAGGGCGAAATCACTTTCTATTGACTCTACCGTGATGCTGATGATCCTGCCAGAGGAAATATAAGCATGCGGAGTACTAAATTCAGCAGGCACCCAATAGCGAGCTCCCCCTGCCGCACTGTTTATGTAGAATGATTAAGCAATGAGAGCAGTACACCTAAGCACCGTAAAACGAGATCGCGATAACGCGATCGGCGATGAGTGTAGATTGGGCTACGAATGACTGCCAGCTAAGGTTTGCCGCTCAGTAAGATTCAGCTGATCGCTCCCCAAAGTATGAATTGAGCTTTTAACAAGTCCTGACAACCCCTTGCGCCGTTCAGCTAGAGCCAAAGGTCTTGTTTTGTCTAATTGATTAAAGACTATTTAAGTAGCTAAGCAAGTCCGCCATTTCTTGAGGAGTTGGCTGAAACTGAGGCATTGGAGGTGTTTTGCCACTGATCACTTGATGGATAATGCTGACTCTAGATTTTCGGTTAGAAACATCTCGTAGACTCGGTCCAACCCGTCCATCCGCTTCCGTCCCATGACAGCCAGCACAGTTCATCAGAAAAATTGCATGCCCCTGCACTGAGTCACCTTCGAGTGCAATCACATCGCGCACGTAGGGTGAGGAGGCGCTCAACTGATAGATCCCTAAAACAGCTAAGAGCGCCACAAAGAGGACTGCTAGAACCGTCAAAGCAATCCGCTGAATTGAACTTTCGTTATTGAGAAACTGGTTATCCAAAAGCTGTGCAAAAAAGCGCCTAGAACAGAAGTCATCAGGTCGAAAGCCTCGATCTGATCACCTCCCTACTTTAAAGCCTCTTTAGATAACTTTGCAATTCTCTCAGGCTTTGTGAGAGGCATAGAGTGAAATGAATGGAACTATGTCAGCCATCTTGGTAAACGGCTCTTTGGCTGTACGCAGAGGTACCCTATCGTCTCAAGCATTGACGCTCTAAGTGCCTCTCTCCCTGCCAAACCCTATCACTGGCTGCGTTTTGTCGTTGAACCTAGTACCATGATGATAGAACGTATTGTCTACGTCAGAGTTGCTGACTCAAAAGGAGATTTAACTTGGTAGAACCACTTCTTTCAGGCATCGTGCTTGGGCTCATTCCGATCACTTTAGCTGGGCTCTTCGTTGCTGCCTATTTGCAGTACAAACGTGGTAATCAGCTCGGTCTTTAGGACTTTAAACCGTTCTCACCATTGGAAAAGCCCATTAGAGCGAAAAAGGCCTAGCAAGTTGCTGGGCTTTTTTAATGCCACACTGCTCAGTGATATTAGGAGCAAATGTTCTGTAGCTCGAAGATCTATCTAGAGCAAGATGCCTTCGCATTTATCTTTTTTGTACAGTCAGCAGAAATTACTTCACGCTCTAGCAGCACAGAGCCATAAAAGCGTTCTTCAGTAAACCTTTTACTGACCAGAGCTTATTGACTAGAGCAATACAAAGGAGGAGTAGCTGTGGATCCGTTGGTGCATTCTCCCAGTTTTACAAGTGGTTCGATTGATGATCGAGAAGCCAAGGCAATGTCTACGGAGCCACCTTCGTTTTTCCGTTTATTACCACCAGAGCGAGTTGGACTGAATGGAGAGTATGACCACCGTGGCTTAGCAAAGCGAGTCGATCGTGCCCTGCGTCAAGCTTTTCCACCCCAAGCACTGGAGCAGTTAACCGTTGTTCAGCGTGGACGTGTCGTTGTCTTTACAGGTCGTGTTCCTAAAGCTTGCTTGCTACACCAATTTGCTGCTGTCGCAGCCAGTGTCAGCGGTGCTACAGCTGTGGAGGCTCATGGTGTTCGAGTGACCGCGCGATCGTAAATTGACTGCTGATCAATTGCCATCAAACAATCTCGAACTCGACACCGTAGTGTTCCAACAAATTGCACGTATCGTAATCAACCAGGTTGGTATCGCTCAGTTCAAGGTTATAGAAATCTATACAACTATCGTCGAAGTAGGGCCCAGCATGCCAGGTGCCCACCTCTAGCTTAATAAAGCAATTGCCTGGAATGCAAAAGACCACAATCTGTTCCCAGGCGGTGAGTGCTGTGGCATCGGGCGGCGCCACACCAAGCAGCCATTCTTTGCCACCTAAAGAACCTAGGCATTGAGTACAACGTTGATGACGCGTAATTTGATGAAATTTACGTCCACGCTGATGCAACCGCATGATGTAAAAGCGAGGGATGCCGTTTTGAAGCTGTAATTGGGCATCAGCCCCACCAAAGGGCGTGTGGTCATCAGAGGCGACAATCACCTGCCCAAACGGACGGAACGCTTCTGGGCTGAGCGGCTGGGCAGGAATTTTTCTCAGCAGATGTGTTTCCATGATCAAATTTGAGCGATTCGAGTCTTGATGCAAAAATTCCGCTAGCAAAAATCAACAGCCCCGTTGGATACGAGACGCTGCATCGACGTCATCAGCCTTCAACTACGGCTGAGTGGGTAGAAGCGAAGGATCGGTGCAGCGAATAGCAATGGTAGTGGTTTTAGGCTGTGCTCTCAGTAGTGCAAAAAATGTCTTGTCACTAAAGCTGCGTGGATCAATGCGCGATCGAGAGCGATCGACCCCTTTGTGTGTGGTGATGCGTCCTTCAGCAACGCCTGTGTTAGCGACCAACCAGGCAAGCGACTGATACTGGGCTTGCGTGTAGCCACTGTGGGTGTAACCGTTGTGATTGCCATCGTAGGGCGTTTCGAGGGAAATGTGGTAAGCAAAGTTATTCACTGAGGCTGACAAGGCAGAACTGGTTCTCACCGCTTCAAGACCATTGACGCCCACAAAAGAAGAATTGCCTGCGCCAAACGCCCTCTTATCCGGTGGCACCAGATAAACAACCGTACCATTCCGCTTGACCAGAGTGTGATAGCTCACCTGATCGTCATCATTGAGATGAAATGCTTTGAAGAGGTTGATGGCGCTGCTCGCAGAACCAACGGTTTCGTGTAAAACGACTAACGGCTCCAAATTGGCAGGATTACCATTGATATCGTTGAGAAAGCGATCGCCATAGTTGGTCGGATCAATCAGCGCCATTTCTTCTCTGGGCACATAGTCTGTCGTCGCTTTTGCACCACCTTCAGCGCTTTGAGACGCAACATCTAGCTCTTGCCGAAAGCGTGAGAGAGACACAGAACCACTGGAAAGCAATCTGGCACGCCGCTCCAGCATTGCTTTTTGACGCATCTTAACGCTGCCTTTGTCAGGCTGTACAGCACAGGCATTAGAGGCCAAACCGGGTGAAGACACTGCAGGCTTTACTAGCGGTGCCATTGTCGGTTGTGTGAGCGTCTCTACCCCTTGCGCTGCGACCAGTCGATCGCGAACGATCACCAGCATAAAAGTCGTCAAGCACAGCACAGTTGTCACAATAGCCGTCAAAAGTCTTCGGTTCATTTTTGTTCGTTATGAGCAACCTTTTGTTCTGCAAAACCCTAGATCAAATCCTACAGGATCATTGGCGTGGGACTGTTGTACCTGGCATAGAAGCATCAGCAGCCTGTTCGATCGCCCCCAGTAGCTTCAGCGTGCCTTTTTGAGCCGCTGTCAACCCTGTCACACCTGTGATATTAGCGTTCTCATACGGTCGTTGTACCCTCAAGGTTTCCAGACAGTCAAACGACGATACTCCAACGGAGGTGAGACTTTCTCGCTCATCGATGGCTTCAGGTATAAACTCACTCTGTCTTCCTTGCAGGCTGTTTGCGCTGCCAGTCGTCTGAGCATGCGCTGAGCGCGAACATATGTCCCACAGCTTGACGGTACCATCCTGGCTGCAGCTCGCCAACAACGCCCCGTCAGGACTATAAGCAAGGAAGCGTACCCAGTTTTGATGCCCGTGTAGGGTCTGAAGGAGTGGAGGGAAGACGAGGGGAGCAAGGGGGGGTAGGGACGCAGGAGAAGAAGAGGGGCAGGAAAGGTTTTGAGTGCCGTTTGTCGTTTGTTTCTTCATGCCTGAAAGATCCCAGAGCTTGATGATGCCGTCTCCACCGCTACTGGCAAGCACTGGCTCGTTGGGACTGAAGGCAACAGTCAGCACCAGGCTAGAGTGAGCCTGAAAGGTATGCAGCCGATCGCCCGTCTCAGGTTCCCATAAAATCACCATACCGTCCGAACTGCCGCTTGCCAGCAAACTACCGTCTGGACTAAACGCAATGCATCGAATCCAATCAGCATGCCCCCTGAGCGTCTTCAAGTGCTGTACTGCGACCATAGAAGATGGCTCTGAGCTATCCTTCAGCGGCAAAACGTGAGTGGTGAGTGCCCAAAGCCGAACGGTCTGATCTTGACTACCGCTGGCAAAGATCTGGTGCAGGGGCGATCGGGGTGCAAAGGCGACGGCACAGACACCACCCTCATGCCCCTTGATAACCTGCGGCTCATCATCAAAGGTCTGCTGCCAGAGACGAATCGTACCATCCAGGCTACCGCTGGCAATGATTTGACCATCCAGGCTAAAGGCAACTGACCAGACTGCATGGGTGTGTCCGGTCAGGGTGAGGGGGTGAGGGGGTGAAGGGGTGAGGGGTGAGACAGGAGAAGTTTTGAGTAGCGCTAGCTCCGAAGGAGCCACTGTGTGTTTCTTGTATGCCGAAGGCTTTACGCGCCGCTGCGCTAGAGAGTTTTGAGTTGATGCCGACTGCTGGCTACTGACGGCTGACGGCTGACGGCTGACGGCTGACTCCTGATTCCCCAAAGTGGACACATCCCACAGGCGAACCGTCCCATCTTCACTGCCGCTGGCAACCGTTTGACCATCCGGACTAAACGCAACCGACCAAACCCAACTGGTGTGACCGGGGAGCGTGTAGGGTGTGGGGCATGGGGTGTGGGGTGGGAGTAAGTTTTGAGTTTTGAGTTTTGAGTTTTGAGTAGCGCTTTGCGCCGCTACGCTAGAGAGTTTTGAGTTTTGGGTGACGGCTGACGGCTGACGGCTGAGTGCTGAGACACCCCAAAGGCGAATAGCTCGATCTTGTCCGCCGCTGACCAAGGTTTTGCCATCAGGGCTGAAGGCGATCGACCAGACGCCGCTATTGTAGCCCTGGAGTAACCGTAAACATTGATTGGTACTGCTATCCCATAGTCTTATAGACTGATCTTCACTGCCACTGGCCACCAGGCAACCATCAGGGCTGAACGCTACCGCGGAGATCCAACTTGTGTGACCTTGCAAGACGCGCAGGCAGTCTCCGTTGTCATGCCATAGCCTGACGGTGCGATCGTCGCTCCCACTAACGAGACAAGCGCCATCTGAGTTACCAGTAGAGGCAGCAAACGCAATGGAGCGAACCGCCTCAGCGTGACCCAGCAACGTTTTGTAGCACCGCTGTGTTTGCACGTCCCAGAGCTTGATGGTGCGATCGCTGCTGCTGCTGGCTAACGTTTTGCCTTTGGGACTAAAGCTAACCGACCAGACCCAGTCGGTATGTCCAGTGAGAGTAAAGTGAGGTGAGAGGGTGAGAGGGTGAGAGGGTAAGGGGTCCGCTGGCTGCAGGCTGCAGGCTGCTGACCGCGTCTGCCCTAACTGAGACACATCCCAAAGCTTGATGGTGCGATCGTAGCTGCCGCTGGCGAGTAAAGCACCGTCAGGACTAAACGCAACCGAGTGGACTTCGTCTGTGTGATCTGAGAGGACAGCTGTTAGCGAACCCGTAGCGACATTCCAGATTCGGACATGGGGATCTTCGTTACCGCTAGCAAGGTAAGTGCCCGTGGGGCTAAACGCCAGTGAAAAGACGCGACTTGTATAGCCTTTTAGAGTACGCACACAGTCGCCTGTCTGCACATCCCAAAGATGAATGGTGCCGTTGGCGCTGCTGGCAAACAAGCGGTTATCTGGGCTAAAGGCAACCGACCACGCCCAACCGTCTTTGGCTTTGCAAGTTAAGAGCTTTTTGCCATCTGCAACCCGCCAAAGATGCACTTCATAGCTAATATCACTTGCTGCAAGCAGTTTGCCATCCGGACTAAAGGCAACCGCGAGAATTTGACTAAAGGTTTCGGTAAACACCGATCGACTGAGATCTGAGTGAGAAAAGTTCGTTCCATGTAGACTCACTTTTTGGAGATAGGCTTGCCAAATGGTGAGGTAGGAAAAGTCACGATCGCGCAAGGTGCAGGTGACCCGATCGGCTTGAGGAGCCGTGCCCATTGTCGGATCGAAGGGCAAACGATCGTCATTCTCCTGGTCAATCTGAAGCTGGCAGAGCAGATTAAGCACATTCCCACCCACGTAGCCAATCACGTGTGGCGGTTGTCCCCGCAAGCGGTTGATCATCTGCATGAGGTGATGATCTAACGTAGCACGACTGCTGGTGTAAAGCAGGCGATCGGCGATCGGCTTTAACAGCAAGCGAATCTGCGATTCACGAACGTAGTCCTTCGCCTGAGCCTTAATGAGCGCGTGGGAACGAAGAAGAGGCGTAAGGGGAAGGTGTGAGTGATGAGTGATGAGTTTTGCGCTGTGAGTATCGCTCTGCACCTCTATGCCAGAAAGCTTTGAGTGTTGTCTGTTGAGTTGATCTTCGACTTCCCATTTCCCATCCCCCACTCCCCACTCTCCACTCCCCGCTCCCTCAATCTCTCGACAAACCCCATCAATCAACTGCTCAATCATGTATTCCATGACGACGGGTTGCAGCGTAAAGAGATTGCCGTTCTTTTCAATCAGGGAGCGTCGCTCAAGGGCAGTCAACGTTTCGAGCAGGTGGGCAGGAGAGACAGGTGGCAGGCAATCTGACTGGAGTTCGGCAAACCGAGTGGGTTCGCGATTGATGGCTAACCAGAACATCACCTGTTGTTCCAGGTTAGACAGGCGACCAATCTGGCGTGCTAGCAAATCCCGAATGCCTCCAAAAACAGAGCCGCCTTGCTGGGAAAAGTTGAGAAACTGCGTTAAGCTACCATCAAAAAAATCGGCGATCGCGGTGGCCACAATCTTGAGCGCTAGTGGATTGCCCGCATAATAATCGACCAGCGTTTGCCATTCTGTAGCAGAACCAGAGAACGTACCTTTGACGCTCAAGAGTTCGCGTCCCACCGCAGGCGGTAAACCCGCAAGCTGAAGCGATCGCACGGGTAGTCGATCACCTTCTTTCGGAGCCAATCCTTTCGGTTTTTCCCGACTCGTAATCAGCAGACAGCTTTGGTGCGGCGTTTCACCGACACAGCGTAAGAGCTGACCGTAGCCCTCGTACCCGGGCTGATAGCTGCCATCGCGATCGCCGGGTTGCATGATCGTTTCGGCATTATCCAAAATCAGCAGGCAGCGATGGGTACGGAGATAGTTCAATAACCGCAAAATTTGCTGATCCAGCGTGTCTGTCTCCGACAGCAGCGCTTGCGTCTGCTGATTGGCAACAAATTGAATGAGATCGTTCAGCAGATTGCGAATCGGTGGTGCATTGCGGAGCGATCGCCAGATGACGTACTCAAAATTGGCCTGAAGCTGTTTTGCCAACCGCACAGACAGCGATGTTTTGCCAATGCCGCCCATCCCAAACAAACCAATCAGACGGCACTTGTCCTGCAGCACCCATGTTTCCAGAGTGGTGAGTTCACTCAAGCGGCCGTAAAAGACCGAGACATCGCTGGCTTCGCCCCAGTCTTGGTGAGGGGTGTGGGGTGTGGAGTGTGAGTTCGGAGTTCGGAGTTCGGGGTTTGGAATTGCCTCCCCTACCCCCTCTGCCCTTCCTTCCCGACTCCCGACTCCCGACTCCCGACTCCCGACTCCCCCCCGACTCGCATATCGCTTCAGTACTGCCGGCAGGTTTCCCTTCGTCACTCGTTCGCCCAACGCCTTTGAGAGTGATTGCCAAAGCTGCGATCCGGTTTGTTTGATGTAGCCAACCTCGTAACCCGATCGCCGGGCAATCTCCTGGTAGGACAGTTCCTCCCACGCCTGCCGAAACACGATCGCCTGTAGCCGTCCTAAGCATTCATCGCTTAAGGCTTGCTCAACAATTCTGAGTGCTTCATCAGCATCCATAGGTACAAGGTAGGCAGTCGCTACAAAAGTAAACAGTTGTGAAAAGGCTCATACTAGGGAAGCTTATGCTCGAAGGGCTACCATTAAAGCCTCAACCGTCATCAGGTTCGTAGTTTGTATGGTCGGGGCTACAGGCATCCGCCATAACGCGGTTCTGAATGTTCCGGCGCGGCTCGTTTGCAAAGGTGCTTACGACTGCTAAAGTGCTCATAAAAGTAGCTGAAACTCCATCTAGATTGACAACCCAGATAGTTTTGACTACTCAATCCTATGAGCTTCTCACCCGGTGCTTTGTCATAGTCATGACATTCTTCTAACTTTACACGTACCTCTAGCGCACCTTGCTGAAACCGCTAAATGTCAAATTTGGCACATTTTGAGTTTTTTTTTTCTCATAGGCTGACAGACATCTCTTTAGTGCCGCTGACCCATGCAGTGACCGTTGCAGTCCCAGATGTCACGCCCTCGCTTCACAACCCCACACTGTTTTTACCGCTAAATTGTTTCCCAGGAGAATTAGAACGTGAGTACGAGAAGACCTCTATATATCCCCCGCCGACAAATTATTCGGGGTCTGATGGCAACTGCTGCTTTTGGGGCAACGTCTAAGCTGTGGACGGGCTGTTCTTCTGCCCCCCCTGAGACCCAAGCCAGTAGTGGTGGTACAGCCAGCCCCGTTGCCGATAAGCCGATTGTGATTGGCTTTATCTATAACGCGCCCAAGGACGACTATGGCTGGAACCAGGCACAGGCAAAAGGTGCAGCCGCGATCGCCGCGATCCCTGGCATCAAAATTGTGGAGCAAGAGAGCGTTCCTGAAACCAAAGAAGTTCAGGAAGTCATGCGCAACATGATTGACCAGAATGGCGCAACCGTCATTGTTCCCACCTCCTTTGGCTACTTCGATCCACATGTTCTGGCCGTTGCAAAAGACTATCCAGAAGTGCAATTTTTCCACTCCGGTACGCTTTGGAAAGAAGGCTTACCGAAGAACGTGGGCAGCTACTTTGCACTGATCGACGAAGGGCAATACCTTGCTGGACGCATTGCCGCCCAAACGACCAAAACTGGCAAGTTGGGCTTTGTTGGCGCGAAACCCATTAACCCCGTCTTGCGTAATATCAACAGCTTCATCCTGGGTGCACGCAGCGTGAAGCCCGACCTCAAGGTGCAGGTGATCTTTACCGGCGATTGGTCACTGCCAGTCAAAGAGGCAGAAGCCACCAACTCTCTGGCAGACCAAGGCGTTGATGTTGTGGGTGTACATGTAGACAGCCCCAAAGTGGTGATCGAAACGGCTGAGAAACGGGGCATCTTTTCGAGTGGGCTCCACTCCGATCAATCAGCATTAGCTCCCAAGGGTTACCTGACTGGCACCATGTATAACTGGGCAACTATCCACAAGAAATATGTTGAGCTGCTCAAGTCAGGCAAAACCCTTATGAACGGTGGCATTCCGCACCAGGTCATTGGTGGTCTCAAGGAAGATTACATCAGCCTGGCAACGTTTGGTCCAGCGGTATCGGAAGCGGCTAAGAAAGATGATGAAGCGACGAAAGCGAAGATTGTCGACGGTTCGGTCGTGGTCTACAAAGGGGCAATTAAAGACAATACGGGCGCGGTGAAGATTCCGGCAGGTACTTCCTATAAAGTGACCGATGCTGCACCGACTCAAATCAACTGGCTGGCTGAAGGCGTTATTGGGAAGGTAAGTTGACCTATGGCACTAAGTCGTTCTAACTGGCGATCGACCGCTGAAGCAATTTGCATCCCTTTGGGTGCCTTGATCGTCGCGTTGGTCATTTTCGGTGTTTTCTGTGCCATCTGCGGCAGAAATCCATTCGCTATCTACGAGGCGATCTATAAGTCTGCGTTTGGCAACTGGCGATCGTTCCAGGGCACCCTGTTACGTGCCGCACCACTGATGCTCACAGCCCTTTGTACAGCTCTCCCAGCACGGCTAGGGCTGATGATCATTGGTAATGAGGGCGCCCTGGTGATGGGCGGCATTGGCGCAACCATCTTTGGCCTCTTCCTGTCTTACGGCACGCTGTTGCCGTCAGCTGAGCAAGCGCAAAATCTTTTAGGTCTGCCACCATTCGTTGTGCAGCTTGGGATGGCGCTCGGTGGCATTGTGTTCGGCGGAGTATGGATTGCGATCGTCGGAGCGTTGCGTCATTATCGGGCCGTTAATGAAACCATTAGCAGCTTGCTGATGAACTACATCGCGATCGCCCTCTTGAATCATCTGGTCGAAGGGCCGATGAAAGACCCCTCATCGCTCAACAAGCCGTCTAGCTTCCCGATTCCAGACCTCTATAAAATCGGGAACATCTTCTCAACTCGCATCCACTACGGCTTGATTTATGGCATTATCGCCTGCGTGATTGCCTACTTCTTGATTCAGCACACCACCTTTGGGTTTGCGGCTCGTACCGCTGGTGGCAACATCAAAGCCGCTCGGATTGCGGGGCTGCCGGTTGGAAAGCTCACCATCATCATCTGTTTCCTGGCAGGCTCGTGTGCCGGGCTAGCAGGCATGATTGAGGTCGCTGCCGTTCAAGGTCAGGCAAACGCATCGATCATTGCAGGCTATGGCTATGCAGGCATCCTGGTTGCCTTCGTTGCTCGCTACAATCCTCTCGCGGCGGCTCTCGTTGCCATTCTCCTCGGTGGCATTATTGCCAGCGGTGGTGCACTGCAACGTGTCTTTAACATGCCGGATGCCACGGTTCTGGTGTTTCAGGGCATCGTCTTCATTGTCGTTCTGTACAGCGAGTCTCTTTATGGACGCTTGAAGATCTTTAAGGAGCCGGAGCTGAAAGCTCCACCACCGTCGGCAGTTACCGCTGCAACAGTCTAGAAGGAAAGTATGAAGGCTAAGGGCTAAAGGCTAAATTTCTCTTTAGCCTTTACCGTTCATCCTTTAGCCTTTCTTCCATTCACACTTGTTTAGAGGCACGTTATGGCAACAGAAGCATTAGGCGCATGGGGTGTTGTATTGGGGATTTTTGCTGGCACGCTGCGCGGCAGTGCACCCTTTTTGTTCGTAAGTTTGGGTGAGTGCCTGACAGAAAAAAGCGGCAAGATCAATCTGGGACTAGAAGGCACGCTGCTGACGGGAGCAATGAGTGCCTACGCAGTATCGTACCTGTTGCAAGATAAGGTCGGTCCGGCGATCTCTCCCTGGATTGGAGTACTGGTGGCAGGTGTGGCAGGGATGGCATTGGGCTTTATCCACGCTTGGCTGTCGCAGCAGCCCAAGGTCAATGACATTGCGGTTGGTATTGCCATGATTATTTTTGGCAGTGGTATTGCATTCTTCCTGGGCAAACCATTCATTCAACCCAAAGCACCACCCTTACCCACGATCGACCTCGGTAACTGGAGTTCGATTCCCGCTGTGCAGTCGGCACTCAAGATTAGCCCGCTATTTATCTTAGGTGTGGCGATCGCGCCCCTCATGTTCTGGTTCTTCAAATCGACCCGCTGGGGTTTGTTTATCCGTGCCGTTGGCGACAGTCCCGATGCCGCTCTGGCAATGGGCATGTCCGTTCCCAAAGTACGGATGCTCTGTATTGTGGCAGGTAGCTTCTTAGCAGGCATTGGGGGGGCATGCTTATCCCTTTACTATCCCGGTCTTTGGTCTGAAAGCATTTCTAGCGGTCAAGGCTTAATGGCGGTTGCGCTAGTGATTTTTGCCCGTTGGAACCCCATTCAGTGTTTGTGGGCATCACTCTTTTTTGGTGGCGCTCAAGCGGTTGGTCCCGCTTTACAATCGGTTGGTATTGAGCAAGGGCGCTATCTATTCAATGCGGCACCCTATGTTTTGACGTTACTGATCATGATCATCACGTGCTCACCCAAGAAAACGCTTTCTGGTGCACCCGGCGCATTGGGAACCATCAGCGGCTAAGCGGAGATTTTAGAGTTTAGAGTTTGGATTTTAGAGTGAATCGGGGATTGCTAGACCCAACGCACTGATTCAGCCAATGGCAGCCCGTCCCAAGGCTCAATCTGAAATCCGAAATCAACGACATCCTTGCCAGCTTAAAACCGAATCGCCCATCTAAAATCACTCATCTAAAATCTAAAATCCCCTCAGGAGGCAGCATGACGGAAGTTGCAGACTCTTTAACCCACCAATCAACCAATAATGCCCATGCGTTACTTGGCCCTCCCGATTTAGAAGTGGTCAATATGACCAAGCGGTTTGGCACCTTCACTGCTCTGGAAAACGTCTCTTTGAAGCTAAAACCAGGCACCTTTCACGCCCTGCTGGGGGAAAATGGCGCTGGTAAGAGCACACTGGTCAAATGCATCATGGGCTTCTATACGCCCACGTCTGGTGAAGTGCTGATTAATGGCCAGGTAGAGTCGATCGGTAGCCCTCGCGATGCCCATACACATGGCATTGGGATGGTTTATCAGCATTTTACCTCCGTCCCAGCGATGACCGTGGCAGAGAACCTCGTGCTGTCCCGCTTTGACAACACCAACCTCATTAACTGGAAAAAAGAATTCGAAGATTTGTCAGCTTTCATGGAGACTGCACCCTTCAAAGTGCCTCTGGATATGACGATCGCCCAACTTGCGGCTGGACAAAAGCAAAAACTGGAAATCCTTAAGCAGCTCTACCTGCAAAGCAAAATCCTGATTCTGGACGAACCCACGTCTGTGCTCACACCTGCGGAAGCTGATGAAGTCCTGGGCTTAATTCGCGAGCAGGTGACGGATAGCAAGCTCAGCGTGTTGATGATCAGCCACAAGTTTCGCGAAATTACTGCCTTCGCCGACGAAATTACGGTACTGCGTAAAGGTCAGTTTGCGGGTAACGGCAGGGTCAAAGAGATGACCGTCTCCGAAATGGCGGAGATGATGATGGGCGAAAAGCGGGAGCCGCAGAAAGTTGAGAAGACGCTTCACGGCGAACCCAAAGCTGTCCTGGAAATTAAAGACATCCATGCCAACAAAGACAACGGCTTGGAAGCCGTAGGTGGTGTTAATCTCACGGTGCACAGTGGCGAAGTCGTCGGCATTGCTGGCATTTCGGGCAACGGACAGCGCGAACTGGTTGAAGTACTGGCCGGTCAGCGCCCTGCGACGGCTGGTGAAGTGCTAGTCGATGGTCAAGTCTACACGATGACCCGCGCCGAAATGTTTAAAAATCGCGTGTTTGTTCTGCCAGAGGAACCCCTTCGCAATGCCTGTGTCGCCCACATGAGCGTGGCTGAAAATTTGGCGTTGCGGACGTTCGATCGTCCACCCCAGGCAAAAGGCATTCTGTTGATCTTCAAAGCCATCCGCGAGATGGCAGTGGGCCTCATTAGCTCGTTCAAGATCAAAACCCCATCGCCCGATACGCCCGTCGGCAATCTCTCTGGAGGCAACGTTCAGAGAACCGTTCTGGCACGCGAACTTTCAGAAGACCACATTAAGTTGCTGATTGCCGCCAATCCCTGCTTTGGTCTGGACTTTGCGATGGTGGACTACATTCACGGCCAAATTCTCGAAGCCCGTAACCGTGGTGTTGCTGTGTTGCTGGTTAGTGAGGATCTGGATGAGCTGCTGAAACTCTCCGATCGCATCTTCGTCATCAGCGGCGGCACGTTTGCCTACGAAAGCAAAATCGAAGAAGCAGACTTTGCCGCGATCGGTCAAAGCATGGCGGGACATTAGACGCTAATTATGAGTTTTGAGTGCTGAGTTTTGAGTTAGTTGCGAAACTCAATCAGTTTTTGCTGCAAACTTTTGACCCAAAACATACAAAACTCACTGAATATATTCTTCAATTCAAAACTCAAACCTCTTAACTCAAACCTCATCCTATGGTTACCATTTCTGCCCTACCTTACGATTACGAATTGCCTGCTTCTGGGAATGTAGCGTTGATTGTGATTGACATGCAGCGTGACTTTATGGAACTCGGTGGTTTTGGCGATATTTTGGGAAATAATGTTGGTTTACTACGAGCGATCGTCCCCACGCTCAAGCAACTGATCGACGGCTTCCGCGCGTTAGATCTACCCATCTTTCACACGATCGAGTGTCATCAACCTGATCTTTCCGATTGCCCACCCTCTAAAATTAAGCGCGGTAAAGGTGAGTTGACGATCGGTAGCGAAGGGCCAATGGGACGCATTTTAGTGAAGGGCGAACCCGGCAATGGCATCATTCCCGAACTTGCTCCGCTGCCAAACGAAACGGTGATTTACAAGCCTGGAAAAGGAGCCTTCTATGCCACTGAACTGGAATCGATGCTGAAAGCACAAGGCATCACCCATCTATTTATTACTGGTGTCACCACTGAGGTATGTGTGCAGACAACCATGCGTGAAGCCAACGATCGCGGCTACGAATGCGTCATGGTCGAAGACTGCACCGAAAGCTACTTCCCCGAATTTAAACAATCAACGTTAGAAATGGTGCGTGCCCAAGGCGGCATCGTCGGCTGGACTGCCACAGCCGCTGAAGTCCTCAAAGGTCTAGAAGCCTGGAAACCTTCGGAAGCACTGGTCTAGGGCGGAAGGCAGAGGGGATGACGGATAAGGGATGACGGATGAGGGCTAAAGGTAAGTGAGAGGGATCAGAATCAACTCAAGCCTTAGAACTTGAGCAACCAAAACCTCGGAGGTTTGAGCGTTGAGTTTAGCCATGAGGTTCAATGCTTGGCTAAAACTTCCGAGGTTTGCTTACAAAACTCAAAACGCTCCCTCTTCCCCATTCCCTTTATGATGGGCTAGATCTGCTTATCGTTTTGCCGCTCACATTGAAATGCCCAAATGGATGCTGAAGGATCGGAGCCTGTTGCTACAATGGCTTACGCCTTACCTTTTTTTGTTGCCTGCTCTGCTTGTCCTTAGTCTGACGGTGTTTTATCCAGCCCTACAGGCGTTTTACCTGAGCTTTACCCGTTATGACTTTGACCTGACGCAGCCGCCTGTGTGGATTGGGCTGAAGAATTTTCGGCGGCTGTGGAGCGATCGCGTCTTCTGGGAAACCTTTCGCAATACGGTGCTTTATTTGGTCGGTGTCGTGCCGATTTTGGTGACGCTACCATTAGGATTGGCAATTCTGGTTAACCAAAAGCTACGTGGCATCCGCTGGTTTCGGGTGGCGTACTACACGCCAGTCATTATTTCAATGGTCGTCGCTGGCATTGCCTGGAAGTGGCTCTACGCGGATAACGGTTTGCTGAATCAACTCCTCAAGCTGGCAAATCTGTCAACCAGTGGCATTCCCTGGCTGACCAGTCCTAGCTGGGCCATTTTTAGCGTGATGGTCGTCACGGTCTGGAAAGGCCTGGGCTACTACATGGTGATCTACCTGGCAGGCTTACAGGCTATTCCAGAAGATTTGTATGAAGCAGCCGCGATCGATGGTTCCGATGGCATCAAGAAGCATTGGGATATCACCGTCCCACTCATGCAACCCTATTTGTTACTGGTTGCCGTGATTTCGGCGATTTCGGCCACGAAAGTCTTCGAAGAGGTCTACATCATGACTCAGGGAGGGCCGCGCAACAGTTCCAAGACCATCGTGTATTACGTCTATGAGCAAGCCTTTCAAGACCTGGAGATGAGCTACGCCTGCACGATCGGGCTGGTGATGTTTTTGATCATTCTCGGTCTGTCATTGCTGCGGCTCAGCTTTGAACGGCTGACCGTGAAGGAGCATTAGGTACGAGTGAAGTTCAATGCTCCCTTAAAAAGCTCATCCTTGCTGAGCGCGATCAGTGATTAGCAATTAATCCGGAGCTAAATGCTGATTGCTGACCGCTGCCTAACAACTTCTAAACGGTCGGCTCATCGCCCAAAGGCTCATCCAAAACGCTTTCTGATTTTTGGAAAAACCAGCGTTTGGCAGGTTTTGGGAGTGGCAACCCGTGGGTTTGGTGAAAATCTTCTAAGACCTTGCGCGTAAGGCGATTGGATACCTGACGTACAATTTGGCGCAGCAGCCGATCGCCTGTGTTTTGAACTAGGCTTTTGGGCAGCGCGTGAATAAACCGTGGAAACTGAATCGATACCGTTAGATCTAACTGCCACTCTACGCGCGTCGTTTTAGCGGAGGGTGTTCCAGGGCGATCGAGCAAACTGGAAGCTGACTCTGCACCCGCTTCCACCAGAGTCATCGCAGCCCGAAAGTCAACGTCGTAACCCGGCATCACGTATCCAGGGATAGCAATGGTCTCAATGCGGTAGACGCCATGATCTTGGGGCAGCAGATGCAAACCAATCTTTGGCTCAATCTGGTAGCCATACGAGCCAAAGCGGCCAATCACCAAGGCATAGCCGTTATCTCCTAGCGGCTCGACGACCATTGGCTGAGCGCAATTGTGAAACCAGACTGAGTGAGCATCGAGATACGCAGCCACCGTAGGCAGATCTGCAGACATTTCCATGCAGTCTACAAAATGGCTACGAAACTGAGTCGGCTCAAGCAGATTTTGGTCAGAGTCCTCTGTCATCAGGTAGTTCATATCTGGAATGACCGACGCGGTGTGCAGCAAGCCTTCAGGAAGCTCAGTCGATTGGGATTCAGTGGAGTGTGACTGCATGATAGACGGCTCGACGTTAGTTGCTAGTTGCATAGGTCTATAGTGCCTCTTTCGCTCTTCACGTCCTCACCGAGGTTTTACGGATTTCTGCAAAACCAGCGGAATCAACATCAGCGCATGCAACAGTAATTTGTTACCACAAAGATTAGCGACTGCAAATCAAAGGCTTCAGGGCTACTGCTTGCAATATCTTACATCCAGTGAAGGCGGCAACTTAACATTCATTAACATACCAACTATACAAGCAGGCTGCAAATCAATCCGAAATCACGACTCTATCCATACGGTAGGTTTGTTTGCATAGAGAATTCGATAAAGTCTAGGTAAAGATGCTTGCCTTGCAGCATCAGAAGCTTTGGGTTCAGGTGCTTGAGCCTTTTGCAAACTGTTGCACTGGCTTTAGTGATGTTCTTCCATCCAACTGGCATCTATTGCCCATCCTAACCACCCCTTTGTCCATAGACACAATCAGGAGCAGAATTATGAAAGCGTTTGTAGCTGGAGCCACAGGACAAACTGGTCAACGCATCGTTAAGGAGCTTGTAGAGCGAGGCATCCCCGTGCGTGCTCTGGTCCGTGACCGGGCAAAAGCTCAAGCCGTTTTGCCGCCCGAAGCAGAACTAGTTGAGGGTGATGTTTTAGACACCAAACGTTTAGCGAGTGTGCTGGGCGACAGCACGGTCATACTCTGTGCCACTGGCGCAAAACCTGGCTTTGACCCAACAGCTCCCTATAAGGTTGATTATGAAGGCACCAAAAATTTGGTTGAGGCGGCAAAAGCGCACGGCATTGAGCACTTTGTTTTTGTCTCGTCTCTGTGCACCTCGCAATTATTTCATCCCTTAAATCTTTTCTTTCTGATTTTGGTCTGGAAGAAGCAGGCTGAAGAGTACCTTCAAAAGAGCGGTTTGACTTACACGATCGTCCGTCCAGGTGGCTTGAAAAACGAAGATAACGCCGATGCGGTGGTTATGTCATCTGCTGATACGCTCTTCGAGGGCAGTATTCCCCGCACGAAAGTAGCGCAGACCTGCGTTGAAGCGCTTTTCTTACCCTCTGCTCGCAACAAGATTGTCGAGATCGTAGCGAAAGCCGATGCACCCGCTAAGAGCTTCGATGACCTTTTTGTCGCAGTTGCTTGAAGAGACGGACGCAATCAATAACTAACAACCAACAACTGCAGCGGCGGCTGTTTGCAAAACAGGCACTAGCTTGAGCCCAAACTCGGTTTCAAAGCTGGCTTTTTTGTAGTCGAGGCTCCAAAGTTCTAGAGCGCAGTCATCGTCAGGCTTGGCTGGCTGAATGAGGAGCCTGAATTCCTGGGATTGGGGACGCACTTCGCAAACCACTTGCTTAACGGCACCAATTTGGCGACGATCGAGGGCAACCGCCAAACGCAGTAGAGCGCTCAGTTGATCTACAACATGTCGATGGCGCTTACTGGTCAGACTGCGATAGCTTTCGTGCTTCTTTTTGGGAGCGCTTTTGCGGTGATAGCGGGCGAGGTTGGCGATCGTTTCAATTTCAGTTTCGGTATAGCCCAGCAGATCGCTATGACGGATCAGGTAGTAGGAGTGCTTGTGATGGGAGGAATGGCTCACGTGGTGCCCGCAGTTGTGCAAAATAGCGGCCGCCCATAGCAGTTCGCGCTCTTCTTCGCCCCAATTGTGCAGACTACCTTGAGTTTGGTCGAACAGGCTGAGCGCAAAAGTTGCCACATGCTCGCTGTAGTCTAGCTTGACTCGGTACTTGTTCGCAGTGTCGAGCACGCTACGCTGGCGCACAGACCCTTGATAGCGCAGGCGATCTTCAATCAAACCGTGGGTCAGCATCCAATCGACAATGACTCCTTCTCGTAGCGATCGCTCACAAATTACGATCGACTCCATACCCAATAGCGTCATCGCTTCCTGAAGAATGAGCGCTCCCGCCAGAATAATTTCGGCGCGTCGATCGTTAACACCAGGAATCTCCGTTCGGCCTGCCACCGAAAGGCGACGAAGATACGCCACGGTTTCTCGTAAATCTTTCAGGCTAAACTCGTAGCCATTCAGCGGTGATGGCACTGCGCCTGTTTTTTCCCGCGCATGGATCATCGCTAAGGTTTCGATCGTGCCAGATGTTCCGACCAAACGCGGTTTTTCGCCTAGCTGCAGACCGGCTTTCAGCTCTTCAACTGGGCGCTCTAGCATCCCTCGAATGTAGGCTTGAAGCGCCTGAAATTCGACATTGCTGATGGGGTCAGTCGTAATATGCTCAACGGTCAAACGAACAGCGCCGATTTTAGTGCTGCTTAGGGTGCGCGGTTCATGCCCATCACCCAGTACTAATTCCGTGGAGCCACCACCAATGTCGATGATGACGTGGGGCTGACCATTAAGTTCCATCCCGGACAGCACACCCAGGTAGATACGACGGGCTTCTTCGGGACCCGAAATCAGATTAATCCACAGCCCTACCTCTGCTTCGATGCGCTGCAAAAAATCACGTCCATTCGGGGCTTCCCGCGTGGCGCTAGTAGCCACCGCGATCGTCTGCTCAGCGTTCAGGCTTTTGGCAATTTCTTGACAGCGCTTGAGGGTATCGATCGCCCGCTCCATTGCTTCGTCGGTGAGATTGCCGTTTTGCCGATTGCGATCGCCCAGCCGAACCGTCGTCTTTTCTCTAGCAATAATTGTGAAAGCAGGGAGCGCAGGCTGAATGCGAACCACAACCATGTGGATGGAGTTTGTACCCACATCGATCGCAGCTAGAATGCGTTCATGCGCCATTGTCATCGCGGGGATGCTCACCAACTTCTTTTTAATCTTAGGAACTGCGCTGACCATCTTGATATACCTAAGGGCTCAATCGACTGAGCCGAAATGATTGATACTGATTACTGCTACTTACGCTGCACAGACAAATTAATCAGGACACTTAGGCAAGCCAAGACCTTACTCAAGCTAAGCCTGTACCCAAATTAAGACTTCACCTAGGAGGTATGTCCGGGTTCATTTAATCACCTTTTCAGAGCATTCTGATGGGTATTAGAAGACTCTTTAAATTTCGTTGAATCGGTGCGGTTGAACAGCGCTATCAAGGCTTCAAACCAAGAAGATTGACCTGACCGCTAAAGTGATACTCCAGCGCCACCGTAAAGGCACAGAGGCATACAAACAAGATTTGTAACATAATGTTAAGGTGTTGGTAGGGTTAATGCTTTGCTGACAACGGCTGATTAACGTACCGACTGCTCACTTGCATTCAGAGTTGCTCTATGTCTTCGCTGCCAAACAACGAGCCCTCCCTTGCTCCAGCAAGTCAAGCCACCATTGTGTCTGAAGCAGGAGACGATCGCTTGCTGCAGGCGCTCTTAGAAAACCAATCGCTTAAAGAGCAAATTGCTCAGCAAACGCAACTCATGCACTTGCTGACTCACCAGTTGGCAACCCCATTAACGGCATTGGGTGGCTCTGTTTCGTTGCTAGCAGAACCTAGTTTGGGCGCAGAACACCGCCAAGAATTTTTGGATGTTGTGCACCAACAAGTGCATCGCTTAAGACAACTGCTGCAGGATTTAATGGCGCTGCGTAACTTGGAAACGGGGGCGCTTAAGACCCAGGCAGTGGGCTTTTGTGCAAAGAGCTTAGTAGAAGAGGTCATGATGGGCTTTCATGACGTTGAGGCAACGCATCAGTTTGAACCCGACCTAGCGCATATCTGGAGCGATCGCTGGCAACTGTCGCAGGTGTTGGTCAATCTCATATCGAATGCGATTAAATACTCTCCCAACGGTGCCCCGATCGAAATCGGTGCCGCAGTACAGCAAGCTGGCTGGGTAACGATTTGGGTCCGTGATCATGGCTTAGGGATTCCTGTAGCAGATCAACCCCATCTCTTTGAGCGGTTTTACCGAGTACAGCACCGCGATCGGCACGCTATCAAGGGCACTGGGTTGGGGCTCTCTCTTTGCAAGCTGCTGGTCGAAAATCAAGGCGGAAAGCTTTACTTTGAATCCGTGCATGGCGAAGGTAGCTGCTTTTCATTCACCGTGCCAACCGTCGATGGTCAAAGCCTTGCTACTTTTATGCAGTGATAGATTATGCAGTGATAGACACACTCAAAAGTGCATCCGCTACTTCTTTCGCAGTTGCGTAACGGTCTTCTGGCTGGGGGCTAGTCAATCGACGGATGATCGTCACCAGTTCCGTTGCTAGTCCAGGCACATACTCTGGATAAAAGCGAAACCCTTGCTCTCGTTGGGCATAGAATGCGTCGGGCGCTTGACCGGTGAGCAGAAAAACCAGGATCGGACCGAGAGCGAACAGATCTGCCGCAACCGTCTTTTGGCCCTGCGCTTGTTCGGGAGCCATATACAATGACGGCTCGGAGCGTTCGGCAACGAATGAGCGGAGAGAAACAAACCCAACCAGCGTGATGTTACCAGCCGGGACGGTTTGTTGGATCAAATTCTCAGGCCTCAGATCCTCATGTAGCAAGGCTGGGGACTGTTGATGCAGATAGTCCAGTGTGTCGCAGACTTGCACGATCGTGGCGATCGCCTCGGTTTGCGTCAAGAGTCCCTGTCGGCCAACCCGTTGCTGAAAGCTTTGCCCATAAACTCGTCGCCGCACCAGATGAGGCTTTCCTTCATTCACAAAGAAATCAACAAAATGAGGTAAACCTGGATGATCGAGCGTCAGCAGTTGCGTTGCTTGCTGGGTGAAAGCTTCTAAGATATCTGGCTGCTGCCATTCTGGATTGACCGTTCTTAAGACTAAACTCTGACCGTTGCGCCAGACTAGCTGAGTCATGCCAACCGGGTCTTGACGAACCGTCTTAACCACCTGATAGTCGCCCACTGTTTGCGTTACCTGCAGCGGTTCACCACAGTCTGGACAAAACAGCACGTTTCCTTGAGCGCGGGGATGCGTACAGCTCACCAGATCCGCAGGCGGTACCACGGCAGGCAACCCATTGACACCACTCATGTCAGTGGCTTGCTGCCTACGATCGCCAGAGGGATGATTGAGAGGCGATGAGTCGTCCTCTGGCTGTTTGGTTACGGGTATCTCCAGATTGGGAATGAGCGACATGCCACCTGGCTGCACAGATCTGCCTACATCAGCAGGTAGAACGTCGCTCAGACTAGGTTTCACTCGTTGCGCTCTGGTTTGATCGCCCTGTAATGCTTTACCACTGTCAGGAGGTAAAGAGCCCACATGAATTTGAATGTTAGGGCCTGATCGCGCCAGCCGAATCACAAGACTGTCCACGATCGGCATCTGCGTAATGCGCTTGCTGTCTACGTAGGTGCCGTTTGCACCTAAGCTGATAACTTCCCACCGCGAATCGACTTCGCGCAGCTCGACATGATGACGAGAAACGACTGCGCTGTAGAGAATAACGTGATTATCGGTTGATCGTCCAATTCGAATAACAGATTCGTGTTCAAAGGTCCAACTTTGAACCGGAATCGACTGAATCGGATGCAAAAGGGTGAGGGTAATCACACTGGCGGTATAAAGTCTGAGTAATAACTTGTGGCAAAGACTGCTACCGTCCGAAAACGTGCTTCCATCCTACGCCGCTTTTGCTGCTGTAGAACCGAAAATTTTCGTAATCGATCGTGGCAAGTTTTCTAACGATACACGACTATCTGAAGGAACGTATGAGACAGACATCGTACTCATAACTTACGCAGTGACGAGTCAGTGTGACGGGCTGACTTCACCTTGCCAACAAAGCTCACGTCTAACGTCAGGAAAGCTGGAACAAAAATGTTACCTTGTCGCCCTTGCCTAGAGCAATGCGATCGCCCTGCCGTAGACGGTGACGGTTACCCATCGGTAGTGGCACATTGTTGATGTAAGTGCCGTTAGAACTACCCACATCCTCTAGGTAGTAAGCGTCCCCTTCAAGTCGGATATCAGCATGAATGCGAGACACAATTTCAGAGTCGGGGAAGCCAGACACATCAATATCGGGGGGAATGCGATCGTTAGGTTTGCCAATGTGAATAACGGTCAGACTCTGCGGCAATTCTAACGAAGCACTGGTTTGCAGATGTAAGAGACGTGCCGTTTGCTGTTGCAGTTGAGTGGTCGAGCTGCTCTGTGCTGGCGGCGATACAGCAACAGCTTCCCCGTTCGCAGACGGTTGGCTGATGACGGGGATAGGGGAAGCCGCAGGCATCGGATCAGGAGCCTCAAGCGCAACCGGGGTGTCAGGAAGCGCCATTGGTGGTGCAACAAGCGGATCGGGCGGCACAAGTGGATCCAGCGGGAGCAATTCTGGCATAACTGGTACAGCCTCCGGTGCTGCTGCTGAATGCACCACGCTTTCGGCAGGTTGGTTGCTGGCAGCAGTGCGGAGGTTATAGCCACACTGGCCACAGAAACTGGCATCTGCCTGAACCGTGGTGCCACAGTTTGGGCAGCTCATGGTCGCAGGTAAGGGTGTATAACAGGCTTCACACTGAACTGCGCCATCAGGATTTTGATGATTGCAATTCGGACAAACAATCATGGACTCTTTCCCCTATATCAATTCCATCATAGAGAATCCGCTGCCAAGACGACGAGTGCTACTTAGAGCACAGGCGATGCTAAACAGCCCTTTTAGCTGCCAGTTTACAGCGGATTGCCTGTTATTCCAGTTCTACTTTGAAATCAGGCTCGCTGTCATCTAGCTTTTCAGAGGGATATAGTGAAAGGCTTGGTCAGTGGTTACCCCTCAGTCTTCAGTCGCTCACCCTTTTCTCATAGCTCGTCACTAAGGAACAAGAATTTAATCACTCTGACATTTCCCGTAGGGGAAAACGGGCCGTGCGCCCCTACCTGCAAATAATTTGTCGATTTCATTTAATCCACGATCCTGAGAACTCATTGCTGGGCAACCCGTTAGGAGCTTTATACCAATGCTTGTTGAAGAGGCATAGAATCATGCAGTGTCGGTTGGGTTAAACAGCGTGAAACCCCTAGTGCAGGTATGCCAGAGGCGTTACGTTAGCAATCGCTTGGTTGGGTTGAGTCTGACGAAACCCAACCTGCAGTTCTGTGCAGATTCAGACGGAATTGGCATTACAAGCAGAAATTTACCGTTGGGTACAGCAGGTTTTGCCAGAGTCATGCCCTCTAGCCGTTTACCTTGTGATCAAACCTGTCGCTACGGGTCCTTTGTTTGCTAGAAAGCTCTTTACCCTTGACTAAAGCAGCTGCAAGCAGGCTTGCATCAGTTCACGTTAAGTTCCTGCCCTGCAGGCTGATCTAGCAGCCACACAAGTTCTCCCTCAGGCTGGATCAGGCGCGCAGGGTAAATCGCCGCATCAGCAACAGGTGCAAAGATCTGAGCCAGCGCAGGCCGCTTACTGGCACCAGCTACCATAAAAAGGACGGTGCGAGCATGATTGATCAAGGGTACGGTGAAAGTAATTCGAGGCTGCCCGTCTTTATTACCAACCGTAATAAGGCGATCGCGCACCTGTAATGCATCTGTATGAGGGAAGAGAGATGCCGTATGTCCGTCATCGCCAATGCCCAGCAGAATCAGATCGAAGCGTGGATAGGCTCCTGGCTGAAGCTGAAAGAATTGCTGTAGCTCCATCTCATGCTGGCTGGCAGACACCGCTGGTTCAGCATTTGCCGTGGTCATCGGGTGAACATTAGTGAGCGGGAACGCGACTTGATCGAGCCAAGCATGGCGCGCCATCCCTTCGTTACTGTCGGGATGATCCGATGGCACGTAGCGTTCATCGCCCCAGAAAATGTGAAGCTTTTCCCAGGCAAGGTTTTGCGTTGCAAGCTGTTCGTACAACGGTTTAGGTGTGCTGCCGCCTGCAAGGGCGATCGTGCAACGTCCCCGTGCCGCGATCGCTGCCTGGATTTTGTCTACAACGATCGCTAGTGATCGCTGAATCAGTGCGTCCTTATCTGGAAGCACCTCTACAATTTTGTTCATGCTTTCAGCCGCTCAATTTCTTCAAGAGATCCAACTCCGTAGTCTACTATAAGAGGTTGCTAGAGCAGTTTCAGTCAATTGCCATCCCATTTATAGAAGTCGATGAAAACACTTAATGCCTCCCCTCTTACTGCCCTTATCCTTAAAGTCGTTGGGCTCGTACTGATCGTGCTCTACCTACTGGATTGCGTGGTGGTACTCTCGTCCGCTAAGTTCCAGGATAGTCAATGGCTGTTCACAACGACGACTCAATTGGTCGATCGCGGTTTCATTCCTATGATGGGCTTTGGCTTTTTGTTCATCGGCTTCTGGGTCGAAAGTGCGCTCGATACGCCCACCAATGTGGAACGATCACGCGGTTTGAAACTAGGTTCTGCCCTACTATCCAGCTTGCTTGGCTTAGTTTTTCTGCTGCTGATTCCCCTCAGCGTCAATGCTACCAATACAGCCGCAGACGAACAGATGAAGCAAATTACGCAAGATGCCAGCCGGGCTGAAAGTCAGATTGATAGCCAGGTGCAGCAGCTAAAAGGGCAGATTGATGCCCAGTCGAGTCAAATCGACCAGCTGATTCAAAGTGGTCAGCTTCAGGGAGCACAACTAGCGCAAGCAAAGCAGAAACTGGATCAACTGCAAAAATTCAAGGCTGACCCCAAGGCGTTGGAAGCTCAAATCGCTCCTGAACGCGACCAAAAATTGACGCAGATTCGTGACAATAAGCGCAAGCTGGAAACCCAGATTAACGATAACAAGTTGCGATCAGGGATGCGAAGTGGTGTGGCAAGTCTGGTGCTGGCGATCGGCTATGCCGTGATCGGCTGGACAGGACTACGGTATCTTCTGTCGACCCAGAATCAACGCAATAATCCCTCGTCTTAGACTGCTACTTAGGCGCTTTCTAGCAAACAAAAGACCTGTAGGGCAGGCACCAAAGCGATGGGCTAGAGGCAAAGATGCTGGCAAAACCTGCCCCTACCCAGCAGTACATTTTTTCTCGGAAATCACTTTAAGACTGTTTAAGACTGGAAAAGAGCTCTGAGGGTCGTCACTGTCAGCTTGCCATCGCTCTAGAGAACCGTGAGCCTTTCTTTTCAAGCACAAAATTAACAGTCGCGTGTGATACCGAATCACCGTAGGGTATCCTGAGGATGATCTCACATCATGCAGATCAGTTTGAGACCGGTCAACGAATGGTGTCGGCATCCTGAGTGCCGCCCAGCCTCGATTGACTGGCAACGCGCATGGCACCAACGCACCGCACGAAGTCGGAAACGTAACACTCCTTTACATTATTCGTTACAATTCTTGAAGACGCTTGTAAGCAACTGAGTAACAAAGCGTCCTTCGCTCAAGTAGTCATGATGGGGTTAGTAAAATTCGCGATATGCAGTCAATCAAAATGAGTTCAACTCATTTCTCAGGCTGAACACCGCAGAGATTTTGGTCTTTTTGAATCGTCAGTGTTGCTACAGTTTCCGCCGCAATTACAGGAGAGTGGGTGCCCGTGATTCAACGCCTCAAGCAAGACCTCAAAAATGACCTGATCGCAGGGCTGCTAGTCGTCATTCCTCTAGCAACCACTATTTGGCTCACCATCACGATCGCAAACTGGGTTGTCAATTTTCTGACTCGCATTCCGAAGCAAGTAAATCCCTTTGATGGTCTGAATCCGATTCTGGTAAATCTGCTGAACTTGGTAGTGGGCTTGACCGTACCACTGCTCTGCATCTTACTAATTGGCTTGATGGCGCGGAACATTGCCGGTCGCTGGTTGCTGGATTTTGGTGAGCGCGTACTGCAAGCCATTCCGCTGGCGGGTTCGGTTTATAAAACGCTCAAACAGCTTCTAGAAACCCTGCTGAAGGATTCGAGTGGAAAGTTCCGACGAGTGGTACTAGTGGAATATCCCCGTCAGGGTGTCTGGTCACTTGGTTTTGTGACTGGGGTCTTAAGCAGCGAGTTTCAGTCGCGCTTTACCAGCCCGATGTTAGGCGTGTTTATTCCGACAACGCCAAACCCTACTACAGGTTGGTATGCAGTAGTGCCCGAAAATGCTGTGATTGACCTTTCCATGCCGATCGAAGACGCATTCAAAGTCGTGATTTCTGGTGGCATCGTCGCTCCAGATGCCTCGATGGTGTCTTCTTCATCGGCGTCTAATACGTCGTTGCCAGCGTCTAGCGCTCGAACATTTGATTTATTTCCAGAGCAGAGTCGACAAGCGATCACTCTGGAAGAAGACCTCTGGGAAAGCTAGAGAAACGGGATGAAGGCTTAAGCGTATAAAGATGAAACCGTGCGGCATTTCCCGTGATGTACCTTAAAAACGTTATCCTTAAGCCTATTGCTTCTCCAAAGCAGGCTACATCCTTTATCTTTTCTTATGCAAGCTCGTCGAATCGCTCGTGAACTGGCGCTGTTGAGTATCAGCCAGCTACCCGCTAAACAAGAACGGTTGGAGATGCAGCAACTCCAAAGCGTGGTTGTGGCAGCCGTGCGGACGCTGACCAGTGAAGCACAAGATGCGCTGGAAACGGCAGCGGCTGAACTGCAGCAGGGCAGTGCCCGTTTGCTGACCAGTGAAACGCGGGCAGCCGATGTGCAGAGCGCCAGGGCAATGGTTGAGGATGCGATCGCGCTGACTCAAACTGCGATCAATCGGTTGGGGGTCGCGATCGACGTCCCTGAATTTATCCAACTGGCCAATCAACAGGATGTGCGCCATTACACCCTTGAAATTATCGGTAAGCTGAACGCGAATCGGGACCAGATCGACCAAATTTTGTCTACATCGCTGGTTGATTGGCAGCTCTCTCGTCTTGCCTGGATCGATCGTGATATTCTTCGCATCGCTGTCACAGAGATTCTTTTTTTGGGTATACCCGATCGCATCGCTGCAAATGAAGCGGTCGAGCTGGCAAAGCGTTATAGCGGCGAAGACGGACATCGCTTTATCAATGGTGTCTTGCGTCGGGTGATGGATCAGCTCAAAGCAGAAAAGCAGGCAACAGGAGGGCTGGGGTGAAATGACGTTTGATTGGTTTCGTCGGCAATACGACCAGGACGCTGAGGGCGTTCCAACAGCAGAAACTGATCTGGCGGCACCGGAGGCAGCGACATCAGAGGCAACGCTACAGGACGAGGCTGCCCCTGACGTTGCCGAGGATTACCTGAGCTGGGCCAAGGTTGCTTACCAAAACATTCAAAAGCGACAACAAACTGAAGCGATCGCCGATGTCGAAGCGCCCACTCCAACCACACCGGAAGTGGACACGGCAAATGAGGACACGATCGATGCTGTAGAGTTAGCTTCCTCTGCTGTTATAGAACGAACAGCGCCAGAAGTTGCGGAGACCCCAACAACACCACTGCCGTTTTGGGCACAATCTGAAGCCGATCGACAACAGCGTCTAGAGCGCTTGAAAGAAAACGCCATTGTCGAGCCGGAACCAGCGATCGCGCCAGTCACTGCTGCATCTACCACAGCTATACCGGCTACAACGCCTCTAGACAGCACTGAGCTGGTGCTTGATGAAGGGTTTCTCTGGTCATCCGAAATTCTCGCCGCACAGGGGCGACGACCCGACCAGATTTCACTAGAAGAAATCACCTGGCTAAATCGGCTGCGTCAAGGGTTAGATAAAACACGACGTGGCTTGATCAATCAACTGCGGTCGATCGTTGGGCAGGGGCCGCTGAACGATGATGCTGTCGACGAAATTGAGTCAGTGTTGCTGCAAGCTGATGTGGGTGTCGCCGCAACCGATGCCATTATTCATGCCCTGCAGAGCAAGTTGCGCGAAGAAGTGCTGCCACCTGATGCGGCACTGAGCTACCTGAAGCAAATTCTGCGCGATATCCTGGATGCCCCCTTGGAGAACGCCAAGAGCCGTTTTTTTGCGCCTGAAGACGAGACACTCAATATCTGGCTCATCACGGGCGTCAATGGTGCGGGCAAAACAACCACGATCGGCAAGCTGGCCCACATCGCCCAAAAGTCTGGCTACAACTGCCTGATTGCAGCAGCGGACACGTTCAGAGCGGCAGCAGTCGAGCAAGTCAAAGTATGGGGCAGTCGCAGTGGCGTCGAAGTGATCGCCAATCCAGGGCAAAATACCGATCCTGCAGCGGTGGTTTTTGACGCGATCGCGGCGGCTCAGTCACGCGGTACCGATTTGCTGCTGGTTGATACGGCTGGTCGCTTGCAAAACAAGAAAAATTTGATGGACGAACTCAGTAAGATTCGTCGCATTATTGACAAAAAATCTGAAAATGCAGTCGTTGAATCTCTGCTGGTTCTGGATGCCACCCTCGGACAAAACGGCCTACGACAGGCTGAAGTCTTTTCAGAAGCGGCTCAACTTAGCGGCGTTATCCTCACCAAGCTAGACGGCACTGCGAAAGGCGGCATCGCGCTAGCGATCGTCCAACAACTGGGTTTACCTATCCGCTTCATCGGTGCTGGAGAAGGTATTGAAGATCTCCGCCCCTTTTCTAGCTATGAGTTTGTTGAAGCGTTGCTGAATGGGTAGAGAGGGACAAAGGATAAAAGATAAGCTCGATCGCTGCTCAGCAGGCGCGGTTCACTACAGCGGAAGGCTTACTAAAACGCAAGCATAGGACGTATTAGGTTAATGGTTAGCCCCTTGCAACAACGTATCAATCAATTCCGCTTACTGAATGAACTACGGTTGAAATTACTGCGCTTGCATAAGCTTTTACTAGAAGCAGAGCGCGTTGCCTACGAACAAGTGCAGGGACAGGTATCTAGAGGGCAACTGCTGCAGTTAGTCATTTCCCACGAGCAATTTGCCTGGTTACATCAGCTCTCTCAGCGCATCGTGCAAATTGATGAGCTACAGCAGGCGGATGAACCCATTACGTTAGAAGTGATTGAAACCTTCTTGGCTGATGTTCGGACACTGCTAACACCAGCGGAGTCGGGTGATGAATTCGCTACAAAATACGATGCAGCATTACAGCAAAATCCTGATGTTGTGTTGGCACACGCAGACGTTGTAACACTGCTTAGCACTACGTCTCAAGGTTAATTGCATCAATTCAAGGGTGACTGCATCAATTCAAAGCTTATCTGCTAACGTTGGTAAACTAAGCCCGGGTTTGGGCACTCTCCCATAAAATTAGTCCAACCAACGGTGATTCTACGGGCACATCCGCTAGAATCGATTGCACTACGCATCAGCCTGCTTCACAGTAATTGTTCGTTTACCTTGATCTCAATGACTGCTGTGCCTCTTCCTCGACAGCCATCGCAACGACCGGACGCGGGAACGGTTTCACCGTCTGCAGCCAATGCTCCCGGTGCGGAGATACGCGATCGTCTGAGTGCTCGTACCCCCAGTAGTGCGACTAGTGGTGCTGCGCCTGAAATTACACCTGTCTTTGCCCTGAAGGAACTGGTGGCGCGGTTGAATCGAGAGCAGCACAAAATTCAAGACTTGCTGAGTTCGCTCGGTTTTGCACTGCGAAGCTTTAACAACCTCAATCAGTTTCTAGAGCTAATCCCGCTGATGGCGAGTCGAGTCACGGATAGTGATGGTGGTGCACTGTTGTTGTTCAAGCCGAATGGTCAGGTGCGCTTAGAGCGGCTTCACTGTCAGGACAGCCGCTGGTGTCAAGATATTCGTAAGGCACTGGAAACCGCTACCCGCCAAGTGACCGCTTCGCTATCCCCAACCCCTGC
This sequence comes from Stenomitos frigidus ULC18, assembly GCF_003003795.1. Taxonomy (GTDB): domain Bacteria; phylum Cyanobacteriota; class Cyanobacteriia; order Leptolyngbyales; family Leptolyngbyaceae; genus Stenomitos; species Stenomitos frigidus_A. The sequence continues at coordinate 117,570 of NZ_PVWK01000084.1, read as the reverse complement.
TGGAGAGTCGATCGCTCTTACTCCCAGCGCGATCGCTACGCTCGATCATCAGGTCAGTCATTACTTGGGCGCCGATGTCCAGCTCTTTGGGACGGCCATTCTGGTCAAAAATACAGAGCGGGGACGGCTTTACGTTTTTAGCCGCGATCCGCAGTATGGCTGGACAGAAACTCGTCAAAAGCTAGTGCGCTTGGTTGCCGACCAGACGGCGGTAGCGATCGAAAACGACGAGTTAACAGTGGAACTGCGTAAAAAAGAGCGACTGGATCGGGAGCTTGAGATTGGAGCCGAGATTCAACTGCGCTTGTTGCCGCGACAGTGCCCCAAGATTCAAGGCATTGAACTAGCCGCGCGCTGTCAATCAGCCAATCGAGTCGGTGGTGATTTTTACGACTTTATTCCCGCGAGCTATGACCAGATTCGCTCTAAGAAAGATGGTGGCAGCGAGTGGGGACGCTGGAGTTTGGCGATCGGCGATGTCATGGGCAAAGGCGTACCTGCTGGTTTGATCATGACCATGACGCGAGGCATGTTGCGAGCAGAAGTGCTGAACGGACACTCACCCGCCCGGATTTTGCAGCACCTCAATCGTGTCATGTACGCCGATCTAGAGAACTCTAATCGATTCGTCACGCTGTTTTACTCGGAATACGATCCAAAAACGCGAATCTTGTCTTATAGCAATGCTGCCCACAATCCACCTCTGCTCTGGCAAGCAGCAACCAACACGATTCGGCGGCTGGATACACTGGGCATGCTGATTGGGCTCGATGCCGATACACACTATCAAGATGCTCAGATCCAACTTCAGGCTGGCGATACGCTCATCTACTACACCGATGGGTTTACAGATGCTGCCAACCAGAGTGGTGAGCGTTTTGATGAAGAAAATCTGACACAAGCGTTTCAACAGGCTTGCCAACAGTGCGATCATCCCCAAACCATCTTGGAAGCGTTGTTTAGTCAGGTGCAGAAATTTACCGGCACCGCGCACCGCAACGCTGATGATATGACGTTGATTGTGATGCAGGTTCAAGCAACTGAACTCTAGCCGATGGTGGTCAGCCAGCTGCTAATGAAGGCGGGCTCTGTGTAAGCAAGGCGACAACGTCGAGCGCTGGGTTACCGTTAAACACACAACTCTCTGTCTGAGCAGCACGATCGCTCAGATAGTTTTCTGGTATCCTTTCAGTTCTGTAAGATAAATATGCGCGCTTGCATTCATTTAGAGAGGGAGAGAGGAGCGATGGTCATTGGCGTAATACCAGATGTAACAATCGGGTTCATTGATCCAACCTATTGGTTTGACACGACGTACTGGCTGGATCTATTGCAGCCATCTCACTGGCATTTGCCGATCGACCTGGCGGCGCTGGGCGACAAGAAAATTGAAGTAGACTTGGCCGGTGATGTGCAGAAAGCCTTCAACAACTTTGTCAAGACAGGTCAGGTTTGGGCCTTTTTAATCGGCATCATTTTTGGCTACTTTGTGAAAACATTTACATCCTTTGGCTAACGCAGAAGTTCAGCCTTTTTAGATGGAAAGTCAGTCTTGAGCTAACGCAGAAATTTGGTGTTGTGCGTGGAATTCACCCTACTGGTAACAGTTTAAGACTGCCTTTCGTGATACTTAGTGGAGTGGATTTTGGTTGCCTTCAGGGTTTGCCAATGTTGGGTTAAAAACTCTGCAACTCTAAATGGAAATCTAACCTCTCTAGCACAGTGAGAATTGCTTTGAATCAAGACCTCTCTCAAGCATCGGCAGCAAGTCAGCCCTCCACCTGGAGCCAGCGCTTCGAGTCCGCACTCCATCCTGCGATCGCCCAATTTAACGCCAGCATCGGCTTCGACATTCAGCTGATTGAGTATGATCTGACTGGCTCTCAGGCTCATGCGCAGATGCTAGCGCATACAGGCATTATCGCCGCTGCAGAGGGAGAGCAGTTGGTCAACGGGTTAGAGCAAATTCGTCAAGAATACCGCCAGGGGCTTTTCGTTCCGGGTGTTGAGGCGGAAGATGTTCATTTTGCGGTCGAACGTCGCCTGACAGAAATTGTTGGTGATGTGGGCAAAAAGCTGCACACTGCGCGATCGCGCAACGATCAGGTGGGTACCGATACGCGCCTTTACCTGCGCGACCAGATTCAGCACATACGGCAGCGAGTGCGATCGTTCCAAGCCATACTCCTGACGCTTGCAGAGCAGCACGTCGAAACCCTCATTCCCGGTTATACCCATCTACAACGGGCACAGCCCCTCAGCCTTGCCCACCATTTGCTTGCTTACTTTGAAATGAGCCAGCGCGATTGGGAGCGACTCGGCGAAATCTATCAGCGGGTTAATATTTCGCCGCTGGGTTCTGGTGCGTTGGCTGGAACGACCTTTCCCATCGATCGCCACTACACGGCTAAGCTGCTGCACTTTGGCGGTGTCTATGCCAATAGCCTAGATGGGGTGAGCGATCGTGACTTTGCGATCGAATTTCTCTGTGCTGCCAGTCTGATCATGGTGCATCTCAGCCGCCTCGCAGAAGAAGTCATTTTGTGGGCATCCGAAGAGTTTGGCTTTGTCACGCTCAAAGATAGCTGCTCCACAGGCTCCAGCATCATGCCGCAGAAGAAAAACCCTGACGTACCAGAACTCGTGCGTGGCAAAACGGGCAGAGTCTTTGGTCATCTTCAAGGTCTACTCGTGTTGATGAAGGGCTTACCCCTTGCTTACAATAAAGACCTCCAGGAAGACAAGGAAGCCCTCTTTGATGCGGTTGTGACCGTGCAAGGCTGTCTGGAAGCGATGACTATTCTGCTGCAAGAAGGGTTAGAGTTCCGTGTCGCACGACTGCAGGCCGCCGTCAATGAGGACTTTTCCAACGCGACGGATGTGGCAGACTACCTGGCAGGCAAAGGAGTGCCTTTCCGGGAAGCTTACAATCTAGTGGGTAAAGTTGTGAAGACGTCTCTCGCTCAGGGCAAACTGCTCAAGGACTTGACGCTAGATGAGTGGAAAACACTCCATCCAGCCTTTGAATCTGATATTTATGCCGCGATCGCGCCTGCACAGGTTGTTTCTGCCCGCAACAGCTACGGCGGTACCGGGTTTACCCAAGTCCGACAAGCGCTTCAAAACGCCAAAGCAACGCTTGGTTAGGTGATCGATGGCCGCAATGTTTCACCCGCTTCAGCATGGGCAAATTTTCTTTAGCCCCGGTTGCCATTTCAGTTACCGTGTGATTGGCCCCTGCTGTCGCTTATTCGATCGCGAACAGTTGCCCTGGCCTTGCTGTCGTCTCCAGTGGCGCGGCAAAGAACCAAGCTGGCGACGCATTGGCAAACGCTTTATTGTCGATCTATCGACGAAAAATCATCCCTCCTATAGCGTTGAGATCTTGGGGCAGGGTTTGCTAGAGCCGATCGTCATCACTCTTTATGCCGTCAACTTACCAGAGGCAGCGAAAAACTGGTGGCACGGTGATCGGTCAGAGGAGCGAAACGGGAAGATAGGAGCTAGGGGGCAGGAATCAGGAGTCGCGAGTTTTGAGTTTTGAGTTCTTTAGCCTTTAGCCTTTAGCCTTTCCCTCGCTCTTGTCGATCGCCCCCATCCAACCGAGAATAGAAGACAATGCACCAGGAGAGAGAAGTGAGTCAGTCATTCGATTACGATTTGGTCATCATTGGAGCCGGGGTTGGCGGGCACGGAGCGGCGATCCATGCGGTAAGCTGTGGGCTGAAAACAGCGGTCATCGAAACTGCTGAGATGGGTGGCACCTGCGTCAATCGTGGCTGTATTCCTTCCAAAGCGCTGCTGGCAGCATCGGGACGTGTACGTGAGTTGCAGGATGCTCATCACCTTAAAGCACTGGGCATTCAGCTGACTGACGTGGCGTTTGACCGTCAGGCGATCGCGGACCACGCCAACAGCATTGTCACCAAACAGCGCGAAGCTTTGATCGGCAGCCTGAAGCGCCTTGGTGTTGACACCATTCACGGTTGGGGCAGAATCGCCGGAGTGCAAAAAGTCTCAGTCACGACGAAGGATGGCGAGAAAATCATCACGGCGAAGGACATCATGCTGGCGCCGGGTTCCGTCCCCTTTGTGCCACCTGGCATTGAACTGGATGGCAAAACCGTCTTTACTAGTGACGATGCGGTGCGTCTAGAGTCGCTACCGCCCTGGATTGCGATCGTCGGCAGTGGCTACATTGGGCTGGAGTTCGCCGATGTTTACTCAGCGCTAGGCTGTGAGATCACCTTGATCGAAGCACTCGACCAACTCATGCCGGGCTTCGACCCCGATATCGCCAAACTGGCACAACGGGTACTGATTACCCCTCGCGATATCGAAACAAAAGTCAGCGTCCTGGCAAAGCGCATTACTCCAGGTTCTCCCGTTGTTATTGAACTGGCAGATGCGAAGACGAAGGAAAGCGTGGAAGTTCTGGAGGTGGATGCTTGTCTGGTTGCTACCGGACGGGTGCCATTAACCAAAGACCTGGGCCTAGACTCCGTTGGCGTAGAAACCGTTCGACCAGGCTTCATCCCCATCAACGACTACATGGCCGTGCTTGCAAGTGGCGAACCCGTGCCCCATCTCTGGGCGATCGGCGATGCTACGGGCAAACTGATGCTGGCTCATGCGGCAGCAGCTCAGGGTGTGGCTGCGATCGAAAATATTTGCGGTCGCGCTCGTGCGGTCGATTACCACAGCATTCCGGCAGCAGCGTTCACTCATCCCGAAATCGGCTTTGTTGGTTTGACTGAACCCGCTGCGAAGGAGAAAGGTAAAGCAGAAGGATTTACAGTCGCTTCTGTGCGTACCTATTTCAAAGGCAACGCCAAGGCGCTCGCAGAAGGCGAAACCGAAGGTGTTGCCAAAGTCATTTACCGTCAGGACACGGGGGAAGTTCTAGGTGTTCACATCTTCGGGCTCCATGCGTCCGATCTCATTCAAGAAGCGGCAAACGCGATCGCGCAGCGACAAACCGTGCAATACCTTGCCTTCCTGGTGCACGCCCATCCAACGCTCTCTGAAGTGCTCGATGAAGCCTATAAGCGTGCAGTGACAACGCATTAGGGGCTAAAAGCGAAGCGATGCTTTTGACGTTCAAGCACATCGCTTCGCCCTGATTAAAAAACAGGCTGGTTAAAAAAACAGGCTAATTTTGTACACCTGAATACATTTAGATCCCGTGTCGTTCGAGAGTTAGGTTACGCTATCAAAAGCATTGATTTATCACGATGCGGAGCAGTGGTAAAACACAGCGCCGATCATCTTTTCTGTTTCCATTCACGCTCAAGCTACTTACCAATGCAGATCCGTCGTCGTCGACCTAATCCTGCGGTTTCTGTACAGGAATTGCGCTACCAGGTAAAAGTGCCTGACGCTGCCCCGCGACATATTTTGGAAGAAATTGTCTGGCAAAAGGAGACTGAGGTTGCTCAGCTACGGGAGCGTATGCCGCTGCTGGAGCTGCAAAAGCAGGTTAAAACGCTACCAGCACCCCGCAATTTCCTGCAGGCTCTCCAGCACAGCAAAACCCGCCCAGCAGTCATTGCCGAAGTTAAAAAAGCGTCTCCCAGCAAAGGCGTCATTCGGGAGGACTTTGACCCCGTTTCGATCGCTCGTGCTTACGAACAAGGCGGCGCTACTTGTCTCTCGGTATTGACCGACCAAAAATTCTTTCAGGGCAGTTTCGACAATCTTGCTCGCATCCGGGCTGTCACTGAGCTGCCGCTCCTGTGCAAGGAGTTCGTCATCTACCCGTATCAGATGTACCTGGCACGAGTCAATGGAGCCGATGCGGTACTGCTCATTGCGGCAATTTTACCTGACAAAGACCTGCAGTATTTTCTCAAAATTGTGGCAGCACTGGGCATGACTGCACTGGTCGAAGTGCATACATTGGCAGAGCTCGATCGCGTTCTAGCGCTCGATGGCATCCACTTGATCGGTATTAATAATCGTGATTTGCAGGATTTTTCAGTCGATCTGCAGACCACGTGCCGGTTATTAGACGATCGACAGGAGCAACTGCGATCGCGGGAAATCCTCGTAGTGAGTGAATCGGGGCTATACACTGCTGCTGATTTGGCTTCGGTGGCAACAGCAGGTGCTACCGCTGTGCTAGTGGGTGAGGCCCTCATGCGCCAACCAGACCCCGCGTTGGCGCTGTCACAGCTGCTTGAAGGAAACGTTATGTAGCAGACACGCGTCAGCACTGAGTGGCTCTCCATACTTTTATATGCTGTGGCTGTTTTAAAGGAGCCTACAGCGATGCACCAAATGAGGTGTTGTTCGGTTCATCAGCATCCTCACGTTTGAGGCTCAGACATCATTTCAGTTGATCAACGCAAGGTAGTCAGTCTTCATGGAACCCATTCCCCTTCCATCTCATATTCATTACGAACTGCTGCTTCAACTGCTTGAACGGCAGACGATGGTTGCGGTTGGGCAGCAGTCTCCCTCACAGGCACAGGTACATCAGTTGATCATTACCCTTCGCAAGGCACTGGCGCTGCAGAAGCAGTTAGAAGAGGATTGCCAGCGCAAACATCTCCCGATCGAGTACCGTTGGTCACTCAATAACCTGACAACTGAGAAAGAACTGTCTGACACACTCTTGAGCCTGCAAAAAGAGTAAGAAGGTCTTTTCCACTGTCCCTAAAGAGTTGTAGCGCTTAGGAGCATAAGTGCATGCCTTGACGGAAGCCTAAAGTGGCAAGGAATTTTTAGAAACAGCATCCCGTACGGTGGCGATTGCTCTTCCGATCAACTAATTTAAATTCAATCTCGCGGCAAGAAGAACGGAGTTGAGATGATAGACATTACACGCTAGACTTTAGAGCTTCTGAATCAGTTTCGCTGCTCGCTTCAAGCGCTGCGACTATAGAGTCGCATTGCCGGTCTGAAAGGTTAGAAGGCGACCAGCATCGCTGGCTCATCGTTTTCGGGAGGTCCTGTGTGTCTGAACCGAACCTAGCTTATAGTTCCGTGGCGTCAGACGGCAGGCTCTCTGACGATGAGAACATGCTGGACACTATGGCGATGGATGCTATGGCGATGGATGCGATCGCTGAAACTGATGCACCTCAAGGTATATACCCCCTTCAACAGTATTTAGACGCATGGGCGGCAGAACACCACGAAATTCATGTTATCGATCCAGGCTTCGTGGCTGCCCTTACGCAACAGGCAGCGGTCGCATTAGAGTCTCAGCGACAGCGATGGGAGCAAGAGCAAGAAACGCTCAAAGCCGAACTAAGGCAGGCACGATCGCTGTCTCATGAGCAGATTGAACGCATCCGGCATCTGGAGCAAGCGCTTGATCAATCGCTGGCATCATTGAGTGAAATGCAGCTACAAGTGGTGAATCAGCACCTTCTAGAAGCCCAGCTTGCATCAACCGAAGAAATTTCTAACATTCAGCAGCAGGCGATCGCCCGGCTAAAGCTACAACTGGCACACCAGCAGCAGGCACTGAATGCCCAGTTGATTGAAACGCAAGCGCGCGATCGCTCTCTACAGACCCTTCTCAACACAATGGAGGCACTCACTCAGGCACAGCAGCAGGAGCTAGCCCAATTGCAGACGCAGATTGCCCACGATCGTGCTGATGTCAAAGCCTATCAAGAGCGCTTGGAAGCACAGCTAGAGCATCTGCAGGCAGATCTGAACGCACAGCAAGAGCGCACATTGGCGCTGGAGACTCAATCACTCGATGCCCGCACGCTGGCTGAGCATTTGACAGCGCGATTGGAGCAGGCCCATGCTCAAGTCAGCGAACTCTCACAAATCTTGAGCGATCGTCAGATTGCCCTAAAGCACCTTGAAGCCGAACTACAGCAAGCTCATCGTGCGCTCCAAGAGCAGCAGGCATTGCTGGATCGCTTGCAACAGTCTCGCCTGTCCAAGGCCTCAATGACACTGGCTGTTGCTCCAGGTAACGCCATCGCAGAGGCTGGTTCTTCGACAGTTATGGCCGATCTAGTCGCCGCTCATGCCAAAATTGCTGCGCTTGAAGCCCATGCAGCGAAACAGACTACGGCTCAAGCAATGCTGAGACACGCGTGTCAGGAACTTGAAGAGGAGCGCGATCGCCAGCAAACGCGCCTGGTAGAACTAGACAATCAAACCGCTGATATGCAAGAACAAATCTTGCGACAGGCGCAGCAAACCAGTGAATATGAAACTGCTATTCAACACTGGAAAGATCGCTGCTTCAGCAGCCAAAGCGATGTCCTGAAACTGAAAGCCTTATTAGAACACGCCTTACCCAACCCTTCAGCAGAACTGTCAGACGTGCTCGCCGCCTTACTAGCTGCCGCCGATGAAACAACAGAACCCGGTAGTCCAGCACTGCTAAAAACAACGCCCTTCAGCCGCGAACCCAAAGTCGATTTGCCAGACTTCTTGTTGCGTCGCCGCAACCACAAAACACGGCGATCGTAGGCAGAAGTGGCCAATGGGCTTGGAAGCAGCCGCATGCCACTACTGGGGTTGCTGTATGGGAAGTTTGAGCACAAATTCAGTACCCTGTTCGAGCGTTGAAAAGCACTGTAATGAGCCGTTGTGCTTTTCCGTCACGATTTGAGCGCTAATGGACATTCCCAATCCAGTACCTCGACCCAATTCTTTCGTGGTAAAAAAGGGCTCAAAAAGGCGTTGTCTGACTGTCTCCGGCATGCCAGGACCATTATCAGCAATTTGAATCATCACCCAGCCAGGTTCGCTAACCTGCGTGCGAATATAGATGGTCGGTGTGAGCTGAGGTGGAGCCCCGATCGCCCCAGGCTCACTGATTATCCGTTGAGCCCCAGCTCTCATGCTGTCCTCCAACGCATCGATCGCGTTGCTGAGAATATTCATAAACACCTGATTCAACTGCCCTCCACAGCATTCCACGTGGGGCAGCACACCATACTCTTTCACAACCGCAATCGCCTCATGGGCAGAGCACGCTTTTAAGCGGTTATCGAGGATCAAGAGAGTGCTGTCAATGCCGTCATGCAAGTCAACCGCTTTAGCATCTGCTTCATCCAGCCGAGAGAAGATGCGGAGGGATTTCACAATCTCGCGAATTCGCTCTGTCCCCACGCGCATAGAAGCCAGCAGTTTCGGCAAGTCTTGGGTGAGAAACTCAACCTCGATCGCCATTGCCTTTGCTTGAACTGCTGCCGTTGGTGTGGGGTACTCAGCCTGGTAGAGCATCAGCAAATCCAGTAAATCTTGCATATATTCGTTGGCATGAGTGAGATTGCCATGAATAAAATTGACTGGATTGTTGATTTCATGGGCGACACCTGCCACGAGTTGCCCCAACGTAGACATCTTCTCGCTCTGCACAAGCTGTACTTGAGTATGCTGAAGCTGATGTAGCGATCGCTCCAACTGTTCCGCTTTCTCCCGTTCATTGGCTTCACTAATGCGCAAGGCTGCCTCAATTTCCTTACGCTGCAAAATTTCCAGCTCCAGATTGTGGCTGGTTTCCAGAGCTTTCATAAACGTTGAAAACGCTCTTAGAGCAGTCACAATCGAAATAAACATTCGTTGCGAGGTGAGCTCTGTTTTGGTTTTGTAATCATCAATGCCGTAATTAACAACCACCAGGCTTTCGGGTGCCTGTCCGGGTTGACCCGTCCTTAGAATGATGCGGACAAGCTGATTACCTAACTCTTCTCGAATGTACTTAACAACCTGTAAACCAGCATCATCTGTCTCCATCACGACATCTAGAAAAATCACAGCGGTATCAGGATGTGCCTGAATTAGCTGCTTCGCTTCTTGACCAGAATACGCATGGATAAAGTTTAACGTTCTACCTTCTAACACAAAGTCACTGAGTGCGAGTTCGGTCACCTGATGCACTTCGGCTTCATCATCAACAATCAATATTTTCCAGCCTTTCTGTGGCAGATTTAATGCTGTTTCTTGAGTAAAAAACAAGGCGTCGTTTTCATCTATGAATACTAATTCGTCGCTCTGATCTGTAGCTAATTCCTGCATGGCTTGTGCACTTTAGTCCTTTAATTACATTGCGACAGCGAAGGGTTGGTCAACAGGAAATGAGGCTTAAAATTTTAGATCTGAGGCATGAGATCGATCGATGTTAAATTGATCGTTTCAGTAGCGCTCCTCTGTTAGCAATTTAAAGCCTGCTAATTTAAAGACGCATCGGTATTTTCAGCATGAACGTTGTTCCTACTCCTACCTGGCTATAGCATTGAATAGTGCCTCCAAGCTTTTGTATGACCAGATTGTAAACAATATGCAGACCTAAACCGCTGCCTCCTTGTCCTCGTTTCGTCGTAAAAAAAGGCTCAAAGATCTTGTTCAAATGCTCTGGAAGAATACCTTTACCATCATCAACGTATTCAAAAACTAGTTGTTCATCGATTTGTCGAAAGGCAAGGATAATAAGCCCTCGATCGCCCTCATCGTAAGCATGAATCAATGAGTTCATGATCAGGTTCGTGACAATTTGAGAAAAGACACCTGGATAGCTATCCCAGCACAGGTTAGGGTCACCATTTAGCTTAAAGGCATGCCCTAAAGGCTTCACTTTAGGGCTCAGCTGAAGCAAAATCTCTTCTAAATAGGTCTTAACTTTGAAAACTCGTCTGCTTTCGCTGGACTGATCAACGGCTATTTGTTTAAAGCTATGAATTAATTCAGCCGCACGATTGAGGTTGGCCAGCGTCATTTTGCTACTTTGTGAGGCTGTATCGAGAAACCTTGCTAAATCGGAGCGTTTCATCGTGCCATTAGAGAAGTTTTCAGAGAATGTTGCCGTTTTTTCAACTAACAGTGAGGCAGCGGTTACACCAATACCGATCGGCGTATTGATCTCATGCGCAATACCAGCCACTAGCCCACCCAAGGCAGCCATTTTCTCAGTTTGAATGAGTTGTTCTTCAGCCTGTCTCAAGTTATGTAGCGTTTGCTCTAGTTGCTTTGCCTTTGCTTGCAATTGTGCTTCTGCTTGTTGACGTTCTTTCACCTCCTGCTGCAGCTGAATATTCTGCTTATCCAGCTCTTTTTGTGCCAATTGACGACTTTCCTGGGCTAAAACCAACCACCAGGAGCCAATTGCAATTAAAACTAAGAGCGCAGCGTAGACTTCAGTAAGTGTCGTCAGAGTATGATCTGAAGCGGTTGAAAAAGGCTCTGGTGCGGCTATTTGATGATAATAAATCAAGCTAAAAATAATGCCGACCAGCCCTGTGACTGACACAAAAACAGAGAGATATTTGATGGTTCTGAGAACCCAATCAGAAGAGACATTGCCTCGAAAAATTGTTGTTGATACGGTTTGAGCAAAACTTGCTAGAGGATGCGATCGTGATTCATCTGGCTCTTTGCAGACATCGTGACACCGCGCATCTAGACTACAGCACAGCGAACAGATAGCACCTTCATAAACGGGGCAATAGGCGATATCATACGGCTCATATTCACCGTCACAGACGCGACAACGGAGTACGCTTTCAAGCAATCCGGTTTGATAGTGTGTATTAGGACGAGCGATGTAGTACTTGCTTTTCGTTAAAACAGCGATGATGGGCGCTAGCACAAAGGCTAAGCCCAATGCAATCAACGGTGCGTAGGCTTGAGCGATCGCCCCAAAGGCACCCACAAATGCCACGATGGAAACGATCGAGCCAATCACCATTGACCCAAAACCAACAGGGTTCACATTATAAAGGTGTGCCCGCTTAAACTCGATATAAGACGGGCTGAGTCCCAGCGGCTTGTTGATCACCAAGTCGGCAACGATCGCGCCAACCCAGGCGATCGCAACATTGGAATAAAACCCCAGCACCATTTCGAGCGTAGAGAAGACATCCAATTCCATCAGGAGTAAGGCGATCGTGACGTTAAACACCAGCCAAACCACTCGTCCTGGATGGCTATGGGTCAGGCGCGAAAAGAAGTTTGACCAGGCAAGTGATCCCGCGTAGGCGTTCATGACATTGATCTTGATCTGCGACAGCACCACATACAGAATCGTGATTGCTAGCGCCACCTCAGGGTTAGAGAAAACGTACTCAAACCCAACTAAGTACATTTGTGTAGGTTCATTGGCACGGTCAAGGCTAGTACCATGACTGACTGCCAGCGAGGCCAGAAAGGCTCCTGCTAGTTGCTTTACCGCTGCCAGTAAAATCCAACCAGGCCCCGCAGCTACGACAGCAAACCACCATTTACCTCGATTGGCTGGTTCCTTATCAGGCAGAAACCGTAAAAAGTCCACCTGCTCACCAATCTGGGCAATCAGCGAAAAGGAAACCGTAGCCGCAGATCCTAGCAGCAGAGGGCTAAAGGCCGTGCCACTGGGCGAGTGTCCTGCAAAGTGAACCCAATTTGAAAGTGCTTCAGGCTCCTTGTAGAGGATGCAAATGAAGGGCAACAGCATCAATACCAACCAGATTGGCTGCGTCCAGAGCTGAAGTTGATTAATTAAGGTGATCCCGAAAAAGACCAGCGGGATAATGATTAAGGAACAGACCACATAGCCAATGGCTAGCGGTAGATGGAAGTAGAGTGCCAACGCCTGGGCCATGATGGCAGCTTCGAGCGCAAAGAAAATGAAGGTAAACGAGGCATAAATGAGCGATGTGATGGTCGAACCGATGTACCCAAACCCTGCGCCACGGGTGAGCAAATCCATATCAATATTGAACTTGGCCGCGTAATAAGTAATGGGCAACCCTGTCAGGAAGATAATGCTCGACGCCAGTAAGATGCCCCACAGGGAGTTGGTAAAGCCATAGCTGATGGCGATCGATGCCCCGATCGCTTCCAGGGCAACCGCAGAAATGCCTCCGATCGCCGTGTTAGCCACCAAAAATTCTGACCAGTTGCGAAAAGATTTCGGCGCAAATCGTAACGCGTAGTCTTCAATGGTTTCCGTTGCAACCCAGGCATTGTAATCGCGTCGATCTTGGACAACCTTGAGGTTGGGATTGGCTGGCATAGCATACTGACGGATAAGGTTTGGCTTTAGCGTGTCGCCTGTTCAGCATCGACTGCGCGATCGTTCTGCTCTCATAAAGCCCCAGGCAAGAGCAAAAATCAACAAACGTAGACAAGGTCATCTTGGATCAATGTTCGCCAGGGCATGTCGTTAACGAATCGTCCAGACATCAATGCTTTCGTGGCACGATCGAGCTTCCTAGTGCGTAGTGTCTAGAAGACACTACGAGGATTGGTTTAAAGGTAGAAATTGTGTCATCCTGGAGTATGCCGCCGTTGTGCGCGATGTTCTCGATTTTCAGGGCAGATTCATGGAAGATAAGTTAATGCTGATGATTCCGGGTCCAACCCCGGTGCCAGAACAGGTTCTACTCGCAATGGCGAAGCACCCGATCGGTCATCGCAGTGGTGATTTCTCCAAGATTATGGCGGAAGTGACCGAAAATCTGAAGTGGCTGCACCAAACTAAAAATGATGTGCTGAGTTTGACGGTCAGCGGTACAGGCGCGATGGAAGCCGCTATCATCAATTTTTTGAGCCCGGGCGATCGCGTTCTGGTTGGTAGCAACGGCAAGTTTGGTGAGCGCTGGGTTGAAGTCGCTAAAGCGTATGGACTCAACGTGGACACGATCGCTGCCGAATGGGGACAAACACTCAATCCAGAGAAATTTCGTGAGTCGTTAGAGCACGATACCAATAAGGCTATCAAGGCAGTCATCGTCACCCACAGCGAAACCTCAACTGGGGTGCTCAACGACCTTGAAACGATTAATCGAGCTGTCAAAGCTCATGGTGAAGCCTTGATCATTGTGGACACCGTCACCAGTTTGGGCGCATACAATGTGCCGGTCGACGCTTGGGGGCTTGATGTCGTCGCCTCTGGTTCACAGAAGGGCTATATGGTGCCACCCGGATTAGGGTTTGTGACCGTTAATGCTAGAGCCTGGCAGGCGTATACAACGGCTAAGCTGCCTCGCTACTATCTCGATTTGGGTAAGTACCGCAAAGATGCAGCGAAAAACACGACGCCTTTTACGCCTCCTGTGAATATGTTCTTTGCTTTACAGGTCGCGTTGCGGATGATGCAGGCAGAGGGTTTAGAGAACATCTTTGCTCGCCATCAGCGCTTGTCTGCTGCCACTCGTGCCGCTGTGAAAGCGCTGGGGATGCCCTTGCTGGCACCCGATACTGCTGCTAGCCCTGCCATTACGTCGGTTATTCCCGATCGCGTCGACGCCGAGCAAATTCGTGCCGTGATGAAAAAGCGGTTTGACATTATTCTTGCGGGTGGGCAAGACCACCTCAAAGGCAAAATATTCCGTATTGGTCACTTAGGGTTTGTGAGCGATCGTGACATTTTGACTGCGATCGGTGCGTTGGAAGCAACCTTACAAGAACTTGGCTATGAGGGCTTTACCGCTGGGGCAGGCGTAGCCGCAGCAGCAAAAGTCATTGCAACCATGTAAGCGGGTGGTCATGCCTTTATTGAGGCGTTACCTATAACGTCTCAACAAAGGTCACGTTTAAAGCATTACAGCAACCAAGTACCGGGGTTGTACATCGCCTCCCTATGGTGTGTTTGACCTTACAGGTGGGATCGCATAATTCGCAGGACTCACCTGTCTCCCACCGGATGTCTCAGGATACGCTTGTGAATGCAGTTTTTGGATTGCGTCCGTCCATTGACCAATTTTGTCCTGGGCTTCTTGATAAAGCGCGCTGCCAAAACTGACATTACTGGCTTCTGCGATCGCCGCTTGCAGTGATGGCAGATCTCCCTTACTAGCCAACTGCATGGCACGGGCAAGGTAAGGACGGTCTTCAAGGTCTTGCAGTCGATGATTCCAACGGTCAACTAACCGCTGTGCCTCCTCATATTGAGGGGTACCGTAGAGCACCATCCCAGCCGCATCAGTGGCAGCACGCAATCCTTCGGGAGTGCCAGCACTCGCCAGTCTTCGAGCACGCTTGAGATGTTCGGTGGCTTCTCGGGCCTGATCTTGCTGCCAGTTCGACATGATATCGGGCTGAGCCGTATATCTTGCCTGAGAAGCTTTTTGGCTATCGCGCTCTGCTTTTGCTTGGGCTGCTTTCCCTTCCTTTGCTTCCTGAATCTTCTGTACTAATTCCTGATAGCGATCGGTGTCCCAGTAGCGATTGCCTAGCTGCCGCAATTCTCTAGCTTTACCAAAGGCTTGATCCCATTGATCACGGTCAGCCGATGCCTGTGCATCTGTATAAATAGACTGGGCCTTATCCCACGCCGACTGCCATTCCTTAATCCGCTCATCGGCAGTTTTGTAGGCGGCAGTTATGGCTGGAATGCGACGAGCTGTGCCGATCGCTTCCTCTAGATTGCCAGCCTGGAAAGAGTTTTCAGCTAATTCCAGCAGCTTTTGCGAGGCTTGCTCTACTAGTTGAAGGCTCTGTGCCTCCAGAGGATGATCTGAAGGTACCAGACGTGCCAGTCTGATCGCTTCTGACAGACCGTCAATGGTTTGCTGACCCGCACTCGCTTGGGCGCAGTAAAGCGTCGCTGCTACCGAATCATCCGCTTGGGTGCCGCCTTCATCCAGCGACATGCAGCCAGAAAGTTGTTGAGAGCGCAGCGAATTGACCGCCCAAGCTCCCACCCCAACGGGTAAAGCTAATAGCAGCAAAACTCCAGCCAGCCGCAAGTACACTACTTTCTTCATCTTCCGGAGGTTACATCATTTCACAAGCGATTGGCTACAGTAAGCTACACTACAAACCAAAAGAGCGGACTAAGCTTAGTCCGCTCTTTTCCTTATTACAGCCAGATAGCTTGCTGTCAGGGCTACCAAAGACGTTATAGCCGCATTAAAGAGCAGTGGTTCAGGCTCTGAAGGCAATGATCGACCGCTCATGCTTGTTCAAGCCAGTCGTAGATTTGATCCAACTGCTCAAGCGTTACTAAACCATACTGCCAAAGAATCATCGGCAACGGGCCAGGATCGTGTTCTCTGTGACGGAGGGCGATCGCGATCGAGGCAGCTGAAATCGCCAGGTCTTCCTGTAGAAACCGAATAAAACGAGAGTAGGTGGTTGGTGCCGTCATTGTTCGCCTCCTGACTAGGACACTATTGTGGATCAAGGAACTGTTTGCTGAGAAGGCTGCCAGACAGTCTTTAATCTGTCTATATAATTTTCGGTGGACTATGTAGTTTTTCGTTGGACTATGTAGTTTGCATCAGAAAGGCAGGCATCAAGCGCTATCTACTTTCTGCCATGTTTCGCTAAGCTGTTGCACTACTGCTTACTTAAGCAGGCTCAACCACGAAAGACATCTGCGAATCTACAGAGGTACGGCGTTGCACAAAAGTCTCTTTCAGCTTTTTCACTTAACGCCTGAGCAAGCACTGAGCCACCGATCGTTCGAAACTGTCAAAGCGATGGGGCTCCAGATCAATGCTTAACGCACCACGATCGGCTACATGAGTTGTCTAACACGCCCAAGGCTGTATGTTGACAGCTCAACGTTTACTTGTAACTACCCAACACACCATAAAAGCTTACTGCGGTCTTCATGACTGACCTAAAGGCAATCGCCTCATCGAGCAGGAGCAGGCATCAATAAGGCTTAGACGCTAAAGATAGCAACAGCGATCAACGCTCGACTCTATCTCCCGAAAGGTTACCGTATCTGGGTGCCAAAAGACCGAAGCGCGTTAGAAGATATGTAAACTTCAGGATAGTAGAACAGATGGACGACTTGGTTACAGTTTTTGAAGCACGATACGATCGCCCTGCTTCAGCCCCAGTTCAAACGCCCGCCCAGCCCGTAGCTCGATGACCTGATCAACTAACGCCTTGGGACCATACGTGGGGCAAGGGTCATCCTTACAAGGCGGAACATTACTAGCAATTGCCTGTACCTTACCCTTGAGCAGAAACACCATATCCAAAGGAATCAAGGTGTTCTTCATCCAAAAAGCAGTGCGGCGCGGTGGATCAAACTGAAACACCATGCCCTGGTCTTTCGCCAACTCCGTGCGGTACATCAATCCAATTTCTTGTTGCTCCATAGTCCGTGCAACTTCGAGCCGAATCACCTGATCAGCAACCGTCATCTGAGCCGAGAGTGGCAGCCTTTGACCGGCGTTTTTGGCTTCCATTGTCACTGATTGGCTAGTCGCTGGGGCTGCTGGCGTAGAGGATGAACCAGCACTAGAAGATGCGTCTGAAATCGACGGAGAGCAACCGAGCAACAGACATGCCAATAATAGACCTGTAAACTGCCCTGCAGGATACCACCGCAATGCTTCGACAGGGCTATCGTCACTGTGTTTCATAATCCATTCAACGTTCTATTACTTCAGACGAGGCTCCAGGAAAAGCGTTCACCTCGGTAGGTAGGTTATATGTCACCTACCTACAGAATTGGTTCAAGCTTCCCGCATCACATAACCGACACCGCGCACCGTTTGGATGAGGCGCTTTTCACCTTCATCCTCAATTTTTAGGCGCAGGTAGCGGATATAAACCTCAATAACGTTCGATTCACCGACAAAATCATAGCCCCACACGTTTTCCAAAATTTGCTCACGGGTAAGCACTTCGCGGGGATGCTCCATCAGGTATTTGAGGAGTTCAAATTCTTTCATCGTCAGATCGATCGCTCGTCCATTACGCAACGCGCGGCGAGTCGCAAGATCCAGCATCAAATCGCCAAAGCGCAACCGTTCGCTGGTGGGATTATCGGGCTGTAGGTAGAGGCGTACGAGTCGCAGAAACTCTTCTGTACGATATGGCTTCAGAAAGTAGTCATCCGCACCCGACTCCAGGCAGGCAACGCGATCGTCTACACTGTCTCGCGCCATCATCAGCAGAACGGGGACGCGGTTGCCCAGTGAGCGCAGACGGTTGCAGAACCACAGCCCCGACTCGCCAGCCAACATGCGATCGACCACAATCAGCGATGGCTGTAGCTCTGTAGCCTGACGCAGACCACCCACGGCATCGGGTGCCATAACGATGTCGTAACCAGACTCTTTTAGGTCAAGGCTGACATGGTTAGCCAGTGCTTCATCGGTTTCTACCAGGAGCACGCAGGGCGTCGAGTCAGGAAGAACGCTATTCATAAACAGTTAGGAGAGCGATAGCAATCACACGATAGCTGAATTTTCGGAAACGTCATTAAGCATGAATGCCTAGCGATGTTCCTCCTGTTGTAGCACGTCTCAGCAATATTTTTCGTTTAGGGTAGCTCAACCGAGGTCGGTTTGGCGACGTGAGGCATGCCCCAGCCGAGCTTTTCGCGCAGAAGATGAAAAAATTCTGGCGATCGGAGCCGAATGAACCGGGCGTGGTACTGCGATCGCTCAATCCGCACCCGATCTTCTGGAAAGACGTAGCAACCACCATTACCATCCACTACCATCACCATCCGATTGGGTGTAGCAGGGAAAATAGTTACTGGCTCAGTATCCGCAAAAACTAGCGCCCGCGATGCTAACGAATGGGGGCAGATGGGCACCAACTGAAGGACAGGCACACCGGGTGTGACGACTGGGCCACCGGCCGAGAGTGAGTAAGCCGTTGAGCCTGTTGGTGTTGAGACGATTAACCCATCGGCTGCAATATCGACAGGCGCATGATGACCAATTTTGACTTCAAAATGGCACATGCTGGTCAACGGTTCGCGATGAATGACCATTTCATTCAGGCAAAGGGCTTCCCAGAGAAGGTCGTCTTCACGGTACACTTGCACCCGCAGCATCGCCCGCTCTTCAACCTCGTACTCGTTGGCTAAGATGCCCTCAAGTGCGAGCGGTAAATGGTGTAGATAGGTTTCCGTGAGAAAACCCATGTGCCCTGTATTGACAGTCAGCAGCGGGATACCGTAAGGAGCGACCTGTCGAAAGGCGGACAAGACCGTCCCATCGCCACCCAGCACGATCGCAAAGGCCATGTCGCGATCGAAGCCTGGTGGATTCAAGTAGTCGATCGGCATGTGGCAAACAGGACCTTGTGGGTCAGAATAGCCCAGGATGCCGCCAGCACCCGTTGCTAAAAAGACCTCCCAGCCATACGCTATCAGCTTGTCTTTCACTTCTTCAGCAGTGCGACAAGCGATAGGCTTAATGTCATTGTAAATAATGCCAGCTTTAGGCACGACGAAGGCTCGGCTGATGGGTCAATGATTGAGTATTAGGGACTATACCATTTTGAGCAGACTACCTGGACACTCTAAAATCTGGGGTAGGTTCGCTTTTGATCGGTTTTCTTTTTGCCTTTAGACTTTTCATAGTCAAGCTCCTTCAGCTTCTTGAGAATACGGCTGAAGTAATCTTGCATATAGGCCTCCAGAGTCGTCGTCTCGCTGGGGTCAAGCTTGAATGTCGTGTAAACCTCATCCATCTGCGCAGTCAGTGGTTTACCAGCAGACACCACTTCTGCAAAGGCAAGGCGATCGGAAATATTCCATGTCCACTGAAAAAAGCGTGTAATCCGGCGAACGGTTCGCATGAGACCGATCGGCATGCGTGTGATCTTCGCATCACGTCCTGACAGTCGCTCACACAAGCGAATAATTTCGTAGGCTCCCCAAGCACGTGACCCAACAACCGGAAACGTTTTATTCTCGGTTTCGGGCACCTTCAGCGCTTGAATGGCAAACTTAGCCACATCTTGCGTATCCATGTACGCAGTGGGCGAAGTCTCTCCCATGACCCAGACCGACTGCCCTTCCAGCACGGGAATCGCATATTGACCGATCAACCCCTGCAAAAAGCCGCAAGGACGCAAAATGGTATAGTTCAGCCCCGACTCTGCCAAAAAGAGTTCGGCACAGCGCTTGAGCTCCATCAAAGGCACTTCAGGATATTTTTCAGCATCCAGAATCGAAAAGAAAATAAACCGTTTGACGTTCGCCGTTTTCGCTGCCTGAATGAGGTTGACGTTGCCTTCCCAGTCCACTTGCTTGATGTTAAGCGAATCGGTGGCTCGTGTCGTTGCTGCATCAATCACAGCGTCAATGCCTTCTAACGCTGACGGCAGCGTTTCCGGTGCACAGAGATCACCAGTGACTAGCTCAGCGCCCCACTCCTTCAAAAAACCCGCTTTTTTAACGCTACGGACTAGACAGCGAACTTTGTAGCCCTCATCTAGTGCCCGGCGGGTGATCTGTCTTCCTAAAGTGCCGGTGGCACCCACAATTAATAGATTCATGAGGGAGTAGTAGCTAATTCTTAACTTTTTATAAGATTTTATCAGAAATTGCTCATCGATCCGGCTGCATTGAGCGAAGCGGTTTACATGGGACAATTGCCTGACTTGGTTGACTTTAACCTACTTAATAGCGGTCTTACAACGTCGATCGTGCCTACTGCGTTACTGAGAGGCTGAAACGAAAGTTGGGCAAGCGCGCTGATCTTCGTAAAAAATGTTGGTATGGGATGTGGTTTTGAGTGACGCTTCAAATGTCCTATTCCCGATGAACCTGTCCTATTATTTAGGAGACGTAAGACTTTCTCGAAGGTCTGCACGTTCGTTTTCTCATTTGATTTGCTTTAATTGGTCGCAGGCTCTCCTTACAATCGATTAAAACTTACACGTCCCTGTCCTTACGGATCAGCAATGCCTCGCCTTAAACCCACTGCTGCTAATCAGCTTGCAATCGATGCCTCCCCCTTAGAAGTGGAGCTTAACTGTACGGTTCAGCACCCAGTAGACCTGTCTAGTGTGCGTCAGTTGCACCGCAGCCTACTTAGCGTCGAAAAATCGCAGCGCATGGCAGAGTTTTTTAGCTTGCTGGGCGATGCCAACCGTCTTCGCATTGTGTCGGCACTCGCAATGCAAGAGCTCTGCGTTTGTGATCTGGCTTCTGCAGTCAAAATGACTGAATCAGCGGTTTCACATCAACTCCGTGCGTTACGGGCAATGCGCCTGGTGAGCTATCGCAAGCAAGGGCGAAATGTGTTTTATTGTCTCAAGGACAGCCACGTTCTCAATTTGTATCGCGAGGTCGCAGAGCATCTTGATGAGGACGAATAGACAGACATTGAGGGAACACGTGTGGTTCAATTTCTGACCAAGCTCGATTACTTGCTCCGCGAGACGCTACTGGGGTTGCGGCGGGGTGGCTGGATGAATTGGGCAGCCATCAGCACTGTGACCGTACTCTTGTTTCTGTTTGGTACCAGCCTCCGGGCCTCTTGGCAACTGGAAGGCTTGCTGAATCAGTTTGGCAGTCAGTTAGAGGTATCGGTTTACCTGGATACCGGCGTACAGGCAGAAACGCTGAAACCAATCGTCGCCGCCTTACCGGGAGTGGTAGACGCGCAGGCTGTTTCTAAGGAAGTTGCATGGGCTGCACTGGTCAAGGATTTGGGTGTATCGGATATTAACGGTGCTACCAAACAGCTGGACGGCAACCCCCTCGTTGATCAGCTCAAGGTCAAAGCCCGATCGCCGCAAGATGTGCCCACGGTGGCCCAGGCGCTCGCGAAGGTCGAGGGTGTGGATGAAGTGCAGTATGTGGACGAAGCGGTACAGCGTGTCAGTCAACTCAACCGGGGCTTAAGTTGGATTAGCCTGACAGTGACAACGCTGCTGACGCTAACGGCGATCGCGGTCATTACGACAACGATTCGTCTCATCGTCATGTCGCGCAAACGAGAAATTGAGGTGATGCAATTAGTTGGCGCAACAACCAGTTGGATTTATCTACCGTTTATCCTCCAAGGGGTGGCGTTCGGCCTTGCAGGCGCTGTCTTGTCCTGGGGGCTTATCAGCAGTATTCAGCACTTTCTCAATGGCTTACTCGCTCAACAGCCCGAATTCGTGCAATTTCTGGCTAGTGGAGTGCAAATTAGCCCTCTACGGATGGTACTTCTGCCCCTAATTTTGCTAGGTTTTGGCGGTTCCGTTGGTGTGATGGGTAGTTTGTTTGCCGTACGACGGATTGCAGTGAAATGACGCCGATGACGTTAGCCCGATCACCCGCCCATCATTGAAAAGCATGGTCTAATGGTGCGTTACGGCGATATCTAAGACACCCTACGCCTGACTCAAAACTCAAACGTTTCATCTCTCCATGCAATCTCAATGGCAATGCTTACTAAAAAATCTGGGTGAATGGCACGGGTCATTTACTCTTTTTTTGCCTGCGGGAGAGTTACGCGAAGACGTACCGACGATCGTGTCGCTCGAAGGATTAGATCATAACCAAACGATTCGCCAAACGATCCAACGCTACGCCTCACCAACCGCCGCAGACGAGTTGGTTCAAGACAGTGAGCCGATCGATGAAAAAGTGTTGGTCTACAGTGCGCTCGGTCGAGGCGTATTGTTTTTTGAGGATGGTGCGTTTTCTCAAGGCTCCATGCAGTTTGCACCCTTTTCAGAATTTGGCGCTGAGCTGGGGCTGATGGCGGGCGATCGGCGTTTGCGGTTAGTGCAGCTCTTTGATCGCGAAAGCCAACTTGCTCAACTCACGCTCATTCGTGAACACCGCACTGGGAGTCCTGCTGCCGAGCGTCCGCCATTGACATTAGACGATCTGTTGGGCCAGTGGCAGGGAGAAGCCGTCACAATCTATCCAGATTTGCGATCGCCCACCACGTATTCGACGCACTTGCAAATCAGTCGTACTGAGGAGAATCAAATAGCGCAGCAACTAACGTTTGGTGAAGGTGGTGGAACAATCGTGCAATCGACCGCGATCGTCAACGGTTCTCGCTTGCAGTTTGATCAAGGCTCATTGCCTGTGCAGGTGCTGTTGCTGCCAGATGGAGCCTCGGCAAGCAGTCCCGTTTACATTAAAACGGGTCATTCCTTCTTTTTGGAGGTGGGCTGGCTCCTTCAGGCTGACCAGCGTCAGCGGATGATTCGCAGTTACGACAAGAAGGGGGAATGGAGCAGCCTCACTCTGGTCACTGAGCGGAAGCTTGCCAAACTGTAGGGTCATAGCATGAGGAGGCTTGGCAAGGCCAAGCCCCTACCTAGCGGTGTAGTAAAACGTCTTTTGGATGAGATGTCGTTTTAAGACTTGCTGCGAGGAAATAAATAGCTCAGTGTTAAAACGCCCGATCCTACGAGAGCAGCAATCACAAACAGTGCCAACGGTAAAGAGAGCATGGCGAAATACGTCGGTAACTAGCTCTTACCTTATCGACACTGTTTGACAGACCTGTGACTGCCTTATCTCAACCTGTTGACAGAAACGAGTGTGAGCGAGAACCAAGCGTTGCTACCAGGTTAGAGCAATGGGGCCGCCAAACTTCCGCATTTCAGCAAAGAATTTACCTTGCGCACCATGCTCTGGAAGGGTTGCCAGGTAAACTGCTGTTTCAGCTCCCTCATCGGCTGTAAAGGGCGCATCCGAACCGCCCATGTCAGTTTTCATCCAACCAGGAGAGTAAGCATTAACCAAAATATTGGTGCCTTGCAGCTCTTTTGCGAGAAGTACAGTCAAGCCGTTTAGACCAATTTTGGACAGTCGGTAAGAGGGAGCAAGGGGATAGTAGTCGCTACCGATCGTAGCCAGAGATGCCATTTCCGTCGAGACATTGACGATGCGCCCGTAGTTCTGTGCCTGCATGAGTGGTAAAACTGCCTGCGTGATCCGAGCGACGGCTGCCACGTTGGTTGCCAAGGTGGAAAGCATTGTTTCTAACTGCATTGTAAGCAGGCTGGCTTCTTCGGCCTGCATAGTGGGATTAACACCCGCATTGTTGATCAGAATGTCAACTTTGCCGTAGGTTTTTTGCGCCCATGCTGTGACCTGCTGCACGCTAGAGTCATTGGTGACATCCAGGGGATGAAAGTCTACCTGGATGCCTTCTGTTGCTAAGCGTTGTTGCGCGGTAAAACCGTCTTGCTCTTTGCGGCTGGTCACAATGACCTGAATGCCAGCCTGTTGGGCTAATTTGCGGGCGATCGCATAGCCCAGTCCTTTATGGCTACCAGTTACCAGTGCGATTTTTTGTGGTGTAGTCATCGTTTTGTAGGTTGATCGGGCTTTAAGCGCACTGTAACAACCCTCAAACTATTGAGCAAGTCAATTTTAATGATAGTTTGTATCAATGAAATCGATAAACTTAGCCGCGATCGACTTAAATCTGTTAGTCACCTTTGAAGCCATGCTGGAGCAGCAGAGTGTAACCCTAGCTGCCGAGCAACTTCAGATTGGTCAGCCTGCCATGAGTGCAGCACTTAGCCGTTTGCGACTCTTGTTTGAAGATGACTTGTTTGTGCGGTTGGGACGACGAATGCAGCCAACGCTCAAAGCACAGGCGCTTGCTCCGGGTCTTCTAGCAGCACTGCAACAAATTCGCCAAGCCGTCGCCTCTAGCCAAACATTTCAGCCGGCGATCAGCGATCGGCAGTTTGCGCTTGGTAGTTCAGACTACACCAGCTTTGTGCTCGTACCACCGCTGCTGGCATTTAGCCGGCAAGCCTCGCCGTTGCTCAATTTTCGTTTGCTGGGCTTTGAAAAAGACAGCGCTGGAACGTTACTGGAACAGGGCGCGATCGATGTAGCGCTGGGTGTGTTTCCCCATCCACCAACACAGACACGGTGCGAGCCACTCTTTGAAGAGCGCTTTGTGGGTATTGCCCGCCAGACCCATCCGGCTCTGCAGCAGGGCACCATGAGCCTGGAAGCCTTTGCTAATCTTTCTCACGCACTGACAACGTTGCGTCGAGATAGTGTGGGTGCAATTGATCAGGCGTTAAACGAGCAGAATCTAAGTCGTCGCATTGCTTTGACGACTCCGCATATGCTGATTTTGCCCTTTGTGATCGCCTCTAGCGACCTGGTAGCAGCCGTACCGTATCGAGTCGCTCTGCGCTTGGCAAGCATCTGTCAGTTGGCAATGTTTGAACTGCCAGTTGAAACACAACCGTGGATGGTGTCGATGTCGTGGAGTGCGTTAAGCGATCAGGACGAGGCAACTCGCTGGCTGCGCGATACTATCAAGGCCGTGTGTCGATCGCTTGAGCCTTCAGCAGGGTAATAACTGGCTCACTCATCACGACAGGTTTGCACACCCTTGATCGAGCGATGAACCAAGCGGCAGGGCCACAAACATGCACCACAGAGGCTAACCGCTACGATCGCTGTAAAAACTTGCCACTTGCCTTCCGGTGGATCGGCCGATTCTGAAGCGTTGGTCTCAGCGCGATCGGTCAAATCCAGCGACGAGTGCGATAGCTGGCTGGCTGCATTCACTCCTTCGATCGCGGCTCCAATCACATAAGCCGCCAAAGCAATGCCTAACCAGTTATTCATAACGTTGTGCCCTTGAGCTGCAGTCGATGAAGCGTATTGCGAGGGCTTGGTTAAAGGTCAGAATTAGTGACTTCCCTGATGAAGCGACTTTCTGTCTTCGGCCAGATCACGAATGAGCGGCAGTTTGGACTGGATATATGTATCGAGGTTGCTAGCGGCCTGGGCATCGATCGACTGCTGCGCTCTGAACCGCTTGAGAAGGAATTGTACCAAATCGGTATCTTCAAACTGCAGGAGAGTCGTTACTTGAGTAGACTCCACTAAAGCCCAAAGCTGTCTCATCATGTTGGGAGTGACCATACATCCTTAACCTCTTAAGCTTTTCTTTATAGTTGCACGGTTTTCTACTTTAAATTGGCCTTCAGCTCGATCTTTATGTATCGATACGTTCTCGCTCATGTACCCAGAAACACTCCAAGCTATGAATCGTGGGCAACGCAGTACATCGCGGACTGCCTATACGCCTTTTCGCTTCACCACAAGATAAGAATCCAGTAATGTTTAGATGCGATCGCGGAAGACATATTCATTTGTAACGTTTCTACGTTGGTTGAACTGCTTATTTAGCTGCATATGGCAAGCTTCATGCTGAGTTTATCGAAATCGGCGATTGCTACAAGGAGATGTGCCGATTGGTCTAACTTTGATTCAACTAAACTGACTCAACTAAATGTAGTCTTCGATCATTCATCGTGCATGCCGCTAACGCCAGATTAAGGAACTGCATTCAATCTATCGCAAGAGATAGCCTCAAATGCTCCCATAAGTCTTTGATCTGGCTCGAAAGCCTTGCTAATCTCTAATCGCTCTGCTCAATTAGGGTGTTATACCTGGGATTAAGTGTTGGTATGCGCCCATACCTTGTTTGGCTTTTGGCGATCGCGTGTGGTGTTACGATCGCCCCTGTTCCTCCACATCAACCACGATCGCCCAGGCTCAAGAGGCGATCGTTTTTTGAGCCAGGTGCAGCTAGGATGGGTTCTGTTATGGTTGGAATGATCTCCTAGCGCTTTATGGCAACGCTTGATCCAAACGCTGTGATCGCAAGGGCAAAGCTGACAGAGTACTTATTGGTTCAGTTGGCTCAAGATGATAAGTTACAGTTTTTAGCTCAAGCTGGCTACACGATCGAGAACTGGCAGCAACTTGAACGAGATTTACGAGAGCAGATTCTTGCACTGGAAGCAATACCAACAGCCCAAACCCGATATGGACAGAAGTATGCCATTACTGGAGCTTTGCATAGCCCTAATGGGATGACGATTCGAGTCAAAACGATCTGAATTGATACAGGTGAAGTGACCCGGTTTGTGACGTTGTTTCCGGCATAGGAGGTTAAGCATGACGTTTCGACTTTTTTCTCAGGTTGCTTTACGCGAAGATATCCCTGCACTGAAGTTAACAAAGGGAAGTATTGGCACGATTGTGGAATGCTATGCAGCGGTGGAAAAACAGGAAAATGGCTATAGCTTGGAAGGCTTAATTCCTCAAGAGACGGTTGAGGTTTCTGAGTCTCAAATTGAGGCGATCGCAGCCTCTACGCCACCAGTTCATACGGCAAGCTAACGCCCAACCCCATTGAGTGACGTGCTTTGAACTACCGCTACAGCCTCATAGTGCCATGGTCGGATGAGGGTCAGCTTTATTTAGTGACGCTTCCAGAATTCTCTGAGATAGCGATGCAACCATGCACTTACGGAAAGACGTACGAAGAGTCAATCGCCAACGCGCAAGAAGCGATCGCGGGCGATCTGGAATATTGCCAGAAAGAAGGTATAGCGCCACCTCAGCCCACTCCTGTTAATGTGTCCACTGCCAATTCAGTAAACTTCCTCGTGGCTGCCAATTAGTTCCGCGATCGCCTCATCAACCGTGCCACGAAACACATGACCCGACTGATACTCTTTTTTGGCTTGGGCAATATTGGCGGCAATTTCATCACGCCGTCGATCGCGCAGTCTCCGTTGCATGATATCTAGCAGGGCAAGCTGATCCTCTGGAGACAGTGCTTCAATCTCGTCTAAGATGCTGTCAAACGTCGAGAGCTTCATGATGATTGAGTTTGGAGCGGGACATTTATCATTTTAGTCAGGGTTTGCGAGCTTACAGAAGCGGATGAGTAGTGTCTAAGCCAGTAGTGCTTCAATTTCTGCATCCGTAAAGCCAAACTGTCTGAAGATTCTCAACACATAGGCTGGAGACATTTCACCTGCACCCATATCGATCGGGACAATTCTTTTTTGACCATCAACGATGCGACAGTAGAGGCAATGATCGCCTTTGCCTTCCCGGTAAAACGTGCAGCCTGCCTGTTCCAGAAGCTTGATTAGTCGCTTTGGTTTCAGTGAAGGGATGTTCTTAGGCATGAACAGTCCGAAGTTCATACGTTGTGGAGGTTGGCTCCTGAGATTCGATGCTCAGAAACTCATGCAGTTCCCCAATGGAGAGGGGTGCTGCGTACACAGCCTGATCAAGCTCTTTTACTGACTGCACAGAGTCAATTGCGTCTTGCAGCGCTTGCATTGCCTGGTTCTGGGTTTCGCCTTGCCCGACAATGCCGTTCTCCAGGCAGAGAGCCACCCAATAGCCTGCACTTTGCCGCAGCACCAGCGTGTAAAAAGCCATCACGGTGAACCAGTAAAGAATATCTTCAGTGTATCAACCACTCCCTACTCCCTACTCCCTACTCCCCACTCCCCATTGTGAATCCTCCGCCACCACTCACGCGCACTGTGGGTATGAGGATGCTGTTCGCCCAGCGTGCGCTCAAAGATTGCCACTGCACGGGTAATCAACGGCTTTGCTTCCGCGATGCGACTCATGTTGTAATACAACGCCGCGAGACTCCACAGGCTAATGGCAGTAGCGGGATGGTCGGCCCCTAACTCCTGCTCTCGAATCTGGAGCGCTCGCACGTACAACGGTTCCGCTTCGGCGTAGCGTCCCTGCGACTCGTACAACAGCGCCAAATTATTCAAGCCGTTTGCAGTATTGGGATGGTCGGCCCCTAGCTGTTGCTCCCGGATCTGGAGCGACCGCACGAACAATGGTTCCGTTTCGGCGTAGCGTCCCTGCGACTGGTACAACAAAGCCAAATTATTCAGGCTTTGAGCGACATCGGGATGGTCGGCCCCTAACTGCTGCTCCCGGATCTGGAGCGCTCGCACGTACAACGGTTCCGCTTCCGTAGTGCGTCCTTGTACCCGATACAACTCCGCCAAATTATTCAGACTGGTGGCGGTAGCGGGATGGTCGGCTCCTAACTCCTGCTCGCTGATTTGAAGCGCTCGCACGTACAACGGTTCCGCTTCCGTGGTAAGTCCCTGCGATTTGTACAACCCCGCTAAATTATTCAGGCTGGCTGCCGTATCGGGATGGTCGGCTCCCAACTGCTGCTCGCTGATTTGAAGCGCTCGCACGTACAATGGTTCTGCTTCGGCGTAGCGTCCCTGCAACTCGTACAACCCCGCTAAATTATTCAGGCTGGTGGCAACGTAAGGATGATCTTCTCCTAACTGTTGCTCATAGATCTGGAGCGATCGCATATACAACGATTCCGCTTCGGCGTAGCGTCCCTGTGATTTGTACAGTAAGCCCAAATAATTCAGGCTGTTTGCCAGGGGCGTGAGGTCGGGGAGGGGCTCGCGGCGTGAGATCGCGGCTTGGAAGGCAGCGATCGCCTTTGCAGTTTCCTGGGGATAGTCGATCGCCTTTCCTTGCTGGAGACGGTTAAAATAGGTCTCGCCTAAACTCTGGTACAGGCTCTCTAAGAGGGGAGAGTTCGGGTAGTCAGCCTGGAGGGTGGCAATTTGTTGTTCGATTGCGGCAGGGTCTGCGAGAGTTTCGGCGGTTTCAGTGGATTCGGTCTGGGGTTGAGTCAGCCATCGCTGTAGATCAGGGGGTTGCCATGCCATCGGCTGCACAAACTCAAATACGCCACCGCGCCAGCTCCAGAAGTCGGGAGCCTGTTGCGCTAATCCCTGGGCGACGGCCTCAGTCACCCACAGCACGATCGGCAACTGAAAGTCGCGCAAGCCCTCCCGCGTCCACTGTACGGAAAAGAAAAAGCGTTCCTGAGCAGATTTAGGTTGCTGCAAGCGCACGCCGAGCAGTTCATCGCCACCGCGCACGGTCACAACGGTTGGAGTCTCGGGGTGCCAGTCGGGAGTTTGTGCCTGCCAGTCGAGCAGGGTTTGCTTGAGGCTGGGCTGCTGGCGATCGAGCGTCACCTGATAGCAGGCAATGCTGTTTTGGGTTAGCTCTGCCTCGTAGGTACGGATGAGTTCGTCCCGGTAAAAGGGATTATCGCAAATGGCAATCAGCAGATTCAGCTTGTGCACACTTGCCCGCACAGATAAGATTAGCCGCCTCAGACTGTGCTGGTTGGCAGCCGCGAGTTCGGATGAATCAGTGATGACGGGTGAGGACATAGCGTCGTTCTACTCAAGCAAGCCTTGCCGCTGGAGCAAATCCACCACGATCGGGTGTACGTCGTACCACAAATCATCATTCTGGTATTCCAGCACCATCAGCCCGTGCAGCAATTTCACAAAGGCATCGCTGTCGGTATCTTTGTTGTTGAGGGTTTGGTAGACCTGCTTCAGCACAGGAAACAGACTGGTGCCAATCTGTCGGGCAAAATCGTTGCGAAGATTCCGTACTGCGACGTTTAAGATCTCATCGTTGATGGTCAGATCGGCGCGATCGGGTTCTAGTTCCAGTTGCACCATACATTCGGTGCAGCACTCGCGCCCCAGCCGCACCAGTTCGCGCATCACACCGCCACTCTTCAGCACCATCTGGTGAGCAGTGCCTGGATCAATGCAGGCAGCGGGAATCCGTTTCTTTAAGACCTCCAGAAAGATGTTGACGGTCTTGTCGATCGGCGCGGCTTCGGGCTTATGGCAGTCCGACTTGGCAAAAAACTTCGACACGGGAAACAACGCGGGGCGCACAATGCCTTCCGATGTGAGCGCACCCATCACCTGCGGGTCTTGCGTTGCCGAAATGGGAATGGTGAACACAATCCGAAATTGAGGCGAGAACAATACTTTGATGTTGTTGCGATAGATGGACTCCACCAGCGGCAAATCCAGCTTATCCAGGTCGTCGATCACCACCAGTACGGGCTTTTTAGTAGCAATTTGAATAGCAGCCGCAATGCGATCGGCATATTTCACCAGATCCACCACACGCTTCTCAAAAACCCGCTCAAATTCTTCTCGTGCCGCCTGCTCCTGCTGAAACTTCAGGGTGACAAATTTCAGAAGGTTACTAATCCCCAGCCCAAATTCTGACTTTGTGCTTTTCTCCTTTTTCTGCTTATGGGTGGTGTCCAGCCAGCCCAGTAAATTTTCCTTGATGTCGTCGTCAATGGCAATTTGCTTTTCCGTAG
The DNA here is from genome assembly GCF_003003795.1 of Stenomitos frigidus ULC18. Classification (GTDB taxonomy): domain Bacteria; phylum Cyanobacteriota; class Cyanobacteriia; order Leptolyngbyales; family Leptolyngbyaceae; genus Stenomitos; species Stenomitos frigidus_A. The sequence continues at coordinate 86,950 of NZ_PVWK01000084.1, read as the reverse complement.
CAGCATGCAGCAGTTGCACAGCGATCGCATACAGAATCTTGCGATGCGTGATGTCAGCAGGCTCAATCATATCTGCAATGGAGAAAAACACCGTAAAGTGCTGGGGCTTCATCTCCACCGTAAAGCGCTTCAGTAACGTTGATTTGCCACAGCCAGTGTGTCCTGTAAACACGAACTTTTGCGCCTTCGCAGAAGCATTCACTTCCTGCTTCAGCCGCACCAACGGCTCACGTCCATAGTCCACGCGAAAACGCTCAATATCTTCTGGTTCAATCAGGGGAAGCAGATTGAAGTCCTGGTATGCCTGCTGAAAAACCTTGAGAAGCGCTTCGTTCATGACGTGGGAGAGAGATGAATCTGACCCTCATCATACCGAAACACTCGACAAGCGCTGCGTTAAACAGTCAGAACATACCTGGTTACAGATGCCTTTTTGATCCCGCAAGCGGTTCTCGCAAGTAACTCCGGCTCTTTTTTCAAGAACGTTCTAGTTTCAAGCCGCAGCGATCGCCCTTCAATCACGAACAGCCCCACTTAAAATGAGACGGCTCTCGCTTCAAATAAGAATATTCCTCCTTGAAACAGGAACGTTTCTACTCAAACCTTGAACGATCGCATTTCAAACAGAAACGATCGCACTCAAAATAGGAACATTCCTACTCAAACCTGGAACGATCGCACTTCAACCAGGAAGGATCGCACTTCAAACAGGAACTTTGTCACTTCAAACAGGAATGGTTGCACTTCAAACAGGAACGATCGCACTCAAAATAGAAATGTTCCGACTGAAAACAAAAACGTCCCCAGTTCAACCAGGAACGCTCTCACTCCAAATGGAATCAATTTCTGCATAGGGACGTTACATGTAACGTCCCTACGGATGCTTCTAAGGTGCCAGTGCGTTGCCGCGAATCAGGCTCCCGATCGTCTTTGCGGTAATCTTCAGCTGCGTCAGCGGATTCGCAGGCACCACTGTTTTATACAGGTAGCTGTCGAAAGTGAGTTTCTGCACATCGATGTCAGAGCACATTTCGACAAACGCCTCACGAGTGGCATCCGAGCGGTAGAAGACGGTTTGCAGGATGTCTAACACCTTGTAGGTCAAGCCATACTGCTTGTCCCAGCGTTTGATGTAGACCTTGAGATCCGCTTCGGTCGGGACGCGATCGCCCTTCTCGGAAAACTCCACAATCGCTTCGGCACACATCCGCGCCGACTTTGCTGCAAAGTAAATGCCTTCACCGGACGACTTGGTAACGGTTCCCGCTGCATCGCCGACCAGTGCGACCCGACCCACCACTCGGCGTGGTCTGGGATGTTCGGGAATGGGGTGTGCTTCCACACGAATAATTTTGCCACCGCGCAATCTTGCTGCTGCACGAGCGCGAATGCCCGCTTGCAGTTGCTTGATCTTTGACTGATTAGGCTTCATCGTGCCCGTACCCACTGCAACGTGGTCGTACTTAGGAAATACCCACGCATAGAAGTCGGGCGACACATCATCACCGACATACATTTCCGCCAGTTCGTTATAGTACGCCATCTTGTCTTCGGGCAACCGAATGCGCTCCTGAAAGGCGATCGCGTAATTGTAATCACCCGCATCGATTGCTTTCGCCACCCGCGAGTTGGCACCATCGGCACCAATCACCAGATCCACTTTCAGGGTTTTGGGTGTACCTTCCAAGCTCCCATTGGAGTGATCCGCGTAGTGCAACGTATACGGATCTTTGTCGTTGCTGGGAATTTCCAGCTTGTGCATCGTGCCATTAATGACTTTTGTGCCCAGCTTTTCAGCACGTTCGCGCATAAAGCCATCCAGCACTTCTCGACGGCACATACCGATGTATTCGTCATCTTTGAGTGTGCCGCCGATGTTGACCTCCACGTTTGAGGGAGAGATCATTTTCATCTTGCGTACACGGCGATCGATGATTTCGGGCGGCAGGTCAAACTCGCTCACCATACACAGCGGAATCGCACCACCGCATGGCTTCACGTTGTCCAACTTGCGCTCAATTAAATAGGTTTCAATACCTGCTTTTGCTAAAACTTCCGCGGCAGAAGAGCCTGCTGGACCGCCACCGACAACTGCAACCCGTAGTGCCAAAGGTTTTCTCCTAAATCGTTAGAAGCTACAGGATGCATGGTATCACGGACTTTTGACGGATATCCCTGAGTGGGAGGAGATCCCGCCAAGTTGAAACAGAGCTTAACAAAGTGAGGGGGAGGAGAAAGTTTTGAGTTTTGAGTTTTGAGTTTTGAGTTGGAAGAGAAGAGAGAGGTGTTTTGAGCTTTAGCCTTCTGCCTCCTGCCTTCTGCTTACTTCCCAATATTTCCCGGAGTCGGAATGCGCTGCGGCAGGACTGGACTAGGGGCTGCTGAGGCTGGTACTTGAGAACCATCAGGGGTTGCACTGCCAGGAGTCACTGTCGGTGGCGTAGTACGGGTACTTGGGGTAGTCGATCGCGGTTGCGCGGTCGTCGAGGTTGTTGCCGGAGTTGCAGTCGTTACAGTTGGTTGCGCGGTCGTCGCAGAGGGTGCTTTGTTCAAACCTAACAGCGCTTTAGAGGTGCTGTAGTAGGTTGCCCAGCGACGCGGATCGGGCTGACTACGCCATTGAGGACGAGTGGTGGCGAGCGACAGCACGGGCACTGTAGCAGAAGTCCCTTGCGCGATGATGACGATCGAAACATCGGTCACCAAAATGTCGCGATCGAAGCTCCGTTGCGTGGCGGCTCTGGCGATCGCTTCAGCACGACGTACCAACGTGTCGTAAGTTTCGGTGGGCTGTACATCGATCGTCACATTCACGGTGCTTGTATAAGCCTGGACGACAGAAGGGGCGATCGTCTGGGCAAACACTAGGCTTCCGGCCAGCCCCAAGACTGCCGCTAAACTCATCGGCACGACTCGTAGCTTCAACCGCTTGAATCTAGCTTGCGCGATTGCCTGTACTAAGCTTGGTAATTGCATTGCTACTTCACGCTCCTTGCTTTAAAGAGTCTATCAACAAGTTTGCCCAGCGCTGATGCTCAACTTTAGTCATGAGTCATGGCAAACAAAAGTGGCAGGCAGAACTTCAACTGAAAAATTTTATTTCACAGGTTGAAAGGATTATGGTCGATCTGCCTGAAGATGACTGCAATTAATAGCCAAGGTGAGGTAATTACGAAGGAAGCGATGGTAAGTGATCGCCAGCGTGCCACAAAAGACTGCGATCGCTGGAGCATTTTGCCTTCTGGAACGAGCGTGTCATGATAGAGATGACCGGGAATGCTATGTCAATAGATATCTGGGGCATCTGATATGAGACAGTGGGCAATCAGCGTCGGCATTAATCAGTATCAGTTTTTTCAACCCTTGAGCTTCGCCAAAAACGACGCTCAAGCGATTCAACAGTTCCTGGTTGACGATGTGGGGATTCCGGCTGAACAGTGCTTGCTGCTCACAGAGACCTCACCACCCCAGTGGGGCAAATCCACTTACCCCGATCGCCAAACGATTCAGAGTTGGCTTGACCTGCTGACGCAGGGATACATTCAGCCAGACGATACTCTTTGGTTTTTCTTCAGTGGCTATGGCATCTGTCAGCAAGGGCAAGATTATCTGGTGCCGATCGAGGGTGATCCAACCGCCGTTCAAGCTACCGCCATTCCGTTAGAAAGTATTTTTCGTAGCTTGAGGCAGGTCTCAGCAGCGAAGCTCTTGGTGTTGCTGGATGTGAATCGTAACGAGAGCAGCTTCTCTTACGAAACAGTGGGCAATCATACGGTGCATTTGGCAAACATCACAGGCATTCCCACGCTGCTGTCTTGTCAACCAGACGAGTTTTCGCGCGAAACTTCAGCGTTGGGTCATGGGTTTTTTACGGCAGCGCTGCTAGACAGTTTGCGAAATCGCCAATGTACTACTGTGAGTGCGTTAGGACAGTACTTAAGCCAGCATCTACCCGCGCTGAGTGAACACTATTGGCGACCCATTCAGCAACCTGTCACGATTTGCCCCACCGAAAAGCTGCAGCAATCGCTTGTACTGACAGGGGCTAAGGCCGCGATGCAGACGGTTGGCGATCGCTCGACTACACTCCAAACGGCAACAGCAACCGGTAAAGATTACCCTACGACTCTGCAAGCTTTGGCTAATCAAGGACACAGTTTATTGGGTGTGTCTGCCAACGGCAATGGCAATGGGCATCTTGCTTCGACAACAGCGGTAGCAAACCCTACGCAGATTGGGCTGTACGCGTCTGACGGTGGGACGATGGGGATGAATGCTGGCGGGACGCCAGGAGAGAACCGAAGCACTCATGCGTCTCCATCCTACGGTAGTCCTGGAGCTTCAAATGGCTCAACGAACGGCTATATGCCTCTTGCTAAGGGTTTAAATAATGGTTTTACGTCAGCCTCCACCCAAAATGGTGTTGGCACGTACAACCCTATCGACAGTGCCACCCAAAATCACGAGAATGGAGTGGCTCAACCCACACATGCAGCCACCGTGCCTCAGTCAAATTCTGATCACCCTAAAGACGTAAACGACGAAAGCTCTGATGCTCTTTTCTGGCAACCTGTGTTGCGGTGGGGCAGTTTTGTTGTAGTCGGGTTGATTCTGGGAGTGCTGCTGCGTAATTGTGCCGCTTTTACACCCAAAACTTCGTCAGTAGCGCCACAAGCGGTTCAGTCTGGTACGAAGCAAGCAGGCTCTGAACAAACAGGCTCTGGACAGATGCCCGTATCAGCAGCCTCCCCTAATACGAAGGCACCGGGTGCGAAGATACCGGATGTGAAGACAATCGTGCCCATATCCGTATCGACAAAACCAGCGGTCAAGACGCTCTCGCCACAGCCGATCGCAACCACTCAACAATTTGGAGTATCAGGTGCGAACCGACTCAATCTTTCTACTGGTACTGGAGCCACAGTCAAACCGCAGCCCGTTCAAACTAAGGCTGTAACTCATACGGCTCAACCGTCAGTACCATCTCACTTAGCAAAAGCGAGAGCACTGGCAGCAATGAAGAGTGACCAGGCGTCCCCATATTGGTACGCCATCCAGGAAGCTAGAAAAGTGCAGCCAGGACAACCAGACTACGCGCAGGCAAAACAGGAAATTGCCCAATGGAGTCGCCAAATCATGTCGATCGCCCGACAACGAGGCAGGCAGGGTGGGTTTGATGCTGCCATTATCGCTGCGCGCCTCATCTCTCAAGACCAACCGATGTATGCCGAATCGAAAACCGCTATCGCTAGCTGGTGTCCTCCGCTCAGACGGCAACGGGGCGCTAATCCAGTACAGCGGAACCAGGCTAGGGCAATTTGCCGAACCCTTAGCTGATCCCAGCGACAGCAAAGTTGCTTGTGCGCCTATAATATCTAGCGTTGCTGCACGTTTTCCTGTGACTGAGCCGCACCGGAATGAAAATTATAGTGAGGCAACAGCATCGAACCACCCCATAGAAGAACGACGCCAACCAGAATGCCCGTGAGCCAGCGCACCTGGTGCTGCAACTGCCGAATCTGACGCTCGCTCTCTGGCGTTTGTACTAACGGGGCTACTGCTGGATCGACTGCTACGGCTGCGTTAACTGCTGGTGCTGGATTGATCGCTAGCGTGGGCTTTGCCTGCGCTTCCATCACCTTCGTCACCGTAACGGCGGGCTGGGTGTCTGGAGCACTGAAGCGAACTTTGCGGTGCAGCCAGTTGGTAATCAGGCGCGGACAGTTTTTGTATAACCAGCGCAACGCAAACAGCTTGAAGGCGGGTTTAGACATGCCCGCGATCGCCTTCATCAATTGATTGAGCGGCTGAGAGCGCACCTTTTGATTAATCAAGTTGACTGAGCCAACATCATACAGGCAGTCCAGGATGAACTTGATGGTCACATCCTCCTGCCGGAGCAGATGCGCTAACAAAAGCTGCACATCCCGCATGCGTTCAGCTTCCATCTGAGCCTCTGCTATCAGTTTTGCTTTGGTTGCCCGTCCTGATACTGCCAGTTTAGTCATCACAAATTGGGGTGATCCGTGAGTACATTTAAATATCTTACTGATGCATGCTCAGCATGACAAAGCGTGTGCCTATTTTGCTTCTGTCCAAGGCACAATCTCATGGTGCATTTTAATCTTTTGTCGACGAATTAACGTGTAGCTCATAACGCTCTAAGCAATTGTTAGCACAAGAATACCTCAATGCTGGCTCCGCTCATACCGCTTAGTACGCACTCGGTACAAACAACGTTAACAAAGGCTATTGCCTTACGGGCAGCAAAATCTGAGACGGGCGATCGCTCCCACTTGCAACAGTCACGGTAATAATCTGCTGATCAATTAAACGGGTTTCGCTGGCAGGCACGCCCGTTCCCGCATTGACTGGGTACGATGGGAAACACGCTGCACTGAGGCTGAGACGAAGAGCATTGCCTTTGGAAAGGCGAATACATGTGGGTTGGAGCATTATTTGCAGCGGTACGGTTACCTGTCCTGGAGGCACACGCACATAGCCCTGTGTGAAATTGTAGACACTGCCATGCGATCGCACCTCAGCCAAGATAGCGCACAAGTCGAAGCTCAAAGCGTCTGCTGCACAATAAATCAACACAGAGACATCACCTGCCAGATACAAGTCTTCAGTGAGCGGTTCTGAGGTGTAGGTAAGAACGTCGGTGCGGCAGTCGAGACTGGAACGGTCTTGCGGGCCAGAGGGAATGGAGGCATGACCACCAAGAGCAGGCACCGATCGCCAGGGATCATGGACGAAGGTGTCGGATAATGCGGGAAGCGGTGAGGGAGTGGGGCGTTGAAGGGGTGCGGGGTGCGGGGATATCGGGATGAGAGTGCCTTCACGATCGCTCATACTGGCTAACCCAGTGCTATTAAGGACATAGGGAGTTGATTCGGCACTGGGCCATTGGTCAAAGAAACGCCACTGGTTGCTGCCCATCTCAAAAAGGGCGATCGCGGGTTCATCCAACAAGCCAGTATTCAAGCCTTTGAGGAATTGATCAAACCAACGAATTTGCAAGCGATCGCAGGGGGTAGACGCTTTGGTTCCAAAGTCGATCGCACCCACTTTACGTCCCCACGGCAAATGCGCCCACGGACCCACCAGCAACTGCTGGCGATCGGCACTACGGCTTGCCATTTCTTTGTAGAGATGCATCGTTCCCCGCAGAAATGTGTCAAACCAACCGCCAATATGCAGCATTGGCAAATTAACATCGTGCAAATACGTCTTGGGCGATAGCTTTTCCCAATAGTCGTCTGGTTCAGAATGCTGCAACCACTCATGGTAGAAGGACTCTGGATCAAGCGTTTTTAAGATGCCAGACTGGGTTGGCACGGGATCGCAGAGGGGCAAATTTCTGGCTGCTGTTGCAAGGGTGTGGTGGGCTGTGACATCGCCCTTCAGCCGAGCCGTTTCTGCCGCGATTTGGATGGCCCAACTAAGATTGGCTTGCAAGCAGAACGCGCCACCTTCATACGCCCAGTCGGTATACAGGTCATACCCAATCATCGCGGGACAAATAGCTTTAAGCGCAGGTGGCTTTGCAACAGCAGCGTACAGTTGCGTCATGCCTTGATACGAAAAGCCATACATGCCAACCTGCCCCGTGCTGCCGGGAAGGTTGGCTGCCCAGTTGACGGTATCCTCGCCATCCTCAATTTCATGGGCAAAGAGCTTGAACGAACCGTCCGACGTACCACGCCCACGGACATCCTGAATCACCACTATGTAACCATGAGCGGCATACCAGGTGGGATGGGCATACACGACCGTAGAGGCGATCGCCCTCCCATAGGGTTGTCGCATGAGTAAAACAGGAAACGAACCCTCATCATCGGGACGATAGACATCAGCATCCAACCGCACTCCATCACGAGTGAGCATAGACGCCGTTTCTTTGGGACGAACGTTGAACATCCCCCTCAACACAGCACTGGTGAAGGTGTGCGACGCAAGACCGCCATATCTTCCTCATCTAATTCAACAGGAATGCCGCTACGAATGAGTTCAGCAAAATCCTCGTTTGGCACCATAAAACAAAGGGCATACAGGCGTCCTGCCCCCGTGTTTTCGATCCCATGAATGCCTGTAGGAGGCACCAAAATGCTATCGCCTGCCTGAACGTGTACCGTTTTGCCATCGCAGGTTGCCAAGCCTTCGCCCTTGAGGACAAAAAACATTTCGACTGCAAGCTGATGACGGTTGGGCGGCGTTTTCCCACCAACATCAAAAATTTCGACGCATAGCGTGAGCGACATGTTGGCAATTTGGGGATCAAACACGATTGCCAACCGATTTGTGTCGTGAGGACTAATCCGAAACGCCTGGTAATCGAGCGGCGATTTGACAATCGGAATGACGCAGCTTTCAGAGTCCATGGATATTCCTCAGGTGGAGTGGGGAAGAAAAGGTCTGCAAATGTTTGACTGTTTTTAGTCAGTGGTTCGTAGTCCATCATTCACAGCAGTTGACCACTGACCACTGACCACTAAACACTAGACTTAATCGCATCTAAAAGTGCGTGGGAATCCGCCACAAAACCAAAGCACTGGTTAACGTTGTACAGCGTTGCCTGCCAGCAATAGTCGGGGGATGTTGTAGCGCTGCAATCAGTCAACAAGAGGCAATCGTAGCCCAGGAAATTGGCATCTTGCAGGGTTGCCATCACGCACTGATCGGCATTGACGCCCGCAAAGAACAGTGTCGTCTTGCCCAGGTTTTTCAGAATGCTGTCTAGCGGCGTGTCCCAAAAGCCGCTCATCCGGTACTTATCCACTCGAATATCTTCTGGCTTTTGCTCAAGCTCGTCTACCACAGCGGCTGCCCAGCTTTCTTTGATCAGTACTGGGGCATCATTTGCTGGTAACGGGTCGCCCAACCCCACCCCATCACCAGTGGGATTATAGACGTGCCGTAGCCCAGCGCTAATATTGAGCAAATCAGGACGATTGCCCCAATTGACCCATAAAATCGGCACTGAAGCACCCCGCAAAACAGGCAGCAAACCCTGAAGTGGGGCGATCGGCTGACGTGCCGGGTTCACATCAACACCAATATGCGCCAACCAGCCATCAGGATGGCAAAAATCGTTTTGCATATCAATGATCAGGATGGCCGCTTTGGCCAGATCCAGGCGTAGCGTTTTGGTAGCAGTGGTCAGCGTAATGATGTTGGAATCGAGGGGCGGACGGGTAATATCCGCGATCGCAGCGTTGACCGACCAGGCGTTGGGAGGCACTCCTAAAGTCCGAAGCGGTGATGTCATGCCAGTGCAATAGTTCTACGACTCTTCCTAGTATGAGGGGTTGCGTGTGGCAAGACTGTATTACAGACCATAAAAAAAGGGGCATTTAGCCCCTTTTTTATGACTCGTTGTCATCTATAACGATCAGATTAAGCGCCTTAAACAAGCTTTAAGTCTGGATACTGCACCAGTACATCGTCGCTTGTCAGCACCTCACCTTCAGCTTGCGGTGTCCAAAGCACTTCGAGAGCCAGGAGGCGATCGCTCGACACACCACCTAACTGCTGCAACGCCTGCCGCAGATCATCTGAGCTGTTTACTTTCGGCAGTTCCAGCTTGCCTTGAGAGCCGACCAACAGCGTCACCACAATGTATTCACCAGGCCCATCTGCCTGAGCCAAAGCCCCACCCTTCTCAGCGACAGCAAGACCGCTAGATGCTTGCTTGAGCTGATTGTTAACGTTAGACAAGGTTTCGCCGCTGAACTTACTGCGCTCAGCAATCAGCAGGCGGTTGAACTGCGACTCTGCTGCTTCTAACCGCGTTTGTTGCACGGTAGAACCAGCGTAAATCCAGTATTCTGGATGCCGCAACAGCGCCAGCGTGGACTCTTGAAGCACTTCAGCCAACCCAGTCGTAGAGCTTGTATCCGCTTTTTGGGCAATTTTGTTCAGGTCGGACTGCAGCTCTCTCGCTTCTGCCAACAGACCCACTTGTAGCTTGGCAACCGAAATCGTTGGGTTTTCAGCGCTGTAGCCCAGGCTGTCGTCATCAGAACGCGATCGACGGAAGCTTTGTACCAGGAAGTTGGCCACTGCCAAAAAGATCAGGATGCTGAACAATCCGCCTGCCCCACCACCCAAACCAAAGACCGGGAAAAGGAAGGGCAATCCGAAGCCACCACCATAACCACCGCCGTAGCCGCCGCCGTAACCACCACCGGGGGCATAGGAACGTGGAGCGGAGTAAGTGCTGCGGCTAGGTGCACGGAAAGAGCCGCCTCCAATGCGACCACCACCTGCTGCCAGCGCACCACCTGCGTGCCCAAACGACAGTGCGATGACTAAACCGATCGCCATGAGCGCCTTCACCCACGGCTTCATGATTGAACGTAATACTTTGTGCATAAATATGCCTACCCAGACGTTTGCTAAATGACAGTGAAACTCTGTCGGCTCCCTGTTCCATTTTGCCTGAAACTTCGCAGCGGTTGACTAAGAACGAAAGCCACTGGTACTAACCTACGAGCCGAGTAGAGCGATCCAAAACAGATTGGTTATCTGTTAAGAGTTGTTACTTTAGACCTCCCTACTACTGTATCGCCTTCAATGCCCCTTGAAAATCGATTGAAGGACGTAATCGTGGGTAGAAAGCCGTACGATCGTGTTCGTTCATCCAACCCTCCAAAAAAGAGAGCTGACGCGATGCAAGACCTCGCCCCAGAAATCTTCCGCCAGCGCTTGTTAGTAGATCAGTCATTTTAGTTTGGGCGATCGAGATCTTTCCTCTCAATCAAACGTTATAGTATTAACGTAAACTTTTGTAACTAAGCTACTGTCGTTGCTGCGAGTTAGCTATTGAGTGAGGCGCTCCTGCTGGCAACGTTGTGTAAATCCATCAGCCTTATTGAGAACTACTGACTCATGACTCAATCTCAACCAACGGTTACCCCCAAGTTAGAAGAGCCGAAATTCGGCTTTAGCGAGTATGCAGAACGCCTCAATGGTCGTGCTGCCATGATTGGTTTTGCGCTAACGCTGGTCATCGAGTACGCCACTGGACAAGGCGTGTTGGAGTGGCTAGGTTTGGGCTAATTCAGCCTTTTCAGGGAGAATGCGGACGCGAGCATATTTCAATCCCGTTACTCCCTGAAGTGGTTGCACGGTACCGCGGTCGACCTCAGCATCCACCCAACCTTCGCGCATCAGATAGCGGAGATACTGCTGGTACTCCGTCCGCTCTTCCTCGGTGCAGAAGACCAGAGTCAGCATTCCAGGCTGTGTGATGCGCGTACCAGTTTCTTCGTCAACCGCCTTATCAATGCGCTTTTTAACAATTTCGTAGCGCGTATCGCGACTACCCCGCACATCAAACAATCGCTCTGTCGTTTCGTCGTGGAAAATGTCCACTGCGGTATCCTGCACCAGCACTAGATGTGTGACTTGCATGTGCGTACTATATTTCTCCTGCAAGTGAAAAGCGGTTCTCGCACAGTCGCATACGGCACACAATTGCTCATAGCGCAGACTACGGAGTTGGAAGCTGCCAAATTTAGGATCGATCGACGCTCCCGCGTAGATCATGTGGTCGATCCCGTCTGTGGCTTCGATGTCGCAATAGTGAGGGGTTGTCTGCTGCATGGCGCTTTGCCAGCGATCCCAGGTTTCGCGCAAAAGGGCGTTAATCTGTCGAATCAGTTCATCGTAATGAGCACGTGCCCGATACACGCAGCCATGTTCATTCTCGCAGGCAGCACGGTATGCACTCACAGCCGTGATCGCAGCGTCCCCACACTGAGCAAAATAGTCAAAGTAAAGTTCCAGATGATCGTGCAGGTAGCGCAGCCGACTCACTTCCGCGTCGACAGTGACACACTCCTGCATCTGGCGAATATGCTCCACCAAATCCAGGTGCAGTTGTCGTCCCAAACTGGTTTCTCTAGTCTGACAGGCTGCATCAACAGCCGCTAAACCCAGGTGAAACTGCTCCAGCAAGTCGGCTTGAATCGCTCGGTTGCGTTCATCTGACGATCCCCGAATATCCGAAATGCCATACAGCGGATACACATTGGTAAACACGATCGGCTCTGGAGGCAACCCCAGACCGCGTCGCTCGGCTTCTTGCAAAAAGCGCCATTCTACAGCTGGGTGAATATTCGTGATAAAGCGCTGCTGCACGAGTTGCCGTTGAGCAGCCGTGAGTGCTCTGGTGTAAGCAGGAATCAGTTGCTCAGCATGACGGCAGTCGATCGCATCAAAGCTGTGGGGGCGATCGCTTAAGAGAGCCACAACACCCACTGCGTCAAGAGCGGTGGCTGTTGGATCAGCAATGGACTGGGAGTCAGAAGCGGCATGAGTTTCTGTATGTTCGTGCGCTTGCGTGTTCGTGTCTCTCTCTTGCTCGCCCTCTTGAGCGTCTCTGCCTATACTGGCCTGTATCGCAGTGTCCCCCACGACAACCCTCGGTGCCAGCAGCGGAATCAGCAGCAACGAACGGACGCCGATCGCCACCAATTGCCGTCCTGCGTCGGTACGGGGATCGGCAGCGAGGTCAGGGACAGTCAACACCTGATTGGTGCGGATGGCGCGCATGAAGTGCGATTGCTGCAAAGACTTCAGCGGATACAGGGTCGTGTGTGGCTCCTCGCTCAGCGAACCCATAAATAATCGGATTTGATCGGCTTCAATGCTGAGTACCAGCGTATTTTGGGCACGAAAGAGCGATCGCATTTGCTGATTCAGTTCACCAAATTTTTGGGGTCGCAGAATCGAATCGCGATCGATCAACAGGTGCGTAATGCGGCGCACAATTTCCCGTTCCGTTATATCCAGCCCTTCTAGCAGCAGCCAGCCATCAACCTGGTAGTTGTCTAACCGCAGCCGTTGTGCGAGCGATTCAAACTGCTCCGGATCATTCAGCGTCGCGGCTATGGCCTCCACTGCCATGCGTTCCAGACCCAGATCAGCAAACTCATCTAATTGAGGATTCAGGCGCGTGATGGTTAACTGATCCGATCGCAACCAAAACTCGACATAACGCAACTCTGGATACAGTGGGCTTTGCAGAGAAACCATGATTGGTTCCTCTAACAAGCGGCAGCCCTGCGGATTGAACTGGTAAAACTGCTCGAGAACGCGATGCAGCAGATGCCTGCAATACAATCGCTGAATGGCAGTATTGTCTGCTTCGCTGAGTCGTTGTTGCAGCAGCTGAGCGAGATCGCCCTGGGTGCCTGTGGTAACGCCAACCATCCGGCAAAAGAAATCATTCGCGTACTGCAAGGTCAGCGTCATTGGCTCAATAATCGCCATGAGTAACTGACTAGATCGCTGAAAATAGTGCCACCAGGCGCTGGGATCTGGCTCGTTTTGAGCTCCCATCGGGCCAGCAGCAATATGCTGCTGATTGTCCATCGCCAGCGCGACACGATCGGGGGACTGCCTCTCCGGACCATTCGTCCGAGTAACGGCCTCTTCATGCTCGCTCAATGGCATAGTCGATGGCTCAGAGATATGCATGGTGGTCTGCCTTGGCTGGAGAAACACTCAACGAGTGCGTGATGATTCAGGTTAGTTTCAGCTAGTATGCCCCGATGCGCTGTCTTTCTTATGTGATCACAGCCGTACTCGTCGGTAAGCTAATCGCTTAACACGCCATAAGGCGATCTTTTTCCAGCTTACTGCAAGCGTTCTGACAGTAACCAAACCACTCATAGCAATCCGTTAGCAAGCAGTAGTTTGCTTTTCTATGCCAGCCTTTTCGTGGATTCACTGAATGAAGCGAACCGAAAGCGCTAATCTGGATAGAGAGCAAGCAGCGATTTACTGTGAGGCTGCTTTGTGGGCAGTGGTATCGCACTCTCTGTTTGCAGAAATAACTAGCTGGCAAGAAATGAGTCATGTTTGAAGCGCTCTCCGATCGCCTGGAGTCTACCTGGAAAAAGCTGCGAGGTCAGGACAAGATCTCCGAAGCCAATATTAAAGATGCTGTGCGTGAAGTGCGGCGGGCTCTGCTAGAAGCAGATGTCAGCCTTCAGGTCGTGAAAGATTTCGTCGCAGCGGTTGAAACCAATGCTCAAGGCGCGGCAGTCATCGCTGGCGTGCGCCCCGATCAGCAATTTATTGAAATTGTCCACAACGAATTGGTGCAGGTGATGGGCGGCGACAATGCGCCTCTCGCCGAGGCAGCTACGGCACCAACCGTCATTCTCATGGCGGGTCTGCAGGGGACGGGTAAAACTACTGCCACCGCGAAACTAGCGCTGCATTTGCGTAAAGAAAACCGCTCTACGCTGCTCGTCGCAACGGATGTGTACCGTCCAGCGGCGATCGACCAACTCCTTACCCTCGGTCGCCAGATCGATGTGCCCGTCTTTGAACTGGGTAAAGACGCGAATCCAGTTGACATTGCGCGTCAAGGGGTCGAGAAAGCCAAAGCCGATGGCATCAACACCGTCATCATTGACACGGCGGGACGACTGCAAATCGATGCCGACATGATGGCAGAGCTGGCGCAGATTAAAAACACCGTGCAGCCCGATGAAGTGCTGCTGGTTGTCGATGCGATGACAGGTCAAGAAGCGGCCAACCTCACCCAAACCTTCCACAGTCAAATCGGCATCACGGGTGCCATTCTGACCAAGATGGATGGCGATACGCGTGGTGGAGCAGCACTTTCAGTTCGACAAATCTCCGGTCAGCCGATCAAATTTATCGGGGTCGGTGAAAAAGTTGAGGCGCTGCAGCCCTTCTATCCCGATCGCATGGCGTCTCGCATTCTGGGTATGGGTGATGTGCTGACTCTGGTCGAGAAAGCGCGAGAAGAAGTAGACATGGATGAAGCCGAAAAGATGCAGGAGAAAATTCTCTCTGCTAAGTTCGACTTCACCGACTTCCTCAAGCAGACCCGGATGCTCAAGAACATGGGGTCGCTGGGCGGCATTATGAAAATGCTTCCCGGCATGGGCAAGATCAGCGACGAGCAGTTGCAGCAGGGCGAAAAGCAGCTTAAACGTGCCGAAGCCATGATTGGCTCAATGACCGTCGCCGAGCGTAAAAATCCCGAATTGCTATCCGGTTCGCCCAGTCGTCGTCGTCGCGTTGCCCGTGGTGCTGGCTATGGTGAAAGCGATGTCAGCAAGCTGGTAAGCGACTTCCAGAAGATGCGATCGCTCATGCAGCAAATGGGACAGGGACGCTTTCCCGGCATGGGTGGGATGCCCAGTATGGGCGGGATGCCTGGGATGCCCGGTATGGGTGGCATGCCCAGCGGCAACCGTCCCCCACAACCTGGCTGGCGCGGCTACGCGACTGGGGGCAATAAGAAGAAGAAGGACAAGAAGAAGAAAGGCTTTGGGAACTTGTGAGGGGAAAGGCTAAAGGATGAAGGATGTAGATGCTTGCTTCTGCGGAGCAGTGGGCTAAGGGCTATTGAGTTTTGAGTGAGGCGAGAGGAGCAAGAGTTTTGAATTGTCTCCCTACTCCCTGCTCCCTACTTCCTACTTACTGGAACTCTTTCGCACGCTTTTCAAGCGCTTTGACAATGTCCGCCCAAGCCTGGTCACGATCGCCATTCCCCTCAGAAAACGTAATCACGGCTTTCCCATCGCGTGGTAGGGCTTGCAGATCTTTGAGGATAGGTTCGCTGCTCCACATGCACTGACGGATGATGATAGGGATGACGCGCATGCCTTCTTCTTTGCGTCGTTGCAGCAATCGGGGTACTTCTTGATCGGAGATAAAGCGCGAGGCAAGGAAGTTTTTGCTCACGAGCAGTAAGGCTATGTCACACTCATTCATCGCGGTTTGAATGGCTTGATACCACTCATCACCAGGTTCAATCAAGCGGTCTTGCCACGCATTAATGATTCCTTGACGCTGCATACTGGCAAGCATTGTCACTAACTCATCTTTAAATTCTTCGTCTTTGTGGGCGTAGCTAATAAAGACTTTGAGCGATTTAATAGTTGGTGTAAGGTCTGGGGCAAATTGACTCAGGTTCTCTTCCCATTGTCGGTGCAAGCTTTCACGTAGCGGCGCAAAGCCCATAAGATCAAAGGGAATGGCGTACAAATTCAGCACCAAATCAAACAGGCTGACAGGATAGTGGGAGGGATTGCAAAAGTCGCCAGGTTTGCACCCACGCAAATCATGCGAGGAAGCTGATGTGGTTTTGCTTTCCAGGACAAGGGAAAGCAGGCGCTTCTTGCTGACTAAACGTGACTGAATCAAGGTGCGATCGTCTTTCAGCGCTGCCGCAGATTGTTGCCATGCTTGCTGATAGGCAGGCGTATCCAACACCACGACATAATCATCAGGTTGAACCTGTGCCACATCGCTCACCAAATAAATGCCCGCATCCCGCAAATCATGCTGGAAGATTTTAGCCCAGGTTTCCTGGGCTGGCACATAGCTGAGGTGGCAGCGGGGAGCCGCCCATTGGCGACGGTAGCCTTTGACATTGGAAAGGTGGGTTTCATAGGTATTCCGCAGGCGGGCGATCGCTTCTTCCCGTTGCAGCCAGCTAGAGGCGCTGGTGCCAATGCTAGCAGGTTGCGCGGCTGGGAGATCCACTTTGCTGCCGCACTCCTCACAGAAGGCAAAGGTCTTGCCCTCCCGACTGCGCTTGGTGACAGTGGTACGCTCCAGGCGGTGATGGTTCTCACAGAGAACAGGTGGAAAGCGGGTGACTTCGACTTCGCGTTGATAGAGGAACTGTTCAAACAGGGTTTGAAACGCGGTGCGTCCGCTGGTGGGCATCTGGTCGCCGTAGTAGAGCACCAGTTCAATCTCGCCTTCACGGTCTGCCAGCATGCGAAAGCCGCAGATTTGCCCCGCGTCCATTTCGTACTGCGCCTGGTTTTGCCAGTGATTGATGCGGAGAAAGGAGGGCGTGTAGCCGAGCAAGACCACCAGCGTGGCGTAGATGTTTTCGACCCGACCGCGCACGATGTAGGAAATATCGTCGCTGAAGGGAGTATCGTCTTGCAGAGGGCGCTTTTGCTTGATGAGTGCTGGAAAGATCAACAGCGTATCGGTGTCCAGGGTTTCGCGGAAACAAATGCTGTGATCGAGAAAGCGCAGCACGGCGGCATCCAGCAAAAGCTGCTGTTCGGCTGGCTCCAGACCCTTGAGTTCATCAAAGGCATAGTTGCCCTTTAGCAGTTCCGCTTCATTGATGGCTCCCAGTTCGCGGGGGTGTTTGTCTGCCTGGAGCACGATCGACGCTGCCAGACCCACCAGCAATTCGGGCCTGAGCAAGATCGATTGCTCACCCGCAGAACTCCGCAGGATAGATACATAGCCATGATTTTCCAGATGCCCCACGGCGGTCATCATCTCGGCATCAGTGAACGTCCAGACCTGGTCGGTTTCGGAAACCTCCGAGGTCTCAAGCGAGGTCTCAAGTAAGACGCGCAACTCTGCTGGACTGACCAGTACATTTTTGCGATCGGGCTGTTCCTTGAGTGCCAGCACGTAGTCTTTAATGCGCTTGAAGGTGACGGTGGTGACGGTAGTGGTCATCTCGTCCCAGGGGATCTGAGCTTTGAGACGCTCCAGCAGTTCTGGTAGCCCGTCACCCGTCATGGCGCTGGTGCTGATATAGCCACCGCTGATGCCGTAGCGCTGGCAAAACTGCTCCAGGTCTTGCTGGGAGAGGGCGGGCGCACCGCGATCCACCCGTGCCCCGACCAACACGCTGGGCGGTAGTTGAGCGTTTCCTTTTAGCTGCTCCAGCCAGAACTCTGCCCCTTTAAGTGGATCTTGACGGTTGCTGGGGTCAAACAAGACCAGCGAGGCATTCACATGGTCTAAAAAGATGGAGTGGATGGAGCGATACACATGCTGACCTGCCAGATCCCAGAGCACCGCTTCGCATTGCGTGCCGTCCTTGCGGGTTTTGCCCAGTTCATCAATCACCCAGAACTGCTGACCGTGGGTGGAGGCGTGTTCCTTGAATTCGTTTTGCGCGAGCCGATAGCCCAAACCCGTTTTGCCTACACCGGAATCCCCGACCAGGACAATTTTTGCGGTTGTATAGTGGACGCTTTTCTGCGCCTGTCCGAGCAAAAGGCTCTCGTCTAACTCCCAGATGCGAATCGTACAATCTTTTTCTCCCAGTGTTGCTAGCAAGGGAAGGCTGGGGTGGAAGGCAACACTGGGATCGTAGGTGTCACTTGCTTCATTTATCACCGCCACGCATGCCCAGGTGTCACAACGCCATATACGGACGGTATTATCACTGCTCTTGGAAGCCAACCACTTATCATTAGTGGAAAGAGCGATGCATCTAACATAGCCTGAATGAACCTCCAACATTTGCAATGTCTTACCACTGGTTGCATCCCATAGGCGAATGGTGTTGTCAGCCGAAGCCGACAAGAGGCGCTGACTATCTCGCAACCATTCCACAGTGTAAACCGAGTTAGTATGCCCTTGCAGAGTATGTAAATGCTTGCCGCTGGTCGCGTCCCATAAGCGGATGGTGTCGTCACCAGAACTCGAAGCGAGGTGCTGACCATCAGGTGACCACGCTACGCTTTGAATCCAGCTGGTGTGCCCTCGTAAACTTTGTAGTTTCTTGCCACTAACCGTATCCCATAGGCAGATGGTTTGATCTTGAGAACCCGAAGCGAGACGCTGACCATCAGGTGACCACTTCACGCTCCAAACTATGTCGGTATGCCCTTTCAAAGTTTGTAAAGGCTTACCGCTAGCCACGTTCCACAAGCAGATTGTATTACCAGAAGAATTATCCGAGGCGAGGCGCTGAGTATTAGGCGACCACGCTACGCTGTTAATTTCGCCATCCCCTTGCAATGTTTGTAACGCTCTGCTGCTAGCGACATCCCAAATGCGGATAGTTGTATCGTCTGAAGGTGAGGCAAGCAGTGAACCATCGGGTGACCAGGCAATCCGACCGATGTCATCTTCATGTCCCCGCAAAATCCGTCGTAGGGTCAGTCCGGGTACGGGTGATTCACCCACGCGCACGCCATCGGCAGGTTCGGGGTCGTAGTTGGGCAAGTCGGGGAGGAATTCGGATGGGGGCATGGTGGGAGGAGGGAGTTTTTGTTGCCGCAACTTGATTATAGGAAAGGGAGTAGGGAGTGGGGAGTGGGGAGTGGGGGTGAGTCATGTTTTACACTGGAGAGGCGATGAGTACGATCGCGCAGGCTAACGCTAACGCTCAAGAGAGGCAAACATGGAACCGATCGTCTATCAGGTCGATGCCGTCTGGGACAACGATGCCTCGGTTTGGGTGGCAACGAGCGACGATGTGCCAGGCTTAGCCACTGAAGCCGATACCATTGAGGCGCTGAGCCGAAAGCTTCGGGATCTAATCCCCGATCTGCTGGTGCTCAATCATGTGATTGCTGCTGATTATGCAGGCGCGATCGCGGTGCAACTTACCAGCCATCGGCAGGAACTCATTCAGGTGGCCTCCTAAATGGCTGCTTCGCCTATGACTGCAACGCTATGGCAGCACTCAAGAAGCGACTGGCAGACGCAGGCTGCTCCTTTGAGCGCCAGGGCAAAGGAGATCATGAAATCTGGTACAGCCCCATTACCGATCGCCGCTTTGTTGTAGACGGTTTCATCAAGTCTCGCCATACAGCCAATGCAGTGTTGAAGCAGGCAGGCTTACCGAAGGCTTTTTAGATCTGCTAGACCTTCAGATCCCCGACTTTTTTGAAAACAGCCGCCAAACATGCCCTTGGGCTTAAGAGCGTTGCCGACTAACTCGGCGAACGATTCAAAGCAATGGGTCACAGACGCGCCAAAGCGGAGCCAAGTGCTGCTCAAGGCACCCCGTAAGCAGGTTGACTCAGCGTTAAACATGCTTAACTCAGCTTAGAGCTAGCCCGACTGAGCTAATGTATGACTCGACCTAGCTCAGAGCTAGCCTGACTGAGCTAAAACATGGCTCGACTTCACCCAGAGCTAGCTCGACTGAGCAAAACTGTGACTCGACTTCACCCAGAGCTAGCTTGATAATGCTCAACGATCGCTCGACCCAACTCAACTAGGACTCAACTGCACCTGGAACAAACTCAAGTGGCTGGAACGATCGCTCGACTCAGTTCAAACATGGCGCAACTCGATATTAGGCTGCCTCAAGTAGACTTTAAGGGGCTGTAAAGAGATAACGTCATGGACTGTAGCGGTCAGCCATCAGCGGTCAGCGGTCAGCCATTAGAGAAAAGCTGATAGCTGATAGCTAAGCCAAAAGTATGCAGTTATTTTTTAACAAGTCCTAAGCCTGCATCAGCTTACGCAGAGGCGAGATCGCTCGCTTCCATGGGCTGCCTGCCTAAATTGGCAAACAGTACGCCAATGCGTGAACAGATGGATACTAGAACCTGATCCAGACTTGAAGTAAGCATGGCAACGCAGCACTATGGTTTCTGAGCATCAGCTTATTCTGGTAACGGGACCCGCCCGATCGGGCAAGAGTGAATGGGCAGAAACACTAGCAAAGCGCTCCGGTAAGTCCGTCCTTTACGTGGCGACGGCTCAGATCGATACAAGCGATCGCGAGTGGCAGCAACGCATTGAGCAACATCAACAGCGGCGTCCCTCCACCTGGCAAACGCTAACCGTCCCGATCGCGCTAGCTGAAACGATTCAAACAGCCCCATCCAATAGCTGTCTTTTGGTGGACTCCCTAGGCACTTGGCTCGCGAACCTCTTAGAGCAAGACGAAGCCACCTGGAGCAAAACCCTGCACAATCTGCTGGAAAGCCTCCAGCACGCAACCAGCGACATCATTTTTGTCGCAGAAGAAACAGGCTGGGGTGTGGTACCTGCCTATCCAGTGGGACGCTTGTTTCGCGATCGGCTCGGCATGCTAACGCGCCAAATTGGCGCGATCGCGCAGCCCGTTTACCTAGTGACTGGTGGTCACGTCCTGAACTTAAGCACATTGGGCGTGCCACTAGAAAAAGCAAGCGTAGAGCGTAGAAATTTTGAGCTTTAAGCTCCCCCTCCTCCCCACTCCCTACCCCCTCCCGATCGCCAAGAACTTAAATATAGATACAGATTTGCAGTCAGTAGAAGCAGGACTGCGCAGACTAGCATGGAACAATCAAACAGAATCTCATCAGACAAAATCCCTTTGAAATTCCACCTTTGGCAGAAGACCTGTTAGTGACAGAAGCGCCATGAGGGGAGTAGAGCAATTCACTCAACTATTGGAGGGCACTTTGCGCCCTTTGCTTTTACGTTATGGCATCAGAACAACAGGTTAAGCAGTATCTCGCCTATTGGTTTCAGTTAGGCAAACGGCTTTTGCTTCATGGTGGTAAAAGTGCCGTGTTGCCTCGTTCAGTCATTCAGGGCGATCGCTACAGCCAGGAATTTGAGGACTGTTGGCAGCAAGTTCGTTCAGCAGATGCAGGCGACTGCTATCTCGAAGGTACTCAGCAAACGATCGCAGAACTATTAAGCCCCCTCTGGGAGATTGATCCGTGCTCTCGCTGTGAGATGCCGAAACCTGTAAAGGTTCAAGGCGTTGCAGCCCTTGAATGTCCTTGCATCGATTTGCCAGGATGGCCGAATACTGAATTGCCTCAGCCACGCGCCCCAATCAGTAGCCAAGCCAGAATGGGACAAGTGCGCGATCGACTCCGCCAAGCCAACAGCTAGTCAAGAAAGGGGTAGTAGATCAACGTTGCCTGCTCGCAATTATTCCGTCAAACAGTCGCGAGTTCAGGTGACTGTCTCCGGGGAATCTCATAGGTCCAAAAGTCTGAAGCCATGTCGGTGTTTGGGAAAATTGACCGGGCTTCTGCCAGCAAATCTTTAAGCTCAATGTCATTCCCAGGCGCATAGCGAGGGCTGAAATGCGTCATAATCAACCGCTTCACCTGTGCTGCCAGTGCCACCTGTGCTGCCATCGTCGAGGTGGAGTGCAGACGTTGATACGCCAGTTCCGCATCCTGGTGCGCAAAGGTTGCTTCATGAATCAAGACATCGGCATCCTGTGCCAGCGCGATCGAGGTATCGCAAAAAACCGTATCCGTACAGTACGCTAGCTTGCGTCCTATTTCTGTAGGCCCACAGAGGTCAGCCCCATTTACCCGTCGTCCATCGGGTAGGCTAACAACCTCACCACGCTTCAGCTTGCCATAGAGCGGCCCCGAAGGAATGCCCAAGGCAGCAGCTCGTTTCACGTCAAAATGTCCAGGACGATCGCGCTCAGCAATCCGGTAGCCATAAGCAGGCACACGATGTTTGAGCAGATCACAGCTCACCGTAAACTCGCTGTCTTCGTAAATCACACCGGGACGTACCGTATGCACTTTGATCGGGTACGAAAAATGCGTTTGCGAGTAGCGCCGACAGGCTTTGAGATACTCATCCAAATCCGGTGGGCCGTAAATATCCATCCGCTGCACATTGCCAGCCAAACCGCAGCTTGCCAGCAGACCCATCAAGCCAAAGATGTGATCGCCATGCATGTGGGTGACAAAAATGCGCGCCAACTGGCTGCTTTTAAGCTCGCTGCGTAGAAGCTGGTGTTGGGTCCCTTCACCACAATCAAACAGCCAAAATTCAGCGCGCTGGGGCAGGCGCAGCGCCACGCTAGAAACATTGCGCGATCGCGTTGGCACACCAGAACTGGTTCCGAGGAATGTAATCTGCAAAACTTAGCGTTCCAAACGGATTTTCTTCCTGAACCTATACTGACATAGGCGAAGGACATAAGGGTTTGACAAAGACGAATGAGTGACAAATTCGGTTTAAGGATCTGGTTTAATAAACGTTACAAACTGTTGAAGACACAAGATGCAAGGGTTGAGACCCATAGCATTTTCTCAATAGCCGTATATCTGGCGTCAAGAGGGAACATTTGCCTCAGAATGGTTGACTCTATCTAAAGCGATTTGACGTATATTAGGCCTCGTTGGCTAAATCTATCTTGGATTGCGCGATCGTCTTTGCATCAGGGCTACTTTATGATGACTGCTTTTAAGTGCTTGAACCTGTGAGGAGACTTCTGAAAATGTCATTGGAACGCTTCCCCTTTTTACTGTTCTCTCAGCTGAGAACGCTAAAGCATTTGAAAGGACGCAGTCGGTGGTTGGAACTCTTTATCTGGATGGCAGCCTTTGCCGTGATGGAAAGCGCCGTTAGTCGTCCGGCCGAAGCAGCGTTGGAATTACGAGTTGCGGTTGAGAACGGCGTTAGTCAGGTCGCCATTGGCAGTTCGACGAAAGGGATCGTACGCGGTAGTAACGGGCAACCCTTGGGCGAAATTGCACCAATGAATGCCTTTATCGCTCAGCCCAAACAGGGTAGCGTTAGCCTCGATCGCTGGCAGTCAAGCCAACTTTGGGTTGAGCCAACGGAAGGCGGCTACGTATATATCGGCGATCGCTGGTATCGTGGTCGTACGCTCGTTGTCCCAGGCAAAAGCGGGCTCATCGCTGTCAACTACGTCGATCTAGAACAATATCTCTACAGCGTTCTGGGTGGCGAAATGAACGGCAACTGGCCCCAGGAAGCCTTGAAAGCACAGGCAGTCGCAGCGCGTTCCTATGCGCTGTATCATCGCCAACGAGCGACCAACGGCATTTATGATGTGGTAGACACAACGGCATCACAAGTTTATAGAGGCATTCGGGATGAATCAACGGGCACACAGACGGCGGTGAATGCGACAGCTGAGCAAGTGCTAGTCTCCAGTGGTCAGATTATTGAGGCGGCCTTCCACTCGTCTGCTGGCGGCTGTACCGAAAATTCTGAGGATGTGTGGTCAAGTCCAGTGCCTTACCTGCGATCGGTCAAAGAAAACTTCCCAGAGGTATCGCCCGTGGCTCAGTGGGGAGAAGAATTTTCCCGCACTGCCTTAAGCAAGCGCATTCCTGGAGTGGGTAACATCATCTCGTTTCAGGCTGTGGAAACAACTGCATGCGGACGGATCAAGTCAATGCGAGTGGTGGGCGATAAAGGTCAGAAGATCGTCAGCGGTGAGGCCCTTCAAACCGCTCTGAACCTGAGAAGTACACTCTTCAGCATTGTTCCTCAGCCTGTGCTGGAAGCAAGTAAAGAAAAAGCGCAAGCTGCACCTACGACCTTTCAGGTGAGCGGTCGTGGTTTTGGACATGGGCTAGGCTTGAGCCAATGGGGTGCTTATAACCTTGCACAACGTGGTACTAACTATCAACAAATTTTGCTGCAATACTACCAGAACACAACTCTGGCGAAGATTCAGGTCAAGTAAGCGGCTGTTGCTGTTGCTTTCTGCTGTAACACCGTTCTACGTGACGGTGTTGCAACCTGATCGAACTGGTCTAAAATCTAATACAACTTAAAGCGAGCAGGTAACACCGCTTGTAGGGGCACGGCAACACCACGTCCTCACCCAAGATCAGTCTGCAACGATCGTTCTTTGAACTGATATAACAATATGGCTATTCGCTTGCACTAAAGGTTTGCGGACTGTGGATGCTGAAAATCGCCCAGAATTAGAGTTAATTGTGCAACAGATCGGTGAAGCGGTACTTGCAACGACCGAAACCGTCGATTGCCTATCGCAACGATTGGATGCGCTTGCAAGCCATGTACAGCAGCAGGGGTACCAAGTTTTTGCGCTCAGTGATGCGGTACAAACGCTCACCGAAGCGCAACAGGAATCGCTGCAACGGCTCGATCGCCTGACGGATGTCTTAGAGCGGCTCGTGACAGCAGTCGATCCCTCAGACCCAGCGCCACCATAGAACATTACCACCGTCTGTATGAGTGCCAGTAGGGGCGTCCCTTCCAAAAAACGCCGACAGCAATCAGCGCCAGCACAGTCATGCTAAATCCAGGCGATCCGAAGAGCAGCCACTTCTCCAAGAGAAATACAAGCGCTACACAGAGCACCAGACCCCATAAACTGCCTGTGCTGATGCTAGAGCGATCGATGCGCTCTAAGGCAAACACCGCTAAGGCCCCTAAGCCGACGGGCAAGCCAAGACCAATGATGAGTGCCATAGAGGGCGACATCAGAAGGCTCACCATGCTTTCAAGTGCAGGGGACTGATTGCCATAGCGGCTCGCAACCTGCAACAAGATATCAACTGGGAGCGCCAGGAGCACTACAGCCACAAATGCCGCTTGAAACAGCGATCGCCAGGGCAAAAACTTCAGCCGAGCAAACGGTTTTCTCATAAGGATGTTACTGAAACGCTCCAGAACTGCGCCTACTCCAGAACTGCACCTAGTAGTGCGATTTTAGCCTCAATCAGCGCAATCGCAGCAGTAAGCAACCATTTGGTCGGTAATCAAGCTGTTGGTTATTACGAGGTACAAGACTAGAGTCTGAACTCAAAGTCCTTTCTCCTCTCTCCTGATTTCCAACTCAAAAATCAAAACGTTCCTTCATCCTTCATCCTTCTTTCCTCAGTCCCCATCCAGCGAAGCATCTTTTAAGTCATATCGCATGTTTTGTAGCGTCTGCTGCAGCACACGGCGTGAGGGACGACGGTATTTTTTTGTTTCGAGCTTTGGCTCATACTGTTCTCCAGCTCGATCGCTTTTACGTTTCATCGTCGATTCGCTATCACCAAGCTTATTTAAAGCCTCCTGACGAGCGATCGCCGCTTCCAGAAAATGCAAATAATGCTCGTAGCGTTCCCAATCGCCCCGCACTACACAGTTTGGCTCATCTCGATGCAGGCAATCGCTGAACTGACAATTCGCCTCTGCTAACCGCTTCCGTGCTTCTGGGAAATAATTTGCCAGGTCTTCAGGCGCACAGTCTAAATCCGGTTGGTTGAAACCAGGCGTATCGGCCAGCAACCCACCCGTTGGCAGCTCAAACAGCTCGACATGCCGTGTGGTATGCCGTCCACGACCCAGCTTGCCAGACACCGTGGCAACTCGTAAATCAGAGTTGGGCACAAACTGATTGATCAAACTAGACTTGCCAACCCCCGATGGTCCCGAAACGATGGTGACACGATCGGTAAGCTGAGCAGCCAAAGCCGCCAATCCTATGGCCTGGTGCACGCTGATCAAGATTGGCCTATAGCCCCAATGCTGTAAGCGATTTTGCCAATGTTCGCGTTCATCAGCGGTGGCAAGGTCACTTTTATTCAAGCAAAGGCAAACTTGTAGCTGCGTCGTCTCTGCTTTGATCAAAAAATGGCTCAGTTGATGGGGATCTAGCGTCGGCTCAACCATTGCGAACACTAGAAGGAGTTGATCCGCGTTAGCAACTGGTGGACGATCCAGCTCTGAGCGACGCGGTAAAACGTGCGCAATCGCCCCACGTCCACCGTCCCAGTCTGGTTCTTCAACCTCGACGCGATCGCCCACCATCACCCGCTGTCCAATTTTTTTCAGGCGCGATCGACGAGTACAAAGCAGCATCAGCGGCACTGATAGTCTGGAGCTTGCAATTTGCGCCGCTTTACCGTCTTGGCACACTCCTGGCTCCCG
The DNA here is from genome assembly GCF_003003795.1 of Stenomitos frigidus ULC18. Classification (GTDB taxonomy): domain Bacteria; phylum Cyanobacteriota; class Cyanobacteriia; order Leptolyngbyales; family Leptolyngbyaceae; genus Stenomitos; species Stenomitos frigidus_A. The sequence continues at coordinate 60,547 of NZ_PVWK01000084.1, read as the reverse complement.
ACTGAAATCAAGCTGCACGTGATAGTAATTGGCCTGCACTGCCACGACAGTGCCCAGAAGTGGCAGAGGCGGCTTAGAGTGCGCTTCTCTTTCAGTAGCGCTTTGAGCGTTAAGTGGATCGTTCAACTCAGAACTCATAACACCACACTCAAAACTTGCCCGTGAAGAGAGGATGCCTTACTCAAGACTCTCCCGGCTGTAAGACAGGTCGCCGAATCTTGATAGCAAAGAAGCCTGAACGGTCTTCAATTTGCTCAATACCATAGCCTTCCATCATCAGGCTATCGGGCACCTGTTCGATCGGCTCACCGGGATCAAGCCAAACTTCTAACAGAGCGCCTGGAGGCATTTGATCAAGCTTGAGCTTGGTACGCACAAAGTTAATCGGGCAGGGTGTGCCTCGCAGATCCAATTGGGCATCCGGTGTAGGAGAGAGTGGTTGCGAGGGACTCATGTACCAAACACCTTACCAAAGAACCCTTCAATGCCGCTTTTACCAATGCGATCGCCGCGTAATTTCGCTAATTTCTCCAGTAGTTCCCGCTCTTCCAATGAGATTTTGGTTGGGATATCGATTGAAATCGTAATGAGGTAATCGCCACGACTCACTGGATTACCCAACTTCGGCACACCTTTCCCTTCCAGTGTTAACACCTTCCCTGACTGAGTTCCCGGTGGAATCAACAGCTCCTGCGGCTCGTTATCAACGGTATTAACTTCCACGCGAGAGCCTAAAATTGCCTGCACGTAGCTAATCTTAAGCTCCGAAAGAATATTAATCCCTTCGCGCTGAAATTCTGGATCTTCGTTGACGAACAGATAAACATAAAGATCCCCTGGAGGCCCGCTACGCTGTCCAGCATCGCCCTCATTCGAAACGCGCAAACGGGTACCATTATCGACCCCAGCCGGGATGTTAATCTTCAGCTTCTTCGTCTCTTGCCGTTGACCATTACCGCTACAGACTTCGCACTTTTCTTCTACAACTTGCCCACTTCCTGCACATGTCGGGCAGACGGATACTTGTGTAAAACTACCAAACGGTGTGCGAGTGGCTCGACGCACCTGCCCTGCACCGCTGCAGGTAGCACAGGTACGGGGACGCGTGCCTGGCTTTGCACCGGTACCGCTACAGGTTGTGCAGGTTTCCAAATGATTGATGCGAATCTCGCGTTCACCGCCGAAAATAGCCTCTCGAAACTCTAGCTTGAGGTCGAGTCGAAGATCGTCTCCCCGCATGGGCCCGGTACGTCGTCGTCCCGTTTGACCAGGAGCACCACCGCCAGAAAACCCACTGAAGAAACTCTCGAAAATATCAGCGAACCCGCCCATGTCGCCAAAGTCTTGGAAGCCGCCTCCGGCCGCTGAACCGACACCCGCTTCCCCAAATTGGTTGTAGCGAGCACGCGTTTCGGGCTCTGAAAGCACTTCATAGGCGCGATTAATTTCCTTAAAGCGCTCTTCGGCTCCGTCTTCTTTGTTCACGTCAGGATGGTACCGACGTGCTAAACGCCGATACGCCTGTTTGATTTCCTCTTTGTCGGCGTCGCGCGATACGCCGAGTGTTTCGTAATAATCACGAGCCATAGAGTGCTGCTGGGAGGGTAAAAGGATTCTTAGAGCTGGGGGCTGAGTTCTGGGTCTGGAGATTTGGTTTCGGACGCTGACCCTCTACCGCTACTCTCTACCGACCACTCCTATACCTTATCTAATCTACAGCTTCGTAATCGGCTGTGACAGTAGCATCGTTTTCAAAGCTGTAGTCGTCATCTGGATCAAGCGACCCGTTCGATGGATGAAACTGGGTTGTAGCTTCATCGCTGGGCACCTCGTTAACACGCTGGTAGACCGATGCACCAATCGCAAGCAACGTTTCTTGCAGTGTATCCAGGCATTGTCTGAAAGCTTCTGGTGTGATCGTCGGATCAGCCGCCGCGGCCTTCAACTCAGTTACTTTTTCCAAAGCCTGCACCTTGAGGTCATCCGCAATAAACTCACTGTTGTCGCGAAGGGTCGTTTCGTAGCTATAGAACAGGCTATCTGCTTGATTCTTCAAGGCAACCAGCTTCTTACGGCGTTCATCTTCCTCAGCGAAGATTTCCGCATCTAACCGTATCCGTTCAATTTCACTCGGGCTTAAACCACCCGTATTAGTGGTCGAAACGCTTTGCTCACGCCCTGTCCCCTTATCACGAGCAGAGACTTTGAGGATGCCGTTTGCATCAATGTCAAACGAAACTTCGATCTGAGGGACGCCGCGAGGAGCCGGAGGAATCCCGTTAAGTTGGAACTTGCCTAAACTCTTATTATCCTTAGCCATTGCTCTCTCACCCTGCAAGGCGTGGATTTCGACAGAGGTTTGCCCATCCGTTGCCGTTGAAAAGACTTGGGTCTTACTGGTTGGAATGGTGGTGTTACGCTCGATAATTTTTGTAAAGACTTCACCCAGCGTTTCGATACCCAACGAAAGGGGGGTCACGTCAAGTAGCAGTAGATCCTTAACTTCGCCTCCCAAGACGCCACCTTGAATCGCTGCACCCAACGCCACCGCTTCATCAGGATTCACCGATCGATCAGGAGCTTTGTTGTTGAAGTATTTGCGGATCGCATCTTGCACAGCGGGGATACGGGTAGACCCGCCAACAAGTAAGATGCGATCAATGTCATTGATGGTCAAATCTGAATCCTTGAGAGCCTGTTCAGTCGGCTTAATGGTCCCTTCCACCAGATGGCTGACCAACTCTTCAAACGTTGAGCGATTAAGCTCCATTTCCAGGTGTTTAGGGCCTGTTTCATCCGCCGTGATGAACGGGAGGTTGATTGAGGTTGTCAGGGTGCCAGACAGCTCGATCTTCGCCTTCTCCGCCGCTTCTCGTAACCGTTGGAGTGCCATTTTATCGATCGATAGATCGATGCCTTCCTGGTCTTTGAAGATCGTAATCATCCAGCGCACAATGCAGTCGTCAAAATCATCCCCACCTAAGTGGTTGTTGCCAGACGTTGCCTTCACTTCAAAGACCCCATCTCCCATTTGCAGGATGGAGACATCGAACGTACCACCGCCCAAGTCAAAAACCAGAATGCACTGATCCTGGTCTTGTTTCTCCATGCCATAGGCAAGCGCGGCTGCCGTTGGCTCGTTGATGATCCGCAACACATCCAGCCCTGCGATCGTGCCCGCATCTTTGGTTGCCTGCCGCTGAGCGTCACTAAAATAAGCAGGCACCGTAATCACGGCTTGCTGTACCGGCTCGCCCAGGTAGTTTTCGGCATCCTGCTTCAGCTTTTGCAGCACCATTGCCGACACTTCTTGTGGCGTGAAGTTGCGTCCACGAATCTGGACGTCCACAGTGTCATCTTTGCCTTTAACACAGACGTAAGGAACGCGCGATCGCTCCATTTCGGTGTCATCCCAACGGCGACCAATGAATCGCTTAATGCTAAAGACCGTATTTTCAGCGTTGGTGACCGCCTGTCGCTTAGCCAACTGCCCTACCAGACGATCGCCAACTTTGCCAAAGCCAACCATGCTTGGGGTCGTTCGTCCACCCTCCGAATTAGAGATGACAATCGGTTGACCGCCCTCTAAGACAGCAACGCAGCTATTTGTCGTGCCCAGGTCGATACCAATGACTTTTCCCATAGCAAGTGGCGGTAAGATACGTGAAGTGAATTTTGATGCTTAGATCTCGATCAATGCTGCTGAAACTGTTGAGCAAAAATGTTCCGTAAATGGCCACATCGCTCAACAGCTCTGAGTTCAAGCATTCCCAAATCTAGTTTGGAAGTAAACGTACTAGGCAAAACTAGTTTTGTGCACCACTCTGATCAGACTCCTCCGAGGTTATCACGGGCTCTGGGGGGGCAGCAACTTTTACCAACGCATGACGAAGAACCCGCTCGCCGAGCACGTAGCCGCGCACCAGTTCTTCGATGACCGTACCTTCCGGATGCTCATCGGTTGGCTGGCGCATAACAGCTTCGTGAAAACTTGGGTCAAACTCTTTGCCTTCAGAACGCATGGGTGCAACGCCAATTCGTTTTAAGCAATCAACCAATTGCTTGTAGACACTTTGGTAACTTTTGTGAATTGTTGTTTCCTGGTCGGTTTGAGGCTTAATTTGCGATCGTGCCCGCTCAAAGTTATCAACGACTGGCAAGAGTTCGTTAATGGTCGAGCACTTTACTTGCAGTTCCAGATCCTCACGTTCGCGCTGAGTCCGTTTGCGATAGTTGTCAAAGTCAGCCGCAATCCGTACACATTGGTTTGTACGTTCCTCCAGTTGAGCTTTCAGCAGTTTAATCTCATTGTCCTTCTCGCCCAGTAAGGCCGAGCCTTCAGGTGCCCCAGGCTCTTGATCAACGACAGTTGCCTGCACGGTTTCGGGGGGCACTGTTACACCATCATCGATCGTTGTAGCAGCTAATGTTGGATCGATCGCTGACTCTGCAGCAAAGTCACCCTCTGGTGAAGCCGCATCTCCTGCACTCACAGAACTAGCTGAGGAGTCAGACGCTGAATTTTGTACGCTCTCATGCTGATTTTCTTCGTCAATCATTGCTATTCAATCCCAATCCTCAAGACTGCTTGTTAGCTACCAGATTTATCCTATACGTTTTAAGAATGAAGCGGCCGCAATAATCTATCTAGCGGATAGCGTTTGGCTGACTCTGCCCCAGCCTTTTAGTATGATGGCCTGACTCAAACTAGCGTGAACTGGTAGCAAGCATAAAACCAATCAAGTGTACTATTAGCGTTGAATCGAGCGAGAGTTAGCAAGCGCCCAAGCTGAACAAACTGTATCTCAAAGCCTGACGAACGAGGCACTAGGGGCTATGATTTTGAACAGTCGTGGGTTTAAAGTGAGCAGCCTCACAAAGATTCAGTCAATTGATAATGTGCAAGTGTAGGCGATTATCGAAACTTTTTTGCTGGCAATTGCAGGTGAAGCTTTATGGTGATCACACACAGTGAAGTTGAGCACCCATTACTCTAAGTTACTTGCGACTGAAGAGCCGACTCGTTCAGTTGGCTCCTGTTAAGGTTTAACCGTACTGTGAGTTCAATCACATTTGGTCAATCTTGCGCTCAAACAGCTTTACGTAGCGATCAGCGCAAAACATCAGTATTATCTTAGCGATTGCTTGTCGCTTTTTGGGCATATTTTAGTAAACCAGGAGACCCTCTTCAACCCGCTATGACTAACTCCTCTTCCCAACGTCGCGCGCTTGTTGTCCAGAATAACTTCTCTCCATTTGGCAACAAGCTTGTTCAGTCTGGCTATGTCAATAATGCCCAGATGCAGCAAGCTTTAATCGAAAGTCGCAAGTCTGGCAGAGCGCTAATCGACGTACTGGAGTCTATTACAGGGCAGCAGCTACCGCCTGATCTGCTTCGTCAGTACAAAAAGCAGCAGCTCTTTGAGTTGAAGATTCTTTATGGTGTTGAGTCGCTTGATCCTGAGATTAGCCAAATTACAAGCACTCAAGTCAGTGAGTTGATCGATACACTCATCCCGATCGACTTATGCCGCCGCTACAGCCTTGTTCCGCTCTCTAAGAGTGACAATCAGCCACCGTTTGTGCTGGTTGCAATGGTCGATCCAGACAACCTGCAGGCTCAGGATGACCTAAACCGCCGCTTGCGGCCTCAAGGGTTGGCGTTGCAGCGACTCGTCATCACAGTAGAAGATTATCGCCGCCTCATCAATCAATACTTAGACGAAAAAGAGAAACGCGAGAAACAGCTTGACGACCAATCTAAAGTTGATGTCAATAAGGATCTAGAAGGTCTGGGCTACCTGGATTTGCAGGATGCCCCGGATGAAGATGACGCCAATCTAGATGTTTCGGATGCTGAAGCCGCACCAGTGATCGCGCTGGTCAACAAGATCATGATTAAGGCTCTACAAGAGGGTGTTTCTGACATCCACATTGAGCCTCAAGAGGAGTTCTTGCGTGTGCGCTTCCGCAAAGATGGCGTACTGCGCGAACCGTTTGCTGAGCCGTTCCCTAAAAAGATTATTCCAGCCGTGACGGCTCGCTTCAAGATCATTGCCCAGCTTGACATTGCCGAACGTCGATCGCCGCAAGACGGACGCATTCGCCGTATTTATGACGGTCGCAAGGTAGATTTCCGGGTCAACACACTACCCAGCCGCTATGGCGAGAAGGTCGTGCTCCGGATTCTAGACAACTCTGCCACCCAGCTTGGTTTGGATAAGCTGATCACCGATCCAGAGTCGTTGCAAATTGTGCAGGAAATGGTGCGGCGGCCCTTTGGCTTGATCCTGGTGACAGGTCCGACGGGTTCTGGTAAGACAACAACGCTCTACTCGGCACTGGCTGAACGGAATGATCCAGGAGTCAACATCAGTACAGCCGAAGATCCCATTGAGTATTCGCTGCCAGGTCTCACTCAGGTACAGGTCATTCGTGAGAAAGGCTTGGATTTTGCCGCCATTCTTAGAGCCTTTCTGCGTCAAGATCCCGATGTGATTCTGGTGGGTGAAACCCGTGACCGTGAAACAGCCAAGACCGCGATCGAAGCGGCGCTCACTGGGCACCTGGTTTTAACAACACTGCACACCAACGATGCAGCTGGCGCGATCGCTCGCCTGGATGAAATGGGTGTTGAACCCTTCATGGTTTCTGGTGCACTCCTGGGAGTAGTGGCTCAACGACTGATGCGTCGAGTTTGCAGCGAGTGCTGTGAGGCTTACACACCGACTAGAGAGGAGTTAGCTCGCTTTGGTTTATCCGCGTCTAGTGAAGGTGAGTTGACCCTTTACAAAGCCACCACTTTACAGCCGAACGAAATGCAGGAAGCACGATCGCAGAACAGACTGTGTCCCAAATGTGGTGGTGCTGGATACAAAGGACGTTGTGGTGTCTATGAGGTCATGCGTGTCACCGAACGGCTACAAAACCTGATCACCCAGGGTGCTCCGACCGAGTCAATCAAGGAGGTTGCTGTCGAAGAGGGCATGCAAACGTTGCTGGCGTATAGTTTGAATTTGGTGCGTACTGGTCAAACGACCCTTGAGGAAGTTGAGCGAGTGACCTTTACAGATACTGGGTTAGAGTCTGAGCTGAGAGCCAAGCGCAAAACCTCCTTGAGCTGCCGCGTGTGTAGCGCTGACCTCAAGCAAGAGTGGATCGATTGTCCTTACTGCATGACCCCACGTTTCCAAGATTAAGTTGCCACATTCAGCTAAATGTAAAAACGGAGCACCTCAGTGATGGCTCAGCCACACTGAATGGGTAGACTATACTCCTGATTGTCTACCTTACTTAAAGTAAACGATCGCCCCTGAGCCACCCCCAAATTATTGGCAAATCGCTAACCATTCCTTAAAGGAGTAAGCCTCATGGAGTTGATGATTGAAGATCTGATGGAGCAGTTGATCGAAATGGGCGGCTCTGACCTGCATTTAACGGCTGGTCTACCGCCTTACTTTCGCATCAGCGGTCATTTACAGCCGATCGGCGACCAATCACTCACCGCAGAGGAATGCCAGCGGCTCATCTTCAGCATGCTCAACAACACCCAGCGTAAAAACCTGGAGCAAAACTGGGAGCTTGACTGTTCCTACGGCGTACGCGGCTTGGCTCGCTTCCGTGTCAACGTCTACAAAGATCGAGGCACCTATGCAGCTTGTCTAAGAGCACTCAGCTCAAAAATCCCCAACTTCGAGAAGCTTGGTCTACCAGATGTCGTTCGGGATATGACTGAAAAGCCCAGAGGGCTGATTCTGGTGACTGGCCCCACAGGCTCTGGTAAGACGACCACCCTGGCCGCCATGATCGACTTGATCAATCGCACCCGTGCTGAACATATTCTGACGATCGAAGACCCGATCGAGTTTGTTTATGAACCGGTCAAAAGTCTGGTTCACCAGCGACAGCTTGGTGAAGACACCAAGAGCTTTGCCAACGCTCTGAAAGCTGCTCTACGTGAAGATCCTGACATCGTGCTTGTGGGTGAGATGCGCGACTTGGAAACCATCCACCTCGCTATTTCTGCCGCTGAAACCGGGCACCTTGTCTTCGGTACCCTGCACACCAGTTCCGCCTCGCAGACCGTTGACCGGATGATTGACGTGTTTCCATCCGAGCGGCAGACGCAGGTGAGAGTCCAGTTGTCTAACTCACTGGTCGCAGTCTTCAGCCAAACGCTTGTACCCAAGAAAAACCCCAAACCAGGCGAATATGGGCGGGTGATGGCGCAGGAAATTATGATTATCACACCGGCTATTTCCAACCTGATTCGAGAAGGCAAAACGGCTCAAATCTATTCTGCGATTCAAACAGGTGGCAAAATAGGTATGCAAACCCTCGAGAAGGTTCTCGCTGATCAGTACAAAGCTGGACTGATTTCGTTTGAAGCCGCGATGTCAAAAACCTCACGCCCAGATGAGATTCAGCGGCTAATTGGCGGTGCGGCTCCTGCTGGTGCTACCAAGCGCTAGTCGATTTTCTGTTGTTTCATTGGTTGACATCTTCTTAGCAGCAGTACAATCGGGTATTGAGAGGCTGCAGTCGGAACACCAATTGCATCGTCACCACCACTACAGAGCCATCTTGCCTCACGTCTAGCGTTTCATGGGGCAAGAGGAAGAGACTCACCTTTAGCTCATTCTCCACAGCTTCTAGCATGCTATCAGTAGGCTAGAGATCTGCAGGTTTCGCGGTTCACTCCTTCTTCCATTCTGGTATCCACCATGCCTACCTTCGTTGCTCGTGTTCAAGACGTAAAAGGGAACGCCAAGAAAGAAAAAATCGTTGCCGACACCATCAGCGATGCGCGTACCGCCCTGCGGGAACGGGGCCTCTTTATTCAAGACCTAAAACAGGATGAAGGGCTGTCTTTGAACTTCGACATGAAGAAGTTTCAAACGTCGATGGCAAAGGTGACAGTTAAAGATAAAGCCGTGTTCTCGCGACAGTTTGCTGTGCTGGTCAATGCGGGTGTAGCCATGGTGAGAGGGCTTGGCGTTTTATCGGAGCAATGCACTAACCCTAAATTTAAAGCAGCCTTGCTAGACATCAGTGCGGATGTGCAGCAAGGGATGAACCTCTCAGATGCCATGCGAAAGCATCCTGGCTGCTTTGACAACCTGTATGTTGCGATGATTCAGGCGGGTGAGGTCGGTGGTGTGTTGGATGAGGTGCTGAACCGTCTGGCAAAGCTGCTAGAAGATGTGGCACGCCTGCAGAACCAAATCAAGGCAGCGCTTTCCTACCCTGTCGTGGTGGGCGTCCTGGCAACCATTATCTTTGTGGCAATGACTGTGTTTCTGCTGCCGGTTTTTGCCAAAATCTTTAAGGATATTGGGGTCGAGCTGCCAGGCTTTACGTTAGCAATGATGGCAATTAGTGAATTTCTGCGTAGCCCCAGAGTGCTGATCCTCATAATCCTAATTCCGGTGTGTATCTTCGCGTACAAGCAGTACTACAAGACGCGGGTGGGACGCGAAACGATCGATCGCCTGTCATTGAAAATGCCTTTGTTTGGCGATTTGATTCAAAAAACAGCAACTGCTCGTTTTTGCCGTACGTTTGGTGCTCTCACACGATCGGGCGTGCCGATTTTAACCTGTTTAGAAATTGTGCGTGATACAGCTGGTAATCAGATTATTGCCAACGCCGTGGATGAGGCACGACGAGAAATTCAAACAGGCGGCATGATCAGCATTGCGCTTCAGAGAGAGCAGGTTTTCCCGCTCATGGCAATTCAGATGATTAGCATTGGTGAGGAAACAGGGGAAATCGATCAGATGCTGATGAAGGTGGCGGATTTTTATGAAGATGAGGTGGAGCAGGCAGTCAAAGCGCTGACCAGTATTATGGAGCCGATCATGATCCTCTTCTTGGGTGGCATGGTGGGTTCAATTTTGCTGTCGATGTATCTACCAATGTTTAAAGTCTTCGAAAAGCTGGGCTAGTTCGAGACTTTAGGCTAGTCGTCTCTCAATTCTGCATCAATGACATGACGGTCAAAGTGTGGTTTTGGCTTCTTCTGTGAGGACTTCCAACCCCTCAAAGAACTCTCATGAAACGCTAAGCTGAAGTTTCAATACGTTAACTGGAAGTATGTCTCTTCAGCGAACTCACTACGAAACGGTTTTGTCTAAGTGTTGCGACGCGCTAGGAGCGATCGCCCTACTCAAGCGCTATCGTCCTTACCTGGAGATGCTGCCCAGCATGCGTCGTCCTGACGAAAGCTTGATTACGATCCCACTGCCGATCGTCAAGTTTCGTCATTCAGCATCTCATGGCGGATCAAGCAGCACAGGCAGCGAAGCCCTCTGCTTGCCCTGCGAGCTTGCGCTTCTGATGTGCGATCCAGAATGGAAGATTAAAACAGGAGTGGAGATTTTCGTTTTTATCCACCGACCAGAGGAAGACTTCTCTGACTTACTCAACCGTTGGCGACAAACACAGGTTGTACTCAGCCGTGGCTATGAGTGGGACTTACCATTGCGGTACAAGCACATTCTGAATGAAGGGACTGACAACACTTATCCCCTTTTTGTGGTTTTCGAAGAGACCCCAGAACGCATTCAACGGGGATTAAAGGGTGCCTTTCTACCGTTTGTCATACAGCAAGCCTCCAATATTGAAACAGAAGAAGCGAGCGAGACAACAGAACCAGAGGTTTTATCAGTGGATGACGCTGATAGCTGACGTTGAATCAACTAGATCAGCGCTCGGATTGGGTCTCATGATCAGAGGCTGCCTCAGTAGTGGGCAGATAAGAGTTAACATCACCAAACGTTTCGGGCCACGGCTGAGTAGAGGGCGCGATCGGTGAATCAGCATCAGCACTGAGCCGGGGTGACACTGCATCAAGGTTCGGCATGACTGGTACTGGTGTAAAGGCAACATTGCCTAAACTTTGTAACGCTTGTAAGGCTTCTGTAGACGATTGATAGCGCTTTCTGAAATCGTAGCGCACCATCCTGCTGAGCACTTCTGCCAGAGCATAGCTGACCTGTGCGCGGTGCCTCCAGGGGATCTCGCCAGTATTTTTATCCTGGGTGAGTTGGCTGGGTGACAAACCGGTCAATGCCTGAATACCGGTCATGCCAACCGCATAAACGTCACTATTAAAACGGGGATTACCTGCGCACTGCTCGTTCGGCATATAGCCCTGAGTACCGATGCCGACCGTAAAGCCAGTGTGCCTGTCATCTTCGGTTAGCTGGCTGATTTCTTTAACCGCTCCAAAGTCAATCAAGACGAGTTTGCCATCGGAGCGACGCCGGATAATGTTGCTCGGTTTGATGTCGCGATGAATTACATGATGACTGTGAACAAACTCCAGGACCGTCAGCAATTCCTGCAAGATAGCCACTACGCTAAATTCAGGCACTTGTTTGCCGAGCGATAGTTCACTGCTAAGCGGTTGTCCGGGAATAAATTCTTGAACAAGATAGAACTCTTGATCTTCCTCGAAATAGGCCAGCAGTTGCGGAATTTGCTCGTGCGTGCCTAGTTTTTCGAGCGTTTCTGCCTCTTGCTGAAACAGCCGCCGCGCTAGTTGAAAGAGTTTAGGGTTGTTGGTATTGGGGCGAAGCTGTTTCACAACGCAGGTTGGGCTACCTGGTCGCTGCGTATCTTCAGCGATGTACGTTTCGCCGAAGCCACCGGAACCAAGCACTTTTCTGATGGTATATCGCCCCATCAACCGTTTCCCAACCATCTCTTGCTCCCGATATTCCGGCAGCAGATCCCTCAAGTCCTCTTGCTCACTTCTGTTAATAATTTCTTGAATTAACGGTGAGCCAGCATAGTCTTTGAACGTGCGGCGAAGCTTGAATTTTTCACTGGCAATGCCAATAAATAAAGAGGCGATCCCGCTGAGCGCGATCGCACTCATAGGCACAGCACTGGGTAGGATCAGCCGCTGTTGAGTAAACACGACGTAAGTAAAGCCGCCCCAAAGGAAGACTAAGCCGATCGCAGCTGCAAAACGCCGTAACGTTCGCTTTGAACGACTCTGAAGAAAGCCTGCTGCCAACACAACCACGAAAACGAAGGCTCCCTGAAGCGGGGTGTTGGTGATGCCATCAGCGATCGATTTATTGTCTAGAAGCGTGGCGATCGCATTTGCGTTCACTTCTACCCCCGACATTGCTTGAGGGTAGAGGATGCTCTTCGAGAAGGGGGCGGAGTGGAAGTCTTGCGATAGCCCGAAGGTGGGACCAATCAGAACAATTTTGTCCTTAAACGTGCCACGCTTCGCCTGCAGATCCCAACTGGCTGGATCAAGCACTTGCCAAAAGGGTATTTGCTCAAACGTACCCGCAGGACCGTAAAAAAAGATGTTCTCACCATGTGGTGCGGGATACATCTGCTGAGAGGATCGCATCGCTGCTTCTGCGAAGGAAGGCATCATCGTTTGGGAACCAATCAACCATTCTTCAGGTGGCTTTGAAGGGTTTGTTTGAGCGATCTGTTTCGCGTAGAGGTTACCTAGTGCATGAATCCGGCCGTTTGGTGCGATCGGATAGTTAATTAAGCCCACGGACATTGGCTTGGTTTGAAACAGCTCATGCGGCCCCAGTAACTGCGTCAGGATGCCTTGAGTGGTATTGGTATCCTCGTATTTAGCTGCCAGCGTGACACGCCCTGCATGTCGCTGTAACGCTTGCTGTAACGCACGATCGCTATCCGAATCGCTGCTAGGAGAATCAAAAATTAAATCGGTCGCCACTGATCGGGCGCCTGCTGCCATCAACCGATCAATTGCACGTGCGTAGGCAACCCGCTTCCAAGGCCATTCATGCAATGGTTCTAAAAAGGCATATTTTTGCGGATCGCCGATGTAAACGTCCTTCCCCTGCGTAATAGAATCTTCATCGATCGCCAGGATCACAATATCCTTGGGCGGTGCAACCCGACCACGCAGTTCAAAAAAGAAGGTCTGCACCTGACGCTCTAGCAATTGGCTCAGATCCGACTGGCTGGCAGTGAGGAGTGCGGCAGTAACCGCCACTGCCCCCACTACGAGATGACCAAAACTAGACGATTTTGGAACATGTAGGCGCGACTTCAACGTGTTCGTCAGGCGCTTAGTGGTAGAAGGAGTCTTGACAGTCAGCGGCTCTGTTTGGGGTAGCGGATTTTTAGCCATCTTCAGGTTTACTTAAGGGACTTTCAATCAACGCACCCGACTGATGAATGTATGAGACAGACTTTACCTACGACTTATCTTAAGCGATTGCAGAGTTAGGAGGACTACCTCATGTCTAAAAAGCACCCAGCTTTTGGGCACAGCTCGGTATCTAAAAGGGAAGATAGAACGTACGACCCGGTCGAGCAGAAACTGGATATCTGGACATATATTATCTGGACATAGATAAGGAGGCTCAAACGTTATCTTCTCGTGAAGAAACTCAGTTTCCATGTTTGGCCTCTTTAATCTTCTTAATGTTTCCTAGTATAGTGATGTAGATCTTGACTGCTGCTCTTCGTCACACGTGTTGCATGACGTTTGCTCTGTTGACTTAACCCAGATTTGCGCATGGATGAACGGGTACAAAAGCTACTGTCCCAATGGGGAATTGCCTCGCGACGCCAAGCGGAGCAGATGATTCTTGCTGGACGGGTGCAACTCAATGGCACGATCGCTCAGCTTGGGCAGAAAGCGAATCCTGCGATTGATCATATTGCGGTTGATGGCGTCTTCATACAACCAGCCCAGCGCCCTACGTCCACTTATCTTCTACTCAATAAGCCTGCTGGCGTACTTTCCACATGTACCGATCCCTGGCAGCGTCCAACCGTCCTCGATCTGCTGCCAGCCTCACTCAAAGAAAGACATGGAATGCATCCAGTCGGTCGTTTGGATGCTGATTCTACAGGAGCGCTCTTGCTAACCAATGATGGAGCCTTGACCTTTTATCTCACTCACCCCCGCCATCACATCCCCAAAACATATGAGGTTTGGGTTGAAGGCTATCCTTCTGCATCGGTCTTACAACAGTGGCAGCAAGGGGTCATGCTGTCTGGTTGTCTTACATTACCGACTAAAGTCTCTGTGTTAGAGCAGTCTCCACATCGTAAAACGTTGCTGAAGGTTATTCTGACTGAGGGCAGAAATCGTCAAATTCGTCGTGTTGCTGAACAATTAGGGCATCCTGTGCTGCAGTTGCATCGTACAGCGATCGGGTCGATTCAACTCGAAGCCCGAGGCGCAGCCATCTTACCGAGTGGTCAATATCGCCCATTGAAAGATTTAGAGATCAGTTTCTTGAACGCTCAACTTGACCTACCATCAAGTAGGGAGCCTGTGACGCGCGAGGAGTACAGCCGATGACTAACCAGATGGTTCAAATCAATCCAGAGCAGGCAATAAGGCTCAAAGAACTGGGCTACCAATTGCAACAGTTTCGCCAAAAGCAGCGGATTTCGCTGGATGTGGTTGCGAAAAAAACGTTAATTCCAGTGCGTCTGCTCGCCGCGATCGAAACTGGAAACATAGAGCAATTACCGGAACCTGTTTACGTACAGGGCTTCATCCGTCGTTATGCTGACGCGATCGGCATCGATGGCATCGAATTGGCGAATGCGTTTCCGGCTCAGACAGACTTGAGATTGCCTAAAGCTTCGTGGCGAGGGACGGTTCAGGCACAACTGCGACCACTACATCTTTATTTGATCTACATGGTGCTGGTGATTAGCGCAGTGAGTGGACTGTCTTATCTGCTGAATCGCTCCTCAACCCCACAAATGCCAGCGGCTCAAGTACCACAGTCGCCAGGGCAACCTAATGTAGCCAACTCTCCAGCAGTACCACTCGGCCCACAAAACGGACTGCCGATCGCGCAACCCAGTGCTCTCCCCTCACCGCTTAGTTTGCCTTCGCAAACAGCTACTGCCCTTTCGCAAAAGTCTGTTCGCGTTGGCGTGATGATGACCGCTCAATCTTGGGTACGCATCGTGGTAGATGGTAAGACTGAGTTTGAAGGCGTGTTACCCGAAGGCACGAATCGCGCTTGGGAAGCGAATAAACAGTTAATCTTACGCGCTGGAAACGCTGGTGGGATTATGGTTAGTCTTAACGATGGCGCTGCAAAACGGCTAGGTGAACCGGGTGCTGTTGAAGAAGTCACTTTTGGGACTGATGCCAAAGCAGCACAATTGCAAGCATCGCCAGCTGAGACGTTAACAGCATCAAGTTCGAGTGCGTTTTAAGACAGCTGTTGGGGCGATCGTTGAGTCAGCCACTGTTCGCCGAGTTAAGCACCTTTCGGTGCTCAGCCTTGAAAGAGATTGAACAGTGAAAGGGATTGAACAGTGAGCATCAGGTTTCAATTTCGCTCGATTGACTACTGATTAGAGCACTAAACGAAATTGCATCGTCCAGCACTGATACTGTCAAAGTGGGAGCATCAGCACCCATCTGAAGAGGCAGCCATTACAAAGCCCAGACCTGATCGGCCTGGGCTTTGTATGTTATTTACCAGCAATTTTATAGTGTGCTTACTGGCGGATTTTATAGTAGCGACAAACAAACATTAATACCTTTTAGATTAGAGGCTGACTTAGAAAAAAACCAGAAATTTTAACTTTCTCTATGTTTGTTTGCATTTCTCAATAAACTTGAGGTTCGCAATACTTTAACCCTCTTTAATCACTCTAGGCAGATGAAAAGATGAAAGCTATGCTGTGTAGCAGTTTCGCTCCTCTGATACTTATTGACAGGCTTATTGAAAAAGAGGCACTAGGCAGGGCTTTTAGAATTCACTCCAGCGAAAGTGACAGAAGAGGGTTAAGCACCACACGTTAAAAGGAGTTTCTTGAGAGTTTGATTGTGTTCCTTACATGCTAAGAACGCGCGGACATTCAGGCAGCTCTCATATTAGCCAGTTATCATCAAGGAAAGTAAAGCTGTTGATCAGAAATCGGAGTCAAAACTCATGGCAATCTTTGGACTTGGTAAAAAGCTCAGCCTCCCCACACCTGAAGAAGCGCTGCCAGGACGAACAGAGCCGCTTCCCGTACCGGCAAAGCACTTTGTTAATGGTAATCAGTTAAAGCCCCCCTACCCTGCTGGTTTTGAAGTGGCAGTGTTTGGCTTGGGCTGCTTTTGGGGCGCGGAACGCAAATTTTGGCAGCAAGACGGCGTTTTTTCCACAGCTGTTGGTTACGCAGCTGGAAGCACACCGAACCCAACCTATCAGGAAGTCTGTTCTGGCAGAACGGGGCACAATGAGGTTGTGCAGGTTGTGTTTGACCCTAAAGTGATCAGCTACGAAACGCTACTCAAAGTTTTTTGGGAAAGCCACAACCCGACTCAAGGGATGAAGCAAGGCAATGACACGGGTACTCAGTATCGTTCTGGGATTTACGTGTATTCTGACGCGCAACGAAAGCTGGCAGAGGCATCACGTGTGGCTTATCAACAAGCGCTAAACGCCTCCGGCTATGGTGAGATCACGACTGAAATCGTTGATGCGCCCGAATTTTATTACGCCGAAGGCTACCACCAGCAGTATCTTGCCAAGAATCCGAATGGCTATTGTGGTTTAGGTGGCACTAATGTCGCCTGTCCGATCGGTGTGGCAACCGTTTAGGGAAAAAATAGGGGCGCAAGACCTTGCACTCCTACACGAGACGGTCAGGTCGTTGTTTATGCTTTAACGTTGACCCAAACTCGCATTGTTTTCAGCGTGAGCGGACCGTATTGAGTGGCTAAGGCGACATCAGTGGCGTCGCGTCCATAGGCGATGGCAATACGGTTCCCGCGTGGCTCTGTCTGCGTTGCGTCGAAGGTAAACCAGCGATCGCCGATATAGGCTTCAAACCAGGCATGTAAATCCATGGGGTCAAGCTGGTAGAGGTAGCCGACCACCATGCGTGCTGGGATACTGAAACTGCGGCAGAGTGCAATACCTAAATGAGCAAAATCGCGACAAACGCCAATTTTCTTGGCCGCAGTTTCAGCGGCTGATGTAGATGCGTCACTGGTGCCGTATTGGTACGTCACATTGGTGTGAATCCAGTGGCGAATCGCTTCAACTTGCTCATAGCCCGGTGCCCGATCGCCCACAATCTCACTGGCTAGCTCGCCGAGGCGATCGGCTTCGCAGTAGCGGCTGGGCAACAAAAACTGTAGCACATTTTCGGGTAGATCTTGAACGGGGACATAGGGAGCGGCTGGCTCGACATCGATCGTGTCAGCGGTTTCAACACAGGCCGTTGTGTAGACGCGAAAGTGGCCTTGGGGCGTCACCAGGCGCTGACACAAATTGCCATAGCTGTCGGTATATTCAACCACTGGAGTCGTCGGCTCTAATGTATATTCCTCACGCAAAACCCATTGCCCTGAACCACTGCGAGGCCGCAACATCAAAATCAATGGCGTTGGTGCCGTTGCCTCAAAAACGAGTTCACAGCCAGCCTCTAGTCGCATCAAGCCCTCCTTCTACCACCATTTGCGATTATCCCAAAACCATCGTCGTTGTTTACGGCAAGGCTCTGCAAGCGGTCGTCCACGGAGTAGTGCCCAGGTGAAGGCATCAACGACACCGTCTGTTCTGAGTTTGTGCTGCTGCTGAAAGTCAATCGTGTATACCTGTGTTTGAGGGCAAAAGATGCCGCTGCGATCGATCGCATACCCATTCACCCGCAGCAACCCTTGCAGTTCCGCCACATCCGCTCCCGTATGTCCCCGTCTGAGCAAGCGGCTTCCAGGTTGAATGGCTGTCTTCAACACGGTCCATGTTCTGGGCCCAACACAGCCATCAATCCGTAAGCCATGCTGCCGTTGCAGCGTTTTGACAGCGGCCTCTGTTAAGTAACCAAAATTGCCATCTACTCTCAGCTTAGAAAAGCCGTGCGCAATTAACAATTCCTGCAACTCAGCTACGGCTGGGCTAATATCCCACGGACGCACTGTCGGACCAATCAATGCTGCACTGATACCTGTGTGTGCAGCCCACAAATGAGGTTCCACAACCGATTTCTCCTGCTTCATACCTCGACAAGCGGCCTGGTTTGCTCACGTTTCAAGTTTGCTGCTTCATAGCCACTGACTAGAGTTCAAGACATTGGGTTAAAAGGGTGTATGGACGTTGCCTCCTGCACCCTGACGTAACCCATAGGACTCTTTCTCTATCTCATACCCTATCAAGGTTTCGCTATGCGGACAGCAATGTTAACGACAAAGGTTTAGACTAATGGGCAGCGATCAATCATGGATGACCTTCTTCAGTGGGTAATCAGTGGGTAGTAGGTTCGTACCGTACTGCTGCAAAAATATGCTCAAAGATTTTGGCATAAGGCATGAGCATGGGAAGATACCAGCCATGAGCAATCATTTCATCAATGACTGGCAGAAGCGCTATGAGCCCAATTTACTTTGGCGATCGTGGCTTCATGATGTTGAAGGTTTATCACTATTTCACTCAAGCGGTGACGCTTTGATGAAGGATCAAGTGTATGTTCGATCGCAATCAGCATCTTAGTGCTCAAGGGCTTAGTTCGATGAAAAAGTTAGTGAGAGGGTTACGAGAGTTTCGTGAGACTTACTTCTCGACCCACCGTGAGTTATTTGAGCAGCTTTCACACAAGCAAAAGCCAAGAGTCTTGTTCATCACCTGTTCAGACTCCCGTATTGATCCCACTCTCATCACTCAGGCTGAGCCCGGTGAGCTGTTTGTCATTCGCAACGCTGGCAATATTATTCCACCCTTTGGCGCGACGAATGGCGGCGAGGGGGCAACTGTTGAGTATGCGATTCATGCGCTCGGTGTTGAGCAAATCGTGGTCTGCGGTCATTCTCACTGCGGTGCCATGAAAGGGTTGCTACAACTGGGCAAATTGGAAGAAGAGATGCCACTTGTTTATGACTGGCTGCGACACGCTGAGGCAACACGTCGGTTAGTCAAAGAAAACTATGAGGAGTATGAAGGCGAGGAACTGCTGGAGATTACGATCGCCGAAAACGTTTTAACGCAAATCGAAAATCTTCAGACCTATCCTGTCATTCACTCCAGGCTCTATCAGGGACGACTGAAGATCTACGGTTGGGTGTACCACATCGAAACGGGCGAAGTCTTTGCATACGACGCCACCGATCATCACTATGTCTCTCTCCCGCAAATTTTTGGGGACGATCAAGAAGCGTCGGGTTCAAGCAACGGTGGCTTTCCGTCACCAGTCGCCTGCGAACTACCGCAGCGTTTTAATGGTGCTGCAGCCAGTAAGAATGGGCCGCGGAATCAGCCGCGGCAGCAAAATCAACCGCGGCAGCAAAATCAGCCACAGGTTGGTCAGGAGGGTAGTGTGCAGGAATGGGGAGCCCAAGAACTGGCGGCAGAATTTCGGTTATCCCCTGAGCAGGCAGAACGCATCTACAGGGGGTCAAAGGGGCGATGAGCGCGATCGCGTCTCGGTATCACTGGGTCACGAACGAATGGACAAGAGCACGTTAATCTTGAGGCAGGGCAGCTTACCTGCCGTCTACTGAAGCGCATCGAACGTTTTAGGTGATTTCCGGCGAAAATTGTACCCCTGTGGGGGCGCAAAGTCTTGCACTCCTACGTAAGATGGACAAGTTGCTGGTAATTTATTTTCTGGAAAGTTTCTTCGACGATCAAGAATCCAGATCGAGCCCCGCTTCATTCATTGCACAACCAAGGAGAGTGGCATGACTGTTTTTAACTGGCGCAGAGGGCGATCGCACCGCTCGTCCTGTCCTTACTAATTCTGGTTACAGGCTGTACAGCCAAAGAACCATCCCCGTTCGCTCAAGCACAGCAAGAAAGCACCCAGAAAGGTGCCCAGCCTGCAGTGGCTAAAAATGCAACCCAGGGCAGCAGTTTTAATAAGTTCTTCCCCAAGCCTGGCGAGGGCTACGAGCGAGTCTTCACGCAAGAGAAAAAAGGGTTCGCTGAAGCGAAGCTAAAAAAAGATGGCAAAGACTTAGCGATGCTGGCCATTTCGGATGCTGCAAGTGACGTGACAGGCGGCATTAGCGCCACGAAGAAGTTTGAAAAGAGCGTGACCAAGATTGCGGGCTATCCGGCTGTCGATGTGGGTACCACGCAGACCGCCGTTTTGGTCAGCGATCGCTATCAGGTCAAAGTCCTATCCCGCAGCCCGGCTTTTTCCAAGACCGATCGCCAAGCCTGGATTCAGCGGTTTGACCTCGCTGGGCTGTCGAAATTGAAGAAGTAAGCAACCTTTTACCCCATACCGCTCTGTTTTTGAACAACCCTACTTTTAACTTATGAGCAAATCCATTTTTGAGCTGGTCGATGAGCTACCCACTGGTGGCCTTACCGTCATGGCGTTACGATCGCTCGATTTCGCAGTGCCAGGTCAATGGCAGAACCTGACTGGCTTTACAAACACTATTCGTGAAGTGACTGGCGAAACGGATGAGGCCCTGGTGCAGCAAATCGGTGAGCGTGCTGTCTATCTGTTTAACGATAAGTCTCAGGGCTATCAGCGTGCGCTTTGGCTGTATCAAACGGTAGACAGCGCTTCCGGTGCGCTGGGAGCCGCAGCAATGGCAAACAAAGTGGGTCAAGATATCTCTTTCCTCGGCTTTTTGGGCAATCTGACCCCCAAGCCGGAGAAAGCACAAAGTATTGACCTGACTGTTAAGCTCGTCGTCGAGCTGGTTGCGTTCTGCCAGATTAACGGCATTCCGGGCGACAGCATCGGCGACTTTTTGGCAGCCCTGGGCGATTACGGTGGCGAGTCTTTAATACGTATGGCGGCTTTAGTTTGTTTCGATGGCTTGATTCCGCTGGGGCCTGACTTCATTCTGAAAGGGCTATCGACTATTCAAAGCACCTCGCCAAAGGAACTGGAGCACAACCAGACGTTCAAGGGTGTGAGCGACCTCATTCCCGGTGGTGACTCGGCTGGGAAGCTAGGCTTCATCAACCAAAGCTTCGATTCAGTCAAAGGCTGGATGGGTGACTTTGTCTCCTCTCGTGGTCTGACTCAAGACAATGTCCTTGAGAACCTGACCAAATTTGTTGAAGTTTCGAAAGACAAGCTCGATTATGTGGGCGCATTCCTGGATATTTCAGTGAATTACTACACCCACACGGGTACTCAGACACTCGCTCGACGTCTGATTGAACGTGCTGTAGCGGAAATTTAGACTCTGATTAGACGATCGCCGCTTGTGATTATTTCCACGCTTTTATAAAAACATACGGCGTTTGTTCTTACCGGTTCCTGGCGTCAGCATTGCTGGTGCCGGGATTTTTTTCATGCGCTCTTTCCAAACGTATGTAGTTATTTTTTAATAAGCGCTTACTGCAATTTACTATTCCGACTCAAAGGGGCTGTAAAGAAATAACGTCATGGACTGTAGCGGTCAGCCATTAGAGGAAAGCTGATAGCTGATAGCTGATAGCTAAAAACGTATGCAGTTATTTTTTAACAAGTGCTTACTGCAATTTACTATTCCGACTCAAAGGATCGTCTCTACCTGAATCGTCTCTACCTGAATATAGAGTCAGCAATAGCAAAAGATACTTCGCCTGATAGGGGAAAGTCAAAGCTTTGTTTCCTAGTGTTGAAAAGTGTTCACAGAAAAGAAAGTGTTCACAGAAAAGAATTCAAGTCGATGTTGCAGAAATGCAAGTAGAGAGAAACAAATGCCAAGACTTGTTGGAAAGCCGTCTCACGCTGGTGAAAACGTTGCCGCTTTAATCCTTTTAGCCGCGATCGTAGGCGTTGCTCTGGAATACATGGGCGTGATCAATGTGGTGCCTGGTTTTGGTCGCGACAGCTACGACCCAATGCAAAGTCAAGTAACGAACGAACATATCGTCGCTCACGGCGATCGCTAAGACGAGCTAAGACGATTGTGATTGCAGCGCGATCGGAGACACAGTTCATCAGGAGTCATAAGGAATAAAGGCTATGCGTAAAGGTAGTGATGTGATTGGTAAAGTAGTCGTTACTTACGACACAGGGCTAAAAATCGAACGCATTCGAGATTTGATCTTTGACCAAGACAACAACCAAATCTTGGGTTTTTTGGTTCAAGAGAAGGGTGTCTTTCACGATGCAAAAGTGATCCCTCTGGAAGAAGTGCTGGCGATCGGTGCTGATGCGGTTGTTGTTAGCTCTGAAGAATCGGTATCCAGAGCCCACAAGCATCCTGAAATCAAAGCCATTTTAAGTCATAACAATGTGCTCAAAGGCACTAAGATTCTTACGACTGATGGACTCGATCTCGGTACGTTGGTCGATCTTTTCTTTGATAATCGCTCTGGTGCTGTTGCCGGTTACGAGTCATCCGGTGGTCTGTTCTCCGATGTATATTCGGGTCGATCGTTTGTGCCTGCACCAAAAGCACTGAAAATTGGACATGACGTGGCCTTTGTCCCACCAGAGACGGCTGAATTGATGCGAGAGCAAGTCGGTGGACTAAGAGGTAGTGTGCAAGCCGTTGGTGAAAAGCTTCAGGAGTCAGCTGATACGGCAAACCGTAAACTGCATGAAACGGCTGATGTGGCTAGTCGCAGGCTGCAAGAAACGGCTGAAGCCGCTAGCATAAGGCTCCAAGAGGCCGGGATAGCTGCCAATGCAGCGCTTCAAACCTCTGGCGACGCGGCGTCTCATAAGCTGCAAGAAGCGGGCGGTAAGTTCCAAGACTTCGATCGTGGCGCTACCGCGACTCTGACGAACCAGCTTGTCGATCCGGCTGAGCAACGGCTCTTTGTAGTTGGTCGGCGTACAGAGCGTGACGTATTCACGCCAGAAAACACGATTCTTTTGCTGCAAGGTCAAGAGGTCACGCTGGATAGCGTCGAGCGGGCAGAGCAACTAGGACTGTTGAGTGAGCTTTATGTTGCAACAGGCGGTAGTTTGACTGAGCCCTTGAGCCGCAATGTGCAGCAGACGGCAACCATGGTCGGTGAACGCATTCAAGGCACCACTCAACGTGCCACTGATAGCCTGCGCCGTTCGGCCGCTGCTACCGCCGCACGCACTGCGATCGATCAGGCACTCGGTCGTCGAGTGTCACAGACAGTGCGCACTCCAGATGGGTTTATCATTGCTGCGCCGGGACAGATTGTGACGCCTACAGTGATTAACGATGCCAAAGTCTATGGGAAAGACGTTGCTTTGTTGAACGCAGTCGGTCTAGCACCAGCAGAGGCGGTTCGTGCTAGCGCCGATGAAGCCTGGTTAGACGGTCGATCGCAGCTACGTGACCAGACAGCGTTAGCGCAAGCAAACCTGAACAACTTCTGGCAAACGCTGCAACAGAAGGCTCAAGAACTGCAAGGACGAAGCGCTCGTGCGATCAAGCAGCAACGCATTGAGCAAGCACTCGGACGTCCTGTGACACGTGTCATTCTCGATCCGCAGGATAACGTCATTTTGAATGTGGGTGAATTGATTACCCATCGTGCGGTCAGGCTTGCGGATGACGGTGGTGTTTTAAACGTTCTTCTTGGTTCTGTTTATATGAAAGAGCCCACGATCGACGATCGAGAACTACGCGCCTCTGAACATGGCACCGCAGCGTTAGAGCCTCATGCTCAACTGCATCGGTTGCAAGAGCAGGCACACGCTATCAGCTAAGGAACACGCATCTAAATAACTCCGGCATTTCTTGTAGGGGCGCACAACCGTGCGCCCCTACCTGCAAACAATGTGTCGATTTTATTTAATCCACGATCCCAGGGGTTAGGCGCAGAAGTAAAATACCACTCAACCACGACTTCTGGTAGGGGCATTGCATTGCATGCCCCTACTACCTGTCTGCTCATTGAGCGTTAAGCCTAGGGGCCGTTCCTTTGGGGGAAGGATGGCGGTCAAATCTTTTGCAAGATTCCGGGCGATCGCAATCTTCCAAGCGTTTCACACCCCGTACAAAACATGGCTGTCGTTAGTTCAGCGATCAGAATATCGACTAACTCGTAAAGCGCGTCTTCGGATGCATGAGCCGCTTGCAGAAAGGGAAACGCCATACCTACGAGGTCAGCACCCAGCGCGATCGCCTTTGCCGCGTCCAACCCATCGCGCAAGCCACCCGATGCGATTAAAGGAATTTGAGGCGCGATCGCTCTTACCTGAGTAAGGCATTCAGCCGTGGGTAGCCCCCAGTCTGCAAAGGTTCTGCCCAGACGACGCTGACGCTGATCGGTGGCGCGCTCACTTTCGACCAGCGCCCAGGAGGTGCCGCCCGCTCCAGCCACGTCGATCGCGGCGACTCCAGCTTCAATAAGCCTTGTTGCCATTGCCGCTGAAATACCATTGCCAACCTCCTTTGCAATCACAGGGACAGGTAGTGTTTGACAAAGCAAGGTAATCTTTTCGAGTAAACCCCGAAAATTTGTGTCACCGCTGGTTTGCACACATTCTTGCAGAGGGTTGAGATGCAGAATCAGGGCATCGGCTTCCAGTGTCTCTACTGCTCGACGGCACTCATCCAACCCGTAGCGGTAGTTAAGCTGCACCGCACCGAGATTCGCAAACAAAGGAATCGTGGGAGCGATCGCCCGCACAGCAAACGTAGCCACAACGGTAGGGTCTTCAACAGCAACACGCTGTGAACCTACACCCATCGCTAGCTGATACTGTTGGGCAACCGCCGCCAATCTCTGATTGATGGTTTTTGCTAGCTCTGTGCCACCCGTCATCGAGGAGATCAGGAACGGTGCGCCCAGCGGTTTGCCCAGGAACGAACTGGCTAGGCTGATATCGTGGCGATCGATCTCTGGCAAGCAGGCATGAGTAAACCGATAGCGCTCCAGTCCATTCGTCACGTGACGACACTGCACATTCTCATCCAGGCAAATGCGGAGATGATCAGCTTTACGGATATGGGTTTCCATAGATACGGGTGTAGGGGATGGGGATTGGGGTAATTTTGAGCTTTAAGTTAACGTTGACTCCTGCCTCCTACTGTGGCTTCATCTCACATTCTTTCCCCTACACCCTAATTAACTCCACACCATCACGCCCATCGACTTCCTGAAGATAAACCTTGACCTGTTCTTCTTTGGCAGTTGGTAGCTGTTTACCAATAAAGTCGGGATGAATGGGGACTTCGCGGTGACCCCGATCGACCAGTACAACCAACCGAATCACCTCTGGTCTGCCGTAATCGTTTACTGCATTGAGGGCGGCGCGGATCGTACGCCCCTTAAAGATGACATCATCTACCAGAACCACAGTTTTGCCAGAGAGGTCAAAGGAAATTTCCGTTTTGGCTGGTGTGCGAATGCCGATCGTATCCAGGTCGTCGCGATAAAAGGTAATGTCGATAGCGCCCACTGGCACCGTCACCTGCTCCAGCGTCTCAATTTGCCGTGCCAGCATGTGCGCTAGATTGACACCCCGTGTATAAATGCCCAAAAGCACCAGCTTCGAGAGATCCGATCGTTCTATAACCTGAGAGGCCAGTCGCGTGACCGTCCGGCGCACCTCTTCTGCCGACAGAATTTCGATCACTTCTGTAGCCATGCCCTACCCTTCATCCTTCGACTGTACCGCTTTGACAATGCGCGATAATTCACTCTTTTCATCAACCGAAATACGGGTGGGTGAGCCACTAATAATGCGTTCAAAGTTGCGGAAAGAGTCTTTGATTTCGGGGCCATGTTCGCTGATGGTGTATTCGCGAATGCCCTTATCGTGCCAGGAACCGCGCATCTTAAACACGTTGATTGCGCGTGCCATTTCACCGCGAATTTCGACATACTGCAACATCAAAATCGTGTCGGTAATCGTAGAAATATGGGAATCCGTAATGGAGTGCGATCCCATAAATTGGTCAGACGTATTGGTAAAAAAGCCGGTAATTTCTTCTTGTTTTGCAAACCCAGTGACGCCAATGACAAACTGGCGGAAAGCGTTGTTGCTCACGCCACGAGCAAGAGCAGAAAGGGAATCGATCGCAATACGAGATGGTTTAAACTCAGCAATTTCGGTCTTGATAATTTGCAGATGATCTTCTAAGCCCGCCGATTCAGGGTAGGCGCAGATGATTCTGAGCACCCCTTTTTGCTCCAGTTCTTCGAAATCAATGCCCCAGGAATAGGCGTTGCGAGACAGCTGCGCGCGCGACTCTTCATAGGCAAACAAGATGGCACGATCGCCCCGTTGACAAGCATCTTGCAAAAATTTGCTAACCATCATCGTTTTACCTGTACCCGTTGCTCCCGTAGCCAGGATAATCGAGTCTTTAAAGAAGCCGCCACCGCACATTTCGTCCAGTGTTTTAACCCCAGAGGAGACTCGTACATTGGACGATCGCTGCGTCAGGCGCATTGCGCCTAGCGGAAAGATATTAATGCCATTGTTCGTAATCGTGAAGGGGTATTCACCCTTCATATGGGTCGTTCCGCGCAGTTTGAGAATCTCGATCGTGCGGCGGCGACGTTCCCCTTCCAGTACGTTACGAATAATCACCACGTTATCTGAGACAAATTCTTCGACACCAAAGCGTGCTACGGGGCCATACTCTTCGACTCGTTCTGTCGTCATCAACGTGGTTGCACCCACTTGTTTTAAGCGAGCGACCAGGCGAAAAATTTCACGTCGCACCACACCAGCCGAATCGTATTGCTGAAAAACAGCCGTCACTGAGTCGATGGAAACCCGTTTCGCTTTATATTTACGAATCGCGTACTGAATGCGCTCAATGAGTGCGGATAGATCAAAATTGCCAGCGACATCTTGACCTTCTGGATCAGGCGACGCATCTAAGATAAAGAGTTTGCCTTCGTTGATGAACTTTTGCAAATCCCAACCGAAACTAAAGGCATTCTTGATGATATCCGCAGGCGATTCTTCAAAGGTGACAAAGATGCCTGATTCGTCAAAATCAACAATACTGTGATACAAAAACTGAATCGCTAACAACGTTTTGCCGGTACCCGATGTGCCGCTAATAAGTGTTGTACGACCTGTGGG
Source organism: Stenomitos frigidus ULC18 (assembly GCF_003003795.1). GTDB lineage: Bacteria > Cyanobacteriota > Cyanobacteriia > Leptolyngbyales > Leptolyngbyaceae > Stenomitos > Stenomitos frigidus_A. The sequence continues at coordinate 33,631 of NZ_PVWK01000084.1, read as the reverse complement.
TAACCCACCGTGGCTAATGTCGTCAAACCCCTCGATCATGGTGCGTATTTTTTGCACACCAGGAATATTATATTCGCCGTTTGGTAAATTTTGATTCAGTTCGTTCATGAGAGAGATTTTATGAGGAAGCGTATAAATTTGGTCAGTGGTTCAGCCGTTTTACCATACCCAGTACGATATATGGTTATCAATTGGTTTATTTTTATTCTGGCAGTTCAAAGGTCTCATCTCGTAGTTCTTCATATAGAAGATCGAGCCCAATCAGCACTTTTTCACGATCGGATAAATCACCAATAATCTTGCGTACAGGTGGTGGCAAAATTTTAGACAGCGTTGGAGTGGCTAAAATTTTATCCTCTTCAGCAAGCTGAGGGTTTTTCAAAACATCAATGACTTTCAGCGCATAAACACCCTGAAAGTCTTTCTCAAGAATCTCGTTTAACACTTTTAGCGCCCGAATTGAGCTTGGCGTATTTCCAGCAACGTAGAGCTTGAGGATGTAGGTTTTTTTAAGAGAACTCATAACACGGGTTCATAAACACATAAGCCTGGGTTGATGCTCGCTCATTCTAGTGCGATCGCTCCATAAAAGAAGCAGAGTCTGCATCATGTTTTTGCAATCATCGCTTCATTTCACGCTTCTCTCGGCACAGAACGTCGATACATTTCGCATAAGTGCGCGATCGTATCAATGAGTGTCAAGCGATAATCCAGCAGAATATCATCGCTGCGCCCCTCTAATTTTAACTGCTTCGCAAATTCATCCATCAAATCCATATGGATTTCCACTACTTGCGATGTGGCTATATCAGCAAAAAAAGCAGAGTTAACAAATTCATCAATAAGCTGATTGAGAGTGCTATCTTCTCCAAAGTAGTGTAGAACAATCTCACGGTACTCACTACGGAGTTGCTCCAATGTTTCTTCTCGCTGTGCCGCCGGCATATAGCGAAAGAAATTGCGTGGATTCCGTTTGTAGTAAACGCTAAGGTAGCCTAACCGCTCTTTCAGTTTGTCGGAGAGTCGTCGCTGCTGCAGCATCAGGAAGTTCTGGGCGGTCATGTTGGTCGCCAAATCCACAGTCGAAAGGGTGTTACTGAGGCGACAGGTTGGTGAGAGATGGAGGAACTGATTGATTGCCCGCTCAATCGAGTCGCCGATGGTGTTAAATTGCTCGGTCGTGATCCACACTTCGGCGGTGTGATAAGCGAACTCAAGACCAAGATGATCGATGGCTTGAGCCACGATTGCGGTCTCTAATGAAACGGTTTGGCTGCTCTCAGAAGCGTGCTCCGCGTCAGGACTGGCAGCCGCTGTTATGACTACGGCTGGGAGCAGCGTTGCTTGACCGTGCAGGCGATGGGCAAATTGCAGTAGAGCCGGAGTTCCATGCAGAATCAGGCAATCGAGGCGCTGCTTTTCTTGCTCAACAAAGGCGAAGAAATCATTGCCTGATGTCATCAAAGTCACAGCGTGGCGATCGTGATCGAGCCGCTGCGAAAGCGACTGCGTCAACGGTTCCGACTCAAGGAAAACGCCGATCGAAAGCTTAGGACGTTGAGGGGTGGACGTAGAATGGTACAAAACGGTCTAAAACCTAACATGTTAAAAGACAAATTTATTGAAGCAATCAGTTTAAAGCGTCTACTGCAAACGCACTAGAAAGCTTTAATTTTTATTAAGATTTTAGCACTCAATTAACTATAGTTACAAACAAGTAGATACTGACTCTGTCATCCCGATCCGACGCCATAATGAAGTTTAGCTTTTGATGTGGATCGATGAAGTCAGACCACACCCGCTTTTACAATGAATCTCTGATCTCAATCCTGCTTTTGGCTCAAATCTGTAAGGTTGTTCCACACGCAGCGTTTCAATCATTCCGCTAAGCCGTTGCGCCTGCTGGCAATTGCCCGTTGCAGCGTTGCCTGCTTTGTATCACCGTTTTCACAGGCAAGCGTTGTATGGTTTTAAGCATTCCTTGTCTCCAAGCCTTTATTGAACCTGCACCGTGTTGCCTGGTCACTGCTCGCTTGACGGAAGCGTTAGCAGTTTTGGGGCAGTCAGTTGGCGCCACGACAAAAGCAGGGTATGACCGCTTGGTACTGCTCGATGAGCAACACCAAGCGATCGGCTGGGTGAGTGCGCAGCAGTTGCTCCATTATCTGGTTGGCTCTGGGTTGCTGAAACACTTGTCCACGCCATCGGACGATCATCAGGAAGTTGCTGTCGATCTGCCACTGCTGGAGATTACGCCCTCGATTGTAGAACCACTGTTAGTGTTAGCGGCTGATTTGCCCATTGATGCCTTCTTGCCGCATTTACAACAACAGCCTCATGCTTGTTGTGCGCTGGTCAACGCTGAGGGTCACTTTTTGGGCTTGCTCGATCGCTCACGCCTGCTGCAATTTTTAACGGCGCATCCCACCCTATTAAAGGCAGCGCATGTCGACACTGCAACAGTGCCAGTTGAGCCGCCTGTACCCGCTCGTTTACCCCTAAACCCGTTCTTGCGTGAGCTACTAGAGCACTTGCCACTGCCAGTCATGCTGCAAACCCGTGATGGGGAGGTGCTGGCGCAAAACTCCATCTGGCGTACCCAGATTAGTGAACTACTCGATCCCGCCTGGCTGCGGCAGGAGGTTGCCTCACTCCTGGAGATGCCGGTCGAACCAGCTGTGGTGGTGGCGAAGCAGCCTGATCAGGCGTTATGGTCGTTTTCAGAGCCATCCTCTATGAGCGTGGCTCAGCGTGAAGCCTGGGCTGCCCAATCGGTGATACCGCCCATTGCTTTAGACGCTGTGACTGAAGCAACCAGACCCGAAAGACATTACTTCAGTGATGACAACTTGAGTAATGACAACCTGAGTGATGCCAACGCAGATGGGTCATTCTCGCCCCTGGGGGCAAGTGCGTGCCAGCTAGGATCGAAGCCAGGCACCTGTATCTGCGTCTGCCCCCTTAAGGGTGGGCGAGAACAAGTTTTACAATTTGTGAGCATTCCGCTGGGCACGCTCTCCTCTCAGTCGGCACTGGCGTTGGGCGATCGGGCTCAAACCTTTGCCACCGCTGTCGAAACACAATTTAGCCATGACTCGGATTCCCCGTCTCAATTATTTCGGCTGGCTGCCTTGCTATCAACCATCCACGGCGGGACTCCTGCAGCGCCAACACAGAGCGATCGCAATCGGGGTGAGGTCAATCTAGACCGAGCACCTGCCTCTGAGGGCCTACCGCCGGCCTCTGACGCGTCGGCCTCTGAAGAACTCTGGCTGATTTTGGCGCAGGATGTAACCGAGCAGCAGCAGCTTGCCCGGGAACTCACGGCCAAAAATGCTGACTTGGTTCAACTTAATCGTCTCAAAGATGAATTCCTCGCCTGTATTAGCCATGAACTACGAACCCCGCTAACAGCCATATTGGGGCTGTCTAGTTTGCTCAAAGATCAGACGTTGGGTGCGCTAAACCCGCGCCAGGTTCACTATGCCCAGCTCATTTACCAGAGTGGTCGCCATCTGATGGCGGTCGTGAACGATATCCTTGACCTGACTCGGATAGAAACGGGGCAGCTAGAGCTCGTTTTAGAGCCAGTCAATCTGGCTACGGTCTGTCGGCGCGCCTTTGAGCAGGCACAACAGCTGCAGCTCCAGGAACAGAGTCAGACGGAGTCGGAGGCTGTGCAGCCAGCGTTTTCGCTGGCTCTAGAACCTGGGTTGGGGCTGTTAATTGCTGATGAACAGCGCCTCCGCCAGATGCTCGTCCATTTGCTCTCCAATGCGCTTAAGTTCACAGAATCCCATGACCCGATCGGGCTGAAAGTGAGTCGATGGGGTGGCTGGATTGCGCTGACTGTCTGGGATACCGGTATTGGCATCCCGGCTGAAAAACAGCATTTGATTTTCCAAAAATTTCAGCAGTTAGAAAATCCTCTGACACGACGTTTTGAAGGTACAGGCCTGGGGCTGGTGCTAACGCAACGCTTGGCACGGCTGCACGGTGGTGATGTAACCTTTATCTCCAAAGAAGGAGAGGGCAGTCAGTTTACGATTCTGCTGCCGCCCAATTCACCACAAACTTACGACGCGCACAATGCTTCTACTCAGCCTTCCCTACTTGAAGAATCATTGGGAAGCAACGCTGGTGTGCGATCGCACAACGCACAACGCACGACGCCTCACACCGCAGCAGGTGGAATGCCGCCATCGCCGACGGGGGAGTATGCGCTAGGGGTCTCTGCTTCACAGCGCAGTCAGCTTGTGCTCATTGTGGAAGCGGTGCCCCAGTTGATTGAGGCGCTTTCTGATGGGTTATCGGGGTTGGGCTACCGCGTTGTGATTGCTCGCTCAGGGACTGAAGCGTTAGAGAAGGCGCGTCGTCTGCAACCTTGCATCATTTTTCTCAATCCATTGCTGCCGTTGCTCTCTGGTTGGGATGTGCTAACCCTACTGAAGTCGAGCTTAGAAACCCAACAGATTCCGGTTGTGGTCATGGCGACCAAGGTTGATGAAGAACAAGCGCGTCAACGGCAGGCAGATAGCTTGCTTAGCTTACCCATTCAACCGAGAGCGCTTCAAAAATGTCTTCAGCAGCTGGTTGTTGCAAGGCAAGAAACAAAATTGAATCCGCTTCCTACGGCTGCTCTCACTGTTTTACGGCTTAGCCCTGGCGTTTGGGCAAGCCATGATCGACCCATACCTGTGGCTGATTTAACGGTGTTGTTGCATGTCTGCCAATACCGAATCTTAGAGGCAGATGATCTGGAACAAGCAGAGTTGCTGGCACGCGTCTGGAAGCCAAATGTGGTTTTGCTGGACGGCGCGTTAGCCGATGGGTGCGCCTACTTTCGACAGTATTGCCGACATATCTTTCTCGCGTCGTTACCGCTAGTGACGATCGATCAAGCGACCTCTCAAGCAGCCAATCAGGCGCAGGGGTTACTCGTCTTTCCGTGTTTATCCACACCGGGTGCGATGACTTCGCTCGATGCAGACGTCACAACCTCGGCACTTTTACAGGTGATCCAGATTGCTGCTGGGTATGCATGGCGACCCTTAGTGCTGGCGCTAGACGCCCTCACGCTTCCCGTGTCGTTGGAAACGCAAATGCCTCACAACCCATCTGAGCGTGCCCTAGATAGCTTTCCTAAAGAAACGGAGTGGTTGCAGGCATTGATACAATACCTGCATACAGCAGATTTGCGTGGTTTGGTTGGACGCTCCTGGCAAGAAGTGCTACAACAGCTAGACTCTCATAGCGTCGATGTTTTGCTTATCTGTTGGACAGATGCGATCGCCCAATCGTTTACAACATCCATGCTTGTGTCGCTTCAGCAATTACAGAAACGGCCACCCATACTGGTGCTAGACCACCGCAGCCATCATGCAGTAGAGGCCTCAGACGCGATCGCATCGCTGCCAGAAGCACTCAGGCAACTTGCGACTCAAGTGTTGCCTGCTTCACTACCCATGACAGCCCTCTTGCACCAAATTCATCAGGCGATCAAAACGAGCAAGCCTTAAAAAGCTGTGGTCGCAACCATACGATCGCGACCTGTAGTAGCAGTCATTTATCGACAAGGGCAAGCCTGACAAACGAACGGTTAGGTTCACTTACTGGTAGATGATGTTTTGCCGACGATGAATCCAGCAATGTAATCACTATTGTCGAGTGCCAGAGTATTAGCTTCCCGGGTATCAATACTCTTACCAGACTCATCGGTCTTCGTCGCATAAGGGTTCGTAAACTTACAGCTCGCGCCATCCGCAACGCATTTCGCGCCATCTGTGTAGCCTTGACGCCAAGCAGAGGAAGGGGTAGGCGGAGCGTCTTCATCAGCCCTCGCTTGCAGAGCGGGCACAGTCAGCAGGGCAAACGTAACCGAGGCGGCGAGCGCACAATATAAAGGTTTCATAGATTACCGTCGTAGGGGCCTATTTACTTTCATTCCCAGGATAATCGTGAGATCCGTAAATTCCCTATGAAGATTTTGTGAAAGCTCTTAAAGCATCTGTAATTTTACTGAAACAGAAAGCGCGGTCGATCGCGCGCAAAGTGGTTGCCCATCGTTTCTGTTTATCTGACAGAGGACGCTGAAGGTTCACTTAGGTGATGCGCACGATCGACCAGAAAGCAATTTTACACGGCCTGGAAGTAAGCCTCTAACGCTTCGGAACCGCCAATCAGCTTGCCATCGATAAAGACCTGGGGCACAGTCGTGGCGCTTGCTACAGCGAGCAGCGAACGGGTTGTAAAATCTTCACCCAAAACCAGTTCTTCATAGTCCAAACTGTGCTCTTTAAGCATTGTTTTTGCTTTGGCACAGAAGGGGCAGCCAACTTTGGTAAAGATCGTGACACATTTGGGCTTGGCTGCTTCAGGATTGATGTAGCGCAGCATCGTGTCAGCATCCGAGACCTTAAACGGATCGCCCGGTTCTTCTGGTTCGATGAACATTTTGTCAACGACGCGATCTTTCACCAGCATGGAATAGCGCCACGATCGCTTGCCAAAGCCCAGATCCGTTTTGTCTACCAACAGACCCATGCCGTCGGTAAACTCACCATTGCCATCGGGCATCAGCTTGATGCTGTCGGCTTCCTGATCCTTGGCCCATTCATTCATCACAAAGGTGTCATTGACAGACATACAAATAATGTCATCCACACCGTTGTCTTTAAACGTCTTCGCTAAAGCGTTGTAGCCAGGAAGATGAGTCGAAGAGCAGGTCGGCGTAAACGCTCCTGGTAGTGAAAAAACAATGACGGTCTTGCCAGCAAACAACTCATCAGTCGTTACATCGACCCACTCGTTATGCTGACGCGTCCGAAACGTCACGGTGGGGATGGTTTGTCCTTCTCGATTAGGCAACATAAATTTAGCTCTCTGAAATGAAGATAGTCTGGCAGTGAATAGACATTGCAGTCTTACCAACACGCTACACCCCGACCCGGTTTTAGGGATGCTGTGTCGGAGACTTATTAAGTCGTACTCGTTATGAGTATGATACATTAATTGTCCGCGCGGTGGGTTGCTTACCGTCCGTCAACCCTCGGCAAAATCCGTCATCATAGAGAAGAATCTGCCCCCTCTTCAGTCGATCGCAGCGAATTCTTATGGCACAGTTTCAGATTCAAGCCCCCTTCGAGCCCACTGGCGACCAGCCCAAGGCTATTAAAGGTTTGATTAAGAGTATTCAGTCAGGCAACCACTATCAGACGCTACGCGGTGCAACGGGCACCGGAAAAACACATACGATGGCTCGCGTGATCGAGCAACTCGGTAGACCGACCTTGGTGCTGGCACACAACAAAACGTTGGCGGCGCAGCTTTGCAATGAGTTGCGCGAGTTCTTCCCTGACAATGCGGTTGAGTACTTCATCAGCTATTACGACTACTACCAGCCAGAAGCCTATATTCCTGTAACGGATACCTATATCGAAAAGACGGCGTCGATTAACGAAGAGATCGATATGTTGCGGCACTCGGCAACGCGATCGCTCTTCGAGCGACGGGACGTCATTGTGGTTGCGTCCATTAGCTGCATCTATGGTCTGGGGATTCCATCAGAATATTTGAAAGCCTCCATTCCCCTGCGCGTGGGTGAAGAGATGAATCCCCGTCAAATCATTCGCGATCTCGTCTCTGTGCAATACACTCGCAATGATTTGGATCTGGGTCGGGGAAAGTTCCGCGTTAAGGGCGATGTGCTGGAGATTGGGCCCGCCTACGAAGATCGGATCATTCGCGTGGAGTTTTTTGGCGACGAAATTGACGCGATTCGCTATATCGATCCGGTGACGGGCGGCACACTGCAAAGTATGGACGGCGTCAATATCTACCCCGCTCGCCACTTTGTGACTCCGGAGGAGCGCTTGCAGGTCGCTTGTGATGCGATCGAGCAAGAACTGAAAGCCCGTTTGATCGACCTGGAAAAAGACGGCAAACTGCTAGAAGCACAGCGCCTAGAGCAGCGCACCCGCTACGACCTGGAAGTGTTGCGCGAAGTGGGCTTCTGCAACGGTGTGGAAAACTATTCGCGCCATCTGGCAGGACGCGAAGCAGGTTCGCCCTCCGAATGCCTCCTCGACTATTTCCCGAAAGACTGGCTGCTGGTCATTGACGAATCGCACGTCTCGATTCCGCAACTGCGCGGCATGTATAACGGCGACCAGGCGCGCAAGAAAGTGCTGATCGAGCACGGCTTCCGGTTGCCCAGCGCTGCTGATAACCGCCCCCTCAAAGCCGAAGAATTCTGGAGCAAAGTGAACCAGTGCGTCTTCGTTTCTGCCACGCCGGGCGAGTGGGAGCTAGACCAGTCTGGCGGTAAGTTTGAGAGCGAAACTGAAGCGGGCAAAAAGGGCTACATACAGGGCACAGGGAATGTTGTCGAGCAAATCATCCGACCGACAGGGGTGCTTGATCCCGAAATCTTTGTCCGTCCCACAACAGGACAGGTGGATGATCTGCTGCACGAAATTCAAGAGCGCCTTCCCTTACAGGAGCGTGTTCTCGTCACAACACTGACGAAGCGTATGGCGGAAGATCTGACGGAGTACTTCCAGGAACGTGGCGTGAGAGTGCGCTACTTGCATTCGGAAATTAACTCGATCGAGCGTATTGAAATCCTCCAAGATCTCCGTAACGGTGAATTTGATGTCTTGATTGGGGTCAACCTGCTGCGGGAAGGGCTGGACTTACCCGAAGTTTCTCTCGTCGCCATTTTGGACGCAGACAAGGAAGGGTTTTTGCGTGCAGAGCGATCGCTCATTCAGACGATCGGACGTGCCGCTCGTCACGTGAAAGGAAAAGCCATTCTCTATGGCGACAACCTGACCGACAGCATGGCAAAAGCCATCAGCGAAACGGAACGTCGCCGCGCGATCCAGAGCGAACATAACGAGAAACATGGCATTACGCCGACCTCCATTATCAAACGCACCAACAACTCGATCCTGACGTTTCTGGATGTGTCTCGTCGTTTGAATGCTCAAGAGCTAGAGCAAGTCTACGAACATTCGCAGGATTTACCGCTCGAAAACATTCCCGATTTGATTGTGCAACTCGAAACTCAGATGAAAGACGCAGCGAAAAAAATGGAGTTTGAAGAAGCGGCAAAATATCGCGATCGCATTAAACATCTCCGCGACAAACTCCTCGGTCGGTAATGATGGTGGGCGATCGTTCTAACCCTGAAACTGGCTGCTAAAGCGACTAAAAAAGTCGATCGTCAAAGATGGTGCCCCAGACTGGACTATCTCTGCTGATTAGGGGAAGAGTCTGTAAATTTCTCTGCGATGAGCCATTCTTTCACAAAGCAGCGTTTGGGTTTCTTTGGTAACGGTAATGCCAATGCGGTAGTCACCCACCCGAATTTTATACTTGTCAGCGTAGCCCTTCATCTTCTGTAAGTATCCCAACTCAAACGGATTGTCTGACTCCAGTTCTTGAAAGACAATCGGTTCTACACGAGCTTGAATCTCAGAAGGCATCGCAGCAAGGTCTTTTAAGAATCGTTTAGTATACTCAACTGTCCACATGCTGCTCTTTTAGCGATCGATAGTATGCCAACGCATCAACCTTAGAAAGGCGCTCACTATCCTCTGTCGCTTCCATAAGTTTGACTAAGCCAAAGTCTTCGAGAATTTCTTCAATGTGCTCAAAATCGGCGATCGCAATCTGCACCGCGATCGGGTGTTGATTTTCATCGAAAACATAGTGCTTACGGATTTCAAGCATCCTTATTCCTCTCTAGGAGCGATCGCTCTTCTATTTTGCCATCCATCATCATTTTGCGCTTTCTACCAGGAAGTGACGGCATTCAATTAATTGTTGAGTAGTTGTGATCGTCCCACCCCAAACGCGATCGCCCTCCCCTACCTAACTGTAAAACCGTTTGTCAAGACCTGCAAAAAAGGCGATCGCCGTTCCCCACCCGATCGCTCCTTCACTTCTTGCTGGTGATGCGTTTAGCGATCGGCTCATGCGGCATCGATAGACCATTTAATAGGTTAGAAATGAAATATCCGATCGCTGAACTCCTTTCATGACCGAAAAGAAACCAGAAGAATCGTCTAAGCAAGCCTCCATTCCTGACCAACTGGCAGAATTGGCGGTGAAGATCCTCAAGCCTGGTGGCGTGGGAGTGGGTGGTGCCTATGGACTCTGGCTGCTTGTGAGTGAACACAAAGCGGCAGAGGCGATCGCCTCCGCTCTGATCGGGTTTTGCCTGTCCTATGCTGGGAATTTTCTAGGAGAAATTCATAAGGGCAATCAGCGACGTTTGCAGGGAGCAGGGAAAGCAATCGACACCACGATCGACCACACCATTGAACAATGGTTTACCAGGGCAACCCGTGCCGAAGATGCCTATTTGATTACTCAAGCGCTCGATTGCCGCGACTATAAACCAGAAGGCATGGGTGCCCGCGATCGCATCTTTATTCCCCAGTTGCAAGATGTTTTTGTGCCCCTGGAATTAGATGCCAGCGCCATTGCGCCGGGATTGCAGCCACGCGATCGGCGAACCATCGAAGCGTTGCAGGAGCTTAAAATCTGGGATTTTCTGAAAAGGGCAAACCAGCAGCCTGCCTATCGTCAACTGGCGATCGTTGCCTGGGGTGGGTTTGGCAAAACAACGTTGCTCAAGCACCTTGCGTTTATGTATGGCACAAAGCAACACCGTCAATTCAAAGTGCCGTCGCTGATTCCGGTGCTGTTGCCGTTACGCAACTATCGATCGCTCTTCACGCAGGAGAAACCACCCGATTTGCCCTCACTGATCATGCAGCACCACGTCACCCAGTTAGCCGAGATGAACCCACGGCTCCAAAGGCTTCCTGCCAACTGGTTTCTGGAGGTGCTGAAAAACGGCGATGCGCTGGTGATGATGGATGGCTTTGACGAGATTCCAGAAAGCGAACGACCTGCGCTGAGCCGTTGGATTACCACACAGATGAGACGGTTCGATCGCTCGGTGTTTATCCTCACCTCTCGTCCCACAGCCTATAAAGAAGACTTTGCCGAACCGCTGCGGACAAAAATCTGGGTGCGACCACTGAAGCCCAGCCAGCAAGAGGCATTTGTGCGCCAGTGGTATCGCTGCCAGGAACGGCTCGATCGCGGCGGACGCGATACACCCGAAGTCGAGCGCGAGGCAACTCGCAACGCTGACAATTTGCTGAGCCAGATTCGCAATGTCGATCGCCCCGAACTGGCAGACTTAGCCAAAAACCCGCTGCTGCTAAACCTGTTAGCCACCTACCACCGCAGCGATCCAGGGGTGGAGCTACCGCGTCAACGAGCCGAACTGTACCAGGATATTTGCACCCTGCAACTCCGCAAGCGACCGACTGCCCGTAACATCGAACTGTCGTTAGCCTGGGAAGACCGTCAAAACGTGCTGCAAGCCGTTGCCCTGACGATGATGCAACGCACCCTCAAGCTGATTCCAGAGGCAGAACTGGTGCCATTGGTGGCACAGACGCTGAAGACACAAGGACAGTCCATCGCGCCAGAAGCACTGCTCAAACAACTCATTGACGTGAGTGAATTGATGGTGCGCCAAGGCTTAGAAGGCTGCGAGTTTGCTCACCTGAGCTTTCAGGAGTTTCTGGCGGCAAAACAGATCAAAGATTTGCAGCAGGAAGGCTTACTCTATCCCCATTTGCAGGCTGCCAGCACCAACGGCACTGACCCGTGGTGGCGACAGACCATTTTGCTCTACGCCGCCCAGACTGACCCCACCCGTTTGATTCAGGAAGCCATCACGCAAGACGCAAACGACCTTGCTTATGCCTGCTATCAAGAAACCCGCCGCACCCTCAAGCCCGAACTCCAGGCTACACTCCAGGCACTCAAACCCGCGCTCCAAGCCTCTCGCTATGCAACGTTGGAAGACCTGCTAAAGACCCAGCAGTGGCGCAACGCCGATAAAGAAACCTTGCGGCTCATGCTGACGACGGTGGGCAAGGACGAGGGGCAATACCTTGATGCCGACGATCTAAAAAACTTTCCCTGCGACGACCTGCGAACGCTGGATCAACTCTGGGTGAAGTATAGTCACGGGAAATGGGGCTTTAGCGTCCAAAAGCGAATCTGGCAAGAATGCGGTAGCCCGATGGATTACAATGACGATTGGGAACGGTTTGGCGATCGCGTCGGTTGGCGCAAGGATGACGACTGGGTGAACTACGGCGACTTCACCTTTAATCTTGATAAATCTCCCGTCGGAGAATTTCCGGGGTGTGTGGTGGTGGGTTTGCGGGTGTGGGGCGGCTTCTCTTCTCTCGCACAGAGACTTGTGAACTGTAGCACATCACAGTCCTAGGCATTTTTTAAAGTTTGTAAACGTTCAGTTTTTACACGGTTTATCGTCCTTTCAGCGTTTCGTTACCTGGCACCAGCAACCGGGTTTTTTAAGGTAAGCTGCCATCCCCTCCCCATCGAGTGACAGAAACCCGGTTTCTTAAGCTCACGGCGGCTCAAACTTAAGGCTGGCAATCTTTGGGTCATAGCAGTTTGCCAACACAAACTTCTCCGCCACCTTGCGGATTGCTTCCGTCGGGGCATTCCAGTCATCCCACAGAGATTGCTGCCCCGGACTCGGTTTTTGCTTCAGCCGACTGCGTGCCTTCATCTGCGCCAGCAGTTTACTCCCCCAATGGTTCCGTTTTTCAGGCTTGGGCTTGGGCTTATATTTTTGGCAAAATTTGCGATACGCCGCTGCACAAAGCTCAAGCGAAACCCCCAACGCCAGAAACGCCGGATGCCATTGCGTGATGCCATCATCAGTCAACCGCTCATAGGTGCCGTAGTTGCTGTAGTCATAGAAAAACCCTTGCTGCATATTTGCCGCTTTAGGGTTTGCGTGAATGTAGCGCAAGGTGTTTAAGGCTCGACGTTGATCATGCACTGGAAACGCCGTGCTGTGATAACGCTTCTCCCAAAAGTGTCCGGTTCGATTCAGCATCCGGTTAAAGCACATTGCTGTGTACCAGTTGAGCCAGTGCATGATACGGGGTAGGTCTTCCGGTTGCTTTGGCTCCAGCAGGTAATGTACATGGTTGCTCATGATGCAGAGCGCATAGAGCTTAAAGCCATAGTTTGCCTGACACGCCTGGATCGCATACAGCAACACCTCACGGCATTCATCACGCATCAGGCGAAACTCGCGATTATTGCAGCGAACGGTAACGTGGTAGCAGTATCCGGCTTTCAGTTGACGCAGTTGACGAGGCACCCTCTAGACTCCACGCGGCTTTCTCTCATCGTGCGCGTCTGGCAGTTGGGGTTTCAACCCTGTTGTTTCGGGGATAGCGCCTTTCTAGCGTTTCGTTACCTGGCACCTAGACCTACCCTGATGCGGCACAGCGAAAGCCAGCAAGGATTTCGCGGACGTGGGGATGATACCAGTTACGAAAGGCACAGCGCATGGATGATGGCTGTGTTGCCCAACTGCCACCTTTCAGCACGCGATGCTGTCCGTCAAAATAGGCTTCCGAGTAGCCGCGATAGGGGTATGCTTCAAAACCGGCGTAGCGATCGAACCAGGTCGCCGTCCATTCCCACACATTGCCCAACATGTCGTAGCAGCCAAACGGACTGATACCTGTGGGATACGCATCTACAGGAGTGGTGTGACCGATCGCATGATTGCAATTACAGTCGTCCTCGTTTGGAGCCACGTCGCCCCAGGGATAGGTTTGGCGTTGCAGGGCGATCGAGTTCCAACTTGCGCCTTTTTCCCACTCCACTTCGGTTGGCAGGCGCTTACCCACAAACCGCGCATAGGCATCCGCTTCGTACCAATTGACTCCGCAAACGGGGTGATGGGCGCGATCGCTCGAATCAGACCAATACAGCGGTTGCGTCACCTGAGCCAACTGCAGCCACTCCCAGCCTTCTGCCGACCACCAGCGCGAGTTTTGATAGCCGCCTGCTGCCATGAATTGTTGGTACTGCTCACACGTCACGGGAGTGCGATCGAGCCAGTACGTCTCCACATACACCCGATGCACCGGACGTTCGTTGTCTAGCGCATCAATGGAGCTGTTGCCACACTCAAAGGAACCTGCGGGAATGCAGAGCATGAGGGTGGGGTGTGGGGTGTGGGGTGTGGGGTGTGGGGTGTGGGGGAGAGTTTTGTTCGCGTAGCGACTCCGTAGCTTTTGCTTCTCGAAGGATAGGAGTAATTTTGAATTTTGAGTTTTGAGTTGATTACTAAAGGTATTCGGCTGACCGCTGACCGCTGACTCCTGACCGCTGACTCCTGACCGCTCCTTCTTAATCAACTCCAACACCAGTGCGATCGTCTCTCCATGCTGGCTTTCGTGTTGCACTAACCAGCGCCAGAGGCGTTCTTGCTCATCTAGTGGTGCCGTTTCTAGAGAGGCGAAAACAGCAGTCCGAACGGTTTGCAGATACGTTTGCACTTCAGCAAGGTCAGGTAGGTAGACGCGTTCGGCTTTTGGGAGAGTATCGGCGGCAAACAAACGCCGATACTCTGGGAACTGAGGCGGAAGTCCGGCAGTGTGCTCTAAAAGCCAGAGTGCTTCGGTGTAGGCGATGTGGCCGAGATGCCAGCCGATCGGGCTGAAGTCTGGGTGGGCGTGCTGGCAGAAGGTGTCGTAGTCAACGGTTTGGAAGAGTGCTAGGGTGACGCAGCGGCAGGCTTCCATGCGCTGCTTAATCTGCTGACGTTGGTCTTGTAGTGAATCTGATGAAGCAGGGAGATGCGATCGCCCATCAGCGCGATCGGGGTTGGTGCGATCGGCGTTGGACAAAACATCAGATGGGATGGCTTTGGATATCGAGGTCATGGCTTACAGTGAGGAGGCTGTGTTCAGGGCAAGCAATCCAGTTGCCTGCAAATAACGGCTCAGAAGCAATCAGCACGGCTTGCGGAAACAGTGGATCGTCGCGTAACCAGTAAAGCGATGGTGTGGTGGAACGATTTGCGCAACGTGAGGCCACTAATTGCTGCCCATCACTAATCACTAAATTGGCAGAAAATCCGGTTTGATACTGCTGCCCCAGGTGAGATAACGTTGTGAGCGTTTTGTGTAGGGCATCGGCTAACGAGAGCGTCGGATTCGCATCCAGCGTATCGGTCAGCAACGCGAAGATGTGCTCCGAGTCGGTACCACCACCGATCGACTGATAGGCCGCATCGCTTAGGCGCTCACGGATGGGTCGATAGAGCGTTTGCCGGAAGTTTTCGATGTAGCCATTATGGACGCCTAAAATGAGACCACGCTGAAACGGCTGACAATTGCTGAGATCGATCGGCTGACCAGGCGTCGCGCTGCGGACATTCGCGAGGACACAGCCCGACTCAATATAGCGACTGAGGCTAGCCAGGTTCACGTCGCTCCAAATCGGCAGCGTATTTTTGTAGGTGAAGGGTTCAACAGTTTGCTGTGGATGATACCAACCGATGCCAAACCCATCCGCATTGAGCAACCCAGCGGTCATTTCACGCGGCTGATAGCTCTGCACAACCAGCGAATGTTCAGGCTTCGTTAACAGACGATCGACCTGCACTGGTAAGCCAAGATAACCCATTAAGCGACACATTTAGGTAAGCACCTTCTGACCAGGATGTGTAAGGATTGTAACGAGGAATGAGGCACCGTCGCACTAACGTTGTGTTAGCACCGTTGCTTTTGCTCTATTCCGATGCAGGTCATCGTTTGCATCATGGTTCTGTCTTCACTAGGTGGTTGATGTTCGCTCAACTTGTTTTTGCCTTGCTTATCTTGACATCGGTTGGACTCAACACACTTGGGCAGACATTGCTCAAGCTTGGGTCAGGACAGAATCCGCTGAATCTCTACTTGTTAGGGGGTATCACTGCCTATGCCCTAAGCACAATTTTTTATGTTTTGGTGCTGGGCAAAGTCAATTTATCGATCGCCTACCCGTTTGTGATTGGGTTGACGATGATTGCCACCACAATTTGCGGCGCGGTGATACTGAGAGAAAAGATTTTCACCCTGCATTGGATTGGCCTTGGGCTAATGTTGAGCGGCCTTTCGGCGATCGCGCTTGCCAAAGCCTCTTCCTCATAAGGCGTTGGCATACAAAGTCTTCAGCCATGCCCATTCTTGAGCCAACCCTTCTGCAAGCGTCACTTGTGGCTGATAACCCAGGATCCGGCGCGCTTTCGAGACATCGGCAGCGGTATGACGAGCGTCGCCAGCAGCTGGCTGCATCGTTTCACGACGGAGCGGTTGACCGACAATCGACTCGATCGTATCAAGTATTTCAGTCAGCACGACGCGACTGCCGCCGCCAATGTTGAACACTTCGCCGATCGCGTCTGGAACAGCTGCGGCTGCCAGGTTGGCCGCGACCGCGTCGCTTACAAACGTAAAATCTCGGGTTTGCTGCCCATCACCATAGACGGCGATCGCTTGCTTCTCTACAACCGCTTTAAAAAACTTGTGAAAGGCCATATCCGGTCGCTGCCGGGGGCCATACACCGTAAAGTAGCGCAAAGCGGTAATCGGTACGCCAAAATTGCGATGGTAAAGAAGACATAAGCGTTCCGCTGCCAGTTTGGTAATGCCGTAGGGCGAAACGGGTTGGGGACAGATCGATTCGTGGGTCGGCAACGTTTCCGCATCGCCATAGACCGACGAAGACGAGGCAAAGACCAACCGCTTGAGTTGTTTTGCGTCTTTTGCCGCTTCTAACAGTGTTTGGGTCGCGTTAATATTCCGTTCGGTGTAGATACGAAACCCACTTCCCCAACTGGCACGAACTCCAGCCTGTGCCGCCTGGTGATAAACCACATCGACAGTCGACAACAGCGCAGACCAGTCTACCTGCTGTATGTCTGCTTCCACCAGTTGAAAGGCGGGATGGTTCATTAAATGAGCAACGTTTTTGCGCTTGAGGGTTGGGTCGTAATAATCGTTAAAGTGATCAATCCCAATGACGCGATCGCCCCGACTCAGCAAGGCGTCTGTCAAATTAGACCCAATAAAACCCGCTACACCTGTAACCAGATTAATAGTCATGCCGTCTCAATTAATTCACGCTGTGAAACTCTACTAAAGCAGCCGCCTTGCACTTCACCTAGTCGCTTGTGACAGTCAGCAAGGCGCACTTTTAGCAACCCTTAAAAGGCGTTAGTTAGGGTTCTGCTTCCAGCTTGACTGCAGTATATTGCCGATTAGTCTCATCGCAGCTTTGGTTGCAGTGGCGACATTCGCTTGGATTCGTGCAATTAGGGCAGCCTCGAAAAAAGCGTTCTATATCTTCAACATCTAGTGCCGCCCCACCATCAGAGGACTTGTAACATTTAATCTCAAAGGCATCAACCTGCAGTGAGCCTTTGTGTGTTGCGTAACACTCTCCGTACTTAGGGCTGAAGTCTAGCGTGAGGGACTGCCAGCGAACGGCTTCGAGTAATTTTTCTGAAAGTTTTGTCATCGGCGATCGACCTTAGTAACGTTGCTATGGAAGCAACCTATGCATTTAACGGTGTGCACTCAATGCCTCAATGTATCGGCAGAACCTTGCGGAGCCGCACATCAAAGGATTAGCCTGTCGCCAACAGAGGGTCACTGATTACTGCGTAGACTCATCTTAGCTGCCAAAGCTAAAACAAGGTTTTTATCCGAAAACAAATACTCTTCCCCTTGCGTCTCCGGCGTCCTCTACCCCTACCCCCTATGCCCCTCCGCCTTGCATACCATTCCTGAAGGGGGATGGCTTTTATCGATGGGGCAGATAAAATTCTGCTTAGCAGATGTGAAGTCAAATAGCGCTCGATTGGTAGGACAGGTTCGGTAATCTCTACCATGTCTAGCGGTGAAACCTCTCTAGACAAAACGTAAAGTTTCTATTAGATTCTTGGCTAAGCTTTATTATCTGTTGAACTTTTTAACCTGGATTTTGCGCTTGCCTTATAAAGCCGTTGATTGAACTGACTAAACGTGTGTTCGAAGGCAAATTAGCGCTCATTTTAGTCTCACTTTTCAGGAGGTAATAAAAAATGCGGATTGCTCAAATTGCTCCTCTTTGGGAGCGCGTCCCGCCCCCTACCTACGGTGGCACCGAGTTAGTGGCCTCCCTCTTAACGGATGGATTAGTCCGACGCGGTCATGAGGTGACTCTATTTGCTTCTGGTGATTCCATCACGCTAGCAGAGTTGGAAGCCGTTCATCCTCGTGCTTTACGGCTGGATGACAGCGTCAAAGAGTACGGCATCTATGAAATGCTGCAGCTCAGTACGGTTTACGATCGCGCTGATGAATTTGATGTCATCCATTCCCACATGGGCTGTTCGGCATTAGCGTATGCCAAATTAGTGAAAACTCCTACTGTGCATACCTTGCATGGCATTTTCACCCCTGATAACGAGCGCATGTTCCTGCATGCCAAACAGCAGCCATTCGTGAGCATTTCTCAAGCTCAGCGTGAGCCGAGATTGGGTCTTAACTGCGTTGCCACGGTCTACAACGGGATTGATACCGATAGCTACACCTTTTATCCTCAGCCCAGTGACCCACCCTATTTAGCGTTTTTAGGGCGACTCTCGCCCGAAAAGGGAACTCATCTGGCGATCGAGATTGCGAAACGCACGGGTTGGCACCTGAAGATTGCAGGCAAGATTGACCCGGTGGATGTGGAGTACTACGAAACGGCAGTGAAACCCCATGTCGACGGGACGCAAATTCAGTATCTGGGAGAGGCGAACCATCAGCAAAAGAATGCGCTCATGGGCAATGCCGTAGCGACCCTGTTTCCCATCACCTGGCGTGAACCGTTTGGCCTGGTCATGGTGGAGTCGATGGCCTCTGGTACGCCCGTCATCGCGATGGAAATGGGTTCAACAGCGGAAGTGATTGCGCATGGCAAAACCGGCTTCTTGTGTCACAGCGTTGATGAATGTGTTGCAGCGCTTGACCATGTGGCCACGATCGACCGTCGCCTCTGCCGCGAACATGTGGTGAGCCATTTCAGCGTACAGCGGATGGTCGATGGTTATGAAGCGGTCTATCAAAAGCTAATTGATGCCCGTTTCGCGCGAAACGGAAAGTCTCACAGTTTTGTGAGTGCTGGTCAGAGTCGTTAGTCATTGGGTGGAGGTGCAAGCCTCCACCTTTTTTGTGAGGTGAAGAGATGGTCAATTCCAACAACGCAAATTCTGTTTCAACTGTTGTCGCACCGTTCAACCAACCTTATGTGTCTTCCCGGAAGACGGTGCCCACACGGCAAGCGATCGCGCTGATTTCAGAACACGGCGATCCAGCGGCAGAGATTGGTAAAGACGCGGCCGGTGGGCAAAACGTTTATGTGCGTCAGGTGGGCGAAGCGTTGGCAAAGCTGGGCTGGCAGGTAGACATGTTTACCCGCAAGACAAAACCAGACGATGCCGCGATCGTGCAGCATGCGCCCCACTGTCGCACGATTCGGTTGGTCGCAGGGCCGGAGCAGTTTATCCCTCGCGATGAGCTGTTTCCCTACATGCAAGAGTTTGTTGCGGCATTCCAGGCGTTCCAAAGCAAAGAAGGCTCTAACTATCCATTGGTACATACCAATTACTGGATGTCTGCCTGGGTCGGCTTACAGCTAAAGCAACAAAGCAACATTCAACTGATCCACACCTATCATTCCTTGGGTGCTGTTAAATATCAGGCTGTACCGCATCGCCCTGTGATCGCCGCTACACGCTTAGCGATTGAGCGCCAAATTCTTGAGCAGGCAGACTGTATTGTGGCAACCAGTCCTCAAGAACAGGAAACGCTTCGTACGCTGGTCTCTAAGGAGGGACACATTGAAGTGATTCCTTGTGGTACCGATATCAGTAACTTCCACACTATCCCTAAAGCAGAAGCTAGAGCGGCGCTCGGTTTCGATGTCAACGATGCGATCGTTCTGTACGTTGGACGGTTTGATCCCCGCAAAGGCATTGAAACGCTGGTGCGCGCTTTTGCCCAGTTGAAAGTAGAGACAGGGCGAAGGGAGTCGAACGGAAAAGCTGCCTTTGACCCGGCCAAACTGCGGCTAGTGATTGTGGGCGGCAGCCACCCAGACAGCACTGATGGGCTGGAACGGGCTCGCATTGAGCGACTGATCCATGCAGCCGGACTGGCAGAACAGACCGTTTTTGCAGGGCAAATTGGGCATGCGTCGCTGCCGCTTTATTACACTGCCGCCGATGTTTGCGCGATCCCCAGCCACTATGAACCCTTTGGGCTGGTCGCGATCGAGGCCATGGCGTGTGGCACTCCTGTGGTTGCGTCTGATGTGGGCGGTTTATCGTTCACAGTTGTACCGGATGAAACGGGGCTACTGGTGCCACCGCAAGATCCGAGCGCACTCGCTCAGGCGATCGAGCGCGTCTTGACGGATGAACTGTGGGCAAGAAAATTAAGGCGGCAGGCACCCATTCGAGTCCAGCAGAACTTTAGCTGGTCTGGTGTTGCTGTCCATCTGAGCGATCTGTACCGTCGTCTGCTAGCACAGTCAATTTCCAACACGTTGTTTTTTGACACGTCGGTTGCGCCGTTGTCTGAGAAGCAAGACCTGTCTCCGCTCCATAAGGACGTCGCCCCTGCTTCAACGTTGACGAAAGTCTCTTAAGTCTAGAGGTAGGAGAGGTAGGGGCGCAGGCTGTGCGCCCCTACGACGAGGAAAGATCACTGCTTGAAGCCATCAGTAACAGCGTATCTTTCGAAGGCTGCGCTGTTTGTTCGTGCAACAGTTGTTCTTGGAGCCACTCAATTTCGCGTTGCAACTCTGTGCCGCAGTAGGCCCACAACTTGGTGTTATGGGGGTCAGACGAAAGTGGCTGCCGCATTTCCCGATTTTCTAACCTGAGTTGGCAAACCATCAGGCGGTACTGAAGCAGTTTGATGCGTTCTGCTGGCTCTAAATAACTGAAAAAGAGAAATTTGATCAAAAAGCGAGAGCGAGAGTTGACCCAGCTTTCGTGAGGATACTCCAACATTTTCTGTCGCCAAAGTAGTTTTCCTTCTGGCGTGATGCTGTACATTTTGCGCTGTGAACCGCCTTCTCCCTCCGCATCGGTGAGCACAGCGATCGCCCCACGCTCTTCCAAGCGCTTCAGCAAGGGGTAAATCGTACCGTAGTTAACGCTGACACAACTGCTCATAAAGAGCTCAAGCTGCTGCTTTAGCCGGTAGCCGTGTAGATTTTCGTGTTGCAGTAACCCTAACGCCGCTAATTCAAGCATTTATATCAGTCCGATATACTGAACCGTTGTATTTTCTTTGAATTTTCTATATATTCATCATATACTTCGTGCTCTAAGTATATTCTCTCCTTTTAGAGCAAGGCCTTCTACTTGAAGTATGCCTGATGCCTGATGTGTGATCACTAAGCCCCCACTACCTTGAACATTGCCATCGTTGGAGGCTATGTAGCGACAGAGTTTCTAGTGTTGAGCAAGCTGAGAGTCAGTTATGAATAATGCTATGTCGTTGAACGACATTGTGAAATTGCCCAGAGCTTTGTTTTTGACAAGACTAGGACGCCAACGAGGCCACTAGACCGGGCTGCTCGTTGTGATCTGGGCTGGAGTCCTAGACGTTGGATGCAGTTTTAATTGGGCATAACATGGCAATGAAAGGAACGTTACTCGTAAAGCAACTCGTTCTATCAGCGTTGGCGCTGAGTTTGTTGGGGTCTTGTAGTCAGGGTGAACAGGCAGCAAGCGCGAAAAAGCCGCCGCCAGTAAAAGTCAAAGTAACGACGCTGGAATCGGCAACGGTGAACGATAGCGCTGAATATGTGGCCAATCTGGTCTCACGTCGATCGGTCAGCCTCAAGCCCCGTGTCGAAGGGCAAGTCACGCAAATTTCGGTCAAGCCGGGTGAGGCGGTAGCCGCTGGAACGCCGATTTTGCTCATCGACCCCAGAAAGCAACAGGCGACAGTGGGCAGCGCTAGTGCCACGGTAGAGGTGGCGATCGCTAATAGCGCCAATGCCAGAGCCACCTTGAAAAGCTATGAAGCGGATCTGTTGCAAAAGCAGGCTGATTTAAAACTTAAACAAACGCAGTACAAGCGCTATAGGGAGTTGGCGGCGCAAGGTGCAACCAGCCGCGATACGCTCGACCAATTTGCTAACAATCTGGCGGCATCGAAAGCACAAGTGGGTGTGACAAGGGCACAAATTCAGGCGCAGAAGGCGGTTATTGCTAGCAACGATCGCGTTGTGCAGCAAAACCAGGCAAGTACTCAAGAACAAGCGGTTGAGCTTCAGTACTACAACATCACCGCGCCTTTTGAAGGGTCAGTGGGAGATATTCCAGTGAAGGTGGGGGATTTTGTAGATACCTCAACGCAACTGGTGACGATTACTCAAAACAATCCGCTGGAAGTGAATCTCGCGATTTCAGTCGATCGTGCTCCCGACGTAAAACCCGGCACCTCTGTCGAGTTGTTGGATGCACAGGGCAAAGTGGTTGGCACCAGCAAGGTCTTTTTTATTGCCTCAGCAGTGGACAGCACCAACCAGTCTGTATTGATTAAGTCGCTCTACAACAACACTCAGAACAAGCTACGTGCCTCACAGTTTGTACGCGCGCGGGTGATCTGGAGCAAGCGTCCTGGTCTGCTCATTCCCACCGCCGCGATTTCTCGGATTGCGGGTCAGACGTTCGTCTTTGTGGCGCAACCTGGCGAACAACCCGACAAGCTGGTTGCGAAACAGCGACTTGTCAAGCTGGGCAATATTGAGGGCAATAACTATCAGGTGTTGGATGGTTTGAAGCCAGGAGAAAAGATTGTGACGTCTGGGTTGCTTAGCTTGAGAGACAACGCCGAAATTGCCCCCGAAGCCTAGAGCGAGGGTACTTCTATGCCTTCTGACGGATGCTCTCTAGAGGGGTGAGACTCTTATACTGCGGCGATCGTCATCATCAGTCTGCCGCTGCCTCAATCCACCTTTCCCGGTAACGTTATGTTCGCCGATTTCTTTATCCGACGACCGATTTTTGCCATTGTTTGCTCACTGTTGATTATTTTGGTGGGTGCGATTTGTATTCCGCTTTTGCCGATCGCTCAGTATCCTGACATCAGCCCCACGCAAATTAACGTCACTTCAAACTATCCTGGGGCAACGGCTGAAACGGTTGAAAACGCAGTCACTACGATTCTGGAGCGACAAATCAACGGGGTTGAAGGCGCGAAATATATCACCTCCAGCAGCAGTAATGATGGTACCAGCACCATTACCATCACCTTTGATGCGGCACGAAATAAAGATATTGCTGCGGTGGATGTGCAGAACCGTATTGCGGTAGCAGAACCCCAACTGCCTGAGGCAGTCAGAAATACTGGGGTGAGAGTGACGAAGCGATCGAGCAATATTCTGCTGGCGATCGGCTTCTACGCTCAGAACGGTGAGTACGACAACACCTTCATGAGCAACTACGCTGATCTCTACATTGTTGATGCGTTAAAGCGCTTGAAAGGGGTGGGCGATGTCACCATCTTTGGTGAACGCAAATACTCGATGCGACTGTGGGTTGACCCCAATAAGCTAGCCAGTCGAGGGCTGACTGCTCAGGATGTGGTGACAGCGCTGCAAAGTCAGAATATTCAGGTGGGGGCAGGCACGATCGGGCAACAGCCCTCTAATGCCGATCAGCGGTATCAGATTGATCTGCAAGCGGTCAGTCGTCTGACGAGCGTGCCTCAGTTTGAAAATTTGGTGGTGAAGGCAGGGACGGGCGGCAATCTCGTTCGACTGAAGGATGTAGGGAGAGTTGAACTGGGCGCACAAAACTACGGCTCGTTTCTGCGCTATCGCGGTAATGATGCAGTCGGGATCGGGATCTATCAGCTGCCTGGCAGTAATGCCCTGACTGTCGCGGAGGAAGTCAAAGCCGAACTCGCGAAACTGAAGGGGTCCTTCCCACCGGGCTTAAATTACCAGGTTGCACTGGATACGACGCTCTACGTGGATGCCTCGCTCAAAGAAGTGGTCAAGACGCTGTTTGAGGCGATCGTCCTGGTCATCATTGTGATTTTCTTCTTCCTGCAAGATTGGCGCACCACGCTGATTCCAACCATTACCATCCCGGTTTCGCTCATTGGAACCTTCGCCTTCATTAAGGTCTTTAATTTTTCGATTAACTCCCTGTCGCTGTTTGGTCTGACGCTGGCAACGGGTCTGGTGGTGGACGACGCGATCATCGTCGTGGAAAACATCGCTCGCCTGATTCAGGAAAGGGGCATGAAGCCGCGTGAGGCGACCTCTCAAGGCATGAAGGAATTGTTTGGTGCCGTGATTGCGACCTCCTTAGTCCTTGTGGCAGTGTTCGTGCCGGTTTCCTTTTTTCCGGGTACAACGGGGCAACTTTACAAGCAGTTTGCGCTAACGATCGCCTTCTCGATCGTGCTCTCGACATTTAATGCTTTGACCTTGAGCCCGGCTCTAGCAGCAATACTGCTGCGGCAGACGGAACCCAAGCGGAACTGGCTATTCGATCGCTTTAACTGGGCGATTGACCGGACGCGCGGTGGCTACGCGCGATCGCTCCAAAAGTTGGTGAGAGCCCGTTTTATCGTTCTGGGCGTGTTTGCGCTCCTGTTGGTCGGTACTGGCATGTTGTATGCGCGCGTACCGACTGCCTTTTTGCCAGAGGAAGATCAAGGTTACTTCATCACGCTGATCCAGGGGCCTGATGGCGTCTCGCTGAACTACACTGGCGACGTGATGAACCGGGTTGAGCAAGAGATCCTCAAAATCCCTGATGTGGTGGGCACGTTTTCCGTGGGTGGCTTCAGTTTCAGCGGCAATACCGCCAATCAGGGGATTATTTTTACGGCACTCAAACCCTGGGAAGAGCGGAAGAAAGAAGGACAGTCTGCTAAAGCGATTCTGGGTCAACTACGTGGCGCGATCGGCAATATCACGGAAGCCCGCATTATTCCGGTTAACCCGCCGGCGATTCAGGGTTTGGGGACGGTGGGCGGCTTCCAGTTTGAGCTGCAAGATCGGCAGACGGGTGGCGAGTTAGATCAACTGGTGGGCACGATGGGGCAACTGGTGAGAGAAGCGGCTCAAACGCCCAGCTTGCTGGCTGTTTACAGTACGTATTCTGCCAGCACACCCCAACTGCAAGTGGAGGTCGATCGCAACAAGGCAGAAGCGCTCGGTGTGCCTGTAGATCAAGTATTCAACACGTTGCAAACGCTCCTGGGATCGCAATATGTCAACGATTTTGATCTCGATCGCCGTACCTACCGGGTTTATATTCAGGCCGATAA
The DNA here is from genome assembly GCF_003003795.1 of Stenomitos frigidus ULC18. GTDB lineage: Bacteria > Cyanobacteriota > Cyanobacteriia > Leptolyngbyales > Leptolyngbyaceae > Stenomitos > Stenomitos frigidus_A. The sequence goes on along the minus strand of NZ_PVWK01000084.1, from coordinate 8,378 downwards.
GCAGTTTCGCGCCAATCCGGGCAATGTGGGGCAGCTGCAGGTGCGATCGACCTCAGGGCAAATGATTCCACTCAGTAACCTGGTGACCCTCACCCCCAAAGTGGGCGCACAGACCATCAATCATTACAATCTGTTTCGCTCCATTGAAATTACGGGTGGCCCTGCTCCTGGCTTTAGCTCTGGGCAGGCGCTAAAAACGATGCAAGACATCGCTGCCAAGACTCTAGCACCAACGCAGGGCTACGAATGGTCGGGTACCTCTGCAGAGGAATTAGCCTCAGGTGGTCAGGCGCCGCTCATCTTTGGCTTGGGCATTGTCTTCGTCTTTCTGGTGTTAGCAGCCCAATACGAAAGCTTTATTGACCCGTTGATCATTCTGCTGGCGGTGCCCTTAGCGATTCTGGGCGCGATGTTGGCATTGACGCTACGGGGACTCTCCAACGATGTCTATTCTCAGATTGGTTTAGTGATGCTGATCGGGCTAGCCAGTAAGAACGCGATTTTGATTGTGGAGTTTGCCAACCAACTACGGGAACAAGGGTTGTCGATCACAAAAGCCGCGATCGAATCATCGCAAGAACGCCTGCGACCGATTCTGATGACCTCTTTTGCCTTCATTCTGGGCTTGCTACCGCTGGTGTTTGCCTCTGGCGCGGGTGCCGCCAGTCGGCGCTCGTTGGGGACAGCCGTTGCAGGTGGGATGCTGGTCTCGACCATTCTCAGCCTCTTTGTCGTACCCATCTTGTACATCATCATCGTGTCGCTAGAACAACGGTTTAAGTCGCGTCAGGGCGGTGGCGACAACACTCCCAATGGCAAGCATGGAGAAACCCAGATGCAACCGCGATCGGAAGTGAGTTCGTCCACATCAGATCGCAGCTAAGCGACATGGAAACCGGATGGGCGTTCTGTCCCCAACGAAGTCTCATGACCAGGCTAGAAAATCACTCTATTGGTTCATTCAGAAAGGAAAAAGATTTGAGAGGATAACATAGCAAAAGATTGGTTTGAGCATTGTTGCTTCAAGCGACAAGAGGCTGTGTTCCATCTGCCGTGATGCTTCTTGTAGCTTTTTTACTGACTAGACCCTGTGCTAACGCTGGTCAAGCAGCCACGAGCGCATTACTATCAGAACGGAGTCGTTGCCAGATCAGTCGATCGCTGTCATCTATTTTTATTGGGTTATTACCGTGGCAGAAAGCACAGACAGCAGTAAAGAAAAAGAAAATTTTTTCTACCCGACCGCAAACTACCGGGGTGAGTTTACACCAGAACATTTGGCATTCAACGCCAACCTGCAGGAATTTGCCCAACGGGTCTCCATCATCTGTGGTCTGGAAACAGGCGGCAAAGTGCCTCCAGGTGACGCCTACAAAGAGATCAAAAAGCTATGGAAACAGCTCAAAGAATCCAAGCAGGCGCTGCTGGAGCAGACTGAACGACCACGACCAGACTTGCCAGAAGACTAAGGATTGTTAAAAAACAAGTTCCTGTTGGAACCCGTCCGCCTTGAATTTAAAGCTGATGGCTGACCGCTGGTAGCTAATGGCTAGACCTGGAAGTAGTCCTTAACAATTTGCAGGATGCGAGCAGCGGCATGCCCATCACCAAAGGGATTGACGGCCATTGCCATTGCCTCATAGGCATCGCGATCGCTCAAAAGCTGTCCTGCTACTGATGCAATCTGGTCAGAATCTGTTCCTACCAGTTGGGCAGTGCCTGCGGTCACAGCTTCTGGGCGTTCAGTCGTTTCTCGCAATACCAAAACGGGTTTGCCTAAGCTGGGTGCTTCTTCCTGTAGCCCACCCGAATCGGTAAGCAGCAAGTAGCAACGTTGAATGGCACCGACCAGTTCTGCATAGTCCAACGGTTCGGTCAAAAACACTCTAGGATGGTCGCCCAACAGAGCCTGCAACGGTTTACGCACTGTAGGGTTGCGATGCAGTGGCAACAATAACGCCGTATCGGGGAACCGATCGAGAAGCTTGAGAAAGCCTTGAGCAATAGCTTGCAGCGGCTCACCCCAGTTTTCACGACGATGCACCGTCGATAGCAAAACACGGTACTTCTCCCATGCCAGGTTGGGGATGTTGCAAGCGGGTTGACGCGCTGCTGTGGCGAGAAGGGCATCAATGACGGTATTACCCGTTTGATGGATCGTACCCAACACACCCGATCGCTCCAGATGGTCTACTGATACTGCTGTTGGCGCAAAGTGTAGCTGTGTAATCTGAGAAACGAGGCGGCGATTCGCTTCCTCAGGAAAGGGATTGTAAATGTCATCCGTTCGCAAGCCTGCTTCGACATGCCCGACCGGAATCTTTTGGTAGAACGCAGCCAGTGCCGCCGCGAACGCCGTTGTAGTATCCCCCTGTACCAGTACCATCTGAGGCTGCAATTTTTGAAAGAGAGCTTCTAAACCACGCAAACTCAAGCAGGTAATGTCACTCAAACTTTGCTTTGGCTGCATAATCGCCAGGTCATGATCAGCCGTCAAATCGAATAAGGCCATTACCTGATCGACCATCTCTCGATGCTGTCCCGTCAGAATAACCTGGGTGTCGAAAATGGGGCAAGCCTTAAAGGCCTGAATGACTGGAGCAAGCTTAATTGCCTCTGGGCGTGTTCCCAAAATAATGCTTACTGGGATGGGCGTTTTCTGCATTAGGCTTTAGTTTGTGGCGTGGGCAAGAGAGTTGGTGAGGCAACATGTAGCAAAGTCATCCCATTCTACAAACTTGGGTGCTGCTTATTTGTCAAATTGCGGGTCACAACACAGTCCCTTTAACAACCAGAGAGCGCCAAGCCAATAAAAAACCCGGTAAAACCGGGTTGCAAAGTCGAAATGAGGCCTCAGTGGAGGCTAAGCGATCTTAATCATGACAATGATTAAGATCGCTTAGCCTTTAACGTCACACGTTAGCGGGCAAGCGGCATAAATGGATGTGTGATGGGGGTCTGCCTCACCGTGCAGCCAGCGTAGCCAGCTAACGTCTTGTGGATGCACTCCTTTTAAAGTCAGGATGGCAGCACCGAGCATGATACCTAAAAGATTGAAGCCAAGAATAGTACTGGCTACGACTAAAACAGCGCTAACAGGCAAGACTGATTGCAAGATCACTGCTAGTAGAGAGCCGATCGTGACCATCAAAATAATCAGCGGAAAACCAATAATGAGAAGGCAAACTGTTAGGGCAAAAGCCCAAATCAAGAAGCTTTTGACTGCTAAAACGTAGTAGACATTTTTAAAGCTTTGACTTTGAGATAACGTCATGCCCGTGTCTCCTAAAAGAAAAATTGGTTATTTTGTCGAAATGCTTTCTTAGCGATCCCCACACTCAGGATCTAGAGTTCTCACAGTATAGAGAGAACCTCTGGATTAGATGAGTCCCTGTAGAATAAATTTACAGTTGTTGGTAATCGTTCATCATCTTCCAGCCGCTTTGAGGTTGTGTCGTCAACGATTTAAGCGCTGGGTTACATAAAAAACGTGCCAAAAGCTTGCAAAAGAAGGTGTTAGAGCCATTAAAGCGGCAGATATATCTGTGAAGTTTTTCCTTTAAAGAAGATTGCGAATTCTTGCTAGATCGTGCTTAATTTTTCTTCGCAATCTTCACTGCTTTTCTCATAAAGTTGGTGAGGTAAGCAAGCTCTTTGTGCGGGTACAGGTAGGGTCGAAGCATTCGGTCAGTCAGCGCTCGAAACTTACAGAAAACTGTTGTCAGAAGGCTTCGACCTTACAGATTTGGGATGCTCTCAGAGCCTGTTTACCGTTTTACCCCACTGCCCCCCTCTAAAGAATCAACGCGTGCGCGCCAATAATCTCCCTTCTGGTTGATGCCCTGGCAGCAGTGGATCTGGTCAACTGTAAAAAGCAATTGAACGGGAGCTGTTGAAAAATGCGGAAGTTAAACATTGGCTTGACGGATGAGCAACGTGGTGGAGTCTCTGAACTGTTAAACAAAGACTTGGCTGACGCAAATTTGCTACTCATCAAAACCAAGAAATATCACTGGGATGTTACTGGACCTGAGTTCCGCTCACTGCACCAAATTTGGGAAGAGCAGTACGAAGTGTTAAACGTGTCGATCGACGCGATCGCTGAGCGAGTACGTGCACTGGGCAATTTTCCGCTTGGCACGGCTGAAGGCTTTTTGAAGTATGGTTCTCTGCAAGAGCACACCGGGAACGTTCCATCTTCTTACGAAATGGTGTCAAATCTGGTTGACGATCATGAGCAAGTCATCCGCAATCTCCGTGAGCATATCGATCAGTGCTCCGAAAATTTTCATGACGAAGGGACAGCTGATTTTCTGACAGGTTTGATGGAAGGGCACGAAGAAATGGCATGGATGCTACGTTCCTTCATTGAAGGCAAGGCCGTGCAGCCAGATAATCAGAAGCCGCCTGCCGATGTGAAGTTTCCGGTTGGCGCTGCTAAATCTAAATAGTCCCGCCAAACGGTTGCGTCAGTCAGCGGACCATTGGGGCATCATGCCTCAGCTAAACGGAAGACTGCTTTTCGAGGATCGACGACTGCTATCGGACTTACGCTTCTGAAGCCTTGCCTTCCCTTATCCCCTCAAAGGCAGAAAACTTTGGAGGTTCCCTTTTGAAGGGATTAGGAGGTCTTTCTTGAGTAATACCAAATCTTGCAATAAACACTACAGATACGCCCTCACCCTAAATCCCTCTCCCACAGGAGAGGGACTTTGAATCCGGCTCTCTTCTCCCCTTGGGAGAAGGGTTGGGGATGAGGGCAAGATCTGTAGCCTTTACTAATTGATTTGGTATAAGTCCCAAGCGCTTACACAAAGGCATTCAATTGAGGACTCTAAGTTCCTCCTTCTCGCATTGGAAGGAGGAACATTTTGTTGTTCTGAAGTCTCTCTGCCAAAGAAGGGGCATCTCGCGAATGTAAGCGTCCGTAAGATGCACAGCGTTATCTCATGCTGATCGAGCTTCAAAGCGTTGTGTTTGAAGCGGTCGTCCCTATGAAGTCCCTGCCCTTGCACAGCGACTAATAACCTAGCTGTTTGCGCGCTTGTTGGCGGAGCGCACGTGCTCCCGCCGCTGTTGGTTGAATCTGTAAGGCTTTGTCTAAAGCAGAAACGGCCTGGTCGTAACGTCCCAAATTCCAGAGCGCCGAGCCTTTAGTACTCCAGGCTTCTGCAGAGTTGCGGTCAAGCGCGATCGCGGTATCAAGTGCGTCGATCGCTTCTGACGATCGCCCAAATTCCTGAAGGGTTGTGCCTCGCTCGACCCAGGCATCGACAAAGGCCGGTTTAAGGGCGGTTGCTTCCTCAAAAAACTTAAGGGCTTCCAGCGATCGATCCTGCTGTTTCAAGGCTTTACCTTGGCTCCATAGCGCTTCAGCATAATTGGGGTTGAGCACGAGAGCATCATCGCAGGCAACCATTGCTTGATCCGGTCGTTTGAGTCCGATCAATGTCTCACAGCGTCCCCAATGAGCCTGGGCAAGCTTCGGCTTGAGTTTAATGAGCTTGTCGTAGCTAGCCAGGGCTTTCGTATACTGCCGTTGCTGCCGTTGTCGATTCGCTTGATTCACCAACCGATCGGCCTCTTGTTCTGGCGACAATGGCTTGGGGGGAAGGGGCGATAGCGGCGACGGTGAATAGGTGATCGCGCTCAGTGGTGTCGCTGATTGATTGATCCGCAGTAGCGGATTTCCTTTGAGACTAAAGAGCGCCAGTCCTGCTGCTGCAACGCCCGTCACAAGTGCCCAACGCTGTATGCCTGGTTTCTGGAACGCTTTAGAGAGCTGCTGGCTGACTGGACGTTGGCTTAAGGCCTCCGCAGGCTCCGCTTTTTGCAGAGAGGAATCAGACGCTGTATGACCAGATAGCGTCAATGTTTCATCTTTGGGGTCGGTCGGTGCGAAGTCATAGGTGGCGCTAGACTGCTTCAATGTCACGATGGGCTGTTGAGCCGTGTCGAGCAGCACGGTTGAGGCTAAATCATCATCCGTTACCGAGGCTCGGGTTTCAGTCTCCGTAGCGTCGGGTGCAATGCTTCGCAACGATTCCAGCGCTTCTACAGCCGTTGGGTAGCGATCGCGGAAGTCATAGCACACCATGCGATCGAGGATGGCTGCTAGCTCATCGCTGACGCCCGGGCTATGGACACGCCAGTCAAGCTCACTCGTTTGAGCGTCTTCACCCAATTCACGGGGCAACACACCCGTTAACGCCTGAATACCAGCTAAGCCGACTGCATAGATGTCGCTGCTAAAGCGGGGTTTCCCTGCGAGCTGCTCGTTTGGGATGTAGCCTTGAGTGCCAATGGAAACTGTTGAGTCAGCCATATCCGTATTCGGATCGGCTGCTTGGACGCTCACTCGCTTCACGGCACCAAAATCAATCAGCACAAGCTTGCCATCGCGGCGGCGACGCATCAGGTTCGATGGTTTGACATCCCGGTGAATCACGTTCTGCTCATGGACAAAGACCAAGACTTCGAGAATATCTTTGAGTAAGGCAATGACCCGGTCTTCCGGCCACGGCTCCCCTTTGATAATTTGCCGAGTCATGGGCTCGCCTTCGACAAACTCCTGCACCAGATAGAATTCCTGGTTTTCCTCAAAGTGGGCGAAGAGCGCTGGTATCTGGTCGTGGTTGCCCAGCTGATACAGCACTCTCGCTTCCGTATTGAACAATCGTCTGGCTGTTTGTAGGTTTTTAGGCTCGTTCGTCTTAGCTACCAGCCGTTTAACCACGCAGCGAGGGCAATCTGGCAAATGGAGGTCTTGTGCCAGAAACGTCTGACCAAACCCGCCAACGCCTAATTGACTGATGAGTTTGTAACGCTTGCCCACCACAGCGGTGGGACTGTCCTGTTGAAGTTGATGAGTCATTGTTTAGTTAAGCGACTCTAGGTTCATCAAGCATCGAGGCAGCCGAACATTCTCATTTTTCCGCTCGCAACCACAATATCAGGATTTCCTAGAGAGGTTTCTATCGATTTCAATCATAGGGACTTCATTCCAAACCTGTGACTAAATTGGTACTGCAGATGCTAGTGCGATCGCGCAAAGACCGATTTAGAAGGCAATTGACAGAATGCAGCAATTAAAAATGCATTCTTAATGAAGCAGTTTGTTGGCTCGCCTTGTCGTAGCCCTAATCAACAACTCCCCGTCTCTACTTTCCAGCTTCCACTCCTCACTCCGGCGTCTCGCTTGACAGCCCAGCCTGCCCATCAGTAGACAAGGTTGGCTGCTAACTAGCTGATCAAAAAGCGGGACGCGATCGAGACTCTAGTGTATTTGCTATTAGCACAGCTGGCAAATCTTGTCCTTAGGCAATTTCTGAGAGCGGTGCTCACCCTGTAGGGGCGACAAGGCTTTGCGCCTCTAAATAAGGCTTTGCGCCTTTACGGAAGACGGACAAATGATGGGTAATTTATTTTCTGGACTTTCTGGAAAGCTCCTTAGCAACAGTAGCTACCGTCGCTAAAATAATCGCTCTCCCAGTGATGGCAACCCATGAAAGCAAACCTCATTGGTCTGGTCTTGCTAGAATTTTGAGGCAGTCGCTTACCCCTAGCTCGCTGGAATGAAGCCGAAACGTTCAAAGTTCTTGCTACTAGCCTTGCTGAATTCTCTAGCTGATTTTGATGGAGAGCTGTCTGAGCAAGCCATAGAGCTGTTGGATGAGTTGAAAACACGATCGGATAGAGTGCCGCCGCTGTATGCCGATGTTTTTCTACTCCCGCATGCGGCCACCTGTAGTGATCTGGTCGTTCGCATCACCTCGCTGTCTCAGGAGCAGGTGGCGATCGCCAGCTATGCATTTCAAATTTTTCGCTTCTATGAGCAAATCTTGAGGGCTAACCCAGGTGACTCGTCACCACAACAGAAGGCTGCCTATGAATCTCAAATAGAACGCGTTCGGCTTTCGGTCGCTCGAACCAAGGCTGCTTTGGCTGAGTCGCTTGGGTAAAGGTTGAAAGAGACAAGGAAGACTAACGCCTCATTACTCGTGTTAAGACCTCTTTGATCTGAGCAAACACAAACCCCATAGCCAGCATTTCATCCATCAGCACGATAAGCTTTTCAGCGTCCGATAGATGCTTGGCAGGAACCCTAATACTCTTAGTTTCGGCATCCGTAAGGTATTGTACAGTGACTCATTAAACGTCGTCGAGACAAATTAGTGTCGTCGGGTTGTATGTCCTCTTGCATAGGTGTTTTAGAGTTTAAGTCCTTCCTTTCAATGAGAGTAGTCAGTCTCTTTTTATGCCAAATTGGTTGTCGCCTTACAGGATTGTGACAAGTTAGCCGGGCTCTTCCCAGCTTTTGGTGAAGCGGAGAAAACGATTGCTGCACTACGTTGAGCTTGCCGTTATGCAGCCAGAAT
>NZ_PVWK01000074.1 GCF_003003795.1 Stenomitos frigidus ULC18 | reverse complement strand
AATCTCTCCCCACTACGCCATATATGATGCTTATTTCAGGGTAGCTGTTGGTACTTTATTTTTGAGCGAGTCCCTAAGCTCCAGTTGAGCCCCATAGCCAAGCAGCATTGCCCGTCGTTCCAGGCTCATAGTGTCGGGCATGGTCAAAATCAAGCTGTAGCCTTTGGCGGCGGCGACCATCGCCAGGGCAATACCTGTGTTCCCCGACGTTGGTTCCACCAGAATGGTTTTTCCAGGCGTAATCAGGCCAGCATCCTCGGCTGCCTGCACCATGCTGACCCCAATGCGGTCTTTCACCGATGAAGCCGGGTTCATGCCCTCCAGCTTCACCACAATTTTTGCCAGCGCTCCCTCTGCTTGAGGAATTTTGTTCAAGCGTACCAGCGGCGTTCGTCCAACTAGTGCTGTAATATCGTTTGCAATCCGCATTGGGTAGTCCTCAGAAGCTAAATATAATACATTGGTTGCGTTTGCTGGCGGGCATCCCGCTGCTGACACAAATCTTGCAGCGTACAGCGACTCAAGATCGCCTCCGACGCACTGCTCGCCTGTTGCCATACCTCATGTATCACGTCTTTCTCAAGTGTGACTGCATTCGTATGATCTTTTTCTTTACGATCGCCTTCCACCGAAGCCACCACATCTAGCAAGCTGACTTGCCGGGGCTTTCGCGCCAGCACATAGCCACCTTTTGCGCCTCGCTGGCTCTGCACAATGCCATCCCGCCTCAGTCCAGTAAGAATCTGTTCCAGGTAGCGATCGGGGATGGGTTGCTTGGCTGTAATTTGGCCAATGGTTAATGGAGTCGTGTCACCTGAATGACTTGCCAATTCCAAAAGTGCTAGCAGTGCATACTCAACTCTAGAAGATAGCTCCAAGAAAGCGAAATGGCGATCTCTATTTAAAGTAACATCGGGCATACTACACTTACCCTATAGGTTTACGTGTTTTGCCGAGCATGCAGCGAAAGAATGCCTCGACAGGCGTTTCCGCCATGACAAAACACTGTATCTTGATTGGCTTTCCGATGATAATATCACAAAGGAACTGTAGGAAAGGTTCTACAAATCAATGTTCCTAACGGCAGCAGTGCTTCTGGATGAATTGCTGAACGAGATCGACGTGACGTTGACATCTGCTAAAAGTACTGTTAATGTATCGAGATACAGTACTTTAAACTATGTCTATCTCCTCTCTCTATCCCACGACACTGGCTGAAGCGTCCTGGCAGCATTTTTCCCCACGATCGCTCCTGCCGCTGCGACAGAATAGCCTCTGGAAGATTGAGACCGGTATCGTACGAACGATTACCTGGTTGGAAGATGACACGATCGCAGCGACTGGGCTGTGGGGACCCGGAGACTTCGTGGGTAAAGTACTCTCTAGAGTGGAGCCGTATCAAATTGAGTGTCTGACAAAAGTAGACGTGTCACTGCTGCCGGTCAGCCGTTTATCGGAAGAGACTGAAGCACTGCTAAACCACATGCAGCAAGCAGAAGAGTTTTCGCTCATTCGTAGTTACCGTAAAATTGATGCGATGGTCATTCGCCTGTTGAGCTGTCTGGCGAAAAGGTTTGGTCGTGAAGTGGAAGCTGGGCATTTGATCGATCTGCGACTGACTCACCAAGACATTGCCGAAATGTTGGGCACGACTCGCGTGACGATTACTCGCACCCTCAGCCAGTTTGAGCAGCAGGGTCTGATTCATCGCCTGCCTCTGCGCCGGATTGTGTTGAAGGAAGATGAACTCTGGCACTACGAGATTTAAGATGTTGCTGAATCTGGGGATACTTTGCGAATTCCTATCTTTGCTGTAGGTTGCAGCCTGCGGCAGGCGAGAAACGAGAAACGCTCCTACGAAGTTCATCCCTCACATCATCAATGCCGGTTTAGTGGTGATGTCGGTAGGTTGCGCCAAGGAGCTTTGCAGAAAGCAAATCACTCACTATTTTTCTGGTTCACTTAGGGACGCAAGACCTTGCGTCCCTGAAGGGGGTAAAACTTTTCAGACGATCGCCCGAGCTAATCAATGTGCGCTCCAAGCGGCTCCTGGTTCTACTGTTGCTGTGCCATGTCCATCAACATGCGCTGGGAGCTTTGCTCAGAAACACCAGTAGCAGGGCGACGTTGAATGTAATGTCCGTCTGTTTGTAAATCCCACGCTTGGCGATTATCAGCCAGAAGGATACCAAGGATCTCTTCCAAGTCTTTGGCGATCGCGGGATCATCGATCGGCACAACCGCTTCTACGCGTCGATCGAGGTTGCGTGTCATCCAGTCAGCACTGCCAATGAACACCTCTTCCTTGCCCTGGTTGTGGAAGTAGAAGATACGAGAGTGCTCTAGGAACCGCCCGACGATGCTGATGACGCGGATATTCTCGCTAATGCCTGGTAGCTGGGGGCGCAAGCAGCACATCCCGCGCACAATCAGGTCGATCTGCACGCCTGCTTGAGACGCTTGATACAGTGCCACGATCATGGCAGGGTCTACCAGTGCATTCATCTTGGCGACGATGCGGGCGTGATGTCCGTTGCTAGCATGTTCGCTTTCGCGGTGAATGAGTGAGAGCATGCGATCGCGCAAATTAACCGGAGCCACCAGTAGTTTGCGGTACGATTGCTGCCGCGAATAACCTGTTAAATAGTTGAATAGATCCGTCAGATCGGCACCCAGATCTTCGCGACAGCTCAACAAGCCTATATCTGTGTAGAGTCGAGCGGTTTTGGGATTGTAGTTTCCGGTGCCAATGTGAACGTACCGTCGAATCCGTCCCTCTTCTCGGCGCACAATTAACATGACTTTGGTATGCGTTTTGAGCCCTACCAGGCCATAGACCACGTGCACACCAACACTCTCAAGCTTGCGCGCCCAGTTGATGTTGTTTTCTTCGTCAAAGCGGGCTTTCAGCTCTACTAGCACCGAGACCTGTTTGCCGTTCTCTGCGGCTGCAATGAGAGCATCCACGATCGGTGAATCGCCTGACGTACGGTAAAGCGTCGTCTTGATCGCCAGTACGTCTGGGTCATGGGCGGCCTGAGTAAGGAACCGTTGCACCGTGTTGGAGAAGGAATCATACGGATGGTGCAGCATCAAATCTTGCTTGCGGATGACTGCAAACAAGTCTTCTTCTACATCTAAAGACCCCCGATCCACTTCCATACTTCGTCGCAAACGGCTTGGCAGTGTCGATCGCCAGGGTGGATCTTTCAACTCTGGCAGCGGCAGGCCGTTCAGCGCAAACAGGTCGCTCAGGCAAAGCAAGCCTTCCACTTCATAAACATCGGTTTCGCCAAGCTCCATTTCCTGACGCAACATGTCGCGCACCAGTTCGGGCATGGAGGCATGGACTTCTAAACGGACGATCGAACCACCAAAGCGTCGTTTGCGGAGTTCTTGCTCGATCGCCAGCATAAGGTCGTCGGCTTCATCTTCCGCTACTTCTAAATCCCCATCGCGAGTAATGCGAAATGGGTAGTATTCTTGAATCCGCATACCTGGAAAAAGGCTTTCCAGATTGTGAGCAATAACCTGTTCCAGTGGTACCGCAGTCCAGGCGGCAGGCACATCCTTTTGCTGCAGCCTTAGGTGTTCGGGCAGCGGGAGAAAGCGGGGCAGAATTTTCGGTACCTTGACTCTGGCAAACAGTTCTTCACCATTTGCTGGGTCTTGAATGACCACTGCCATATTGAGGCTAAGGTTAGAAATGTAAGGAAAAGGATGCCCCGGATCGATTGCCAATGGCGTCAACACTGGAAAGATTTGCTCGTCGAAATACTGTTGCAGGTAGGTGCGTTGCTCCTGGTTGAGATCGATATAGTCCAGCAGGTAAACCCCTTTGGTTGCCAGTTGGGGACGTAGCGCTTGCTCAAAGTGGCGATGCTGCTGTGCCACTAGAGGACGCAACCGCTGACTGATCATGCCTAGCTGTTCCTGCGCGGTATGCCCATCTACCGATCGACGCGCTACGTTTGCGGCTACCTGCTCTTTCAGCGCTGCCACGCGCACCATAAAATATTCATCCAGGTTAGAGCTGAAAATCGCCATGAATTTCAGCCGCTCTAACAGTGGCGTACGTGGGTCAAACGCTTCGTGCAGGACTCGATTGTTAAACTCTAACCAACTGATCTCGCGGTTGAAATAATACTGCGGATCGGTGAGGTCAACCTCAAGCGGAGGTTGTTTGCCCGTGATGACCTTTCTACGCCTTGGCATGATTAACCGAACACCTCATCTTCTATGCCTTGCCACCATTCTCCCAGGCTCATCATGTGCTGATGGATATCGGTGATTTCCTGGAGGTACTCTGCTTCAGAAAGGGAATCACGGCGCTCTTGCAGTTTGAGTAACCGTAATTGCGCCAACAGCCAGGGCTTTGTCATGCTGTCGGTTTGTTCGATGTAGAGGGCGAGGTCTGTGCTCGACAGCTTTTTGGGCGCATTATGCATGGGCAATGGGTACGATCGGCGGTAGAACAACAGGGCGCAAAGCTTCTCATTCCATCGTATTACTCATACCTTAAGAAAGTGAAGTAAACTCCAAAGTCGATTGTGTCAGTGGGATCGCAACTGAACGATCGCATCGAGACGTACGGTGAAGCACTCCGAGTTGAGGCAAAGCTTGGCCGCCTTTAGGCTTCTCGTAGGCTTCTCGGAATACACAAAACGCTGTTGAAGGAGTACTAGGGCTGTGCTCAATCGTGTGGGCAGCGTTTCATAGGGAGGTTACCTGTAACATTCCTACAGAGTGTGAACCCGACAGGGGTAAAACCTTAGCTCAAACATCTCCTTGATATCTCCTTAAATGTGGCAATGATAAAATTTGCAGCGCCAATACTGAAGTGTTGCTTGCGTCACCGTAAATGGATGAGTCGGCACTGGCTAGAGACCTTGAAGTTTGCCAGGATCAACGTTTTCTGCAGGAGCATCGCTTGATAGCCTCTCTAAATTTCTTGATGCGAAGAGTTTAACCGACGTATGCAGCTGAACTCTCTTACCTTAGTCACTCATCCCGCTACTGTGCCGGATCAACAGAGTCAGACCCTACCCGCGATCGACGATCCCATCGTGTTAGTTTGCTCGGCTGACGAAAACTACGCGATGCCGATGACTGTTATGCTCACTTCGGTACTGGCAAATCTCAAGACAAACGCACAACTGATGATCTCGGTGCTGGATGGAGGCATTCACCCATTAACCAAGCGCAAGGTGGTGCAGTCTCTCCAGCATCCAACGATTCCGGTTCACGTTGACTGGATTAAACCAGACTGTACGCTGCTGCGAGACCTCCCGGTCAACGGTCGTCTCACGCTCGCAGCTTACTATCGGCTGTTGATCCCTGAGGCGTTGCCAACTCATCTTCATAAGGTCATTTATTTAGACTGCGACATGATTGTGCAGGGCAATGTGGCACAACTATGGCAGCTAGACGTGGGCGAAGACTATGTTCTGGCTGTTCAAGATGATTATCAACCGCTGCTTTCAAGTCATGGTGGCTGCGGTTTACGCAATTATCGGGAGTTGGGGCTTAACCCAGACCAAAAATATTTCAATTCGGGGTTGCTGGTGATGAACCTCAAAAAGTGGAGAGAGGACGCGATTGGCAGCAACGTTTTGGAGTTTTCCAGGCAAAACTGGGCCACCATTGTCAATGCTGATCAGGATGGCCTTAACGCCGTTATGCAGGGTCGTTGGGGGCAGATCAGCGATCGATGGAATCAGCTGCCGGGCGTCTATACTTACTCATCGTGGGAGGAGAGCCCGTATGATGAGGCAGCCTTCAAAGCGCTGCGGGACGCTCCATACATTATTCACTACACCAATCTACCCAAGCCCTGGCAGCATGGGTGTCAGCATCCTGCAACACCACTGTTTTTGACATATCTCGATCGCACGGCCTGGAAGGGATGGAGAGATACGGTTTGGCGACGTGCAAGCAGAAAAGTTAGAAAGGGTATCCGTAAGTCCAGAGAGCTGTTGAACCCAGCTTCATTGCTTGTCTAGTCCTGCTCAACAAAGACGCTGATACTTTGGATACGATCGTCAACGCACAGGTTCCACACACTCAGGGCTATCATGCGCTGGACTGTTGACCGCCGTGCTGACTGGATAGCTTTGCATGGCGCTAGCAGCATACGGCTGCAAGAGTTCCTGTAAGCTTGCGGCTGTTGTGGTTGAGTCGAGCCACCGGTTGTACTGCTCTGGTGCAATCATGACAGGCATGCGATCGTGCACTGGTTGCAGCAGCGCATTTGCCTGCGTTGTGAGAATCGTGCACGTCTCAACCACGCTCTCGTCACCCTGCCAGCGCTCCCACAGCCCTGCGAAGGCAAATAGTTGCTGATCAATTAACTGAAAGTAGTAGGGTTGCTTGGTCTTGCGATCGGTACGCTGCCATTCATAAAAGCCATCTGCCGGAATCAAACAACGCCGCTGCTTGAACGCTGCACGGAAGGATGGTTTCTCAGCCACTGTTTCAGCACGAGCATTAATGAGCTTGGCCCCGATCGTCAAATCTTTGGCCCAACTCGGTACTAGACCCCATCGACATAGGTGCACCTGCCGAGTATAAGCGGGTGTAGCCGCGATCGCCACCACCGTTTGAGTTGGCGCAATGTTGTAACGTGGCTGCCACGCGGGCAATTCCTCCAGTTGAAAGGTTTCCGCCAGTGCCGCCGCTGATTGAGTCAAGCTAAACCGTCCACACATGAGAGCAAACGCTAGTCCTAAGTTTTGGTTTGATTGTCCTTTAACCAAAACTTACACGGTCAGACGCCAAACGTTCCTACCCTCTGGCTAGATTTCAGCACGTGTTAACACGGAATCGATCGGGAAGCCAACGGCTTTCCAGGCAGACACACCGCCTCGGATTTCAGAAACATGGCGGTAACCAGCCGCACGGAGCTGATTGGCAATCTCAGCACTCTCTTCGTCCGTTTCACCGTAGATGTAGAGATCGCGGTTGAGCGGCAGACTGGTGCGTGCACGATCAATGAGTTCGTGAACCGGCATAGAAAGCGCGCCTGAGATATGGCTGGCATTAAAAAGACTGCGATCGCGCACGTCTAAAATAGTCAACGCTGGTTTGCCCCAATCGAGACGGGCTTTGAGGTCATAAACCAGTGATTGCGCCTGTAGCGGTGGCGGGAGGGGAATGATGCCGAAGAGGTGGTGCATGAGAATTCCTTATGAGTGATATTTGCAATGTAACAAGTTAATTTACAATTTGCAAAAATTTGTGCTGAAACATTTACAAAATTCCCTGCTTGTGCAGCCTTGCTTGTCATACGTTGAGTATCGGCAGTCTTGATTCCCTCCTCATCCCTCCTGTGGCTCATTTTTATGTAGCGTAGTGTTAACTGGAGTAAGTGTCTGGAGAGAAAGTGTTGGTGTTGAATTACGACCTCATTGTTTGCGGGGCAGGCCCAGCAGGTGCGATGGCAGCGGCAACTGCGGCTCAAGCTGGTCTGAAGGTGGCGTTACTTGAGAAGCAGATCCTGCCGCGTCATAAAACCTGTGGTGGTGGCACGCCCATGGCAATGCAAACGCTGTTGTATGATTTAGCACCGGACGCGTTTGTCGAATCGAATGTGGTCGCTCTACGGCAGACGTGGCAGTTTGACGATCCATACCTGGCTGCGATTAATCCTCCTGGTGTCGATCGCGCACTTTCGATCTGGATGATGCAGCGTTCTGTGTTTGACAATGCGTTGGCGCAGAGAGCGGTGAAGGCAGGAGCCACCTTACAGGATGGTCTGTCAGTGCGATCCGTTGTGGTGGAGGGTGATGGTGCTCGCGTTCATGCCCAGGCGATTAAAGCAAATGGCGATCTCAGCAAGGGTGACGCATGGAGCGCCACAGCACGCACGGTGATCGGTGCCGATGGTGCGAATGGTGTGGCGGCAAAAGCGGCACAGCTACGGCAACGGCGATCGATCGCGCTGGGTATGGAAGTTGAGTTGCCGCATCAATGGGGCACTGGTCATCCCGATTTACGACCAGAGGTTGCTCATCTGGAATATGGGGCCGTCAAGCGTGGCTATGCCTGGGTGTTTCCAAAAGCCAATCACTTAAATATCGGCGCTGGTTTGTTTCGTCCTGCCCTTCAGGATGCCCGCCGCGATCATCAGATCCGGGAAGAACTGCGGCAAGCCATCTTCAACTACATGGACGCGCTTCAACTCCCGTACGATCGCGCGCAACTAAAATTTCATGCCCACCCTTTACCGATTTGGTGTGGCAAAGAACGGCTCAACACAGCCGATGGACGCATTTTGCTCGTCGGCGATGCGGCTGGGTTGATCAATCCACTCTTTGGCGATGGCATTTTACACGCGGCTAAAAGCGGCATCATGGCTGCAAATTGCGTGGCTGATGGGACAACTCAAGCTTACAGCGATCGCATTCACGACGAGTTCGCTAGCAGTTTTGATGCTGCCGGTCGGCTGGCTTATTTCTTCTACCAATACCCCAAAATTTTCTACCAATATGGCGTCAAGAATGCCAGAGCCGCTCACATTGCCACTCAGCTTCTCTCCGGAGATCTGCCCTTTGACGCGATTCTTGGTCGGATAATGCGCCGCATTGGTACAGGTATGCTTAGCAGCCTCTTCCCCTTCAAGCCAAGTTTCAAACTTTAGCCTTCAGCCTTCATTCTTTCCCCTTCAGCCTTCATTCTTTCCCCTTCAGCCTTCATTCTTTTCCCTTCAGCCTTCAGCCTTTAGCCTTTCCCCTACATCCTTTCTCCTCGTCTCGCCTACACTAGAACTATGGCATCTGGGATTGAGGCTCTACCAGTAGAGGTTGTGCATCTCATTGCAGCGGGTGAAGTCATCGACTCCCTGGCGGCAGTGGTGCGAGAGTTGGCAGAAAACTCACTTGATGCAGGCGCAACCCGAATTACGATTTCGCTTGACCCTGAGCAATGGCGACTGCGCGTTGCTGATAATGGCGTGGGTATGAGCCTAGCAGACTTAAAGCAAGCGGCTGCACCCCACAGCACTAGCAAGATTCGGGATCACCACGATCTCTGGAGAATTGTCAGCCTCGGCTTTCGTGGCGAAGCGTTACACAGCCTCGCTCAACTCGCTACTCTAGAAATCTTAAGCCGTTCTGCCGTTGCTACCGAGGGTTGGCAGGTCAGCTATGACGTCCAGGGGCAGCCACTGCGGGTAGATCCCGTGGCGATCGCCACGGGCACTGTGGTAACGGTCGATCGCTTGTTTGGTACATGGGCTGCGCGTCGTCAAGGCCTACCGTCTCTTACTCAGCAGCTGCGAGCGGTACAGATGACGATCTACCAACTTGCGCTCTGCCATCCTCATGTGACGTGGCAGGTACAGAAGACTGATACGCATGGCGGGACTTCTCGCGATCGCGATTGGTTTCATCTCTGGTGTGGCACCACAGCGCTGCAAATCTTGCCCCAAATTCTGCGCGATGTTCACGCAGGCGATTTGCAGGAATTGACGCTCGACATCACGAATGTTGCAACGGATCAAGATGAAAGGATAAAGGATCAAACGATTCAAGCTTCCCCTTTTCAACCTTCTCTCTACCTCCTCCTCGGCTTACCCGATCGCTGCCACCGTCACCGTCCAGACTGGATTCGGGTCGCGATCAATGGACGCTTTGTGGCAATGCCAGCGTTAGAGCAGACCATCCTGGCAGGGTTTCGGCAAACATTGCCCCGCGATCGCTTCCCCCTTTGTCTGGTTCATCTGCAGGTGCCCCCCCACCAAATTGACTGGAACCGTCACCCCGCCAAAGCCGAAATCTACTTGCATCATTTAGATGCCTGGAGAGCACAGGTGGCTAGTGCGATCGACCAGGCACTTCGCCTCAGTCCCATCAACCTCTCCAACACCCTCTACTCCCAACGCGCTGGGACGTTGCTGAAAACTGCCGAAGCCGAAAGTGGGTATGGTGTTAGAAGGGTTCAAGAGGCAGAAGGCAGGAGGCAGGAGGCAGAGGCAGGGGACGCAGAAGCAATTCAAAACTCAAAACTCGAACCTCAAAACTCTCCTCCCCTCACACCCCTCAAAGCCCTCGCCCAAATCCACAACACCTATATCCTCGCCGAGCATACCTCTGGCGTTTGGTTAATCGAGCAGCACATTGCTCATGAACGGGTGCTGTATGAGCAGTTATGCGATCGCTGGCAACTGGTTCCTTTAGCATCTGCTGCGATGTTGCACCAACTGTCAGTCGCTCAGGTGGAGCAATTGCAGCGGTTAGGGTTAGAAATCGAGCCGTTTGGTGAACAGGTTTGGATGGTGCGCACTGCTCCAGCCTCATTAGCACAGCGTGAAGACTATACAGAAGCCCTGTTGGAGCTGAGTTTGGGCGGAGACTTGCAAACGGCTCAGGTTGCTACAGCCTGTCGGAGTGCCATTCGCAATGGCACCTCACTGACGCTGCAAGAAATGCAAACGCTGCTCGATCAGTGGCAACGAACCCGCAACCCTCGTACTTGCCCTCATGGTCGCCCCATTTGCCTCACGTTGGAAGAATCGTCGTTATCGCGTTTCTTTCGTCGCCATTGGGTGATTGGCAAAAGTCACGGTATTTAGAGCCGCGCGATCGTGCCGCTTGCAAGCCAGTCTGCAGGGATATGGCTTGCTATGTCCTGCTGCCATGCCCCTGCCAACGATTCAGCTGGCGTAATAAAACCGTTCGTAGACGACCTTGCCGTCCTTCCACTTTTGAACAGACACCTGATCGTAGGCGCGTTTGCCCCAGTCGGCGTGCGTGTAATCTAAAAACCACTCAGAAATAATCACATCCTCGCCATAGGCAACGCTTTTGACCTCAGCCCCACGGAACTCAACCAGCTTTGAGAAAAATTCTAGTTCTCGCTGACGGTTCGCCTCTTTGCCAACGGTTGGTGGATTGTCGTTCTCTTGCATGACGACATCATCCGCGTAGTATTGCTCAAAAACATCCATTGCTTTGCCTTGCAAAACCTGGTTTTTGATGTCTTCAAAGGTTGTTTTCAGGTCAGTACTCATTTGAGGATCTCCTTGTGTAAGGTTGGACGTGTCAGTGTGATGCGATCGTTTGAAGTGCTTTCATTCGACCTGTGACTGTACTAGGTCATACAATCTGCATATAGATATAACACGTATACTGTTTGAGTGCAAACTATTCTGTGGAAAGCTGGCGATGTTTGCCCCGAGAGTATTCGCAGTGTCTTAATCGCTTTTGGGATGGTGTTAGGGAGGCGATCGCGTTACGTTGAGTTGCTTCAGGGGTTCAATAGTGATGATGATCGGCGCTTTCAGTTATGACACCCCTTTCTGACCTTCTGACCTTTGCGATGCAGCACCATCAGGCAGGGCGGTTGCCCGAAGCTGAGCGGCTGTATCGTGATGTGCTACAGCAGCAGCCCGCTCAGGCAGAGGCACTGTATCTATTGGGTTTACTGGCACACCAGGCTGGCAATCTAGACGCTGCGATCGCCCATTATCAGCACGCGCTCACGTCACAGCCCAATTATTTGGAAGCACACAATAATCTGGGTGCAGCGCTGCAGCAGCAGGGGCATTTGGCTGACGCGATCGTGCATTACCAAACAGTGCTACGGCTCAACCCAGAAAACCCAAACGCCAATGTCAATTTAGGGGTAGCGCTCCAAAAGCAAGGCAGTCTGAACACCGCGATCGCTCGGTATCAAAAGGCGATTCGGTTGCATCCGGCCTTGCCAGAAGCGCACAGCAATTTGGGGCACGCGTTGAAAGAGCAAGGGGACTTTGAAGCCGCGATCGCCCAGTATCGGGTTGCCTTAGAGCTTGCACCGGAGGACCCGGAAGCTCACCGAAATTTGGCGGAAACTCTGCAGGAACAAGGCTACACCGACGAGGCGATCGCGCGGTTGGATCACGCGATTGCCACTCATCCTGATCATGTTTCGCTTCAGGGTAGCCGCATTCGTGCCATGCTGCTGGCTGGCAACTTGCACGACGGCTTTGCTGCTTATGATCCCTGGCGCTTAGCGCGATCGCCCCGCTCGTTTGATCAACCAGCCTGGGACGGGTCTGAGCTAAACGGAGCATCGATCTTGCTCTATGCTGAAGCCGATTCAGGACTGGGTGACACAATGCAATTCATCCGCTATGTACCGCTGGTCGCCCAGCGCGGTGGTCGAGTGTTTGTAGAATGCCAGGAACCATTGTTACGGCTCCTAGAAACGGTTCAGGGTCTCGATACTCTCATCGCGGCAGGCTCACCCTTGCCTCCCTTTGCTGTACAGGCAGCTTTGTTGAGCCTCCCTCGCCTGTTCGACACTACATTGGAGACGATCCCAGCCACTATTCCCTATCTGCATGCTCCATCAGCAGGCAAGGCAGAAACGTCTAGCGATGCAGAGACAAACGCTATTGAACAACGAACACACTTGCCAGTTCCTCTTTTTCCAGCTAAAAATGTTCGGCGTCCACTGAAGGTAGGTCTTGTCTGGGGTGGTGATCCAACGCATCTGAACGATCAGGAGCGATCGTGCCCGTTAGCAGCGTTCCGTATCTTTTTGAATCTTCCTGGCATGAGTTTTTATAGTTTGCAAAAGGGACCACATCGCGTAGAGTTGACCAAGGCTAATGACCTCCCCATTCAGGATTGGAGCGATCGTCTTCATGACTTTGCTGATACCGCAGCAGCGATCGAGCAGCTCGATTTAGTCATTTCAGTGGATACTGCGGTTGCTCACCTGGCAGGAGCAATGGCTAAACCAATCTGGGTATTACTTGCGTATACTGCTGATTGGCGTTGGCTAGGGCAACGTCAAGACAGTCCCTGGTACCCAACGGCAAAATTATTTCGCCAGCCGCGCCCTTGTGCTTGGACGGAAGTGTGTACCCAGATTGCTCAGGCGTTAGATCATTTGGTGAAATCGCAATGAATCGTTGGTTCACAAAGCATACGCTTTACTTAAATATGGCTCTCCTGGCGACGTTGTTGACGATCGCCTTCCAGGGCGGAGTGTTTGACCATTGGCAAGCGGCACTACACTTGCCTGAAAACACACGTTCTTCGGCAGCCTTAGCGGGTGGTCAGCCGAAACAGGACTCCGTCACGTTGATTCCCTGGTGGCAAGACGAGGTGCAGTATCGGCTCAACCTGACGCGCAATCAGCAGTACAACAATTGCGTGTTCGGTGATTCGATTACCTCTGGGCTAGGCAATACGTTGGGCGATCGCACCTTTAACTTTGCCCTCAGCGGTATGAGCAGCGTTTCGCTACTGGAGCAACTTCGACGGGAAGGTAAGGCCGGTCTCCGCTGCCATCAGGTCATCATTGCTATGGGCACCAATGATGCTGAGTATCTGATTAGTAACGAGCAGTTTGTGAGCAACATGCGGCAGGCGATCGCGCTCAGTCGGCAACTGCAACCAACCCATATCATCTTGCTGCCTGCTTTCTATTCCACGTTTGCCGCTAGCCAGAACATTGATATGGCAGGACCGATCGCCCGTGTGAACGAAATCAACGGCTTACTACAGCAGGTCGCTTTGGGCGAACAAGTCGTGCTGCTCAATGGCCGACTAAAACCGCTCTATCAGGGTCAGGCACTCCGAGACGATGTGACTACTGACGGAGTTCACTTAAACGCGAAGGGTCGCATCATCTATCGCAATGTGCTGTTGCAGCTCCTGCGACCGGCTTGACAGCACCCGTATTCGCCAAAAACGCTTGAGAGCTAAAAACCCTCAAGCGTTCCCAGGTTTATTTGATCCGTTAACTCAACGCTGACAGACTACTAGCAAGGCATCCTTAGCTATTGACAACGTGATTAGGTTGAAACGGGTAAAACAGCTTTTTCAACAGCGCGAGCGGGTTCCACCGCGGTGTCGTTTGTCCAGTAGCGCGATCGTAATTTTCATAGGCGCGCTTATACTGCCCCAGATAATAAAACGCTACCCCACGAAAGGTGAGCGCTTCCCAATCGTCAGGCTGTAACGCCAGTGCTCGCTCACAGTTTTCTAGCGCCTCTTGATAGCGCTTTAAGTGAATCAGGACAACGGCTCGAAAGATCCAGGCTTCATGGTGAGACGAGTCGATCGCGATCGCACGGTCAAAGCTAAGCAGCGCCGCCTGGTATTGCCCCAGGTTCGCAAGCCCTGTGCCTCGACCATACCAGGCAGAGAAATTATCTTCGCTGAGACGGAGTACGCGGTTATAGCAAGTGATGGCTTCGTCGTAGCGATGCGCTTCCGCTAGCATCAAGCCTTGACGATTCTGAACCTCAAGATAAACCTCAATCTCAGACGCCTTATTCTTAGTCAGCGATCGCTGTTCCATAGTAGTGATCCAGGGAAGTTAATGTTTACGTTTCTCGTACTCACGCCAAGCTAACCACACCCATCAAGCCGAAGCTGGTAGAGCCGCCGCTGAAACATCTAACCGCACCCCATCTCGCAGCAGACCCAACGCTGTGTTTATCAAATCAACATACTTAAATGCTGAATTCATCAAATCAACACACTTGGGATCAACAGATCGTATATTACCAGTCTTTCTCCGATTACGCAGCACTGAAACAAATCTGTACTTTACACCTTGCCTTGAGCACGGCAAACTTTGATCCCATGATCCTAGAGTTCAGGCCACAAAGCTCTGGCGCTGTTTGGCAAGACAGCGCATTGGGTATACCATGACCTGTAAGCATTTGGCTGTGGATGTGGCTACCAGGGCGATGCAAGCAGTTGACCTGTTGCCGCCGGGCGCTTGAGAGATCTCCTGAGCCTCAATTGACAACAGTCGCTTACGTCCAACGTTTCTGAGTCCAACGTTTCTGATCGACAATCAACATTGCTGATCGACAGTCAACACAAAGGGCTCATACCAGCATTTAGGGCAGTGGTTTCATGACAACACGCAGCGTCGGGCTATTGTTTGGTGGATGTTCCGGGGAACACGAGATCTCGATCGCCTCAGCACGAGCGATCGCGCAAGCCTTTAGCCTTGACTCCAACCAGGCCGCTTACACACTCTTACCGTTCTACATTCAGAAAAACGGTCAGTGGTGTGATGGCGCAAGCGCTCAGCAGGTACTGGCATCTGGTCAACCGCTGGCCTCTGAGGCCACTGACACACCATCCGAGCGCTGGCATTTGCCGCCGACTGTTGCTGAAGTAGACGTTTGGTTTCCGATACTCCACGGCCCTAACGGCGAAGATGGCGCTGTCCAAGGTCTATTGAAATTGATGCAAACCCCTTTTGTGGGATCTGGCATCCTGGGGTCTGCGATCGGCATGGACAAACTTGCCATGAAAATGGTGTTTGCTCAAGTTGGCTTGCCTCAAGTTAACTATATGGGGATTACCCGCGCTCAGGTTTGGTCTAACCCCTGCGTTCATCCCAAATTGTGTGACGAAATCGAAGCCACGCTGGCCTATCCCTGCTTTGTTAAGCCTGCGAATCTTGGCTCCTCTGTTGGCATTTCCAAAGTCAGAGATCGCACTCAGCTTGAGGCCGCTTTAGATAGCGCTGCTAGTTACGATCGTCGTCTGATCGTCGAAGCAGGCGTGGTCGCACGTGAGGTTGAATGCGCTGTGCTGGGTAATGATGCACCACAAGCTTCGATCGTCGGGGAAATCACCTATCAAAGCGATTTCTACGACTATGAAACCAAGTACACCGAAGGTAAAGCCGACTTAATCATTCCCGCACACCTGCCAGCGTCCATTACAACGCAGATTCAAACGATGGCGACGCAAGCGTTTACCGCGATCGATGCAGCCGGTTTGGCACGGGTAGACTTCTTTTACGTTGAGGCCACCGGAGACGTGTTCATTAATGAAATCAACACAATGCCAGGGTTTACAGCCACTAGCATGTACCCTCAGCTCTGGGCCGCTAGCGGTATACCCTTTCCAGTTTTGGTCGATCGCTTGGTGCAGTTAGCGTTTGAGCGTCATGCTTGACTATCTAGTCAATGAAGTCTAAGGGCTCGGAGTGTAATTAAGATGTAAGAGGCAGTGGTCAAAGTCAACTCAAAACTACCCCTCTCTCCTCATCCTCAACCCCCACTCACAGGGGGAATGAGCACCACTTCATCGCCCTCGCACAATGGCTGATCAGGCTCTACAAACTGGAGATTGATCCCAAATCGCGTCAAGTCTCGCCACTGTGCTAACTGAGGATGTTCTTCAATCAGACGATCGCGCACAAGCGCAACGGCTGCACCCTGCTCAACGTTTAGTTGCACTTCTGGTACACCGCAGGCTTCTTGATAGGCCGCAAAGAGCTTGACTGTAACCGTAATGGTAGACGCTGGCATAGAGATAAAGGCTAGATGAATAGTGCCAGCCCTTACAGCGTTAATAAATTTTCTGTAAAGGTAAGCACATGGACTTGAAGTAATTATTAGATACTCTATTATCAAAACCTATTAGTGCAATCGAGTTGACCGAAATCGGTCTTTTCTCTGTTCAATCTTCATCAGTCTCTAATACTCAGCAGAACAGAGCTTAATACTGCTACGCTTCCAGTGATTTTTCCGTGAAGCCGTTCAGAGAGTGCAGCTTAGCCTGCTTTTCTCATCTTATATTGGGCTTGTTGCGGTTTCATCCACAACAAAGCTCGCTCCGCTGACGCAACATTCCTTAGATGAAATAGTCTTGCAGCGCTTACATGTGTTTTGCATTTTTTAATGTACTTTACACATTTGCAGTGCCTGCTGTGAATAGTGAAGGCTTTCACCAAGCAACTATTGTCTTATCAAAGAATCCAGTTGAGAACCCTGCGTGAGCACCTAATCTCAATACGCTGACGACTCCATAAATTAACTCTCAAGAAAATGACTGGAAACTCCTTAGGCTCTATTCTTCTGAAAAGACGGTTGCTAAATCAGGGGCAGCTCAATCAAGCTTTGCAGAAACAGCGTCAGCAAGCTGAGACATGTGGCTGGAAACTAATTGGAGAAATCCTTGTAGAGGATGGGACTATAAGCAGACGGGATCTAGAAAACGCGCTTGTTAGTCAAACGCAGCTTAACGAAATGGACAGCTCGCAGTACGCTGGTCAGTCTAGTAAGGTTAATATCCTTAACCTTGCGATTGACAATCTGTCCATGCATGAACTGCTAGAACAACTGGATAGCGGTGTGGTACTTACCCCAAACGTTGACCACTTAATGAAGCTGCAGAAAGATGCAGAATTCCTGAGAGCCTATGCCCTTGCAGATTACAAGGTTTGTGACAGTCAAGTTTTGATGTATGCGTCGAAGCTGTTAGGCACTCCATTTAAGGAAAAGGTTTCAGGTTCTGATTTATTTCCGCAGTTTTGTGAGTTTCATAAGCATAACGACAGCATTACTGTATTCTTAATGGGTGGTGCTGAAGGTGTAGCTAAAAAAGCTAAAAGCAGAATTAATCAAAAGGCTAATAGAGAACTGGTTGTTGCTGCCCATTCTCCATCGTTTGGGTTTGAGAAGAATGAGCAAGAATGTCTAGAAATTATTGAGATCATTAATGAATCCAAAGCTACTGTTCTTGCCGTAGGCGTCGGTGCGCCGAAGCAAGAAAAATGGATCGATAAGTACAAGCATAAGCTGCACCACGTCAAGATTTTTATGGCAGTTGGTGCCACGATCGACTTTGAAGCAGGTGTCCTCAAACGCTCACCGAAATGGATGAGTCAGCTAGGCATAGAGTGGTTGTTTAGAATTTACTGTGACCCTCACCGCCTCTGGAAGCGTTATCTCGTTGAAGATCTGCCATTTTTCTGGCTACTACTGAAGCAAAAGTTTGGCTTTTACACACCGCCTCGCTTTGATGCCGCAGACAGAATGGACAAGCCAGCGAATGCTAAAGTCTCTAGCTACCGTCTACTTTTGAAAAAAAGCGTCACAACGAAGGCGTAAGTAGCATCATCCGCACTGCTATCAATGGCTCATTTTTAACGCCCACCCTTTTCCGCATGGGGTGATAGAATCACAGTCAAGCTAGGGGTGCCTGATCACAGGCTGAGATAGTCCCTTAGAACCTGAGCCTGGGTAATACCAGCGGAGGGAAGCTGTTTATTTGAGGAATTGAAGATGCGGACAGAATGGATCGCCCAGCGGCGTGGACAGAGCAATGTGTCCCAGATGTACTACGCTCGTCAAGATGTGATCACAGAAGAAATGCAGTACGTGGCACAGCGAGAAAAGCTGCCAGTAACGCTGATTCGAGATGAAGTGGCACGGGGTCGTATGATTATTCCAGCCAACATTAATCACCCTAACCTGGAGCCGATGGCGATCGGCATTGCTTCTAAATGCAAGGTCAATGCCAACATTGGTGCCTCGCCCAACTCGTCTAACCTGCAAGAAGAGGTCGATAAGCTGCACCTGGCGGTGAAGTATGGTGCTGATACCGTCATGGACTTATCAACGGGTGGCGGCGACCTGGACGAGATCCGTACCGCAATTATCAATGCCTCATCGGTACCGATCGGGACAGTACCGATTTACCAGGCATTGGAGAGTGTGCATGGGACTATCGAAAACTTGACTCCTGACGATTTCCTGCACATTATCGAAAAGCATGCCCAGCAAGGCGTCGATTACATGACGATTCATGCCGGGATCTTAATCGAACATTTGCCTCTGGTGCGCGATCGCGTCACGGGCATTGTCTCGCGCGGCGGCGGTATCATCGCCCGGTGGATGCTGCACCATCACAAGCAAAATCCTCTCTACACCCACTTTCAAGACATTATCGAGATCTTCAAGCGCTACGATGTCTCGTTTAGTTTGGGTGATTCCTTGCGTCCCGGCTGTACGCATGATGCGTCAGATGCCGCACAGTTAGCAGAATTAAAAACCTTGGGACAGCTTACCCGCAAAGCCTGGGAGCATGATGTACAAGTTATGGTCGAAGGCCCAGGTCACGTACCGATGGATCAGATTGAGTTTAACGTGCGGAAACAGATGGAAGAATGCTCGGAAGCTCCCTTTTATGTTCTGGGCCCATTAGTTACAGACATTGCCCCCGGTTATGACCACATTACGTCGGCGATCGGCGCAGCAATGGCAGGCTGGTACGGCACGGCGATGCTGTGCTACGTCACGCCCAAAGAACATTTGGGGTTGCCGAATGCTGAAGATGTCCGCAATGGCTTGATTGCCTACAAGATTGCGGCTCATGCTGCTGATATCGCACGGCATCGACCGGGAGCGCGCGATCGGGACGACGAGTTATCCAAAGCTCGCTATAACTTTGACTGGAATCGCCAGTTTGAGCTATCGCTTGATCCTGAGCGTGCCAAGGAATATCACGACGAGACACTGCCTGCGGATATTTACAAAACGGCTGAGTTTTGTTCCATGTGTGGTCCGAAGTTTTGCCCCATGCAGACAAAGGTAGATGCCGATGCACTTACGGAGCTGGAAAAGTTCTTGGCAAAGGAACCTGCGGTATCAGCACAGTCATAGAGAGCGGTGATGATGTTGCTCTAAGAGAGGCTTAGACACCACTCATCAGGCTCATTTAAAAGAAAACAGCGGTGCTTACTCGATAAGCACCGCTGTTTTCTTGATTGTTGAGACGTAAGGCGCTCACTCGCTTAGGGCAAACGCACACGTTTCTTCATCTTTTAGAAGCCTGACTAGAAGACTGAGACAATACCTTGAGCAGATAGTGG
>NZ_PVWK01000072.1 GCF_003003795.1 Stenomitos frigidus ULC18 | reverse complement strand
GCAATCTCTCCCCACTACGCCATATATGATGCTTATTTCAGGGTAGCTGTTGGTACTTTATTTTTGAGCGAGTCCCTAATGTGTCTCCAGTAGTACATACGCTCCTTTGCGTAGGGAAGCTGAAAAGAGGCGGGAAGCTTCTGGTGATTCAGTCTGAGCAGCGTCTTGTGCAAAAATAATCTGCCTAAACATTAAATTTTGGGTGTTATACCGCATCCTTCTGCTTATCTACTCAAAATTGGGATCTTAGGCAGAAGCTTTCAGTCTATTAATAATTATGCACCAAGCCCAGTTTTCTGATTATTGAAATTTTTACTGCTCCATCCAAAGTAGAATTAAGCAAGTCAAAAATCAAAAAATATAAAGGTCACAGACGCTTGATTGCAGACGAGGACATGAAGCCAATATCTCCAGGGGCACCTGTATCGTGTCCATCGGCAGAGCATGTCTCGACTGGTATTCCGATACCTAAACCAATTCGTGTTACTACCTTCTCGCCAGCAGAATGGGAATCGTTTACACAAGAGTGGGCAAGTTCTTTAAAGGATTTGTACGTTCGGGTTGCGCGTCACACCGGGTCTGGGGATCAAGGAGTAGATGTGGCTGGTTTTATTAGTGATAGAGGATGGGAAGGCGGGTGGGATAATTATCAGTGCAAACACTACGATCACCCTCTGCGTCCCAGTGATATATGGGTCGAAGTTGGGAAAATCATTTACTACTCCTACAAAGGAGAATATTCGCCCCCACGCAAGTATTATTTCATTGCATCTCGTGACATAGGTACAAAACTAGGGAAGTTGATTGAAGCACCAGATAGACTAAAAGAAGAAGCTAGAAATAATTGGGAAAGCTCTTGTAAAAACGGAATTATAGAAACATCTAGTATTCCATTAAAGGATGATCTGCTTCGTTGGTTTGAGGAATTCGATTTCTCGATCTTTTCAACTAAGTCCGTTGTAGAGCTTATTGATGGACACTCAAAAACGCCTTTTCATTCGGTTAGGTTTGGTGGCGGTTTACCTCCAAGACCAGAAGTTCTAATTCCTCCAGAAGAGCATGAAGTGGTAGAAAGTCGCTATATTCAGCAGATATTTAATGCTTATGGCGATAGTTTGAGGAAAGCTGTAAATTCTGTTTCAGAACTATCTTCATCGCTGAACAGTGATTTCTTGAGGCAGCGAGAACGCTTCTATCATGCAGAATCTCTACGTAATTTTGCTCGTGATACTGTTCCTGATGGTACATTCGAGAGCCTACAGGACGAGATTTTTCACGGTGTAATCGATATCTGCGATAGCAGTCATGGGGACGGATTGGCTCGTATGAAAGCAACTGTCACTCAAGCTGCCACTATTGCAACAGCATCGAACCCACTTAGAAGTGTAGTTAAGGTACAGGATCAACAAGGTATCTGTCATCAGCTCGCAAACGAAGATCGGCTGTTTTGGGTTCCCACAAGTGAGGAGGCATAACATGGCATCCCCATTTAATACTCCACTTGAGACTGGAATAAGATCGCTTGCTATCTTGACCGCAATCTTTCCTCAGTCACTTGACCTCCAATATCTTGTCTTTTTTGACTACCTAACTGTGCATTCAGGTGATGTTGAAGGTCCCGAAAGTTTACATGCCCCTCTTCCAATGCGCTCAGGTGAACTAACCGTGCGGCGTGAATTGATTGAGCGCGGACTCTTTTTGATGATGAGCCGTGGACTTGTACATCGGTTACCTGAATCAAATGGTTTCCACTACGCTGTTACTGACACTGCTAGTGCATTCCTTTCAATGCTAAGTTCTCGATATATATCGAAACTCAAAGAACGAGCAGAATGGGTAACTGAAACCTTCGGTGAGTCAACCCCTGAAGAATTGAAAGTAGTGGAGCGGCAATTCTTTCAGGTATGGTCTATGCAGTTCCAGCCATTTGAGAGAGCAGGGGGGCGTAGAACATGACTTGGAATCCCCTGCAATTGAGAGGTCTTTCGTTCAATAGTCCACATAAAGATCCTGCTTCGTTGGAATTTCAAACTGGTTTGAACGTTATATGTGGTGCTTCGGATACGGGAAAGTCATTTATTGTAGAGGCGATCGATTTCCTCCTTGGTGCTAAAGGATCTCTGAGAGATATTCCTGAACGAGTTGGCTATGACCGAGGGAGACTTGTACTGGAAACAGTAAACAGCGAGACTTTTACCCTTGAAAGGAGTACAAGTGGGGGAGGTTTTCGTAGATTTGAAGGAAACTGGCTTACTGGCGAGCCTGATATAGAATCAGGCACTATTCTTAACCAAAAGCATGAGCACGGGAATCTAAACACACTTTCAACTTACTTGCTGTCCTTAATTGGACTTGCAGAGAAGTATGTGCAAAAAAATCAACAGGGAACTACAAATAGTCTTAGCTTTCGGAATCTTGTCAGACTAATTTTAGTTAAGGAAAGTGACATAACAAAAGAATTATCTCCTCTATTATCTGGACAGAATACTGAAAAGACGAAAGATTATTCAGTATTCAAGTTAGTACTTACTGGCGTAGATGATAGTGCATTAGTCGCTCAA
The DNA here is from genome assembly GCF_003003795.1 of Stenomitos frigidus ULC18. Taxonomy (GTDB): domain Bacteria; phylum Cyanobacteriota; class Cyanobacteriia; order Leptolyngbyales; family Leptolyngbyaceae; genus Stenomitos; species Stenomitos frigidus_A. Next base: position 17,320 of record NZ_PVWK01000072.1, on the reverse strand, counting down.
GCTGAAATGCAAGCTGAGCTTATAGATATCCGAAAAAATAATAATGCTAAATGCTAAAGTTGAATTTATTGGTGAATTGATCGAAGAGTTGCAAGCCGAGCTTAGTGAAATTGGAATTAATCGTACTGAAGCTGAAGAGCAACTATTGCAACTACAGACGCAAGCTGAGCTTCAGCAAGAGATTTTGAATCGACGACAACGCGAGTTAGATGACAAAATAGAACGTCGCTATGAAATTATGCGACAGATAGAGAGATTATCTGATCGGATCAATGAAATCTCTAGTCTCCTATCGCGGTTTGAACTCCTCAAAGACCATTACCAGATTGACCTTGAGCGCCTTGCAGCGATTGAGGAATCAGGGTCTCTTTTTGTTCATCTGGAGATAACACCTTGTCCTCTATGTGGTGCCCTCCCTGATGAGCAGCATCAGGTCGAAGTTTGTGATGGTGACGTTGAAAGCGTTGTTCATGCTGCGACTGCTGAAATCGCCAAGGTGGAAAAGCTTTCTTTGGAACTCGATCAAACTGCATTAGATCTTAGAACTGAAGCTGAGGATTTAATCACTCAAAAGGAGGAGCTTAATCCTGAATTTCAGGTACTCAATCAGGAAATACAAGAAATAACGTCCCCTCTAAGAGAAGCTCAAAATACGTTTAGTGAGATTATTAGGCATTCAAGTGAAATGCAACGTGTGATTGATTCATTCAATAGAATTGGACAACTACAAGAGAAAAGATCTGTGCTTCGCATTGAAGCTGATGAACCAGTAAATTCCGTTAGCCCACAAATTGATCTCTCATCATCAGTGCTTGATGAGTTTGCCCAAAAAGTTCAGCATCTACTTCAAGCCTGGGACTTTCCTGGATCAAATCGATTACATTTTGACGAGACACTTAAAGATATCGTGATAGGCGGACAACCTCGTACTAGTCGAGGAAAAGGTTTGAGAGCTATTACTCATGCAGCTATGACTATCGGACTTATGGAATTTTGTAAGGACAGAAATCTATCACATCCAGGTTTTGTTGTACTAGATTCACCTCTTTTGGCATACTGGAAACCGGAAGCGTCCGAAGACAGGGTGATTTTAGAAGGATTAAACCTCAAGTTTCGATTCTATGAATATCTTGCTAATAGTTGTAGCGATAGCCAAATAATCATCATCGAGAATGAGCATCCACCCCTGAACATAACAGGCAGGATTACTTCAACAACCTTTACCAAGAACCCTAATGAGGGACGCTATGGTTTTTTCCCTGTTCCTGAACAATAGTTGATTGGAAGTGCATAACAAATCGTTGCAGTGGCGGAATAAAGATGATTGGTGGGGATACTCAAGTTACTTGCCGCCGCTGAACTCAATCGTTAGCTTACTGCGTCAAACGTTGGCGCGTAGTCTTGGCGCTTTGCTCGTTGCTCAGTGCGTGGTATGCGCCGCAGGGCAACCCGCTTGAGCCTGCGCGTAGTCCCGCCAGTAAGCCGTGAGCAGACTCCGCTTGATCACACGCGCCATCTGCTCTGGTGTTTTGCTAGCAGTACGGTAGAGCGTATGTCGTCCCCGATCGCCATTGAGTGTTGCATGTGCAACGCCAGCGCCCCGCTTGAAGTTGCCGTAGATCAGAAATTGGGGTTGACGCTGCACATGCAGTGAGAGGCTGATGGTCACACCTCCCTTGGGATGCTGGAGTGTGGCAAGGTCAGCGTACAGGGTGTCAATGCGCCAAGCCGCTCCCCAAGCGAGCGTCAGTGCGTGGATGAACGGGTCGAAAGCGCTTTCCGAAGGGCTTGTCGTGTTCTTAACAGTCGTCTGAGTCAGTGGTAGTTTCGGTGCTGTTTGACGCATGGTTGCTGTAGACGCGAGACGCAAAACCAGGATACACGCCGTTGCCAGTTAGCGATCGCGCTGCTTGTGTCTTGAGGATTTTGGTCAGGGTTGAATAGCGTAGGGGTTGAGTTAAACTCAGCAGAGTGGGTGACTGCTCCGCTGAGTTTAACTCAACCCCCAATCCACCTCAGCCGGAAACCCTTTCAGGCGCAAACACTGATCCAGAGATGGCAGGCTTGATCGCTTAGTTAGACCTGCTATGAGCAGACTGTACGTCAATAGCCCAAATGAGCATTGCTTACACCCCCAATTTGGCACTCATGTATGGATGCCTCACCATAAACCATTGCGTCTCGGCAGCGATTTAGTATGAATCGGATGCCACTAAGCTTTTGCACAGACTCATTCTTAATACAACAAAGCCACAGTAACCTGCGTTTGGCAGACGGAGTAGACTCGGTGACTGAAGGCGATCTCTAAGTTGATTAAGAACTGACCAAGTTAGACCATGATTAACACTTGGCGCAAAAAGCTAATTACAATAAAAGCTAAAAAGCTAAATTTATCATAAGAGCGATTTAATCTTGCTCAGAAGCACGCAGAGCCTAAAAAGTCTTCCAGCGCGTAAAGGTCTACAGAGTCCAAATCTTTTGGGTGGATAACCATCGTTAATTTCTTCGTTACAAAATCTTTCTTCGACGCAGCAATAAACGAAATAATAATGAGCTTTGTCAAAGTCATCCGAGGCAGATTCGTTCGCGCTAAATCCGAGCCAATAACTGGAATAGCCACCTCCAACCCATGTCCTCTTAATCGTACCTGTTCCCATAAGCAACTCAGCGATCGCCAAATATCATCTGCGCTTGACTTAACTCTCAAATCATTTCCTATATAACCATAGGCATTCAGAAAATACCGTCTATCTGGTAAACCCAGCACAAGGGTTGTGCCAATCGGGTATCGCCAGATCTTGCCTTTTCTTTTATTGGGTTCCCTTTTCCTCTCAGCTTTAAGAGGTTCTAAAGCCGCATCAATTTCTGCATCTAAACGCTGATGGTCGCCATGATACAGTCGCATTAGGAACTGACCTTGAACACTTGAAGGTTTGATAACCTCTCCTGGCTCTGTATCAAAAACATCGTTCGCGCCAATGACTAAATGCCCAGGTTCGTCAAACAGGTCGCCAACCTTAATCTCTATGGTGGAGTTAGGTGAAGATAAAGATCTGCAAACTGATTTACGTGGAAGGTTCAAGCCGATCGCTGATAGCAAAGCAAGGGAAACCAGTCCTCCATACCCCCACCATCCCCAATGCAACCACTCAGGCAAGAAAAGCCCTGCTGGCTCCAGAAACAGCCAGATCAAGCCAAAAATGCTGGTGAATGAGACTCCTAATCGTTTGAATTTGATAGAGGTCAGGAGTTTAAGGAACATTGCAATGTCAATGGAGGTATTACCCGATCGCTTACGCACTAAGAGTACAACTTCCTTCAACGTTAATGATGCTAGACTCCTGGTTGGCATAAACCCGTTTTCTTCGTCCTCGGAATCGCACTGGCATCACCTTGTTCTTGACTGGACCAAGCTGCAACTCCAGGACATCCTCAACGACTTGACACATCTTTAGGTAGTACGCTGCCCATAGCCAAGCCCTCGGCAAAAATAGTTCCGGTTGTGTTTGCAGCTTCGCCCACAACTCTGGAAAGATTCCTTCCTCAATTGCCACAGGACGGTTATGGGGTCCATCAAATTGAGTAGTGAAAAAACGCCCGAGATCTCTTGGCAAGGCTTCCCCCAGTAGAATCAGACGAGCACGCAATTCAGCAATCTCATCGGCACTGTGGTTATTGAAATTTGCTTCCATTGCAAACCCACTGTTCTGCGATCGCTGAATTGGGTTCAATATAATGCTGAAACTGGGTTTCCCAGCGAGTGACTCAGTTGTCACGGAAGATATCTGCATAATCCCAGCTTCATGAAGATCAGCATAGGCAAGCTGCTTCCGATTGTGGAACTCTCCTGGATGCAGGGCTTTCAACTCAGCAGCTTGCTCCATATCTTTGGGTGGAATTTGAAGGATAATGCTTCGATCTGGCTGAGTATTACTCAACTGAGCCTGGAAAAACTTTCCATCCAACATAACCCAAGCCTCTGGACTTCTCACCGCTCTGGGGCTTCGGGCAGCGCTGCTTTTTGAAGCAAGGGCTTTTCGGGATGCTGTAGAGGGCCTAGTCGCAGTATTCGTTTTCGCCATCGCTGTCTTAGTCGTTGTTCCTGATGCTGGCTTCTTGCGATCTCTGGCTACAGGAGAAGATCTCGACTTTATTGCCTCCCCCGATACGTTATTGCCCTGTTTTTTCTCAGCAGCACGAGGCTGAGCAGTCTTTTTCTTGCGTTGATTTAGCCAAAGAATAAGCTGTCCACGAAGTTGATTGCGAAAATCAGCAGGGGTTGTGTAGTCCCAAAATAAACCTTTGCCTCGTTGAAATTTCGACCTAAACTCCAAAACCTCTGCCCGTTGTTGCAACTCTTCTTTTGTAGTGAGGTGAGCTGCTGCCTGTCGGAAGTAGAACCAAACCTGTGGCTTTCCTTTGCGCCTCAGTGTACTGACTGCTCGCCCAAACTCTTCAACTGTCCCAGACCTTGCCCGTGGTGTTTTTGTCCCAATTCGATTCCACATGATGCCAATAAATAGCTCATACTCCTGCATGTTTGCGATTTGCTTATTGAGTATGTCTTGACCGTCAGTACCGTAGCCAGGGAAAACGTTTTTTTCTGATCGAACAACTTCAAGCACAACACCGCGATCCCCAGCTACAAGGCGGTTAACCTCTTCTACTACCTCCACAACATACCGACGCTCTGTAGGAGCATCACTCGGAGAGGCAAGAAAAATCTTGAGCTTTTCTACTTGCAACATCGTACTTTGGTCAATGCAGTAATCTTTAAGCCTGAAAAGTCTTACCAGCAGCTTCTCTATTGGCTCCATTCACTTATAACCTTACTCTTGAGCCTGGATCAATCAAGTGTTAATGTTACTCATAAATAAAAGTATAAAAAGCTAATTTTAGCTTTTTAACAAAAGATTTTTTAATTCAATTCAATTTTTGATAAAGTCTAATTGGCTCAAAGAAGAATTTAACTATGTTAACCATCGCGATCGCCTCCCTCAGTGGTGGACAGGGCAAGACTACCGCCTCTCTGATGCTGGGTCGTCTGCTCTCGCGCCAAGGCTACCCGACTTTATTGGTTGACGCTGATCCACAACACAATTTGACAACATACATGGATCTGGAACTTCAGGCTAATCAGCCCACACTGCTGGAGTTTCTGAAGAAATCCGTTTCGGCAGAAGACAGCATCTACCCCGCTGAAGGGAACGAAAACCTGTTCCTTATCCCTGCTGATGACCAACTCGATACTGTTCAAGACTACCTTTCTAATAGTGGTGTAGGCGCAACCTTGCTCAAGCGCCGCCTTGAGCCTGTCGCTGACGCTTTCAAAGTTTGTATCATTGACGCGCCGCCCCAGCGATCACAAATCTGTCTCACCGTCCTGGGTGCGGCGGATACCCTCATCATTCCTGCTGAAGCTTCTGTGAAAGGCTATGGTTCTTTGGTAAGAACGCTGGATCTACTGCGAAACCTCCAGGATGTCGGTGCAACAGAGGCTCAAGTGATGGGAGTCCTCCCCTTTCGCGATCGTTGGATTGGCAATTCCCAAACCCAGGAGAGCCGTGCGGCTGTTACTGGCATGTGCGAAGAGGTCGGCGAAGAGCTGATTTTGCCCTCCATTCGAGAATCTGAACGTTATAAGCAAGCCATCAATCGACGCTCTACTTTAAGTGATATGGGCTACACCGAATTGGAATATCCCTTCGAGGTGCTGATCGACAAAATTAGCAAGCTGTCAAAAAAGCAAAAAGCAAAAAGCTAATTTTGTCCTTTTAGCTTTTTACTAAAAATTGATATGACAGTGAATCCTAGGTACTCGTTTGAGTTAAAGTGATGTGAAAGTGAAACATAAAAAGCTAAAATTAGCCTTTTTACTTTTTTGCTTTTAACAAATTGCTTATTTTAACTTTAACTAACTGTCCTAAAAGCCTCTAAATCTCATGTCTGATAGTGTTCTAGACCGAATCCGCCAAAACCGCCAGCGCCCAGCCGTCCCCATCAGAGACGATACGCTCATCAGCAGAGTGCACCAGCCAGAAGCGCCTCAGAGTCTTGATGTGGTCGAGACGCTACCAGAAGCACAGGTATCTGCTGCTGCTCCCCTGTCTAACGATGCCTTAGAGGATTTGAAGGCAGAACTGGCGAAAATTCCAGAAACGAACCGCCACTCAGCGATCGTCCTGGAAAAAGAGCTTGATCAAAGCCTGACACGCTACTGCAAAGACAATCGCATCACCATTGAGGTGTTTCTTGAAGCTGCCTGGGTGCATACCGCCTCTGATCCAAAAGCAATGGAGGAAATCCTGACAGAAGCCAAGCGCCGCTACGCTGATCGCAAACGTGCTGGAAAATTACGCCGCCTCATTACCATGCTTGAAGGGCAATCCTGATCCAACGAACTCTCGGAGCAACTGTGCCTAACCCGCCTGAAGACCCCATTCTAGATAAGCTGATTACCGAGCAGCTTGAGATCATCGGCACCGTTGAAACTTACACAACGGTACTGAGCGCCGTTGTTGAACTCATGGAGGCTGCTCGCCGCGCTGCTGCGCGATCGGTTAATGCCATCATGACGGCAACCTATTGGGAGATCGGGCGGCGCATTGTCGCGCTGGAGCAGAGAGGGGAAAGCCGTGCAGAGTACGGCAAGCAGATTATTGAACGGCTAGCCAAAGATTTGAGTGATCGCTTTGGGCGTGGGTTCCAGAAAACAAACCTTTTTCAGATGCGTGCCTTTTACCTCGCCTACCCTGATCTTGAGCAGTCCTTCTCTCCTGAAACGCTCTCTCCTGAAATTTTCCAGACACTGTCCGGAAAATTCCCACTGCCCTGGTCCCATTACGTGAAGCTACTCTCCGTCAAAGCGCCTGAAGCCCGCACCTTCTATGAAACAGAGGCTCTACGGGGTGGTTGGTCAGTGCGCCAACTGAGTCGGCAAATTAGCACTCAATATTACGAGCGTGCCTTATTATCCCGCCATAAGGCAGCCATGCTAGAGAAGGGTGTGGCTCTGCGTCCTGAAGACGCTGTTACCCCTGAAGAGGAACTGAAAGACCCATTCGTTCTAGAGTTCCTTGACCTCAAAGATGAATACTCTGAGAGCGATTTGGAAGCAGCCCTCATCCGACACATCGAGAGCTTCCTTCTAGAACTTGGCGGTGATTTCACATTTGTTGGTCGTCAGCGCCGTTTGCGTATTGGCGATCAGTGGTTTAGAGTCGATTTGCTCTTCTTCCATCGTCGTTTACGCTGCTTAGTCATCATCGACCTTAAGCTTGGTGAGTTCACCTATGCCGATGCGGGGCAGATGCATATGTATCTCAACTATGCCCGCGAGCATTGGACGTATCCAGACGAGAATCCTCCTGTAGGGCTGATCTTGTGCAACAAAAAGAATGAAGCAGTTGCCCATTACGCACTTGAAGGGCTATCGAATATTTTGGCAGCAGAGTACCAAACAGCCCTACCAGATGAAAAGTTGCTCACAGCAGAGTTGGAACGGACACGCAAAGCGATCGAAAAGCGGCTGACCGCTTGATCGCTTTTAAAAATGAGTAGCGTAAAATCTGTAAGGGCATGATTGCTTTTTGAAATGCCTGTAATTTTACTGAGCAATCAATTTGCAGCCATAGAAAATCATTAAAATCACGGCTGCCTCTGACAGTAAAAAGGCAATGCCTGAGTACTGCTTCTGAGTACAGTAACCTCCTGACTAGGGTGAAAGAGCAGTGAGCTTGGCTTGGCTTCAGTGGCTCATCGCCAAGTTTGGTGGCAGTGGACACCCGATTCGAGCATTTGACGAGCGATTGACACTGCCTTTTGTAGCACTGTAAAAGTTTGGCAGTCAGGGTGCTTGAGGGTTTCCCATGCTTTCGAGGTTTGCTCCTAGCCCTTCGTCAGTCGTCAGCGCGTCGTCACCCCTTGCAGCGAGGCGTTTCAGTCTACCTGTTAAAGCTTGACGGTTTGCAGAGGCGCTGGTCTGTGGTGTGCCTGTTCGCTTGTTCGGTCTCCGGTGAACACTCTTAGAGTGTCCGGCGAACGAGTTGTGTGCGGCGAACATGAGCACAACGTCCGGCGAACGGGTGAACAGGGGCAGTAAACCATGGCAAAGCTCGAAGCAGAAATTGACCCATACCCCGTCAGTGAGCTGACTACCCGCTTTGGTATCGGCAAGACAGCCCTCTATGACCGACTCAAAGCTTTAGGCATCGTGCCAATGAAACAGGGTGGCAAGGCGTTTGTCTCCCAAGAGCCGCTCCAGCGTCTGGAGGCACTGGATGAGCACCTCAAAGCAGGTGGGACGCTCGCGAACTTCGAGCACGTTCAACGCACATCCGATGAGTCCGGCGAACAAGACAAACGAACTGACCCGGTTGTCTCCCATACGGCTACTGGCAAGCCTTCCCATGCTGAGGGTGGTGATGGTCCGCTAGGTTTCTTCCGGATGGATGTGCAATCGGTGGCGGTGTTGGTGGTCAACCTGGCAGTGCGTGGCATCAAGGAAGTGCTGCTTGCTATTTTTCCTGCTCCCCTGTCGCGGACAGAACGAGGTCTCCGCCTCTCACCGCTACGGGAACTCGAAGAAGCCTATGAGAAGCGTTGGCTGCTCTCCACCACAGAGGTGTCCGACCTTTTGGGGCTGTCCGCGACCACTGTGCGGGCGTACGGCGAACAGTTTGAACATGCTGGTTTTACGTTTACGCGCAGTCGCGTGAGCACCAGGGAGAGAGGACAGTTGGCGTGGAAGGTCGGGAAGCTGAAGGCGCTGGATGACGCGATCGATGTGGCTACGACAACGCTGGACTAATCTCTGCCCCCCTTGTCTTTTGTCGATTTCTTTGTCGGTTTCTTTGTCGCTGTCGCCTCTGCCTTCGTTGCCTTCAAAGCCTCCTCTGCCTTCGTTGCCTCTGCCTTCGCTGCCTGCCAAGCTGCTTCTAGAGCCTGGAAATAGTCTCGATCGACCTCAGTGCAGTGGTCACTCATGGTGACCGTGTTGCTGCTGTGGTGGTAGGTGACTAAGATGCCTCTGCCGTCCTTTGACTCGATTGTCAGTGTGTCACCGTTTCTTCGGAAACGATAGTTTTTAACCTCATACTCCGTTTGCTTCTGCACCCGCAAAAAGCCACCAGCGATCAACGCCATCTGCTTGCCCCACGCCTGACGTGCCCACTGTTGCAGCCGTTCCTGTTGTTGTTGTTCTGCCAACTGCTGTTGCAGTCGTTCCTGTGCTCGTTGCTGTGAGAGCGTGTGCCAGCGCTCCACGCTGCGGCAAGCCTGCTCCGTCAAACCTTGCGCTGACTCGGCACCCGCTACAGACCCCAGCACCAGGTGATCGCCACGATAAAGTGACGGTTGACCTTCTTCCCCTAACCGCATTTGGTAATCTCCAAACGTGACAGTTTTAAGCTTTGGTCTACCCGCTCGCTCAGACTCCCAGATGGCTTGAAGCCGTGGAGTTGCCCCCGCCGCCATGGCTCGACCCCAGGCTTCCTGTTGCTGTTGTGCCTGGAGTTGACGTGCCGCTTCCTGTTGCGCCGCTGCCAACCGTGCCGTCTCTTCAGCGATCTCGCGGTTCAGTAATACCATGCTTTCGTTAAATTGCTGAATTTCGTGAAAGCGACTGAGCCGTGGATGCTCCAGTACCATTTGCTGCGAGTTCGCCCGCTCGATCATCCCCGTTGCCGTGACACCTAAATGGAGCTGGGGCAGGCGATCAGTCACACCTTGTTCTTCCAGTCGGCGATGGTCTACGCGGGTCTGCTGCCCTGCATTTTCTAAAGCGCGATTGACGTGGGTCGTCCAGGCGGCTCGTTGCGTTTGTAGCACCTCCTTCTGGTTCCAGTCCCGTTCCTTTTTGCCAAAACCATTGGCGTCGATCGTTCGCATCGTGGCCATGATGTGGACGTGGGGATTTTTGGCGTTGTCTTGGTGAATCGAGAAATCAGCGACCATGCCTCGGTCCACCAGTTGCTCCTGGACAAACCCCCTTACTAAGTCGAGGCGTTGCGGCAAGGATAGTTCAACGGGCAACGCTAAATCAAAGTCCCGTGCTAACTGAGAGTCTCGGCGTTTTTCACTAGCCTCGACCACATTCCAAAGAGACTGCCGCTCCAAAACCCAAGCGGGGGCATCGGGTGGAGCCATGATCTCGCTATGGACCACGCCCTTTTTCTGGGCATAACAATGCTCCACGTCCAAGCGCTCATCGTATAAATTCGCACCAGCACGATAGGCAGCCGCAGCAACCGCGCTGCGACCGGCACTGCGCGAAATGACTTGAGCGTGGTGATGGTAAATAGCCATACACGAACAACCGAACTCCGAGGGGGTTGAGGGGGAAAGCCTCACGCACACATCGCCCGATGTATAAGTGCGATTTTACGGGACTTGGCGAAGCCACCCACAGACCTAGAGTGCCCAGCATAGCCAGCCTTGCCACCAGCCAACACTGATTATTTTTATGACTGAATCGTTGATCTTTTACGTAGCTCGTGGGCACTCTAAAACTATCCTGCGACCCCATCTTTGCTATGAGTGACACCCAAACGCCAGCCTCACCCAAAATCAAGCCAGCCAAGCCAGAAGCCGCACCAGAAAGAACCAGACTCGAAAAGCTACTAGAACAACGCCAAGCGCTAGACAATCGGATTAAGGCGCAGCAGAACCGTGAAGCGACTCAGAAGCGCCATCAAGAAACACGCGCCAAAATTCTGATTGGTGCAGCGATTCAAAAACAAATTAGTGCCGGGAAGCTGACCGAGGCGTGGCTAAAGGCGATTCTGGAGGCTGAGCTGACCTTGAAGCGCGATCGTGAAGTGTTTAAGCTGCCGCCGCTACCAGAGGCAACAGCAACCACAAAAACTTAGAGCGGGTAGTGTCAATGTGACTCCACTGTCAGTTTTTCGAGTGCCGTTTTTCCCCTCACGCCGCCTTTGTTTCCCTAGTGCTCGGTTTTTGTTGCACAAACGCCTTCAACTTTTCCACGTCTCTTCCCGTTTGGCGGTTGTGGCTACGGGTATTGGTCGCCCCGATCGACTTGTGATAGTCATCCAGTTCAGCTTGATACCGTGAGAGGAAGTCCATCACGAAGCGACGCGGCACCCGAAAATCCCGTTCTAGCAAGGACTGGGTGATGGCAAAGGTCGCTTCTGGGTGTTGCTGGTTCCATGCCTGGACTGCCTGATAAATGGCTTCTGCTGGGGCTGTGTTCGCTGTGGAGTCGGTTGTTTGCCGTGTGCTCGGCTCCGGCGTAGAGACGTTTTCACTTGGCGTTGCAGGTGTTGCCTGCGGGCTATCCCCATTGGCTAGTAAGCGCTTGAATGCCTCCAGCTTGGCTTGTGCCTGCTCTAAGTCTGTGTTCTGTGCCCTGAGTGCCGCATTTTCAGCTTGCAGTTGCGCGATGGTTGCTTGCAGTTGGCTCACGTCCTCCGGCTGGGCACTGTGGGCTACAGCCTCTCTAAGCGCGGCATTCTCGGCTTGGAGTTGGGCGATCGTTGCCTGCCACTCGCCTGCCGCTGCTCCGGGTCCTGCTACGGTGGCTAATTGCTGTTGGAGTCTTTCGATCTGACTGGTCAGCCAGGAGAGCGTGTGCGCCTGGTCAGTCATGATCTGGAGCGTACTCAGACTGGGCGACTCCGTGTGATCGCCGTCTATCGACGGTGTTGCGGCTAGAGCGGTCCGGACTGCTGACGGTTCTACTGGTGTCATGGCGTGTGACTCTACTTCTCTAGTGCTACTGGTTGCCTCTGTTGCTGGTACTTCTGGAGTTTGAATCATCCCTGCTGCCGGGACTTTCACACCTCTAGCTTTGAGCAACGTCCCCTGCCGCGACAAGTTGTAGTGAAAGTAATGCTGGGTGGCAGCCGCATTGGGTAAACTCTGCCCTTGCTCGTCCAACAGATGCCCCAGGTAATGCTGTAAAAAGCGATGCTCGTTTTTATGTTCCGGGCAAAAGAAGTGAATGGCGATCGCGCCATACAGTGCCCGTAGCCGATGGATACTCACCGTCTTGAAGCCCTCTAAGACGGGCACAAGGTCGGCAAAATGCTTTTTCACACGGGTATTGACACGGGTATTGAAAGCAGTCACACCTGGATCATCATGACCCTTACCGTGCAACGCCTGCACTGCTGGCAAAGCGCGAAACCGTTCCAAGTGGGGTAGTAAGAGTTTGACTGGCACCAGCGTCAGAATGTCAAACGCTGGTGTGACATCCTTCTGTTGCCCCTCAAACCGCAATTTATAGGGATGCTCCGTCGCCGTAAACGTGCCCTTACTCACCACTTCGGTATGCCGTCTGCCTATGAGTGCTGCCAGCGCAATGGCCAGTGTTTCCGGTTCGTTGGACTCTAGCAGCGCTTCACATTGCTCCAGGTAGGGGTCAAGCTCAACCGTCACCAGGCTATCCTGCCGTGTATTGTTCTTTTGGGCAGTGAGTCCCCGTAGCTCGTTCTGTGTCTCCAGATCGAAAGTCAGAAACTTGAGTGGGTAGTAGGTCTGAGTGACCCCCGACTCGCTGCTATCGCGTTTTGCCCACGCCTTGTTAAAGCTGTTTTGCTCCGTGAGCTTAATTTGTCCGGTGGCAAGGGCTTCCTTCAGCAGCCTGGTGTAGGCAGGGAGATACACACTATTGACACTCCCTGCGGGATAGCCCTCTAGCAACAAGGCTTTCTCAGCCTCACAGAGTGGTTGCAAGCGCTCGTAGGTGTCTTCACCCCGTTGATTGAGACTGATGCATTGATCCTTCAGCAACAGGGTCAACAACTCGCGTTCTTCTCTCGTCAGGCGAGTGCGATCGGCGTTGGCAATCCGCTGACGGAAGCGTGCGACAATCTCGTCTCTGGTTAAATCGAAGCGCGTGGCGGTACTCATGAGGGCTTCTGGTTCAGACTGTTCTTAGTATATACGAAATTACGCGCATGAGTTGTATGTAAACAAACTCATGCGCGTAAAGACTTGCTGTCTGAAGTTTGCTGTAGCGAGTGGTGCACCACGCTTGCAAGGCTCAGACCGCGACTAGAACTTTAACCTTGCCAAACAAACATTACAGCTTGAGCATGACCGTGTCGGTTAATCGTTGATGCTTCTCCCAGGCGTAAGTGTCATCACTCACAGCCCTGCTTCCACGATCGCTTGACCAAGCGCCACTGAAAGTTCTAACGGTTCAGCCCATTGCATCAAGTAAGCAAAATCCAAATGCTCGCCCTGCACTTTCATCACACCCAACACATCACGCCATTGTTTTTGGGACTGAGATCGCTTACCCCAAAGCAGCTTTGCTAGGATCACATCTTCTGGTGATGCCACCCAGAACTGCTGCGTACCAGCTTCGTCTAGTGTTTCTAAGCGCCGCCGCTGCATTTTAGAGCGATCGAACGCTGTATCAGCGTTCAGCACAATGTCAGCGTTCAGCACCATTTCTATATGGGTAACACTCAAGGTTTGACCACGACCCACCTGAATGTCTTCCACTGCTCCCGGTGGACAGTAAAACCCTGCGGCTGACAAGGCGGCGGCCAGTGGCAAGATGTTATCTCGTTGTAGATTGATGACTAAATCCAGATCGCGAGTCGTGCGGGGTTCGCCATAGACGATCGCCGCTACTCCTCCAGTAATGTAATACGGCACCTCAAAGCGCTCAAAAATTGGATGCAACAGTCGTGCGATTTCGCTGGGATCTTGAATCCACATCGTTTCGTTTCCTCTAGGAGTCAGTACTGGCAACCAGCAATCGCCTAAAACAGCTTGTGCAAAGCAAGTGCTGGCAGCATCTCCCTTTGCCTTTTTCATCCCCCTCAAAGACGTGGTTTTTGACCACCGAATGAGCCGTGCCGCCATCTGCCAGCGCTGCCAGACCAGCCGCTGTCGCAGCAACCCAAACTCAAACACATCAGTTTCAACACTGGTGTCTTCAGACTGGGCACGATAGCCAAGCTTAACGGTCATAGAGTCAGGTGGCATTTTGCTTACCTTCTAGGGGCTTGCAGTAGACATGATCCATTACTGCCAAACCCGCCCCTCAAAGCTGGTTTTGCCATTGTTAAAAGCGGTGAGAAAGTTGTTAGCCTCATCGTACCCCATCGGCTCTAGTTGGACGACTGGAGGGGCATTGACGCTGTGATGGCAGGTGTGATGCTCCACGATGCTAAGCACGTAACGCTGTCCTGGTTTGCCGCCCATTGGTCGTGTGGCAAGATAGCGCTTGCCTATTGCTAAGGTGATGTTTTGTCCGGCGATCGCTTGCGTTTTGGTTGGTGCCACTGGTTTATTCATAGTGTGGGTGTCTCTAGGAGTGAGCGGGTAAAGATGCCTCATGCGGGTTGGAGGACGTGCGTTTCAATGAGTGCTTGAGCCGCTTTGTAGGGCGCGTAGCCATCGTGATCGAAGTTCATATAGGGGAAGGCAAGATCATCTGGTGTAAAGCCTGGTTGCAGTTGTGCCAGCGACTCTGCAAACTTCACCTGCCACTCCTCGTCGCTGAGTTTTGTCTGTGGCTGCTTGCGGTACGCCTGCACTTGGCGATCGAGTGCTGCCATTGCTTCCTCAAAAGCTTTTTGAGTGAGGTTGGCAAGCTTGATCGTTTGGCTAAAGCTTCTTGCTGCGGGACTGTCAAGCACAAAGAGTTCCACTTGCTCCTTTGCTTGTGTGACGACAACGGTGACTTCGTTCACGGTGAGCCGTTCTGTGATGACTTCAGCGACTTTGCTACGAAGGCTGGCAGTCCCTGCCGCTGTTTTCAGGACGATGATGTCGTAGCCTTCCATCAATGCATGTCGGTCGTTGAGTGGCTTGAGCTTTCGTGCCGCTGCCATTTCCACCTCGGCATAGTGATAGCGCTTGCCGCGATCGGAGTAAGCAAGGATGATGCCATCAACACGGCTGCTATTGCGATCGGTGCACTGCTTGGGGTGTGGCAGTGCTTCATACCAGTGGTGATCGCGTGGGGTGTTGGGAGTCCAGCCTAAAGTACTCAAGTCCTCATTCCCGATCGACCAATCGCTAAAGTCTTGGGCATAGCTGTAATAAACAATCAGGTCATCTGGCTGGTCATCAAACCAGTGCCCCTCCAGATAAGCGACTAGCCAGCCGTCGCCATCGTCCCCTACGATCGTGCCTTCTGCGATCTGGCGGGCGACTAGCTGGTTCAGTACTTCCCAGGTCAAGCCACAGTGGTTGGGTGTGGGAAAATTCATGGTCTTAAGCCTCTTTGTTGGTAGCTGGTTTGGCTGCTGCCAGTGCTTTGATTGCTGCCAATGTCCAAACTTCCCCGGTGTCTTGATTAATGGGTTGAAGGACTTCCAGCCTCTTGGTAACAATCAGCTCGTCCATATATTTGTTGAGTAGTCCGTTTTCGTAATGGCTGACGGTGCCAAACTTTAAGCCATGCGTCACGAGGTCACGCAGTACCCAGCCCTTTGCTTCTCTGGCTTGCCGGAAGATAGTGCCTACGGCTATAGCTCCATCACGGTTGCACGGAAAGTTCATGCTTCTGCTCCTGCCTGAGTGGGTTTAGCCTGGATGTAGAGGATATCCGTGAGTTGACTCAACATTGCCTGGAAAGCCGTTGGCTCAAAGGCAGTCCACTCTGTCTCTGCAACTGCTTGCACCTCGCCCTGCTGTGCGGCAGCTTCGACTGTCTGTTCAAAGGTGTTGAAGGCTCCCTGTACGGTTTGCCAACCGTGAGCGATCGCCACTTCGTTGTCTGTAAAGTGAACATCAATCCGTTTGCGGTACATTCGCTCGATGTATATCAGTCGCAGAGTTTGGCACTGATACTCATTTGAGTGCAGTTGGGCTTTCAGAACTCGGATATGGCGGACGATGGGTAAGCCCATTGTGTTGAGGAGGATCAAGGTTGCCTTGCCTTGAAACGCCTCAACGCCTTCATTCTTCTGTTGTTCGATCATGATGGAATCTCTTCGTCTGTAGCTTTAGTCGTGGTAGGGAGCGAGGAAAGCGATCACCTCAGCCGCCGTCACAGTTGGGAAGTTGTTTGGGTCTTGTCCGGTATTCCAATCCAGGAAAGCTGGCAACCATTGCCCAAAGGTTGCTAGCGGTAGTGCATCCGCGATCGCGAAGGCATCGAGATTGCCCACCAAACAGGTTTCCTCCCGGTCTTGAAGGGCGAGCTTGCAGACAATTGTTGCTTGAGCTAGTGGACTAAGGGGTGTTCATAGCCATTCAGCGTCCCTACCAGAGCTTCGGGTGCAAAGGACTGTAGATAAGCTCTGAAGGCAGCTAAAGAGAGTACGCCAGCTTGTTGGAGTTGTGCTTGTGTCGGGTGCATGGGTGGAAAGTCTAAAGTGATTAACGAAGCTCTTACATATAAATATATATGTATACGCGAAACAAGTCAAGTGTACTTCAAAGCTTTGGATCTATAGCTTTCCTGCTGCAATGCTTGACTACTGGGCATTCTAGCCTGTATGCGTAAAAAGAGTGACTAATACAAATTTCTTATATACGCAAGATTTTTACAATTTCTTAGATGAATTATTTGTATGTTTTTGCGTATGAACGCTCGAATGGCTTATGTATGCTCGAAAAGTGTTCTCAGCCCTCCTACGTCTTCTATTCCAGGATGCCTACTGTGAAAGCGTTTCAGGGTTCTCGCTCAATTTATACCCCAAAACATACGCAAAAAAGGATAAAGGGGATCGCTGGTTTTACGGATATACATAAGATACTTGTATGCATAAGTATAAGTTATACGGGCAAAGGGTAGACACCCATCATTTTTTGGAATTCCAAAAAATGATGGGTGTCTACCCTTTGCCCGTATAACTTATACTTATGCATACAAGTATCTTATGTATATCCGTAAAACCAGCGATCCCCTTTATCCTTTTTTGCGTATGTTTTGGGGTATAAATTGAGCGAGGACCCTGAAACGCTTTCACAGTAGGCATCCTGGAATAGAAGACGTAGGAGGGCTGAGAACACTTTTCGAGCATACATAAGCCATTCGAGCGTTCATACGCAAAAACATACAAATAATTCATCTAAGAAATTGTAAAAATCTTGCGTATATAAGAAATTTGTATTAGTCACTCTTTTTACGCATACAGGCTAGAATGCCCAGTAGTCAAGCATTGCAGCAGGAAAGCTATAGATCCAAAGCTTTGAAGTACACTTGACTTGTTTCGCGTATACATATATATTTATATGTAAGAGCTTCGTTAATCACTTTAGACTTTCCACCCATGCACCCGACACAAGCACAACTCCAACAAGCTGGCGTACTCTCTTTAGCTGCCTTCAGAGCTTATCTACAGTCCTTTGCACCCGAAGCTCTGGTAGGGACGCTGAATGGCTATGA
>NZ_PVWK01000033.1 GCF_003003795.1 Stenomitos frigidus ULC18 | reverse complement strand
ATCGACACTGTCACGACGCCAAAACACGTGGTGATTTGGAGAAGTATGCCTTGTCAGGGCATTGCATTGTTGAGGAGCTAGATGAGGGGAAACTCTCACGTCTGGTTTTGAAGACGAGCCGCTGAGGCGACTTAGCGGCTTAGTCAACAACGCCTAAATTGTGACAGTTGCAAAATGAAGTGATTGTGCCAGTTGCGTTAGCGCGGTTAGCCCGTTTTCAATTCAGGTTTTCTTATGAGTCAGCAGCCAATGGTTGGGTGTCGAGTACCTTCAAGTTGGCATGAGGAAATTATAGCCATCACTGAAGCGACCGGGCAGACTTCCAGCGAAGTGGTGAGGGAGGCGATCGCCCTCTACCTGAAGAAGTCGAAAGCCGTCACGGTGCGATCGCGTTTGGATGATTTGGAGCAACGGTTGAATAAGCTGGCTCTGCTGGTGATGCAGTGAATTGCTAGGGTTTGTTAAGGTGCCATCAATTCTTCACAGCATTGATCAGGGTTTTTCCTAAGAGCGAAGAATACTTAACTGTACCCTACCATCCAGGCAGGACACCACAAGAGGTCTTGAGCGCTGTGTTCACGCGGCGGCTGTTATCAAGCAAATGATGACAGCTTTAGGCGATGAGGAAAGAGGCGAGTTCTAGTGTATTTTAAGAAATTGGTTGATCTCTAAACCACTCAATAATTTTGCCTTCAGCTTCTGTTTGAAAAGTCTGTGCCAAAGATGGCTCTTTGGAAGCCTCTCGCAAAACAGTAGAGACCTCATCGTTGTACTCAATTGCCTGAACAAAAAATTGGCCTTGTGCCACATCTGTTGCATCAAACAGCAAATCTAGAGCCTTAGTATTACCGACGAATGCTGTGGCACGCCACAAAAATCGAGGCAGGCTTCTGAGAAGAATTTCTAGTCGCTGCTTTTCATTTAGCAGGGTGTCAGCGAAAACATCATCTTTGAGAACATTAATAGTGGTTAAATAAATATCCCATTCCAATCGCTGTGAAACCGAGGGAAGCTTGCCCTGAGATCTCAGCTGCTCAATGAATGAATGATCAAATCTAAAAACTGCATCGTGTACAAGCTGAAAAGGAATTCGGATTTTGTGGTACAGAGGAATTAAAAGTAAATTTGGAACTGCCTTGCAAGTGCCGCCTCCCCAAGAAGTAGACATTGAGTTATAAAGGGCAGTCTGATAAAGAATCTGAACTTTATCAAACTCCATCCGAGCAAAGGGACCCACTTGGTCGTCATGAACGTAGAGCTTATTGATGCGAGAAGCCTTTAAAAGGAAGCCCAGCTGAGAATAAGGAACTGGGTTGGAGTGCCCTAAACTGTAGCCTGTCACCGCAACAGCGTGATTGCCTCTGAGTTCTACTCCAGTTGGGGCATTGTTTGAACCCATTGATACTGTTAAAAGTCCAAAACCTAGTACTAGAGGAATTCCACAGCGCAAGTAGGCATAGACATGACTTTGATGAGCATGAACTTGTTCTAATGAATTACCAAGAGAAACAAGAACAGGCTCTAGCCCAACGTCTCGGATTGCCTGCGCCATCATCTCAGGTGTTAAACCATCTACATTTGGCAAAGCTCTAGTTGCTATCGGGAAGCTGCTAAAAGCTCTTTTTGTAATCTCTACAGGAGAAGGAATAGCGTGCTGAAACTGCATCCCCGTTCCTTGAAAAACCGTCCACAAAGCACTGGTAGCACAAGCGGCTGTTACTTGGTCTTGCTCCTGAAAAGCTAAAGTTTTAACCTCTAAAGATAGCCCAAATAGGTTGACCGTGTAGCGACGAGTAATTGGAAAATGACGGCGGTTACTATCATCTAGATAGGTTGCAACACAAGTGCGTCCAATAACAGTTTGAGGTAAAGGCTTCACAACGACAAAACCAAGGTAGTGCTGCCGTAGTAATTTCTCGGTTAGTGAACTGTCGTTGGGGTGAGCGAGTAGTTGCTCAAACTCATCAGCCACAAATGTATTGTTAAAGAGATGAATTCTTACACATTGGCGACTGTAGCTAGGAAAGCATCTTGCATAGTACGCCGCAAAGTCTTCTAAAAAATCGCGATCTATGTAGTGATGCTCAATTAGAAGCGTTTGCGCGCCAATATCTTGGAAGTACTGTTCAAAGTACTCAATGTGCAACTTCTGCTCCACTAAATAAGGGGAAGCTTTGGAATGTTTAACTAGGATCCGTTTGAACTCGTCAATTGAGTAAGGACAAACTTCAAAGGACTGCTCCATTGTTTAAGCGAAACTAATCGCGTCATTTACCTTGGCTTCATAACAACCAGAGTTAGACATTCTACACTATTGCTCTGGGTGCCGTTCTTAAAATTCTTCTGTTGAGATAATACTTCCTCTAATACTAGAGACTAAACGGAACTCTAAGGTTTCCAGTTTCCACTAGATGTGACTTGCTGAGCTGAGACGTCACCTTTTTTGCCTCAACAAGGGCTTCTTCGATTTGTCTCTGCCCTTCTTGGGAGGCAACCCAAGCTCTTGCTTCCTTCGCTACAGTCTTTGCATCTTTGGCTTGTGCTGGCACGCTAGACGTTTGGCTACACATATCCGCAACTCTATCTACTGGTTGGTTTTGTCTACATTCGACGAGCAATATCACATTGACTGCTAAGCTTCAATAGGCACAGACAAAGCCTACGACTTCACCTAGAGACGCGCGAGACTCTGAGAAAATGTATCACGTTACAATATCACGGTAGCTCTTCACCCTGCCAAAGGCAAACTTTCTCGGCAAAATAAATACAAGGTGAAGTTTGCGTAAACTAGGTTTACAGAGAGAATAGAGTCTTCAGCGTCTTGCCTTTAGCGAGGTCAATGCCACAGTTCATTTTCGTAATTGGAGTTAAGCTCTTCCACTTGCTCCGGTTTGCACTGGCAATCAGATCAGAGACGGCTTCAGGGTCGATCGTGTCAAAGCCCCCAATCTTATAGGTGGTGAGATAGTCTAAACGCTCAAAGATTTCTGCTCTGGATGCCTGCTTGATGCTGATGGTGGACGGTGGCGCTGGCGGTGGCGGCGGGGGAGTTAAGTAAAAGACAGCGCTCAAAGCATCGAGCTTCTTGCCCTTAGTGATGCCGCACCCCAGCTTAGTAATGGGTGTGAAGTCCTGCCAAGTGCTGCGATCGGCGGCAGCAATCTTACTGGCGGCGATCGTTACATCAACTGTTTTCAATGGGCTTCCAGGCTGTGTCTGGATGTACTTAAGGGTTTCAACTAGCTCTTGTTCCGATGCAGTCGTCAGATTGATATGTATGACCTGTCCTGACTCCACTTCGATTTGTTGCTGCATCAGTTGATTGACCACAATGCACCAGACGAAATCGAGCTTTGCCTGTCGTGCTGCATCGAGAATCTGCGTGTTCAGAATTGCCTGATACCTGTCTTCCCCCAGCAAACGGACGATCACAGGCAATATATTCTTGCCTGTAGCGGACAGTTCGTGCGCGATCGTCTGGATGACGATCGGCTGCGTCTCAGACTTGCCCTTAACGAACTTGCAGGGAATTCTTAGAATTTGTCCAAGGGGGACATCAACAGTGGGGTCATTTAGTGAGATCACCATCTTTAGCCATCCATGAAGTTATGGGACAAGAACACCTCTTTCACAAGATCGTTATAGAGCTTAGTAACAGGGGAATCTTGCCAGCAAATCACGGGCACCTGCTTAAAATCTGCCGCCTGGACCTGGGCAAAAGACCGCAATTTAGTCTCGTAAAGCTTTCCGGCAAACTGATATTTCTTAAACTCTTGAGCGATCGCAGTCTCTAACACTTTGCCCATCTTCTCGGCTGGGCAGTTACTATAGACCAGCCCCAAATTCCAGGGTCCACTATGCAATGGCTGCCGTTGCGAGCGCCGCTGCCGAATTTCAGGTAGGACGGATTGGTGAAGATGCAGCCCATGCCGTAGTGCTTTGCCGCCAAAATCCACTGGGGTAAGTACAGCATCACATGCATAAAGCATCGAATACGTAAGCGCATCAGGTGTCGGTGAAGTATCAATCAGAATATAGTCAAAGTCTGGCTTTAACAGCTCAATGAGCTGCATGAAAATCGGGACGGGTTTGACATTAGGGTGATCGCGAAAGGCTTCTAGCGCGAGACGACTGGCAGAGAGCAAGGAGAGTGAGTAGCTCCGCTTATCTGATGTAGGGAACTGCTTTGATTGAATGGCTGTATCTAGAATCGCTTTGGCTGCCTCGGTTTCGCGCGACTGTACCTTCTCGCTCACAGAAGCCAAATAGTCTGGGAAGGGTAGCGGACTCAGCCCCAGTCCATGCGTCAGGTCATTCTGCGGATCGAGGTCAATTAGCAGTACTCGCTTGCCTTCGAGTGCTAAGACCGCACCGATGTTCAGCGTATTAGTCGTCTTCGCAACACCACCCTTTTGATTCCACGCAGAGACAACCATCGCGCCAGGTGGCTTGTGTAGACAATAGGCAATCTGCTGCATCAGTTGGGGCAGATTGGCTTTAGTCACCTTCTGAATGGGGGTGAACGGAAATACCAAACCATCAACTCGTCGCCAAAGTTGAAAAAAGTCACCGTTAAAGACTAAGCCATACGGTGCCAAGCATTCGGGTTTGACCAGCGCTGGGTCAAGATACTGCCGGATGCCATTTTCTCCCGTCTCCTCATAGCCAACCGCCCGTCTGTAAAGCTTGAGCGGTTCATTCTGGCAGACTGTCGCAAAGTCTTGCTCTGGCGTGTTGAAGAGTAAAGGAATGCGTCTCTTAAGCTCGATCGCCAGCGCTGGTGGTTCATCGAGATGTTGATAAATCAGTAAATCTGGTATCAGACCACTCTCACCAGGCTTGGATATTCGCACCTCATTGCTGCGGTGATTGACTGGTACTCCTAGCTCATTTAAGAGAGGGTGAAGAAAGTTGGCTCCTAGATTCCGTTCCGCATAATCGGTCGGGATTTGAAGCCACTGGTCAATAATGCGTTTCTGGGCTGCTGTTGGTCTAGCCGTCCGTCCTTGAGGTGCTTGTGGGCGCGCTACCATTGCTCCTCTCTCTCAAAGTCCACATCACAGGTTTACCTAGAGGAGAAGAGTAAATCCGACTAAGTCAGAATGTCTTCATTAGATCTTTATGAGGAGAAAAATTAGTATGTCCGTTCTCAGGAACTATTCAAAAGAGGGGCAGAATAGGGGGCATTTGAATAGTTCGTTTGTGCAGCAGTGCTTAGAAAAATTTCAGAAATTTTCAAAATAGCGATCGACCAACTCATGCCGCTGGCGATCCAGTCGAGTTAGAAAAGCTCTTACCTGGCGTAGCTCACCGCTATACCACCCGGTCTTTAAGGCATTCTGAGCGCTAGTAGCCTTACCATCAGCCGTTACTGGACCTGTTGACGACTGCCACGGTTGCCAAGTCTGAATCAGTTCGCGCTGCCGTTGTCGTGCTTCCGGTGTCCATCGTGGCATAGGGTGAAGCCTCCAGTGATGTGGCTGCATGGGACTCTTGCTCAACTTTCAGTTGATTGACCTGTTTATCGACGTAGTTCTTGATGAACTGGCTCGGTTTCTTGGGATTTCGGATGTTATCCAGCGTGGTGATCGTGCGCCGGGACTGCTCCTGGCAGCGTAGTGCTAATTCGAGAAGGCGCGATCGAAGAGTAGTATTTGGCGCACTGTGAGACGCGGTAGCCATGTTGTAAAACAGAAAATCCAGCGTCGTGATTTGCACCGCTAACCGTGCCTCTAAATCTTTTTGGCTGAAGCCCCCCTCCCCTGTCTGCAACGCATGAAACGTGGCAATGAGGTTGTCAGGAGCCGCACCGGGGTCATTGAGTGCAGCCGCAGCCTGGAAGTAGAAACTCGTCCGCAAACGGGTATCGTTCTGGGCTGCCTCACTGGCTTCAACGGACTCACCGTCAAGCGTCACTTGCAATTGGCGCTTGACCTGTTGCTGTGTTTGCTGCTGCTTTTGAGCCTGGTTTTCTGCCTGCTTGCGTTTAGCTATCTGCAAAAGAAGATCGTGCGACGTTGCTTTTTTTGACATTTTTCAACATTTTTTGACATTTTCTAGCGCTTTCTACCGATGAACCCTCTTTATTGGTTCACAAAAAGACTCAGATGAGTATCAGCTATGAGTTGCGTGATCGTTGTCTCAGTAATCCCCTTTACGCTAGCGGATGGCTAGTTAGTGAACACCTAGAAGCTTCATCGCACTGGGTAACAGCAACGCGACCGCCTCATAAGTTCTTTTGCGGCAAACTACACAGAATTGCTGTTCTCATTACAGTGAACAGTTTAAGTATAGACAGTGCCAACACAGGCTGACACACAAAACCCGTGTCAACAACTCGTATGTATAAACATATCTAGCGAGTTGTTGACACCGCTTTGAGGGAATATTCTTTTGCTCAGGCTTTAGGGCTGATTTAGGGCTGATCGATTGCCCTAACCCCTGAAACCTATCGGGATGACAGGATTCGAACCTGCGGCATCCTGCTCCCAAAGCAGGCGCGCTACCAAGCTGCGCTACATCCCGTTGTCGGCTTTCAGCTTAACATATCCTGGCGGTTCTTCTCTCTCAGTCAACACGCTTTATGTAAGGGTGAAAGGGAATGGTTATTCTGATGCTGTACGAACGTTACCTGTAGCCTACAGCCTGCCGTTCACATAGTTGAAGCCCAACCGAATTGATCAGAGAGAAGCCGAACTGTTTGAAGTCCAAAATGCGGTAGAAGTGCTGGCTTTATGGGCAAGCTGAAAGCCTGAGCCTTCTGACGCCAGTCTGGTTACCCGTTTTATGCTTTAGTCTGGGTACCAAAACATGCCTTTAATGCCTTCTGGATCAGACATAAAGCCCAAATTTCGGTAAAAATCGACTACTTGAGGATCGGCAAATAACGTGATGTTGCTAATATCTTCGCTCCGCAGTTTTTTGATCACCTGCTTCATGAGCGCCTTGCCTAACCCTTTGCTCTGGAAGTCTGGGTGAACCACGACATCCCAAATCGTTGCGTTAAAGGCATGATCGGACGTTGCTCGCGAAAAACCGATGAGCCGCCGATGAGAACCTTGCTGTTCCCACATTGAGACCACCAAAAAACTGTGCTGAATGGCTTTTTTAACTTTGCGCAGAGGGCGGCGAGACCAGCCAACTGCATCACACAATTCTTCAAGCTCATACAGATCGATCTCGCGCTCTGTACTGAAGAAAATTCGAGAGCTAGCGCGATCGCCAACAGCTCTGCTGGTGTCGCCCTCCATATGCATTGCCTGAGGTGCGGAGGGAGCATCAGAACTGCTAAACAGGCTTTTCCAAAAACCCATGCGAGCGTGATGAGGGTAGTAGTGAGGTCACAGTAATAGATAGTATACGCTCTGTGTCCTTTCCTCGTCCGGTTTTGCCATACCGGATTTATAACAAGTCATCATTGTCCTGGGAACAAATCATTATTGTCCTGGGAAAATCACAACAGAGCTTGGAAATGTGATGATCATTGCCCTAAAGTTAAAGCTTCAATGGCAGACGATCGGTTCCCTGTACAGATGGTCTTCACCTAACAAACGAGTTTTCTGAATTATGGCGCTCGGCTTAAAATCATCGACGCTAGAACTATTGAAGCGCTTTAACCGGGCGTTTCCCCAGTTTTATGAGCAGTTTGTCAGCAGCGAAATTCAACTACAAAATTTGCGGCTGGCCTACCATCTTTACAAAACCAAGCAAGCTGTTATCGAACTCAAGCAGGAGGGTAGCAAGAGCGCCCTGCATTTTGCTTACCGCAACCAGTCGTTTCTGCTCAGCGATATTTTTGGCGTGTTGGCTGCCTATGGGCTGACCATTCATAGCCTGAGCCTGTACGGGCAGATCTATCCGCCGATGTTGGTTTTCATCAAGCTGATCGTGTCTCGCAGTGGCAAAGCGCTTAGTGAAAAGACGGCTGAGAACGTCTGTCGAGCCATTCGCGAGGCCTTAGCAGGGCGCTTTGAGGTTGAGGAAATGCTGGCAGTAGAGTTCAATCTAGATGCCGGATTGGAGCAGGTGGAAACGGAGTTTTACGTTGACCCTGTGTTTCACCTGCCCGCTTTGCTGATTGAAGCGGATAACCAACCAGGTCTGTTCTATAAAGTGATGTATGCGATCTGGCAGGAAGACTTGCTAGTGGTGAATGCTAATTTGCTGGTCTGGCGTGGCCGTACGCGTCTCATTCTCTATCTCCTTGGTCCGAATGAAAGCCTTATCCCTGAATACTTAGGGCAGAAAATCGCTGAAGGGGTGAAGCAACGACTGTTGGGCAGGAGGTTTTAGGAAAGGCTGAAGGATAAAGTATGAAGGCTAAAACTGTTAGCCTTTGTTTTTAGCGTTCTCTGGTCAGAGTACGATAGGAGAATGCAGACGATCGACATTCTGGGAGTGCCGCATGCGTATAACTTGACGCCTCCCACTGCCTCCAAGGATATTTTGGTGTTTATTCACGGCTGGCTCCTCAGCCGTAGCTATTGGCAACCACTGATCGAGCAGCTGTCACCGCACTACCAATGCTTGTCTTACGATTTGCGTGGCTTTGGCGATTCCCAACCGTGTCAAGAAGCAGCTAGCAATGGCTATAGCCTGATTGACTATGCCCAAGATTTAGCCTTGCTGCTGAAGCAACTGCAGCTTGAAAAGGTCTGGTTGGTGGGGCATTCGATCGGCGGCAGTATTGCGCTGTGGGCAGCAGACCAACAGCCGCAGGTGAAGGGCGTGGTTTGCCTGAATTCGGGTGGAGGCATTTACCTGAAGGCGGAGTTCGATCGCTTCCGGGCGGCAGGGCAGCAGTTGGTGAAAATGCGTCCACGCTGGTTGTGTCAGCTACCGTTGCTGGATTTGCTCTTTACACGAGCTAGTGTGGCGCGGGCGATCGAGCGTCGATGGGGACGTCAGCGCTTGCTTGACTTTGTAGTAGCAGATGCGGCGGCGGCTTTAGGAATGCTGCTGGACTCAACCACCGAAGCGGAAGTCCATCGCTTACCGCAAGTCGTGGCGCGATTGCAACAGCCCGTGTATTTTATCGCTGGGGCTCAAGACCCGATTATGGAGCCCCAGTACGTACGCCATCTAGCCAGCTTCCACCCCCTATTTCAAGCCTGCGGGGCGAACGTGGCTGAAATTGCTGATTGCGGGCACATGGCCATGGTGGAGCAAACGACTGCTGTGGCGGCTCAGCTTCAAGCCATCCTTGCCAGGTATAAGGCATGATCGTTTGGACAAGAAGCTTAGGCGCTGTGAAGCAATAATCTCGTTATTTTTGCTGTTAACCACCAGCATTCAGAGAAAAGCTGAACGCTGCCAGCTAATTCATGACAGCTAATTCAAAAGATGTCGTTATTTTTAACCAGTCCTTCAGTACGATCGTCCAGGAGCAGGTGCAATGTTGGTTTGGTTCATGCATGGCGCTTCGGTGCGGCAGAGCGGGTATGCTGACCCGTTAAGATCGCGCATCATTAGTGAGTTTCTCGATCGGGGGCTATCTGTTCCAGAGTTCTATTCATGCTTTTGGGGCGATGCCTTGGGCAGCACCGATCAGCTTTGGGGCTGGATTCAGCAAGATTTAGAAGCATTTAAGTGGGATCAGCCTCAAATTGACATTGATGATGTCTTTCACTATCGTCAGCGTCGAGAACAACTGATTACAGGCTTCTTCAACGATATCTTCAACTATCTCAATACCCAGCAAGGACGCATTGTACGACGGACGATCGCAGTGCAGTTTCTTAGCTTCCTCACCGATAATCCCTTTGAGGAAGACCTGCATATCGTGGCTCATTCTCTGGGCAGCGTAATTCTGTGGGATCTTTTGTTTTCAGACAGCTTTGATGACTCTGATCCAGCGTTTTATATCCGCAATGCCATCAAGGGCTTGAGTGGAGCGAGTGAAGGACGGAAGGTGAAACTCAGAAGCATCACTACGATCGGCTCCCCTATGCTCATTTTTAGACAGCTTCTCGGCATGAATGTAAAGCGTTTAAAGCAGTTCGCCAGTCGCTATGTGTCGGAGCCCTTGCGCTGGGTCAACGTCATCCATGCGTCCGACATTTTTGCGTATCCGCTGCGTGCCAGTTTGGAGCTAGACGACGCCTCGCTGTATTTTCGTGACCATTACCTGGGCGAACGTAATTTTCTCAAGCGGCAGATGGGTGATGTGACAATGGCGCTTGGGTTGATGGCAGACCACAGCCGTTACTGGCGCAGCAGTCGAGTCGCGCACCTGGCGATTGCCAATCTGCTGGGTGATGAGCAAGCGCTAGAGCAAACCAGCCCGATTCTGGAGTTTGGCGAGTCTGATGAAGCGTAGGCTTTGCAACGACGCTGGCACTGACAAGCGTTAGACAATCCGCAGGAAGGATCGTCTGGTGCTGGTTGCTCCTCCGATGGTTACTTGCGAGTGAACAGTACGAGCGATCGTGTCCGGCCAACCAACTGCCCTAGACCCATATCCTGCTTGAAAATGTCGTGCAGCAGCACATAAAAGCAGGGGATGATAAACAGCGTCAGCAAGGTTGCTAAAGATAAACCGGAAAAGACGACAACCCCCAACGGTTGCAAAAATTCTGACCCTTCACCAATGCCTAGCGCCAGTGGGAAC
Source organism: Stenomitos frigidus ULC18 (assembly GCF_003003795.1). Classification (GTDB taxonomy): domain Bacteria; phylum Cyanobacteriota; class Cyanobacteriia; order Leptolyngbyales; family Leptolyngbyaceae; genus Stenomitos; species Stenomitos frigidus_A. The sequence goes on along the minus strand of NZ_PVWK01000033.1, from coordinate 9,536 downwards.
AGTCCTAAGACAGTGGTGATTGTGGTCATGAGAATTGGGCGTAAGCGTTGGGGAGCCGCTTTCATGATGGCTGTGGTGCGATCGAGTCCTTCCTCGTCGCGCAATTGGTTTGCCATTTCCACCATGATGATGGCGTTGTTGACCACAATCCCAACTAGCAGTACGGCACCCACCAGCACCGTAATGCCGATCGCCGTTTGCGTGACAAACAGCCCAAAGATACCGCCAGCCATTGCTAGTGGTACCGTCAGGATAATGACCAGCGGGTCTACCAACGAGTTGTACTGTACTGCCATCACAACAAAGACTAGAAAGGCTGCTAGCCCGCCCAGCAGGGTTAGCGATGACTGGAGCTCTTGACTGGTTTGCCCGGCATAGCTGGGCAGCAAGGTGACACCGTCCGGCAGATCAAGACCCGCGACAATGTCCTGTACTTCCTTCAAGGCGGCTCCCAAACTTGCCCCTTTCGTCAGGTTGCCCGCCACCAAAAAGACCGGACGCTGGTTAATCCGCTGAATCTCACCGGGAGCCTGTCCTTCTTCAATTTTGGCGACATCGCTGAGTCGAACCAGGGCGTTGTTATCGGTGAAAAGTGGCAGTTGTGCCAATTGTGAGGGCTGTTTCAGCAAGTCTTGATCCAACTGCACCCGGACATCCACCAGTCGCTCATTGCGCTGGAGTTGGGTGGGCACAGAGCCTTCGATCGCCGTTTGAATGGTGCTGCCAATATCCTGAGTTGTTAAGCCCAGGGTATTCGCACGTTCCCAATCGGGGCGAATTTGCACTTCGGGCTGGCGATCATCCGCATCGGGACGAAAGGTTGATAGCTTGGCTTTTTCATCTAGCGCTGCTAGCACTTGCCGTCCACCTTGTCGCAGCACTTCGGCATCTTGCCCTTGCAGCACGACATCAAGATCAGCACCGCGCAACGGCGAGTTGTTGAGGCTCAGACCCCGCACCGCACCCGCAGAAACCCGCGCCCGAATCCCTGCCAGATTGAGCTTATTGAGTTCTCGCGTCACCCGTTCGGTGTACTCAGTCACGTTACTCCCTGACTTCAATGTGACGTTACCCGTGCTACGCGAGGGGTTAGACGAGACCGTGTTACCAAACAGAGAACCACCGGCTGTTGTGAACACATACTCAGTTTCTGGCTGTTTCAGCAACACCTCATCCACGGCAGCCATAACCTGCCGATTCGTTTCAAGTGATGTACCGGGTGGAAACTGAACGTTGACGTTGGCTTGTCCGGTACTGATGCGGGGCAAGATTTCTTGCGGAATTTGCCCAATCATGAGCAGACTGCTGCCACCCAGGATGAAGACCGTCACGCCAATGACTAGTCCTCGTTTGGGCAGCAATCGCGCTAGTAGCCTGCCATAGCTAGCAGTCGCGGCATTAAAGCGATCGTTAAAGGTGCGCAATAGCCAAAACTGGTTTACGCGGCTCGACCAGCGCACCGTCAGCAAGCGAGATGCCAGCATAGGCACAACCGTGAGCGCCATCAGCAACGAAGCGGCGACTGCGAAGCTAATGGTGAGAATCAATTCGTTGAACAGTAGCGAGACGAACCCGCCCAGCAGTAGAAAGGGTAGCACTGCCACCAGGTTGGTTGCAGTCGACGCAATCAGTGCCGACTCTACTGACTGGCTGCTGGATGACGCAAGGCTCAACACCTGCTTCTGGAATGATTTCTGGCTGTGCCCATTGCCCTTGCCCTGATCAGGACTCACTACCGACTGACCGTTCGATCGCCCGGTGTGCTCGTTGACCTTATCGGCGATCGTCTCCAGCATCACGATCGCGTTATCCACCACAATCCCAACACCCAAAGCCAAGCCACCCAAACTGAACACATTGAGCGACAGCCCAAACAGCCCCATCAAAATAATGGTTGCCATCGTCGCGAGCGGGATTGCCAGCACAATGATCAGCGTTTGGCGAAGCGAACCGAGGAACAAGAACACGGCTAGCGCGGCTAACCCTGCACCCGTTAAGCCAGAACTCACCACATTTGAGATGGAATTGCGAATAAAGCGAGACTCATCCAGCGTTGCTGTTAGCACCATATCGGCTGGCACTACACCCGATCGACGCAGCTCCTCAAGCTTCTGCTTAACTCCTTCGACCACATTAACCGTGTTCGCATCCGGCTGCTTCTGAATGCTGATCTTCACTGCCTTCTGCTGATTCAAACTCACCAACACCCGCTCTTCTTCGGTCCCATCAACCACCTCGGCAAAATCGCGCAAATAGACCCGCTGAGTCGGAGAGTTTTGAGTTGGGAGTGATGAGTTTTGAGTTGAATTAGACGGCTGACCGCTGACTGCTGATGGCTGACTGCCCGACAACTGACTGCTGACCGCTGACTGCTGACCGCTCACTGCAAACGCCAAATCCCGAATCTCGCTGGCATTCTGAAAGCGCCCAACGGCTCGCGTCAACGGCTCCGCATTCTCACCCAAAATGCGTCCACCAGAGACATCCTGGTTGCGCTGCTCCAATTCATCCAGCACTCCTGTGAGTCCAATCCCCAATGCTTGCAGGCGATTCAGGTCAATGTTGACCCGCACTTCTTCTTGCACGCCACCAGAGACATCGGCAGACGCAACACCTTCAACCACCGTCAATTCACGGGATAGCTCCTCATCGCCAAAGACACGCAGATCCACATCTTTCAAGGAAGGGGATGTGAGCGCCATTTCGTAGACAGGGAGTTGGGACGGATCGGCTTTAAACAGGCGCGGTTCTTCGATCGTGTCGGGTAACTGGTTGCGATTGCGGTTAAAGGTTGCGGTGGCATCGTTGAGCGCCTGATCTACGTTGCTGCCAGGATTAAAGTACAAATCCAGGTTGACCTGCCCTTCGCGGGTTTGGGAATAGATCTGCACGACTCCATCGGTGGTGGCTAGCGCTTCTTCTAAGGGTCGTGTGATTTCATCGATCGCCACTTCAGGCGAAATCCCCGGTGCTTCCAGGCGCACCCCAATGCGGGGGTAGGTAATGGAGGGGAGTAGATCGACGGGCAACCGTACAATGAAGAAGAGACCCAAAATGATGATCGTCAGGGTGAGCATCAACGTGCCGATGTGCCGTCGAATCGAAAGCTGGCTCAGGCTGAAGCCAGAGGAGGGAATGGTTTGCATGATGGCTGAAGAATGGGTGAATGACCGTAAGGACGTGCAGAACCGGATTTCTTGAAGAAACCCGGTTTCTCTTAAGTTATTTCGCTGACAGAATGCTCAACCGCACAGAATCACCACCTTTGAGTGGTCTGCTGGTGCGTGCGACATAGCGATCGCCTGGATTTAACCCCGTCAGAACTTGGACGTTGCCATCGGCCTGTTTGCCCAATGCGACCGATCGCGCCGCTACTTTTGCCTGCTCACCCTCGCCCGTTACGACAAACACTGTCCCCTTCGTTTTTTGGGCTTTGTCATTGCCTTTTGCTGGCTGGGTTGTGCCTGTAGCGCCTGCGTTGGCACCGGGCTGATTCGGTTGTTTGTTCCGAACGCGATCGTCTTGCAAAGCTGCGATCGGTACAACGACACGATCGGTCGTCTGCTGCGTAAAGCTCACCCGTGCCAGTAACCCACTGCCTACCTTTCCACTAGAGTTGGGAATCGTTACTTCAACGGGGATCAGACGGGATGTCGGATTAGCAGCCGGTGAAACTCGCGTCACCGTACCCGCAAACTGTTCGTTGGGAAATGCATCCAGCCGTACCTTGGCCGCACCGCCCAAACGCACCTTGGCTAAACCAAGTTCCGACACCTGTACTGTGACCTTTGCTCGACTGAAATCCCCTAGCCGCAGCAGTTCATTGCCTACCTGCACCAAATTGCCTTGCTCGGTCGATCGCGTCAGCACAGCTCCATTAATCGGAGAGGTGAGTACTGCATACGATCGCCGCTCTTGCTGCTGTGCCACTACCGCCTGTTGTGCCACAATCCGACCGTTTGCCGCCACGATCGCCTGCTGCTGATTGCGGACTTTTTCCTGGCTCGATCGCAAGACCTGTGCCGCTGTTTTCGCTTGTGTACGCGCCTGTTCTGCTTGTTGCAGCGTCACTGCTCCATCCCTGGCAAGCTTTTCGTAACGAGCCGCATCCGACTCCGCTTGCTGCAGTTGCAGGCGAGACTGTTCTACCTGCGTCCTGGCATCACTGACCTGCGTTTGAAGCTGGCTAATTTCAGAGCGACGAGCCGCTAATTCAGACTCAGCTTCAGTGGTCGCCGCCTTCAGGAGCGAATCATCAATTTGCGCCAGCGTTTGACCTTGCTGCACACGATCGCCCACATCCACCTTCAGTTGCCGCAGTTGACCTTCTGCCTGAGCGCGGATCGCCACTTCTTGTAGCGGCTGGGTTGTGCCCGTGTATTCTCTCGTCGCTTCTAAAGGAGCCGTAGCCGCGATCGCGACATCAACCGCAGTCGCTCCTTGACCTTGAGCAGCGCCAGAGGGTTTAGTCTGCGCATCCGCCGCGTCTTTGGGCAAAAAGTTACAGCCTGAAAGTACCACCAAGAAGGCAGTAAGCAAACTCCAATGCGCCATCCAAGTGAGATTAGCTGGTACACTCGCCGATGCGTTGGAGCGTGATGAATGAGATCGTAAGGTCGTCAGTGAATGAACAGAAGAAGTCATGAGGATGTAGTGCCGTATGCATCAGGTGAACAAAAGCGAAGCGAGGCGGCTTACACAACTCTAGAACTGTAACAATTCTTTGTAATTAAATGGAATCTATAGATCGACAGACGTTCAGACTGCCAAGCTTTCTGCAAAGCAGATGCCAGACGATCGCCGCACTGAACTGATGATGCTCCTTGAGAAGGTAGCCCTCACAGTCAGACTGCCTGCATCAGGATTTGGTTCAAATAAGTTTAAATTTTGCGTGCGAGAGCGACAGTCATAGTGAGCAAGGAGCGTACGACACTCTCGACTAGATTTTGGCACCGCCTGTAACCGTTGCCGTTCCGCTAATTATTTTTCCGTCATAATCCATGACCCATCCCAATCATCACCGGGTGGATTCTTAAGCCAATATTGGCACCGTTCCAGGTGCAGATTGGCAGACTTGTCATCTTTATCAATCTCCAGCACCATGCCAAACGCGCCCATCGCCAGGGGAAATTTGCGATCGCGGTAGTGTTTCAGCCCCGTACCGTAATACTCAATAATCTGTTTTTTGGTATCAGAAAGTGGCTCTGACTGCAGCCCAACTAGCTCATAGACAGCAACAGGACGGTTTTTGCCCTTGACTCTGATGTAGTCGAGTTCGCGTGTCCAGATGCGATCGGCGCAGGGTTTAAAGGTGTTTTCGCTAATGACAATATCAGTACCGTACTGCTTGCTAGCGCTTTCCAAGCGTGATCCCAGGTTGACACCATCACCGATCGCGGTGAACTCCATGCGCTTGCTAGAGCCGATGTTGCCGCTAATGACGCTATCCGAATTGATCCCAATGCCAATTTTGATGGGTGGTTGATTGTCAGCAACGCGATCGTCATTGAAGAGTATCAGGCGTCGGCGCATTTCGATCGCGGTTTGTACGGCCATCCAGGCGTGATCATCCAGCGGCAACGGCGATCCAAAAACGGCCATGATCGCATCGCCAATATACTTATCGAGGGTGCCTTTGTGCTGGAAGACGGCATCCACCATCGACTCGAAGTACTTGTTGAGCATTTCCACGACGGCTTCGGCTTCCAGGCTTTCCGTTAGCGTGGTGTAGCTGCGAATGTCTGAAAAGAGGACGGTGACATCTTTGCGATCGCCGCCCATTTTGGCCGCATCAGGGTTTTCCAGGAGCTGTTCGGCAAGTTCCTGGGTCATGTAGCGATACATCGTGCTTTTGAGCCGTTTTTCATCGCTAATGTCTTCCATGACCACCAGTGCTCCAGACACTTTGGCGCTGTCTTTGGCATCGGCGATCGTATTAATTGAAAGGTTAACGCTATGCTGTTCGACACCCTGATAGGGTTGCAGCGTTTGGTCGGGATAATACTGCTGGCGGCTTTTTTCGTCTTTTGCACCCAGCCCCAGATCGAACCATTTGGTGAAATCGCCTTTCTCAAGTTTGATCAGGTCACTGACCGATTTACCTTCAAGCGTGGTGTCGCTTTCGTCAAGCCCCAGCAGCTTTTTCGCGCTTTCGTTGGCTGCAATAATGGTGCCGTTTTTGTCGGTTGAGATGACGCCGTTGCTGAGCGATCGCAAAATGTCGCGCTGCATCTGCTCTTGCTGCTTTACCGTCTCAAACAACTTGGCGTTTTGCAGCGCGACACCCGCCTGAATGTTGAACGCCTGCATAAACTCCTGGTCATTGCGGTTAAAGCTGGCTCGCCAGCAGTCCGGTGCTTCGGGATAGTGAGCGGGATCGTAGGGAGGATAATCGCCCTGTTTTTTCTTGTTGATCAGTTGCGTGACACCAATGAGTTCGCCATCGGCGTTAAAGACGGGCATACAAAGGATGCTGCACGTCCGATAGCCCGTTTTTTGATCCGTTTCTTTCGATGTTTGCGAATTGGGATCGTCGTAGAGATCAAACGGGATGATGACAGGTTCACCCGTGAGGGCAACCTGTCCCGCAAAGCCTGCCCCCATTGGGATGCGGAGTTCTACCAGTGCGTCATTAATGGGGATCTTTGTCCAAAGCTGGTCGCGATCGCGGTCTACAAGCCACAAGGTGCTGCGATCGGCCTGCATCAATTCCTGCGCTTCATCCATCACCTTGTTCAAGGTTTCTTGCAGATCCAGGCTGCTCTGGCTCAGGGATTTAGTTGCTTTCATCAACGCGGAGGCGGCGCGTTGCCGTTGCGTGGCGCGATAGAACGAGCGTGACGATTCGATGATCAATCGGATCGAGGGTGCGAATTCTTCAAACACCTGTTCATCTTTGTGCGTGAACCCGTTGCGATCGATTTTTTCATCCAATGACGCATTGGGATCAAGATCCTGCTTGAGTTTGTTCAGCAATTGCACGACCGCGACCAGTGCACCCGATTCATCTAGAAGGGGCATTGCCACCATCGTGTAGGTGCGATAGTGATTCTTCTCGTCAAACTTCCGTGCGGCTTCAGAGCGGTGATCGTTATAGAAATCGTAGGGAATATTGACCACTTTGCGCTTGGTGGCGACTTCACCGGCGATCCCAAGTGTGGCAGGTAAGCGCAGTTCCAGGTTATGTCCCCGCTCGTCTTTGGCAACGATCGCCCACAGTTCGTTTTTATCTTCGTCTAGCAAATAAATGGTGGCGCGATCGGCGTTCAGCAACTCGCTCGTCTTGAGCGTAATAGAGCGCAGCATCTCCTCCAGAATCGCGTCAAACCCTTGCGCGTCTAGCAAGTTGTCCAGCATAGACAGGGTTTGATGCACCACCTGGAGCTTTTGCTCAACGTCCGTCACAACTTCTTTGAATTTGTCCTTCGTTAGAGGAGCCAAAAACGCGCCAAAGCTGCCCTTATTGGTGACCAGAGCCCCGCCTGGAGAATGATGCTGACCTGTTTCCAGAAGCTCAAGTGAATGATTACCACGATGTACCAGATCGGACGGCTGCACTGGCACTTCAGCACCCGTGCGATCGCTCCTGGCTGGTTGGGAACTCGTTACGACCTCACTCATCACTGCTTCTGTCGCAGTCGTGACTATCTCACTCTCTCTGTGAGCCACAACATCAATGATGTCGCCATGACTGGGATCGGGCAGATGCGGCGATGTCGCTTTCATAGATACCAACTAAGGATTAAGAGTTGAAGCGTTTACTCAGCGGACATGGGAATCGCCGCCTGAGCCGTGCGCTGATATTGCAGTGGAAGGGAAGGCAATCATCGTTAGCGCTTCCAGTGCGTGCTGTTGCCATCGTAATCCGTACTCTACATCTAGGATGATTCTGGCACTATGACATAAGAATGTGTGTACTGATGTTTACCCCTGAGATTTGGCTTCCTCGCTTCTTGATCCAGAATGCCCACGCTGAGGCAACTCTGCTCGTCGAGCTTCAAGAAAGCACTACATTGCCTTCTATTTTGGCAGGAATCGCGATTGATTTCTTCCCACATAAGCGCTAAGGGGGCTAGAGGCAGAAGGTCGGTTTAGCTCTCTGACTGACTCAATGCTTTCGGTAATCCCCTCTCGTGGGGTCGTGTTCTTACCAAACCTAGTAGACTGCGATCGCTGTATATTGGCAATTGTAAGCAAGCACCCTCTTAGCGGGAGATGGTTAAAGATGCAAAGCCCCGAAGTATTCGATACTGATAAACGTAAGCTCCTATCGGCTCTGAGTCACGGGTCAATTTTTTTTAGTGGTCTTATTATTTCTGTCGCCATTCCGATCGCCATCTTGCTGGTTTCCGATGACCCTGTTGTCAAGGACAACGCCAAGGAAGCCATCAACTTTCATTTCAACGTTTGGCTTTACGGTCTAATCCTGATCCCGCTTTCGTTCATTACTTTTGGTTTAGCCGGTGGAGTCTGGTGGTTGGTCCATTGGGGTTTTACCATCTGGGCAGTAGCTCATAGTCTCAGCAAGCCCGATCAACCGTTCCGTTATCCCTTCATTTTCCGCCTGATATAGCCCACATTCGACGCCCTACTGGTGCTTCCATAGTAGAATGAGGCACCCTACGCCAATAAATTGCCCCCCAGGTGAAGTACTGAGGGGCAATGGAGACAGTTAAACGCTTACTGACAGTTTTACGGACTGGTAGAGTAATACCTCTTTTGAGTGTGACGGTTTTTGCAGTGTCCCCCGCTTACGGTGTAGCAAAAGTGGTAACCGCAATGCATTTAAGATGGGGCGCTTTTAAGATGGCTCTATCCTCATGCACTTTGTCAGGCAGCCTATTGGCTGCTTTTTTTGTTGATCAGTTCCTAGAGCCACAACCGCAATGTCCACCCAAGCGCTAGACCTGCTAATGAAAGCATAATTAAGATCCAGAACGCTTGCAGTTTACTAAAGCCAAGCGTTTGAAGATCAAGCCTTGCCAGCGCTTCACTCGCCAGAATCGCAGAAATGTGGAGAAACAGCTGGAGCCAAAACAGGATGAAGGTAATCATCCCCGCAATGACGCACAACGCCAAGAAGGCAACCGTATCTGACTTGAACCAGCGGATGATAAAGCGGTTGAAGCTGGTCAAAGGAGACATGAAGGCGATCGAGGCAATCACAATCCAACTAAATGCCAGCAACGCACCAAGGAGATTTTCCTTCACTACGGCATCGCACACATTCTGTGCCTGACCAGTAAGCGGCAGTGCGTGTCCCCAAAAAGCATACGTTCTGATGCAGGTTGGCAAGAGCCATGCCGGGTCAGCCAGGGCAGGGTTTGCCAGTAACCAGCCAAGGCAGGCATAGGCAACAATCAGCAAACTAAACGAAACCCAAGGAAATTTTCTTGCCAATTCAGCGTTCATTTGGCTTGACCATAACCCCACATCAAAAATAGCAATCTTATTATCAACTAAGTAGATCAGGCTTGAAAAGCTCCGGTATGTAAAGTTAGATGGAGGTATCGATTTCAACGATTTGGAGGTGCAGC
>NZ_PVWK01000038.1 GCF_003003795.1 Stenomitos frigidus ULC18 | reverse complement strand
CAGGCAAGAGTGTCTCATCTACGACCAGGCTTAGTTTGCCTCAGGGACGTTCCAGCGTTCACTCAATCTGACGGTTCTTGCATCATTTTTGCTGAAAGCTGCGCTTACACACAAGGGACGTTCCATGCAACGTCCCTACAGAAGGAAAGCGCCAACCATTTCTCCTTCCATCCTACTCGTTAGCCACTATTCACGCTCAAAGTAGTGGGGCGTAAAGCTGCCGTGCAGCCCGTAAGGAACGTGGTGTTTGAGATGCAGACGAGCAACAGGTTCCCGATGCAAATCGCGTGCGTCTAGAATCACAACATCAGATCGCTCATGGGCTGCGTCATAAACCAGAGTGAGCAACCAACCATCATCTTCAGCACCCGCTAGCTCTGCCGATGGCAAGCCGTCTTTGAAGGCAGATGGCAATCGTGGCACAAAGACCGGTTCGCTGACATAGCCTTGAGGTGCCACACTCCAGAGTTGCCGATCGCCTGTTTCTAAATCAAGTTTGGCGATCGCCTGCAAAGGCGCATTTCCTTCTGGTGCATGAGCCGCACCCATAAACACATAGCGGTACGATCGACCCGCTTTCGCTGGATGGACATAGGGAAACTCACAGCAACGGCTTTCCAGTAAGTCTCTCTGAACCGCTTTCGTCTCAAGGTTGAGTCGAAAACGCCATAGTTGCCCCGGTGCTAGCGCCTCAAAATCCGTCTGACGAAAATCTGATCCGGCCTCCACTGAGGGCAACGTGCCGTAACACACTGAATCAATGACGATTTCATTTCCATCTTCAAAGGCATTCGCATGATGAAACACAAAGCCAGCATTGGTTTCAAAGAATAAAGGCTCAAGGCTCAAGGCTGAATTGGGATGATCCTTTAGGCTTAAGCCTTTATCCTTTCTTGGAATTAAGACAATACGCGTCGGCTTCTCGGGCTTAAAGGCAATAGATTCGCCTGCGCCACGGCTACCAAACAGGAACGGTAGCGGGTTAAAGCTGACAGGATTCTGGAAAAAGATGGCGTAATTGGGCGTGATCGCAAAATCATGGATGAAGGCAAAACCGGGCGTCGCATGAGAGTGTTTGCGCAGCAGCTTACCGCCTGGATCGAACTCAAACAGCGTAATGGTTGAAGACAACCCTGGCTTGATTGAGAAATTGACCAGGCAGGGAGCACCACCATCTTGCTCACAGGCAGGATCGATCCAGGGATGTGCCGCAAACGCTTCACCAGACTGCAACACACCGTCGAGATCATCCAAGCCCAGGGTTTCTAACGTTGCCGGATCAAGGCGATGCGGTTCGGCCGCTTCCCAAAGCGCCAGCAGCTTTCCGCCCCAGTAGAGAATATTCGTATTCGCAATATTTTTAAGGCGGACATCGAACGCGTTTGCTAACCAGCCACCGGACTTTTGCGTACCAAAGACCCCACGATACAGAATGCGTCCTGCGGCTTGTTCTGCTACATAGCCTTCAGTGCGGACAAAGCGGTTGCGGAAGTGGGCACGCCCTTCGTCAAAGGCGATCGCGCAGATCATGCCATCCCCATCAAACGGATGATGAATCAGTTGTCCATTCACATCCAACATGCCGGGCCCGTTACGGAACAGAGTGCCATGCAGTTCGGTTGGAATTGTGCCCTCGATATCATCAATCCAGTAGGAGTATTCTTCTTTCAAAGAGTTGTAGCCCTTCTGCCATCCCTCGCGATCGTACGAAAGGACAGGAGGCACGGTAGCAGCACGTTCGTTTAGCTGAAAGCTTTGCATAGAAATTTGGAAAGTTGTTGGTTGTTGGTTGTTGGTTGTTAGAGAAGTCAGAAGTCAGTGGTTCAAAAATTCATAACTCACTAACTCAAAACTCAGAACTTCCCCACGCCCTTACTCGTCTCCCACTGGCTCAACCTGAAGTGGCTTGGGTACAAACTCTGTCATCAAATCAGGCAAAAACGGTTGACCCAGGTGTCTTGAAGCGGACGAATCAGCTTCAATGATGGGAATTGGATTAAGCGTCGCTGAATCAGGCGCACCTTCAGCAGCGCCATCTGCACCAGGAAGCCAACTGAGAAATGGCAGTGGCAATAGTGTTGAGAGGTTTGTCAGTACAACGAGGAGTGCCAGGTTGCTGAAGTTTGTGTCGGTAATGCCGAGCCAGTGCATCATCAAGGCTCCCGATTCGTAGGACAACAGCCCAGCTAGATTAACCACCGACATCAGCAAGGCGAAAAACGTTGCTTCGACACCAGGCGGACAAAGGCGTGCTGCCAGTACCAGAATTGGCATGTAGGCAATCTGCCCCATGACGGTCAAAATCAAGTTGTCACCGAGACTGAACCAGCGATCGTCAATCCCCAGCGTACGATTGGCATGCGTGACTAGTAGCAGTGTCGTCATCCCCAAGGAGGCAGAGATGACTGTAGACCAACCAAAAATGACTCGGAACGGCACCGTCTTGAGAAAGCGTTGAAAGAGCCAGATGCCTGCTAAAGAAGCGAGGCTTGTGACCAGCCGGACACGACCGAGAAACTCGGCCTCGAACCCAAGTTCATTGGTGGTGAAAAAGAAAAAGGCTGATTCAGCCGTTGGCATGGCTTGCCAGAGGAAGAGAAAAGCGGTCGGCATCCAAATTGATTTCTGGCTTACCGCCTGGCGCAGTTGACCCAACTGGTCTCGAACGAGCGCCCAATTCATGCGATCGGTGACGCGCGATTCAGTAATCAACCACGCTACAAGCGACACAATCAGGGGGAACGTTGCCGTAATGCCGAAAACAGTACGCGTGCTGAAGTTCTGTAGCAAGGAGCCGCTGAAGTATGCCGTGAGGATACCGCCCAAAGCTGATGCGCCCCAGCAGATCGATTGGAGCGATCCAGCTTTGCCGAGTGATTCTCCTCGCGCACGTTCAACGACCAGTGAATCGACAATGACATCGCTAAACGCGACTGAGAGAGAGCCAAGGGCGATCGCGGCAGTTGCGGCCCAGGCAGAATGAACGACTGTTGCCAACGCTACCCAAGAGGATGCGCCCAACAAGCCTGACAAGATCAGGTAGGGTCGCCGTCGATAGCCAAAAATCGGCAAACCATCCGAAATGAAGCCAAACAACGGTTTTACCATCCAGGGCAGCGCTGCAACGCCTACTAACGCAGAGACTGCAGCCGGACTCAACCCCAGATCATCTTTAAGAAAGAAACTGACTGCCAGTCGTGCCAGACCCAGAATGCCCTGTACAAAATAAACCAGCAAAATCGCTACTAGCTCTGCACTGGGCTCATTGCCGAAGAGAAGTTTTTCAGTTAGCGACGCCTTAATCCTGGCAATACCTGCGGGAGAAACAATCATTGATAATTTGTTACAAACGTTTATCAATTCAGCCCCTATCATAACGCTTGCTTTCGAGAGAGGCACTGTTTGTAAACCCAGGGTTGTTTCCTGTAGGGACATGGCACGCTATGTTCCTACAGGGAATTCGACTGCTTTAATTTGTGTTCCTAAGCCAGACGCAAAGAGGCGCACTGCTGTAGAAAGGATGCCGCTTTACGCTCTGCATCGGGATTCTGCCCATGCGCCGGGGTCGGTCGAACAATGCCGTTGAACAGGTCATCAAGTCCATACGGCGTAAAAACCTCCCAGTTTGCCTGAGTATCGCAGCGGACACCAACAGCCGTCGCCGTATGGAGCCAGTCGGCAATACCTTCTTCGGTGCTGCTGTAAGTTCTGCGACCCGATCGCCAACGAGCGAAACTCGCTTGGTTCTTCACATCGAACACGTAGCCAGGGAACTGGGCGTTGAGAGCGACCTTTGCTGCCAGTTCCTGCTCCCGATCGCCCTTTGCATCAAAAAATGCCAGGTCAAAATCTTTGATCATCAAGGCGCATTCGGCACCATACAGCGATCGCCAAACAGTATTGCGTACTGCACCACCTGCCAGCCACCAGTCAGAAAGATTGAGCCGAGCCATCGCCGGCAGCACCGTACCCACAGGTGAAGCAGCCAGAATTTGCTCAAGGGAATCAATTTCCATACAGTTGAGCACAGAGGGATGAGGAGAGTTTTGGATTCAGTGAGCCGACACCGAAACAATCAACTGATCCTGTAGCCTTCTCACTTGAGCTGTTCTGAAGCCGATCGCCTGCTGGTTGAAGCACTTTATGGCAATGCAAGTCGCTTGCAGTCAGTAAATTCGATGAAATGCTTAAATCGCATCAGGATCACGCGAAAAATTCATGATCGGTAATATTTTGTAATCAAAGATACGAATCTCTGGGGTCAGTCCGCTTACGTTAGCTCTAACACCACCTCGCAAAGCTGTGGTTAAAGCCGAACAATCTTTAGCCGCGTTAGCTGATTCCATAGCTAAGCATAGCCTGTAGTGCAGTCCGAAACGAGGGCAATATGACCAGTACAGTCCCAGTGGCAACAAGTCTAAATAAGTTTGAGAAGCTGAAAGCTGAAAAGGATGGGTTGGCAGTCAAGACTGAACTAGAGCAGTTCGCCCAGTTGGGTTGGGAAGCGATGGATGAAACCGATCGCGACCACCGCCTGAAATGGATGGGTGTTTTCTTTCGTCCGGTGACTCCTGGCAAATTTATGCTGCGACTACGGTTGCCCAGCGGCATCATCACTAGCGAGCAGATGCGTCTTCTGGGAGACGTGGTGCAACGCTACGGTGATGACGGCAACGCAGACATCACCACTCGCCAAAACCTCCAGTTGCGCGGTATTCGGCTCGAAGACGTGCCCGCTATTTTTCGCAAGTTGGAGCAGGTCGGGCTCACCAGCATTCAATCTGGCATGGACAATGTTCGCAATATCACTGGCTCTCCAGTAGCAGGCATTGATGCAGACGAGTTGTTCGATACGCGCGACTTGATTCGTCAAGTGCAGGACTTGATCACTAATAAGGGCGAAGGGAATCCGACGTTTTCCAACCTGCCGCGCAAATTCAATATTGCGATCGCGGGCTGTCGTGACAACTCGGTACATGCCGAAATCAACGATATTGCCTTCATTCCTGCCTACAAGGATGAGGTACTGGGCTTCAACGTCCTGGTCGGTGGCTTCTTTTCGGGCAAACGCTGTGAAGCAGCCATTCCTCTCAATGTCTGGGTCGCACCCGATGACGTGGTGGCGCTTTGCGAAGCCATTCTGCTGGTTTATCGCGATCACGGGCTGCGAGCGAATCGTCAAAAAGCCCGTCTCATGTGGCTGATTGATGAATGGGGTGTTGAGAAACTGCGCACTGCCGTAGAGACGCAGATGGGCAAAGCGCTGCTAGCCGCTGCTCCAAAAGACGAAATTCTTTGGGACAAGCGGGATCACATTGGTGTGTATGCCCAAAAGCAGCCCGGACTGCATTATGTGGGCTTACACGTGCCAGTCGGTCGTCTTTTAGCAGCCGATATGTTCGACCTGGCACGTATTGCTGACGTGTACGGCAGCGGGGAGATTCGTCTTACCGTTGAGCAAAACGTGATTGTGCCCAACGTACCGGACTCGCGTCTAGAGCCGTTGCTACAAGAACCGCTCCTCAAGCGATTTTCAACGGAGCCAGAAACGCTGTCGCGATCGCTCGTTTCCTGCACGGGCAGTCAGTTCTGCAACTTTGCGCTCATTGAAACCAAAAACCGTGCCCTGGCAATGATCAAAGAGCTCGAAGCTGAACTCGATTCGCCCAACAATGTTCGGATTCACTGGACAGGTTGCCCCAATTCCTGTGGTCAGCCCCAGGTGGCGGACATTGGCTTGATGGGCACAAAAGTTCGGAAGGATGGGAAAACCGTTGAAGGCGTCGATATCTACATGGGTGGGAAAGTTGGCAAGGATGCCGCGCTGGGTAACTGTGTCACTAAAGGCGTCCCTTGTAGCGATCTCAAACCCGTTTTGCGAGATCTGCTCATCCAGCATTTTGGTTCCGAACTACGCCAGGAAGTGACGACTGGCAGCTAAATTTCGGTGTCGATCGTGTCAAGCCCGAAACCGGGCATAGTCTTGCATGGCTTGGCGAGTCAAGCCTGATGCTGTTAGACCTTGCCTGCATTGGGACACAACCTAAAACCACCTCTACAAAGACAAGCAGAAAAACGTATGACTAACTTTTCAAGACGGAAGTTCATCATCACCTCAGGCGTGGCAGCGGCAGGTACCTTGCTGGCGCATGGCTGTAGCTCTGGCTCCAACACGGCGTCTACCAGCACCTCACCCAGTGCAGCCCCTGCCGTCAATGTGGGCGCTGCAGATACGCCAGAAACCACCACAGCGACGCTAGGATTCATCGCACTGACAGATTCTGCCCCGCTGATTATCGCCAAAGAAAAGGGCTACTTTGAAAAGTACGGCATGAAGGATGTCAAGGTGGTCAAACAGACCTCTTGGGCAACCACTCGTGACAACCTGGTGACCGGCTCTCAAGGTGGCGGCATTGATGGGGCACACATTCTCTCTCCCATGCCCTACATGCTGACGACCGGCAAAATCAACGATGGCAAGCCTGTGCCAATGTACATCCTGGCGCGCCTAAACGTTGATGGCCAGTGCATCTCAGTCTCCAACGATTATAAAGACGCGAAGCTCGGTTTAGAGAGTTCACCGCTTAAAGACGCGTTCGCAAAGGCGAAGTCGGCTGGTAAGCAAACTAAGTGCGCGGTGACCTTTCCTGGTGGCACCCATGACTTGTGGATGCGCTATTGGCTAGCGGCAGGTGGTCTGAACCCCAACAAAGACGCTTCTTTGATTGTGATTCCACCCCCTCAAATGGTGTCCAACATGAAGGAAGGACAGATGGCAGCCTTCTGTGTGGGTGAACCGTGGAATGCCCAGTTGGTGAATCAGGGTATCGGCTTTACTGCCTTAACCACAGGTGAACTCTGGAACAATCACCCCGAGAAAGCGTTCACGATGCGTGCGGATTGGGTCGATAAGAACCCCAAAGCAGCCAAAGCGTTGCTGATGGCGGTGCAAGAAGCACAGATGTGGTGCGACAAAGCCGAAAACAAGAAGGAAATGGCAGAGATTGTCTCCAAGCGTGAGTACTTCAAAGCACCTGCGAAAGATATCGTCGATCGCGCCATGGGCAAATTTGACTACGGCAACGGCAAAGTCGTCGAGAACAGCCCCCACGTGATGAAGTTCTGGGAAGCGGGTGATACAAATGCCTCCTATCCCTACAAGAGCCATGACCTCTGGTTCCTCACCGAGCACAAGCGTTGGGGCTACCTGGCTGCAGATGCAGATGCGAAGAAATTGGTGGATAAAGTCAACCGCGAAGACATTTGGAAGGAAGCAGCCAAAGTGATCGGGCAGACAGCGGCTATTCCTAAGAGCACATCACGCGGTGTCGAAACCTTCTTCGATGGCGTCAAGTTTGATCCTGAAAACCCAGAGGCTTATCTGAAGAGCCTCAAGATCAAAGCGGCGTAAACATCGCCAGCGATCAAGTTCAGTCAGTCGGATTTTAGATTGTGCGCTGGAGACAGTTTCAATCTGAGATCCGACCTTTAATCAACGGTGTACCTCACCTGTCAATGTCTCATAGGAATCTTGAAAATGGCAGTTAGAGCACAAAGCAGTAGCAATTTTTTTGCCTCTCTTCCCTCCAATTTGGTGATCCAGGCTCGTAAAAATATCAGAAAGATTGTGGCGCCGATCGCCGCCCTGGTTGTCGTGCTCATTCTGTGGCAGCTTGGCTCATCCGTGTTTCAGAATACCTTGCCGGGACCCATTCAGGTGGTGCAGGAGACGTGGGACTTGATTATCAATCCCTTCTGGTCGGACGGCGACGATAAAGGGTTAGGCTGGCAGACCCTCGCAAGCTTGCAGCGCGTGGCGATTGGCTACTCATTGGCAGCGTTTTTCGGCATCCTCGCGGGTGTGTTGATTGGTGCGGTGCCGTTGCTGTATGACGCCTTTGACCCCATGTTTCAGATTTTGCGAACCGTGCCGCCGCTTGCCTGGTTGCCGATCGCGCTAGCCATCTTCAAGAATTCTGGCCCCGCTGGTCTGTTCATCATCTTTGTGACCGCAATCTGGCCCATTCTCTACAACACAGCGGTCGGCGTCCAGCAGATGCCTCAAGACTACAAAAACGTTGCTAAAGTCTTACGGTTGTCCAAGCAAGAGTATTTCTTCAAAATTCTGCTGCCCTCGATCGTGCCCTACATGTTCACAGGGCTAAAGCTGGGCATTGGTCTGGCATGGCTGGCGATCGTCGCGGCTGAAATGTTGCGCGGTGATACAGGCATTGGCTTCTTCATCTGGAACTCCTACAACAGCGGCAGCCTTAGCGAAGTGATCTTAGCGCTGGTTTACATCGGCGTCGTTGGCTTTTTGCTAGACAAGCTCGTCGGCGTCCTTGCGAATCTAGTGAGTTCAGACAAGTAAGAGAAAGTTTTGAGTTTTGAGTTTGAAGAGAGGGGCGCAGGGTATTTGGCGTAGAAAAGTTTTGAATTCAGCGGTCGGAGGCAGATATTAACAGTCAGCTTCTGAAGCATCGTCTAAACACCACCACTC
Organism: Stenomitos frigidus ULC18; assembly: GCF_003003795.1. GTDB lineage: Bacteria > Cyanobacteriota > Cyanobacteriia > Leptolyngbyales > Leptolyngbyaceae > Stenomitos > Stenomitos frigidus_A. The sequence continues at coordinate 12,548 of NZ_PVWK01000038.1, read as the reverse complement.
AAAACTTTCCTTATCCTTTCCACTTTGCAAGTGCGCTGAAGTACCATTCAGCTCAACACTCCTCCCTCCAAAGCTCTTTAACTCATCACTCAAAACTCAAAACCCTTTCATCCCTCATCCCTCATCCTTTCCCCTTATGTCTTTCTTCGTTGAAGTTGATCACATCGATCGCACTTTTGAGTTGGCAAATGGTGGTAGCTACACCGCGCTGAAAAACATTAGCTTGAAGGTCAAACAGGGCGAATTTGTCTCGCTGTTGGGGCATTCAGGCTGTGGCAAATCGACGTTGCTCAACATTATTGCTGGGCTGGATCGTCCCACTCATGGTGGCGTGATTTTAGAGGGGCGACAGGTGACAAAACCGGGTCCCGATCGCATGGTAGTGTTCCAAAACTACTCGCTGCTGCCCTGGTTAACCGTGCGAGAGAACATTTCGCTAGCTGTCAATCGGGTGCTGAAGGATTTACCCGCTGAAGAGCGCCACGACATTGTGGAGCGCCATATTGATCTCGTTAAATTGCGTTCAGCCGCCGACAAAAAACCAGGGCAGTTGTCAGGTGGGATGAAACAACGGGTGGCGATCGCCCGTGCGCTATCCATTCGTCCCAAGTTGCTGCTGCTCGATGAACCGTTTGGCGCGCTGGATGCCCTCACCCGCAGCAGTTTGCAAGATCAGTTGATGCAGATTGCGGAAGAACATCAGCTCACCTGCATTATGGTGACGCACGATGTGGATGAAGCACTCCTGCTATCCGATCGCATCGTCATGCTGACCAACGGACCGGAATCGTATATCGGGCAGATTATTGACGTGCCGTTTGTGCGTCCGCGCGATCGTCTCAAAGTCGTCAATCATTCCAATTACTACGCCTTACGCGCCGAAATTGTCTACTTCCTCAACCAGCAGAAAAAAGCGAAGCAGCGTAAGGTCACGCAAACGACCGCGATCGCTCGCAACGGTTTGGAGAAAGTCAATCTAGAACTTGGCTTTGTACCACTGACCGACTGCGCGCCGTTGGTGATTGCCCAAGAGAAAGGGTTCTTCCAGAAGTACGGGCTTGAGCAAGTCACGTTATCGCGGGAACCCAGTTGGAAAGCGATTGCTGAAGGTGTGGCGTCGAAGCGTCTGGATGCGGCTCAAATGACAGCGGGGATGCCGTTGGCAATGACCCTGGGTATGGGTGGCAAAGAACCGCTTCCGACCGTCACAGGGCTGGTGCTGAGTCGCAACGGGAATGCGATTACCTTCAGCAAGCGTTTATATGATGCTGGAGTACGAACGCTGGTAGATTTTAAGGGCGCGATCGCTCAAACTCCCGACAAAATTTACACGCTGGCAGTCGTGCATTCATCCTCAATGCACAACCTGATGTTACGTCACTGGCTGGCATCTGGTGGCATCGACCCCGATACGGATGTCAACCTGACCGTCATTCCACCCGCTCAAATGGTGGCAACCCTCAAAGCTGGCAGCATCGACGGCTATTGCGTAGGTGAACCGTGGAACTCCCATGCCGTGCAGGAAGGTTTGGGCTTTGTGATCGCGACGGATTTCGACATTTGGCCAGGGCATCTGGAGAAGGTGTTGGGTGTACGTGAAGACTGGGCAAACCAGTATCCTCAAACCCATCTGGCACTCGTCAAAGCACTGCTAGAAGCCTGCGAATACTGCGACGATCGCCGCAACCGCGAAGAGCTCGTTGAACTGTTGAGTCGTCCTGAATATGTCGGTACAAAGCCTGCCTATCTGCGTCCTGGCTTGCTTGATCCCTATAGCCGTAGCCTCGACTCAGAGCCAGAAAACCTGCCACGGTTCAACCAGTTCTACGTTGACAAGACGAACTGCCCGTATCGCACCGAAGGGCTGTGGATCATGACTCAGTTTGCCCGTTGGGGACTCACTCCCTTTCCCAAAAACTGGCTCGAAGTTCTCGATCGGGTTCGTCGGGTGGATGTTTTTGGAGCCGCTGCCCGTGACCTTGGGTTGCTAGATATTGAACCTAACCGTGGTCCGATTCACTTTGCGGATGGCAGTATTTTCAATCCGGATGACCCCATTGGCTATCTCAATGGCTTGTCAATTAAACGCGACATTCGGATCGAAGAAGTGACGATCGATGCCCTCGAACCAGTTGCCGTCTAAATCAGTTTTTAGTTGTTAGATGTTGGTGCTTAGAACTAACACCTAACAACCAAAAACCAACAACTCCCACCTCCTTCATCCTTCTCCCTATGCAAACAGTCAACACTACAACCCTTGATCCCAAGCTGCCGCTGACAGCAGAGCCATTTTTGGTGATCGAAAACGTCACCAAAGCTTATCCCACCGCTGGTGGTGGCGAGTGCATCGTTCTGGATGGCATCGACCTCACCGTCAATGAAGGCGAGTTCGTTTGTGTGATTGGTCATTCGGGCTGCGGCAAATCGACGTTGCTAGATATGGTGTCGGGCTTTCGGGAGCCGACCAGTGGTGAAGTACGGCTGCAAAACAAGCGCATCACCAAGCCGGGACCCGATCGCATGGTGGTGTTTCAGAACTACTCCCTGCTACCGTGGATGACTGCCTTTGAGAATATCTACCTGGGCATTCACTCCGTTTGGCCCGACAAACCCAAAGCTGAAAAAGAGCAAATTGCCCATGATCATCTGGCGCTTGTAGGGTTGACTGAAGCCGCTAACAAAAAACCAAAGCAGCTTTCTGGCGGGATGAAGCAGCGCGTTTGTATTGCCCGTGCGCTGGCGCTGCGTCCTCAGGTGCTCGTGCTGGATGAACCCTTTGGCGCACTTGACCCCATTACGCGGGAAGAACTGCAAGAAGAACTGCTCAAAATCTGGACGGAGCATCGCGTTACGGTCTTGATGATCACGCACGACATTGATGAAGCGCTTTTGTTAGGCGATCGCCTGGTGATGATGACGAATGGACCGGCCGCGAAAGTAGGCGAAATTTTGACGATTCCGTTTCCACGTCCGCGCGATCGTACACATGTGATGGAAGATCCCAAATACTACGAGTTGCGCAACTATGCGCTGGACTTCCTCTATCACCGCTTTGCTCATGATGACGTTGAGTGAGCGTGATCGGTTGTCTACAGTTGTTTTTTGCCTGTTTTCAGTGGTGTTCGCCTGTTTAGTTAGTAGTGTTCGCCTGTTTGATTAGTGTTTTCTGTTCGCAGTTTAGGCCCCTCTTGTAGCGACGAATCACCAACCATTATGGTTCAAACCTCTACTTCACTTCCTGGCGAATGGTCTAATCGCATTCTTTGCTACTACGAAAATGCGACTAGTCAGGTTCAAATTGCCCGTATTGCCAATATCCCCAACTGGCTCTTTGAACGGGTGGTGTTTCCCCGACAACGACTATTGTTTGAAGCCTTGCCTGATGCCTTACTCGAAGTTCGCACCAGCACTGCCGCCAGTGGATCGCTTTTAGACCAAATCCCGTGTTTGAGTTTGCAAGTGAAAGACGGTATTCGTGCTGGCTTAAAGCTGGCCGAGGCCACAATGGATACCGCCTATGACTAACCCTATTAAAACGCTGTGCCCGTATTGTGGTGTGGGCTGCGGTTTGGACGTATCACCACCAGCTGTATCTGGTAAACCGATTAATCGTGATAAGCAGGGTACTCCTGTGTGGCAAGCACGCGGCGATCGTGCTCATCCCTCCAGCCAGGGCATGGTCTGCGTCAAGGGTGCCACGATTACTGAGGCGCTCCACAAGGATCGCCTGCTGCATCCAATGATGCGAGAGTCCCTGGATGAACCCTTTCGCCGGGTCTCGTGGGATGAAGCGCTGGGACGAGTCTCCGATCGTATTCAGACCGTCCGTACAACTCAAGGTGCAGATGCCATCTGCATGTATGGCTCTGGTCAGTTCAATACTGAGGATTATTACGTCGCCCAGAAGCTGATGAAAGGCTTTCTCGGCACGAACAACTTTGATGCCAACTCTCGTCTGTGTATGTCGTCTGCGGTGGCGGGCTACGTTCAAAGCTTTGGCGCGGATGGTCCACCGTGCTGCTACGACGATCTGGATGTGACCGACTGTGCCTTTTTGATTGGCACCAATACTGCTGAATGCCACCCGATCGTCTTCAACCGTCTGCGGAAACACCACAAGCAGCACAAGCACGTCAAGCTGATTGTGGTCGATCCGCGCAAAACTCAGACGGCAGAAGTCGCTGATTTGCACCTGGCGATCAAACCGGGCACCGATATTGATTTGCTGAATGGGATTGCCTACCTGCTGCTGTATCGAGGCTACCTGGATTCGGTCTTCGTCGCCAAACATACCAATCACTTCACCGCCTTTGCTGAAGTGATTGAAGACTACAAACCCGATGTCGTCGCCAAACGCTGCGGCATTTCGATCGAGGATCTGGAGACTGCCGCACAGTATTGGGGCAAGTCGAAGCGCGTGCTATCGATGTGGTCGATGGGCATCAATCAGTCCAGCGAAGGTACAGCAAAGGTGCGATCGATCATCAACCTGCATCTGATGACGGGGCAGATCGGCAAACCAGGAGCAGGACCGTTTTCGCTGACAGGACAACCGAATGCGATGGGCGGGCGGGAAGCAGGCGGACTCTCTCATCTACTGCCAGGGTATCGATCGGTCAAAAACCCTCAACATCGCGCTGAAGTCGAACAGTTCTGGGGCTTGGAGCCGGGACAAATTTCTCCCGCACCAGGACGCACTGCCTGGGATATGATCACGGGTATGGAAGAGGGAGCCGTGGGACTTCTGTGGATTGCAGCGACGAATCCAGCGGTGAGCATGCCAGATCTGGAGCGCACGAAACGAGCCTTGCTGCGATCGCCCTTCACGGTTTATCAGGAAGCCTACTATCCCACCGAGACCTCTGCCTATGCTCATGTGCTGCTGCCTGCCGCTCAATGGAGTGAAGCCCCAGGGACAATGACCAACTCCGAACGGCGCGTCACGCTGTGCCCTCAGTTCCGCACGCCACCTGGCGAAGCCCGTGCCGACTGGGTGATTTTTGCCGAAGTAGCGCGACGTCTGGGTTTTAGCAAACCGTTCACTTTCAACGGTGCGGCGGATGTGCACGCCGAATTTGTACAGCTTACCCGTGGTCGTCCGTGTGATATGACCGGCATCACACACGATCGCCTCCGCTATGAAGGACCGCTGCAATGGCCTTGTGTCCAAGGTGAAGATGAAGGCAACATTGTCCAGACTGAAAAAGGTAGGTTCCGCTTTCCGTCCTTTATGCGCAATCCCCAAAAGCTCTCAGCCTCTCGGTTGGCAGCAAAGCGTTTATATACCGATTACCAGTTCCACACGCCGGATGGGCGAGCCCGTTTTGCAGCTCACCACTCACGCGGTTTGGCAGAGCCACCGGACGATCGCTATCCATATGTCCTCACGACTGGCAGACTCTATGGTCACTGGCATACTCAAACCCGCACGGGACGAGTCGACAAAATTCGCCAGATGTACGACGGCCCTTTTATTGAAATTCATCCCCGCGATGCCGCAGCGATCGGCATTAAGGAGGGTGGCTGGCTAGACGTGCGATCGCGACGTGGCATAGCCCGCTTTCCGGCAAAGATAACGACGGCGATCGTGCCTCAAACTGTTTTCGTGCCAATGCACTGGGGCGCACTCTGGGCAAATAAGGCCGAAGCCAACGCCCTGACGCATCCCGAAGCCTGCCCGGACTCCCTTCAGCCTGAGTTGAAGGCCTGTGCAGTGCAGTTAATACCCGTCGGCTTTGAGATGCCAGCCATTGAAGCAGACGCGCCGTTTGAGAACATCAGCGCACGATCGACATCCTTGTCGGTTTCAACGCCGCTTAAAAAATAAGTACACAGTTTAAGAAGCGGTCAGCTATCAGCAGTCAGCTCAACACTCAAACCGACTTAAAACCATTTCGCCGTGAGAATGGATGTTCGTCAACCAAATTGTAGTGCTGATAGCTGACCGCTGATAGCTGACCGCTAATCGCTGACTTAAGCTTGAGGGCTTTGCTCCCACAGTTTTTCCAGTAGTTTGATTTGTTCTTCTAAGATAGACGCGCGGTGCTGCTGATAGCGATCGTGGAGAAAGATCCCTAAGCCCAAACCAACTGGTAGTACGAAGTAGAATAAGCCAAGCAGAATATCGGCGATGCGTTCCATCTGCGCTGCACTCAGCAGTTTAGGCGATACGGCTGGGGCGCTTGTTGTAGCGGGAACCATTGCCAGTGAATCGTTGGACTGACTAAAGGCAGCAGGCGCGATCGCAACAACGCTTGCTGCAGTCAAACCAAGCACTAAAGAATGCATCAGTTTACGTTCCGTCCTCGCTGAAGCGCCAGTGTTAGCATCTCGTCGTTGTTGGAACACCTCAGCGTGTTTTTTAACTAGATCTGAAACCATTTCTGTTTAATCTCTGAAACCAGCTTCTGTATCTAATACTACCGTTTCTATTTTTTCTGATCAAGCTGTTTTCCGGCTATTCCATAGAAACTGATACCTCTAACGGTTTATTTGCCTTTCTAACAGCAGCCCTGAGCGGAGACAGGCAGGCTGACATAAAACAAAAATGACTCCGCAAATATCTTGAATCCCTAACAAAATAGCTGAGGTAAAGGCGATCGCTGCATCAAAAATATGCGGCTTTGGTAAAGTGTGCGTAGCAAGATGAATGAGCACGATCGCGACTAGCGTTTGAAGTTAGAAACAAGTTGAGGGGATGAATTTTGCTTGCTCTGACTCCTCTAGGTAGTGTCAAAACCAATCTTTTTAGCACTTGAATGCTTTTGGGTAAATGCGCGATCGGCATTTTCTAGAAGCTAATGGCGCAAGTTTGAATGCTAAGCGTGACAATCAATACGCTTGTAAACGCGTGCAAAAATTAGCTTAAGCGCATGCGCTCAAACCAGGTTTTTCGATGGCTCAGACTAAGTGGCTGTAAAGAAATAACGTCATGGACTGTAGCGGTCAGCCGTCAGCGGTCAGCCATTGAAGAAAAGCTGACCGCTGACGGCTGATCGCTGATCGCTAATCCAAAAGTATGCAGTTATTTTTTAACAAGCCCTAAGCAATTTTTGAGCCTTTACCCCATGCCAGGAATGAGGCTACTGCTAAGACGCTTGAGCGCTTTATTTGCAACATCGGCATAGCGTAACTCACCGCACAAGATCTGCCCAATACGCTCAGTGGCAGACGGGCGTTTGATCCCTACTTTGTAGCCAATGTTGGGAATCCGGTAAAATACGCCCGCTAACCGCTGCGCCCAAACCATATCAGCTCCCCACTCGTTGTTAATGAGGTCGGTATAGCTTTGCAGTGCATTGGCATTGCCCGTCAGCGCTTCGTCGATCGCCCCTGCCGCTTTCACTCCAGTAAAGATGGCTGGACGAATACCCTCAGCCGTAAAGGGATCAACCACACAAGCCGCTTCTCCTGCCAGCAGAGCATTTTGGGTATGTAGCGTTTGGTTGCCATCCCATAAGCAGAGGGAATGCGCCGTGAGTTGACCCGCTTTCACATCCAGACCAGACTTTTGAGCATACTCGGTCAGCAGCTTGTTTAAGTCATTAGGGTCATTACCCCGGAAGGTGGCAATGCCTAGCGAATAGCCGTCAGCCTTTGGGAAGCGCCAGATGTAGCCATTTTTAACCATCCCAAACTCAAAATAAGCCTTCTCAGAGTCAACCGCTGCTGCTGGCACTTCTAACACGGATCCAGAGCGTCGTTTCGGCTCTTTAAAGCCAAGCCATTTTGATGTCGGGCCTTTAGCGCCGTCCGCAGCGATCAGGTAGCGTCCAGTCACAGCACCCTTCGCGGTGTTGACTTGCCAGTGATCACGTTTGAACTCAATGCCAGTTGCTTCAGTGTCATCTCGTAATTCAGCGCCCTGTGACTGCGCTTGCTGTACGAGAAAATGGTCAAACACGTCGCGACGAACCATCCACATGGGTTCAGAGGTTTGTAGCTTGGCATCAACGGGATCACCGAGTTTCCAGGTATAGCAGATGTTCTCAAGTTTACGATCGATGGCGGGCGCAAAATCAAAGTCAAACCACTGGGCGATCGCAGGCGACACACCACCACTACAGGGTTTATAACGAGGCAACGCCTGCTTTTCAAGCAACAGCACCGATCGACCCCGTTTTGCCAAATGGTAGGCAGCACTTGCTCCAGCAGGCCCCGCTCCCACAATAATGCAATCAAACATCATACTTATGCTCCTTTAATACTTCTAGGCCCCTACTGCCAGTGCTCTGGTGACTCATCATCAGACAAGAAGCCTGCGTGATTCAGCTCTTTTGCAAACAACCACTGCTTTAATGAGCCCAACGGCTGAACCAGAATTACAGCTTGACGGTTTGATCAAAATCAAAGTACCTGTACGATCGTAAACCGACCAGAAAATACACTCAGGTTACTCTGCGTCCACATTCCACTCAATTAACCTCGGTCAATTAACGTAGACCCACTCAGCACGACGTAGAATCGCTTTAAAACATCAGGGAAGGTACGGTCTATGTTGAGCGAAACAATCTGCTTAAGGGACTCAACTCAATTATGCGATTCACCAGTTACACGGAGTGCAAAGCTCCGATAAGAATCTTAGGATAGAGGCATAAATCTTTCATGAAGCATTCAGAATCTACTTACAGGCGTTTAGCGATCAGCGGTCAGTTTTCAACTAATTCTAACAACACTGCAGAAAAGGCCACGAAACGCGAGTGATCAGACGTTTGCAAGTGAGACATTAACGACTATATGCTCATGTCAGCTGCAACCTATTCGGGGAGGCTAAAACTATGCTTTGGGAAGTTTGTATTCGGTACCCAAACGGGCAAGAACGTGCACTTCGTTCCTATAAAGATCGTGAAGTAGCGCTCAGGCGCATTGATGCCATTTACGCTGACGGTTATCCCATGCATGTTGCTTATATTGTTCGCCCTGCGCAGGCTGTAGCTTTTAGCAATCAGCTATCAGCGGTTAGCTTTTAGCATGGACAGTACTTAGATGCTGTTAAGCAATCACTGATGAGTGGGCACCAATTGATTAGCATCCGTTTGATTGATTAAACTGATTTTTGAACAGGTTCTAAGGCCCTTTAGTTCAAAAAATGTACCCGCTTAAACCTAAGCGGCAGACAGTAAAAACAACCGCCTACCGCTTAAGTTTAAGTTCGAAATTTTTTGAACGTAACCGCTGACTTTAAGGCTTCTCAAATGGTCTAAACAGTCATGATGTCCTTCTCTTTATCAGCAAGCACTTCTTCAATCCTGGCAATGTATTTATCCGTAAGCTTCTGAATTTTGTCTTGTAGATCGCGGGCTTCGTCTTCAGGCAGTTCACTGCTTTTTTCTTGCTTCCGCACCGTATCAACGGCATCGCGTCGAATATTGCGGACGGAAACCTTGCCTTCTTCCGCATACTTCGCCGTAATTTTGACGAGTTCTTTGCGACGATCGTTGGTCAACGGCGGAATATTAAGCCGAATCGTGGAGCCATCGTTATTAGGCGTCAACCCAATATCAGATAGAGAGATCGCTTTTTCGATCAAGCTCAGGCTGCCGCGATCGAAGGGTTGTACCGTAATTGTCGAGGCATCAGGGGTATTAATGTTGGCGAGCGTTTTGAGCGGCGTTGGTGCACCGTAATACTCTACCTGCACCCGATCGAGAATCGATACATTTGCTCGCCCGGTACGAATGGTATTAAACGACCGTTGAGTCGCTTCTACCGCTTTCTGCATGTGCTCTTCAATGTCAGCTAACTTCACAAGAACCTCCGACAAGCGTTCCAATTTGCTCTCCCGCAACGGCTCGACAGATATTTCCTTTTACGGAAAGGTCGAACACAATGATGGGGATATTGTTGTCCTTACATAAGGATATCGCAGTACTGTCCATCACCCGTAGATCTTGGGTAAGAATATGCCCATAGGTAAGGGTTTGGTAACGACGTGCATTCGGGTTCGTGCGGGGGTCAGAATCGTAAACACCATCAACTTTAGTGGCCTTGAACAGCACATCAGCACCAATTTCAGCAGCCCGAAGCGCCGCAGTCGTATCGGTGGTGAAAAAAGGATTGCCAGAGCCAGCGCCAAAGATGACAGCGCGCCCCTTCTCCAGGTGACGGATGGCTCGCCGCCGAATATAAGGTTCAGCGACTTCCTGCATGGAAATTGCCGTTTGTACACGAGTGGGCACACCAATCTGCTCTAACGCATCCTGGAGCGTCATCGCATTCATGACGGTAGCGATCATGCCAATATAGTCAGCTGTGGCACGATCCATGCCGGCCGCTGCTCCTTTGACCCCTCGAAAAATGTTGCCACCACCAACGACGATCGCAACCTGCACGCCGCTAGCAATAACCTGTGAGACCTCTTGAGCAATGTCTTGCACAATGTTGGGATCGATTCCATAGGAAAGCTCACCCATGAGGGCTTCACCGCTTAACTTCAGCACAACCCGCTGGTAAGTGACTCCCATGTGGTGCTATTTCTCTCACTTCAGGTTACTTTCAACCATAAAGATACTCCTTAGTGGAGATATTCGTCCACTTCGCTCAAGGTTCAGGAAAGTGTGACAAAAAAGGTCACAGGATGCGATTTTACATAGGACAGGCTACTGAGATACCGCAACCGCCTTTACCTGCCAGGTCGTTGGCGATAGTTCTAAAACCGATTGGTGATACTCGGTGAGGGTTGAGCGATGACCCACGCTAAGGAAGGTCGTGCCGATCGCCTGCAGATTTTGATATAGGCCTGCCTCATTAGGAGTATCGAGAGCGCTGGTTGCTTCATCCAGAATGGCGTATTTGGGTTTTTGTAACAGTAACCGAGCGAAAGTTAGCCGCTGCTGCTCGCCCAAAGACAGCACATCCGCCCAATCGCGTTGAGCGTCGAAGCCTCCAAAGCGCTCATCCAAATCGGCTAAGTTCACCTGCTCTAGGATCTGCTTCAAGTGTTGGTCATCCACTTCAATGTTTGTGTTGGGATAGAGTATTTGATCGCGCAACGTCCCCAGCACCATATAAGGACGTTGCGGTAAGAAGAGTATTTGATCGGCATCAGGACGCACGATCGTGCCACTGCCAGAATTCCAAAGCCCTGCGATCGCTCGCAGTAAAGAACTCTTCCCACAACCGCTGGAACCCATGACCAAAAGACCTTGCCCAGGAAGCACTGCAACCGATAGGTCTTCCACCAGCGTGCGTTGATAGTTGGGGGTTTGCAGGGTCAGGTGCTCTAGCGCCAGACGATCGGCGGTCAGCGTTTCGATGATTGGCTTTTGAGTTGCGTCAGAGGCTTCTACGGGTGCAGTCTGTTCTAGAAACTCAGCAAAGGTATATAACCGGTTAATGCCAGCGCCAAAGGTTGTCAACGCCTGGAAGCGGGCAACCACTACATTGAGCGAGAAAAAGACTCGAATAAACGCGCCCTGCGCCTCGCTGACTTTGCCAACTTCCAGTTCTCCAGCAAAGATTGCAGGCGCTACGACTAGCGCAGGCAGGATAAAGGGAATGAATTCGTAGGCATTCGTCAGCACATTGAGGTTTAGTTCCCAGAGCAGCAGCCGTTTTACATTGTCAAACACTTCAAGAAAGCGGTATTTGACCTGCTGTACTTCCTGTTCCTCACCGTGATAGAACGCGATCGCTTCAGCATTTTCTCGCACTCGCACCAGGCTAAACCGCAAATCAGCTTCTTTCTTGAGTTGTTCGAAGTTGAGCCGCACCAACGGTTTGCCAAATACCACGGTCGTTACGAGTGTGCCGACGATCGCATAGAGCGACAGAAAAAGTACGAGGGGTCGGGAAATGCCCCACAGCACACCGCTAAACGCAATCACTGCGAGCACTGATTCCACTAGCACCAGTAGAAAAGACAGCGATTCTTGAGTAAAGCTGCGAATATCTTCGGCAATCCGCTGATCAGGGTTATCGATCTCACCATTTGAGGTGCTGAGCTTGTAGTAAGCGCGATCGCCAAAGTAATTGTCCAGAAAGCGATTAGTCAACCAGCGTCGCCATTGCAAGCTGAGGCGATCGCGCAGATAACGGTAACCTGCAAGCAAGGGCGCATATAGCACTAATACGCCAATGAAAATCACAACCGTTTCCCAGAAGCGTGATTCGTCTTTGGCGGAAAGAGCTGAGATTAAGACACCCCGCTTGCTGTTGAGCACCACACTCAACCCGGTGTAGGCCAGCAAAAACAGCACAACGCCCAGTAAGAGCCCTCTGGCCTGCCATTTTTCCTCGCTAAACCAGTAGGTTTTGGCGATCGTCCAAAACTGCCGGAAGACTTGCCCATTCAATCGACCCATCGGTTGCGTCCCTTCAAATCTGCTCAAGACTATATCCTTAGGAGCGTGGATTAAATAACATCGGTCATCCTCACAGTAAGGGCTTAGCCTTCGGCAGGGTTGCCTTTGGCTACGGCAAGCGCTTTTACCCGCATGCTAAGCCCCTACAAAATTATCGGTTTTATTAAATTTAGAAGTTACGCATTGACAGAGAGCAGGAAATGTGATGACTCTAGATTAGTCTCCTAGCCCTTGGAAATCCGTCGT
>NZ_PVWK01000040.1 GCF_003003795.1 Stenomitos frigidus ULC18 | reverse complement strand
GGCGACTCGTTCATCGACCAAGTGGCGCAAGCCATGGTGCTGAAATCTGAGTCCGTCAGCCCACGCTAATCACATACCAGGCTGGGGCACACCGCGCCAAACGCTTGCAGATGCCGACCAACATCATCTTGCTGTTTCAGCCATCGCACTCCCCAGAAACCAATCCCATTGAGCGTGTGTGGCAGCATTTCAAATTAGGGTTGCGCTGGCAGTTGCCGAAGAACCTCGATGCGTTGCGGTTGTTGATGCGAGCGCGGTTAGAAGCGATGACTAAGGAAGTAATTGCTTCCATTGTAGGATAGCACTCTATTTTAGAGGCACTATCTGTAGCCGGTCTTTAGAGAATTGGTATTAGGGGGCGAGTGCGTAAGTCCTATACTGATTGAATCAGCAAAGTAGCAATTTGCTTTCTCCTTTTGCCTGTTTGCTTTCTCCTTTCAGTAATTTCTGCAAACAAACAGGCTTTTTGCTGTCTCAAACTGCGGTTTGCTTTCTCCTTTCAGTAGATCACGCATTCATTTTGGTATTTTCCGCAAGCAAACAGGCTTTTTGCTGTCTCAAACTGCGGTTTGCTGACTCCTTTCAGTAGATCGCGCATTCCTGACCCATTATCACCCTGTCTCAAACGCGATCGACCATTTGCCGAAACTCACTCAGGTTGATCCATTCAGAACTTTCTTAACGTGAAGCATATTAACCCGAAGCGGTGAATCGCCAACATCCAGTTCTGAACAGCCTTCCTTCACTACCAGTACAAATAGTAATGGCAGCGTCACTAGCACCACGAATGGCAAGACAGCCGCTGCGACAACAGCAAAAATAAATTCGGAACGATTTTGCGCCATTTCAGCGTTTAGTCGATTTGTTAAGAATCAAGAACCTCGCTCGGGACAAGGGTTTCAAGAGCCTGAAATTTTGAATTTATAATTGCTGTGAACTTGCTGCATCTCACACTCGCTTCCGGCATGAGCGTAAGGCTCAGTTCCTTTAAAGATCAGATGTTTCCTTAACCAAAACGACCTTGTACATATTGTCGAGTCGTTTCCTGCTGAGGATGATGAAAAATCACATCAGTGTCGTCGTACTCCACTAATTCGCCCGTACGGCTCCCCTCTTGCATAATATTGAAAAAGGCTGCCCTGTCAGAGACACGTGCAGCTTGTTGTAGGTTGTGAGTCACAATCACGATCGTGTGCTGCTGCTTCAGATCTTCCAGTAACGCTTCAATCTGCCTGGTTGCCAGTGGATCAAGAGCAGAGCAGGGTTCATCCATCAAAATTACCTCTGGCTTTGCTGCTAGGGCCCTGGCAATACACAACCGCTGCTGTTGACCGCCAGAGAGATCGAGAGCGCTTTCGTGGAGTCGATCTTTAACTTCATCCCACAAATAGGCTCGTCGTAACGCTTGCTCAACTTGCTCATCCAGGATTGCCTGAAAACGCTGATTCCGAGGACTAAAGGCGACATTAGCAAAGATTGATTTGGGAAAAGGATTGGGCTTTTGGAAGACCATGCCAACGCTCGCTCGGAGTGCGATCGGATCAATCTCCGGCTGATAGACATTGGTATTGTGAAACAGCACCTGTCCTTGTAGTCGCGTACCTGCAATGAGTTCATTCATACGATTGAAGCATCGTAGCAACGTACTTTTGCCACAACCGGAGGGACCAATCAAGGCTGTGATGGTGTTTTTGTAAACGGGAAGGTTAACATTACGCAGAGCCAGAAACTTGCCATAGTAGAGTGCTTCTACCTGGGCGTGCAGAATGATTTCGGTTTTGTTGATAGAGGTCGCTGTAGGTGATAAAGAATCGACAATCATAACCCTCTCTTAATTAATTCAACGAGACAAGATGTAGTCATTACACACTGATGATTCCTCCCCACCTAAAATTTAAAAAGGATGTGACGAACGTGTGAGGGTGCCCAAGTGGATTTACTTTGGCCACTTCGGAGCAGTTGTGGATTGGCGACTTTGCCAATGCCACTTTCCAAACAACGATCGAGCAACAAAAAGTGTGAATCGACATAAACCAGTCTTCGAATCAGTTTCAGCCGAACTTGCTTCGATCGACCACTGAAGTATGACAGTCTTTGCCCGATGCAACCTCCACCTTTTGAAGGTTTTAGTAAAACGTATACCAGTCACAGTCAATTCAAACATTTACTGCAACATTGACGCTTTTACAGATGTCAACGGACATTGTTAAAACTAAATTCTGCACCTAGATTAATGTGATGATCTTGCAATACTCTGTCGTCATCTGAAAATATTCAAGCATCACTTCAATCGTAAAAACTTGATGCGTATTGATACAACTCATGCAACTCAAACATGTGCATAGACATTATTTCAAACATTCTTATGCCATGCTGCTCGAGTCAGAGATTAGGTTCATTCATCTAAAACACTTAATTTAGATACAAAAAAGATGACTTACTTACGTCCCCTTTTAGCAACTGAATCTCCTGAAGAAGCTAACCATAATCTCTGCTATTACATCAATAGATACGAGTCATGTCCAGGTCATCCGAGCCATGAGCGGAGTAATATGCCATTTTGAACGGGGCGTCTTCTCAGGAGAAGGTATTTTGTTTGAAGCAGCACCAGAATTTTATCTGGAAATATACTCACCTCTGATTAATGGCACACGATCGAGCAAAATTCATTGCAAATTATTACACATCAATAATGGTGAGAGTAATTAATTAAGACCTAGAATGGTCTATAGCTATACTACGTTTACCCGGCGCACGAACGCCCTGCCCTCCGTCCTCATAGGCCTGTTGCAGTCATTTGTGGTGAAGCAACGGTTAGGTTAAGTTGCGCAGTAGTCGTGTCAAGAGGCCAGTCGCTCTAGCTCTCGTAAGCAGCCAGCGGCGGGCAAGTGCAAAACAGATGACGATCGCCATACGCTTGATCAATCCGTCCGACCGCTGCCCAAAATTTGTTGTCACATGTCCATGCTGTGGGATAAGCGGCTTGCTGGCGTGAATAAGGGCGATCCCAATCGTCAGACATCAGTGCTGCAGCCGTGTGTGGTGCATGCTTGAGCAGATTGTTTTGACGATCGACCGTACCGTCTTCAATTGCCTGAATCTCGGCGCGAATGGCAATCATGGCATCACAGAAGCGATCGAGCTCTTGCTTTGACTCGCTCTCGGTAGGTTCGACCATGATGGTTCCTGCAACGGGCCACGACACCGTAGGGGGATGGAAGCCATAGTCAATAAGCCGTTTGGCGATATCATCCACTTCAATCTCAGCGGTTTTTTTAAACTGACGCAAGTCCAGAATGCATTCATGTGCGACCAGACCTTGCTTTCCCTTATAAAGCACTGGGTAGTGACCTTCTAGCCGTTTCGCAATGTAGTTGGCATTGAGAATGGCCACCTGTGTGGCTTTGGTCAGACCTTCGGCACCCATCAGCGCAATGTAAACCCAAGAAATGGGCAGAATGCTAGGGCTGCCCCACGGTGCGGCTGACACAGCACCAATGCCCTGTTTTCCACCCACTGGAACGATCGGGTGTCGGGGCAGAAAGGGGACTAGATGGGCTGCAACACCGATCGGCCCCATACCAGGCCCGCCGCCACCATGAGGAATGCAAAAGGTTTTGTGTAAATTGAGGTGGCAAACATCGGCTCCAAAATCACCGGGACGACACAACCCAACTTGCGCGTTCAGGTTGGCACCATCCATATACACCTGTCCACCGTAGGCATGAACACTCTCGCAAATCTCCTGAATCGCTTCTTCAAAAACGCCGTGGGTAGATGGATACGTGACCATCAACGCAGCCAGGTTGTCTTGATGCTGCTCTGCTTTTGACTGGAGATCCGCGACATCGATATTGCCGTCGCGATCGCAGGCAATGGGCACCACTTTCATGCCAGCCATGACCGCACTGGCAGGATTGGTACCGTGAGCCGATTGGGGAATCAGGCACAGATTGCGGTGTCCTTCGCCACGCTGCTCGTGGTACTGACGAATCACCAGCAGCCCGGTATATTCGCCCTGAGAGCCTGCATTCGGTTGGAGTGAAATACCAGCAAACCCCGTAATCTCTGCCAGCCAGTGCTCTAGCTGGTCAAAGAGCGTCTGGTAACCCTGAGTCTGGTCAAGCGGCGCAAAGGGATGAATCTGCCCGAATTCTGCCCAGGTAATGGGTAGCATCTCAGTTGTGGCGTTGAGCTTCATCGTGCAGGAGCCAAGGGGAATCATTGCTGTTGTCAGCGACAGATCTTTAGACTCCAGGCGATGCAGGTAGCGCAGCAGTTCCGTCTCTGAGTGATAGCGGTTGAAGACAGGATGCGTCAGATAGCGGGTAGAGCGCAGCAGGGTCGATGGAATGAGCGGACGAGAAGTGGCAGTAAGCAAATCTTCGGGGGTAAAGTGGGTGACTTCTGCACCCGCAAAAACCTGGAAGAGCGCCAGTAGGTCATCGGAGGAAACGGTTTCGTCCAGCGTAATAGTGAACGTATGGGTATCAAGCTGCCGCAGGTTAATTTGGTGGGAATGTGCTCGCCGCCTAATTTCGGCTGCTTTCCCATCAGGAACGGTCACTCGTAAGGTATCAAAGAACGGCTCGGGGCTGGGAGCGTAGCCCAAGCGACGTAACCCCTCTGCCAGAATCATTGTGAGACGATGGACGCGATCGCCAATCTGCCGCAGTCCTTCAGGCCCGTGATACACCGCATACATACTGGCAATAATTGCCAATAGCACCTGTGCAGTACAAATGTTACTGGTCGCACTGTCTCGCCGAATATGCTGTTCACGCGTTTGCAGGGCAAGACGCAATGCCGGTGCACCATGCACATCCTTAGAAACACCGACCAGGCGACCCGGCAGTTGGCGCTTGAAGGCATCCTTCGTGGCGAAGTAAGCCGCATGCGGCCCGCCGTACCCCAACGGCACGCCAAAGCGCTGGGTGTTACCGATCGCAATGTCGGCGCCAAATTCTCCCGGTGGCACCAGCAGGGTGAGACTCAACAAATCGGCCGCGACGGTAACCAGGGCTCCCGCCGCATGGGCGCGAGCGCAAAAGTCCCGATAGTCATAAAGTGCACCATCGGTGGCTGGATATTGCAACAGCACCCCAAACACCGCCTGGTCAAACTGAAACGTGCGGTGATCGCCCACAATCACCTCAATCCCTAGCGGTCTGGCACGAGTTTGCACTACCGCGATCGTTTGAGGATGGCAGGCGTCAGACACCCAAAAGGCATTGGCTTTCGTCTTGCTCAACCCATAACTCATGGACATGGCTTCTGCTGCTGCTGTTGCCTCATCCAGTAGCGAGGCATTGGCAATTTCCAGTCCTGTCAGGTCAGTTACCATTGTTTGAAAATTGAGCAGTGCCTCCAGTCGTCCCTGGGCAATTTCAGGTTGATAGGGGGTGTATTGGGTATACCAACCAGGATTCTCTAGAATATTGCGCTGGATGACGGGTGGCGTAATGCAGTTGGTATAGCCCATACCAATAAAAGAGCGGAAGACATGGTTCTCTTGAGCCATTTCTTTCAGCTCTGCCAGTAGCTCGTATTCTGCTTTGCCCGATTCCAGCCGCAGGGGTCTCCGCAACCGAATCCCGCGTGGAATGGTAGCGTCAATGAACGCTTCAAGACTGTCGAACCCGATCGCCGATAGCATTTGGTCGATGTCTGGCTCACGTGGCCCAATATGTCGATCGGCAAAAACATCCGTGTAGGCCAGAGGGTTAAAGCTTGAGAAGCGAGACGGATAGACGGTCGATCCACGAACCGTTTTCGGCTCAGCCCCCTTGCCCTCCGGTTTGCTTTCACTGGCGCTGGCTTGGGACGAAGAAGGCTCTAGCATAACGGCTTTACGTTGGGACGTGATTGGAAACAAAGGGAGAACCCGATCGCGAGTGCAGGTAGCGAGTGCCACCCACACCAGCGATGGGCTATCTTCATATTCTGCAACATTTCGGCGGAAAGCGTCTTGTGGTCAATGGCTAGCTGGCACCAAACGTATCACACTGCTTCAGGCTGCCCGACTTTAAACCACGAGTAAACCATGAAACCCGCTGCTCCGATGACCCATGTGTAAAGGCTTCTGGTACAACGTAGCCGCTTGACTGTTTTTGCAAATAGTCATCACCAATCTGGGTCGCGGTATTCATGGCCGCTTTCACATCTTGCCCATTGATTAAATTGCGCTCAGCGGTGTAGTGCCCCCAAATGCCCGCCAAACAGTCAGCCTGGAGCTCAAGACGAACAGAGAGATTGTTGGCTGTTGACTTATCTGAACGCGCTTGCAGTTGCCGCACTTTGGTTGAAATGCCCAGTTCATTCTGCACGTGATGCCCCACCTCATGCGCGATCGCGTAAGCGCGTGCAAAGTCCGCATCCGCTCCAGCTGTTGCCTGAATTTGCTTAAAGAAGCTCATATCTAGATACACTTTGTCATCACCAGGGCAGTAGAAAGGCCCGGCTGCCGCTTTTGCAAACCCGCAGGCTGAATCAACACTATTACTGAACAGACGAAGCTTTGGTGGTTGGTAGGTGGCGTTGAGTTGTTGCTTGAAAACGCGACTCCAGGTGTCTTCTGTATCGCCCAAAACCGCTTTCACAAAGTCTGAATCTCGATCCTGGATCGGTTGCCCCTGTCGTTGGGGGGCTGGGGCAACCTCACTACCACCTTGCATTAAACTCAAGATTTCTAAGGGGTTGACCCCGAAAAGCAGACCAGCGATTACAGCAATGATAATGCCACCAATACTGGCACCGCCCACACCTCCAGGTACACCACCAGACCCACCTCGACTGTCTTCCACATTGTTACTGCGGCGCATGTCGCTCCATTTCATAGCATCTTCCCCGTGTTATGTGTTGCTAAGGCGGTACGTGGGCTGTCCTATCTGGTTCAAATGCTACCAGAACCTCACAATAAACAAAATAACTTTAGGGCTGAGGTGGATCAGGAGGCCGCAAATTGAAAAGACCCTCACTCTTCACTCTCTCGGTATTGCCGAGATCAAAACAAATCTTTCACAATAGATCTAGACGAGCGATCGGCGATCGCAACGCCGTCGCAGCGCTCTAATGAGGCTCTACATCTACTACAGCAAAGCATTACAGCGAGATGGCACGGAGGTATTCGCGTGAAGTGGCAATTATTAGGATTAGGACTCAGCTTCACCGTCAGTATGGCCTCACCTGTTTTGGCAGTCGCACCCGCTCCGGTCGATGCCAATGACAATGTGGCATGGTCGAAAGTGGTCGAAAATCCCTTTGACGGCAAAATTGTTTACGATCGCAACTATAAATCTGGGTTTGTGTTTGTCAGCAGTTGGGCAAAGAGTGGTATTGGCGTGACCTACAATCGCATCGGGTCAAGGCTGATCGGTTATGACGCGGGGTTTGGACATTCTGGTTTTGGTCTCTCTGGTTTTGGTCTCTCTGGCTTTGAGCACTACAGGCGAGGCTTTGGCTTGGGTTTGGGGCTGTTCTCTGATGCCGACCCGGTCTACCGCTACTACATTATTGAAAATGTGCCCGACTCGATCAGTCTTGCGATCGCTGGCAAGATTTACACCTACACCAGCGGCCCCGTCTCGCCAGAATTAGCCACTGCCCTGGCTTCGGCACCACCAGGAAATATTGCAATTCGGCTGCTCTGGAACGACGGTAGAACGAAGGATACGGAAATTGGCAAAGAGACGGTCAAAGCCTGGAAGACCATTTTTCAGCCATCGTCTTACGACGATCGCTTGATGTCCTATCAAACGGGCTCAGATGACGTACTGGGCAGCCATCGACTGGCGATCGGCATGCGCCAGCCTGTCCCAAAGGCGCGATCGGTCACTTTCAGTACAGGGGGAGCTTGTCGCCGCTTAAACTCAGCGCGTGTCACCAATTTCACAATTTTGTTGACGATTTGAGGGGCGTAACCTGCTGCAACAATTTCATCAGGCGTTTGATGACCATTAATCAACCGCGCCAGAATAGCGTCCAGTGTGTCGTAGTCAGGTAGCGAATCCTGATCGACTTGACCAGGCTTGAGTTCGGCACTGGGAGGCTTGGTGAGAATGTTGGGGGGAATGAGTTCAGGTAAGGCTAAAGGATGAAGGCTAAAGGATAAGTCCGGATTGAGATTTAGCCTTTCATCTTTAGCCGTTAGCCTTTCATTGAGCCAGCGACACAGAGAGTAGACGCGAGTTTTCGGGACATCGGCGATCGCAGCTAAGCCACCGTTCATGTCGCCATAGAGTGTGCAATAGCCGACTGCCATTTCGGATTTGTTGCCGGTGGAAAGCAATAGATGCCCAAATTTGTTTGAGATGGCCATCAGCAGGTTGCCACGAATGCGGGACTGAATATTCTCTTCTGCTAGCCCAAATTCGGTGCCTGCAAACAGATGTGCAAACGTATGGTCATAAGCTTGCATCAGGTCGCCGATGGGTAAGGTTTCTGTGTGGATGCCTAAATTCTCAGCCAGTGCCAGCGCATCTTTGATGGAATGGTCGGAACTGTAGGTGGAAGGCATCAGCACGCCCAAAACATTATCACTACCGAGCGCTGCGGTGGCGATCGCGGCAACCAATGCTGAGTCGATCCCACCACTCAAACCTATGATAGCTTTCGAGAAACCACACTTCTGAGCGTAGTCCCGTACGCCTAAAACCAGTGCACCCCAGAGTTCAGCCTCTTCACTCTCTGGCGGTACGGCGATCGAGCTGGGTTGCAAGTCACCATCATGGAACTCCAGCAATAGCAGATCGGTTTCAAAGGTGCGCGCACGGCAGACGAGTTCGCCCTGACGGTTAAAAGCCACACTGCAGCCATCAAAAAGCAGGTCATCGTTGCCACCCACCTGATTCGCGTAGATCACAGGTTGGTGAAAGCGAGTGGCACTATGCTTGAGCATCGCTTCGCGCACCCGTTGCTTGCCCACCGTGTAGGGAGACGCTGAGAGGTTAATAGTGAGATCAACACCCTCCTGCGCCAGATCAGCGATCGGATTCACGGTATAGCTGCGTTTGCCCCAAAATTCTTCATCGTTCCAGAGATCTTCGCAGATGGTGACGCCGATGCGGAGGGAGGGGGTGAAGGGGTGAGGGGGTGAGGAGAGCGTTGAGTTTGGAGTCGCTTCTGATGCCTGACCGCTGACCGCTGACCGCTGACTGTTGACCGCTAATTGCTCCTCCTCAAGCTCCAGCACAAAATGGTTTGCCTCCTTTCCTGGCTCAAAGTAGCGGTCTTCGTCAAACACATCGTAGGTGGGTAGAAGACGCTTGTGGAATATTTTTTGGATTTTGCCG
This sequence comes from Stenomitos frigidus ULC18, assembly GCF_003003795.1. GTDB lineage: Bacteria > Cyanobacteriota > Cyanobacteriia > Leptolyngbyales > Leptolyngbyaceae > Stenomitos > Stenomitos frigidus_A. The sequence continues at coordinate 11,805 of NZ_PVWK01000040.1, read as the reverse complement.
TTTTTCAGGAGTGCCATGCTGTTGAAGAGGGGTTTGCCGCCTTGCAGGAGAGCCTTTGGATTCACCTCTACAGTGCCAACCAGAACAATGAGCGATCGCGGCAGGTCTTGAGCCAACTGCTCCAATGTGGTTGCCATTGAGGCGACAAAACCAGGATGTATCAGCAAATCACGGGGTGGATAGCCACAGAGCGAAAGTTCGGGTGTCAGTAATAAGCGTGCGCCCTGCTCAGCGGCTTGTTGTGCGGCTGCCAAAATCTTTTGGGCGTTACCTGTCAGATCGCCGATAGTTGGATTGAGTTGTGCGATCGCAATTTTCATACGTTAAGACTTGAATTTAATGTGTATTTGTTTGGCAGCAGGGTTTTTATCATGAGGAATCTCTTTGACCTCAAATAAGTCAGTTGCTCGGATCAAACTCCCCAGCTTTTCATAACCGTAATTGCGTTGGTCAAACGAGGGTGAAATCTTAGTTAGTTGTGCCCCAAAGGGACCGAGATTTGCCCAACCATCTTCTTCAGCGATCGCTTTATAGGCATCTTTCAGCAAACCCACTAATTCTCGATCGCGCTTGAGCTTTTGGCTATCTAACGCTTCTGGTTTTTGGCTTGAACTATCTTTAATTAAACTTTTAGGGTCTTTCTCAACGGGGCTATCAGCCGAGTTGCTTGAAGCCAACTCTTTTGGTTGTCCTAGAATTTCAGTGTAGATAAATTTATCGCAGGCACTAATAAAGGCTAACGGTGTTTTCTTTTCACCAAAGCCGTATACAACCAAGCCAGACTCTCGAATACGGCTGGCAAGTCTAGTGAAATCACTATCGCTTGAGACGATGCAAAACCCGTCAAAGTTGTGTGTATACAGTAAATCCATTGCATCAATAATCAAGGCGCTATCCGTGGCATTTTTGCCTGTCGTATAACGGAATTGTTGCATGGGCTGAATGGCAAACTTGTTGAGCTTGTCTTTCCACTTACCAAGCTGTGTATTCGTCCAATCGCCATAAATGCGCTTAACGTGAGAGGTGCCGTATTTAGCGATTTCTTTAAGCAACGCTTCAATTAAATCAGCATTCGCATTGTCTGCATCAATCAATACAGCCAGTCGATCGGACTTAAATTGCACTTCTCTACTCATAATTGTAACTTTGAGAAACTCTATTACTCTGTAGCATTCAGAAGTTCCAATCTTTCTGCAATCGATCTAACAACCAACAACCAAAACTAACGATTAAATAAAAACTAGAGGCTTATCTTTCAAGGGTGCAAAGGCTTCAGCATCAAAGCGATAAAGGCTTGCAGGTCTGCCAGCGCCTCTAGAGGCTTTGACACCTGTATCGGAGAGAAAGCCCATCTTTAAGAGGCGCGATCGAAAGTTAGAATAATCGGAAAAATTTTCGCCTAAAACGGTTGTATAAAGCTGATAAAGATCGCTCAGTGTAAACAGTTCGGGCAGGACTTCAAACGCAACCGGGCTATATTCCAGCTTGTTTCGCAGACGACGATGGCCATACTCCAACACTTCATTGTGGTCAAAGGCTAGTTGAGGTACCTGGTCGAGCGGATACCAGGCAATACCGCTCACACCATCGGCAATGAGTTCTGCTTCGGCGAACCGCACAAGGGCAAAGTAACTCACCGACAGATAGCGGATGGCGTAGCTGTCCATTGATTCGCGGGGGTCGCGATCGGGGCCACCAAACGTATAGAGTTGCTCCAGGTAAAGGTTACGGGCGCGAATTTTTTCGGCAAGGATGCGGTAAGCGGCATCTTCCAGCGATTCACCGCGACGCACCAGGGTTCCAGGGAAACTCCACTGTCCTAAGAAGGGGTCTTCCTGCCGCATCACCAGGAGCACCAGCAGCCGATTTTGCGCTGTATCAACGGAAAAAATCACGTTATCTACGCCAACTTTGAAGTCTGCGAGGGCGCGATCGTTTACCGAATGGGCTGCTTTTCTTTGGAGGCGTTCTGGCATGAGTATAAGTGTTCCCGGTGGATATAAGCTTCGATGGGAGGCGTTAAGGCATCGGTATCTCCATGCTCACGATACGCTGTGGAGGACGTATCAGGACCAGTCAGATCGGCGATCGCCAGTCTCGCGCCCCTTCGCCTCAATTCTGCCAGAGCCATTTCATTTGGCACGAATCCTGGTCGTGGAATAACGAGTAAATTCACTCGTTCTAGCAGCCTTTCACTTTGGTGCCAGTTGGGCAGTTGATACACCAAATCAGACCCAACGACTAAGGTGAAGACCGCATCAGTCCACTGGGTTTCGGCAACTTCCAAGGTATGAATGGTACGGGGCTTGCTGAGTTCTGGATAGAGATGCAGATTATGGCGCGGTGGATTGATGTCGTCAATCAATAGTTGCAGCATTGTCATCCGATGGATGAGCGGCGTTTGATGTGACTTGAAAGGGTTGTCTGCTGCCCACACAGCAACGCGATCGAAGTGCTGAGACAACCAAACTAAAATTGCTTGATGTCCTGCGGTTGGTGGATCGGCGCTGGTGCCAAAAAGAGCAATGTTGAGCATGGGTGGGCTAGTTGTTGGTTATTAGTGGTTAGAGAGGGGTTCTGTAGGGACGCTACATGTAACGTCCTGTCTAGAACATCACTTGGCTGTTCTGTCGTCTCTGTTGAGTTTTGGCGATGAGGTTGAGGAGTGCAGTGGATGGTTCGACTGAAATTGAGAGGGGATCGTGGATTTGGCGTGCTGTGGCGGGGAGAGTGGCCACTGAATGAGCGGTGCGCTGAGCGATCGTCTCCAGCGTTTCCGGTGCGTACAGTTGCTGTCCTTGTTTCATCACTAATTGCATGAGCGCCTGTTCGCCTGTAAAGGTGTCGGGTGGACGTTCTACGGACTCCTGCCCGCTGACTGCTGCCCGCTGACTGCTGCTTGCCGACTGCTCACTTTCTGCCATCAACCCCAGACAATCGCTCACCACCTGTCCCTCCTCATAGCAACGGAAGATTTGCTTGCGTCCTGGATAGCTGACTTTGCCGGTGGCTTCTTTCATGACGGGAATCCCATCAATTTCTACCAGTTTATAAACACCGTTTACGGGTGCGCCTGTCACTAATTGCGTACCGAGCCCATAACCATCAATGCAGGCTCCAGTCGCCTTGAGCTGGGTAATTTTGTATTCATCTAAATCGCCGCTGGCAAAAATGGGCACATCCGGCAAGAGTTGGCGCACTTGTTGAGACAAGACTGCTAGATCGCCAGAGTCGATACGAACGCCTGCTAATTCTGTTTTGTGTTGCTGCAACTTGTCGGCAAGGTGTTTGGCGGCGGCGATCGTGTCATAGGTGTCAATCAGCAGCGGCGCGCCTGGAAAGTAGCGATGAAAAGCGGTAAATGCCTGCGCCTCGGTGCCTTCGGTGGCTGACAACGCCATCACGAGGGAATGCGCCATTGTGCCGACGGGTTTGCGTCCCAGCTTCAGCGCTGCCAGCACATTAGAGGTCGCATCCAACCCCGCTGCCAGAGCTGCACGCGCTGCCCATAAAGAGGCTTGAGGGCTGAAGGCTCGTCGCGTACCAAATTCAAATAAGGTTGCCTGCGCTCCTGCTACGTCTCGCAGACGAGCCGCACGCGTAGCAATCAATGTCTGGTAATTGAGGGTATTCAGTAAGTACGTTTCAACGATTTGTGCCTGCCAGAGGGGTGCTTCAACGCGTAGCAATGGCTCATTCGCAAAGACGATCGTGCCTTCAGGTACGGCCCATACGTCGCCCTCAAAGCGAGCTTCTGCCAGCAATGACCAGAAGCGATCGGGGGCGTGAGTAAAAATACCACTGGCCTGGAGCGCTTCGATCTGCGCGGCATCGAACGAAAAGTGCTCCAGATAAGTCAATGCTTGTTCCAGACCCATCGCAACCAGATAACCAAAGTTGTCCGGCAACCGTCGGGTAAAGAGCTCAAAGCTAGCACGTCGCTGATCGAGCCCTTCACCGACATAGCAAGCTGCCATCGTGAGTTGGTAGAGGTCAGTGAGAAGGCTGGAGTCCTGTGCTGCATACATAAGTTGCCCATCTATGAGCGGCTTGGAGGACGATAGCGGTTCAGTAGTAGAGCTTACGGTTTGCTGAGCCACGATCGGCGACAGTGATTGAACGGACGATCGTGACGCCTTGACGGGATCTGAACTCATAAGCGGTGGCTGCGCGGCAATGGAAGTACTCATCGATCGACTCACTGTTGTATGCTTCTAATTATAGTTAAAAAAACCAAAACTAGAGACGTGTTAAGAAAGTTAAATGCCTTGATTATTCTTGACTGACGAGTGAAAGGGCGTAAGAGCGTCAAAGGCAAAGGCATCTCCACCATTTCTAGCTTCTCGGCTTATGGTAGAAATCATTAAAATTAATCAGTTTTTCTAATCTTTACCTACCGCCGACACGTCTTGCCACAGTCTTGCTATGGACAATGAGCGATCGGCGATCGGCTACATTCGACTGAGCGGTTGATACCAATAGGACTTACGCTGCCCCCAATCCTGAGAGGACCGAGCAGGATTGGAGTCTAGGGAGCGGATTTTGGCAGCTTTTGCGTCAGTCGTGACCAAATATAAATTGCGATCGTGGCAGCAACCTATAGAGGCATGCGTCATAGGTTAACAGTAAAAGCGAATCCCTTTGCTGAACTCACCTCCACGACTGACCGTAAAAACTGTTTCGGTCGTATGACTTCATCTCCTGCTGAAAGGCGTTTGAACAGTAGAGAAAGGCTCTAAAAAGGTTGCCGACGCCTGACCGCTGACCGCTGACCGCTGACCGCTCAAGATTGGGTCTTGCTAACAGAGGCTTTAGGGTCGCTAGATTGATGACCGTGCAGGAGTAGCAAAAGTCTGCCCAAACAGCCAAACCCGACTTTAAACAATTGATGCGAAAATCAAGCATCGCTCGCTATAAAGGCATAATTGAGGTGCCAAGATACACAGTGTCGAACCGAGGATTTGCTGCTGCTAGGTTTGCATTAAAACACTTGTCTTTGAGGTAACAATAATGTCTATTCTTAAGCAACTTGATAGGGTTGTTCAGTATTTTTCAGGCGCGTTTGTACGCATTTTTGGCCCCAGCGATGATTCCTATCCAGAGACAGGCGTACAGCCGTTTGAAGGAACGCCTAACAAGAAGGCTAAATCATCTGATTAAGCTAGCCAGTGGGTAGCTATAGTGACGATCGCAACGAGTTTATAAAAGTTGCTTGCTCAAGCCGTTAGCGAGTTGCATTTGTGTACTTTTGATGTTCTAACGTATGCAACGTTGTCGAAGCTTACTGATGTCTAGGCTTCGACAACGTTTTAGTCACCACACAACTCATGTTTCACTCTTAAGCTCTTTTTGCCTGGCTGACAATGCCAGACCATTGAGCTTTTTTCTCGCGACTACGGCGATACGAAAAAAAATGATCAGGGGTTTGATACGTACAGTAAGGTGCGATCGCCGTTTGTTCAGGATGAAGACCCAATTGTTCTAGCTGCAAGGCATTGATACGTCGTACATCCAAACGTGTCCGTCCTGGCTCTGGATCATCCAACAGTGGGGAATTTGGTAATTGGCGTAAAGCCTCTAGCAAGGTCGCTGGATCGTCACCAGGCGTAACGACAGTAGACCCGACTTCAGCGGCAACGTGCTCGGAGACTTGATAGACCTCACCCGCGATCGCGGGCCCCATAGCAACCCGCAGGTCTTGTAATTGGCTTCCCTGCGCCTGCATACGGGCGATCGCCTGAGGTACGATTTTGAGCGCCGTCCCTCGCCAGCCTGCGTGTACAGCCGCAACTTGGCCGGTAACGGCATCGGCAATCAGAACAGGCGTACAATCCGCGCTACAAGCCCAGACGGCCTGATCGGTCTGCTCAGTCACGAGCCCATCAGCTGGAGGGTAATCTTTGTCGGCGGTTTGCTCTACTTCAGACGGCGCTAAAACGGTGTTGCCGTGAACTTGCTTCACACGGTACGCCTGTGCGCTGGGCTGTAAAACATGAGTCAAATCAGCGGGCGATCGCTGCCAAAACTGCTGGGTAAAAAAGCCGTGTGGCCACGGCTCCAAAAGGCTACAGGTTAGATAGGGCAGTTCGTTCCAGGTACGCCAATGCCAGGTATGCAGCATAAAGAGATAAAGAGAAAGAGTGCGGTGAGAGGCTTCTGACGTTTTCTTGCTAGAACCGGCTTTTAAATGCCAGGTACAATAGGCTGAGCTATAAACTGTTGCTAAACTCTAGGCGTTGGCTTGCATCTTTAAATTCTAAAATTTCTAGTCAGGTGCAGCTAGACTTGCTGTAGTTCTAGCCTAAAATCCAGCCAGTGACATAATGCCTGTTGCTGGAACTAAACGGCCTACTTCTACGACTAGAGTGCCAATGCTTACCCGATCGCCCTTTCAGGAACTGTCAATGACGCCTAAACTACCCCCAACGTCGCTCGATCGTCGCCACTACGCCCTGCTAGCCTGTGGACTGAGTTGTGTTGGAGTGAGTCTATTCAGTAGCACCATGACGCTGGCTCAAGGGGCAACGGATGGCGGGACCTCCCTGGTAGAAGCTAGCCCTGCGATGACCGCGCCTTCGGTAACAGCACCAAGCTCAGACGCAACTATGCCGCTCTTGGCGACACCAACGCCAGCAGCACCAGAGCGCATAATCGTACAACCACAAACCGAATTACCCAGAAGCGCGCAGCCCAACTCGACAAATTCCCGCCCCGAAAGTGTTGGCTACGATGCACCCACTTCGATCGTGCTGACAGAACGGTCAACGGGATGCCGTGCGGTCTTGCAGAGCAGTCAACTGCTAGACGGAAGCCCGTGCGCGTTAGACAGCCGCCGGAATGCATCCCAAGCCTCGATCGCGGCAGGGGGACTGCCAACCGTTAGAGTCGGTTCCTTCAATAGTAGTGCGACAGCATTGGCTACGAGCACTTCTCCTAACTGGCAAGCGTACTATAAGCTTACGGCACGCCCCTCTGGACGGTTAGGCAATGGCAACATCAGACTGATTTTCCCGCTCTCGATTCCGGCGCCGATCTCTTCCCTTTTTGGTTGGCGAGTGCATCCTGTTACAGGGACACAACGGTTTCATTCCGGCACTGATTTAGCAGCACCACTGGGCACACCCGTTTTAGCAGCCTACGCTGGCAAAGTGGCGATCGCTGACTTTTTGGGCGGTTATGGTCTTGCTGTCGCTGTGGATCACAACAAAGGCACCCAAGAAACCATCTATGCCCATCTTTCTGAAATCTTCGTCAAGCCTGGGGAATGGGTCAAGCAGGGTATGGTCATCGGTCGAGTTGGCAGCACAGGGCTCTCTACCGGGCCTCACCTCCACTTTGAATTCCGCCAACTGACTCCTGAAGGCTGGGTCGCTATGGATGCAGGGGCACAACTTGAATACGCGTTGGCGCAGCTCATTACGGCCATGCAAGTTGCTCAAGCAAAGGTAGAAACGAAAGGTTAGACGCTAGCTACAGCCAGCAGTTGGGCTGGCGCATCGAAGCTGGCCTATAAGAACGAAGTCTACCGCCGCAGACCAGGTGTATTCAAGGTTCACCAGTACTGGGCGCAACTTGTCTCGTTGTTCATGACGTATGCAGCAACGAAGACGGCAGGTTTAGATGACGCCCGATCGCCGCTGCTAAGGTCTCCATTTCATACGGTTTGCAAACGTAGTCATCACAGCCCGAAGCAAGAGCAAGATCGTGATCGAGCGATCGAGCCATTGCCGTCACTGCAATGATTGGGATCGTCTGCGTTTGAGGATTCTGCTTCAGGCAGCGAGCCACCTCAAACCCGTCCATCGCAGGCAGCATAATATCCAGCAAGATCAAGTCTGGCGTGTAGGTTTCAGCTAGAGAAATAGCTGTCTGCCCATCCTGCGCACTGATCACGGTGCAGTCGAGTAATTGCAGCAGCTGATAGTTAACCAGCAAAAGGTTATCTTCGTCGTCATCAACGACTAGAATTCTGACCTGAGCGCCAGCAGCGGGAAAACGTGGAATGTCCATACTCCTTTCAGCCAAAATGCAGACAGCTGAGCAGTCTCTGAAAAAGGAAGGACGAAGCTCTTCAAGCGGCTAGGCGGCGCTTTCGGTTGCTCATCTTGATTCGGATACCAGGTTGTATATCTGTCAGGCTGTGCATCCCTATGCGTGGACAGTACAACAAGCTAGTAAAGCTGGAGACTCATCTCTAAAATGACATATTCAGGCTAATACTTTACACGAAGTGGCCAGAAAACCAAATTATTCTGAGGCGAGAATAAGCATTTCGTAGGAATTTAGCCTGTATACGGTATTCTCACACCTGATTGACTTAGAACGACTAAGGAACAAGAATTTCATCACTCCGGCATTTCCCGTAGTGACTGTCTTGAAAGTCAAGCAGCAGTGCGGCAAGGATGAGACGGAACAATGGGAGTGGATTCAACCACCACCAAACTCGGCGACAAGGGCCGTAACTGCTCAATCAGCGCTTGGACTTCCCTTTCGTGATGAGGCTGTTGCAAGGTGCCCCCTTGAGGCAGCAAGTCAATATCGAGCACGTCTTTACAGACATCAATGCCGACCCATGTTTTTTCTGAAGTCATCGTTTAGGCTGAGGGTGAGTTGTTTTTGTCCCTTTGACAACTCGTCCTTGCAAATACGAGGTTGAACCTCTAGGGGCGTTTTGCGAAACGTCCCTAGAGCGATGGTTGCCATCACATATCATCCTCAGATTCAGCAACCCCGCTAAATTAACTCAAAACTCAAAAATTTCCTCAAACTCATGGTTGAACCCCGCACGGCATCTTACGGCTCCTGGAAATCTCCCATTACCTCTGACCTCATTGTGGCTGGCACGATCGGCCTGGGAGGTGTGCGACTAGATGGTGAGGTCGTGTACTGGACGGAGCTGCGTCCAACCGAAGCCGGTCGTAATGTCATTGTGCGTCGGACTCCCGATGGCAAAACCACAGACATCACACCCGCACCATTCAACGTCAGGACACGGGTGCATGAGTACGGCGGGGGGGCATACCTTGTGCATCAGGGCACGGTCTATTTTTCAAATTTTGCAGATCAACGGCTCTATCGCCAGGATGCCAACGCTGAACCAGTAGCAATTACGCCCGAAGCTGCCTTACGCTATGCAGATGGAGTGGTTGACGTGCAGCGGCAGCGGTTAATTTGCGTGCGGGAAGACCATACGGGCGAAGGGGAAGCCGTCAATACGATCGCCAGCCTTAGCCTTGATGGCAGCAGAGAGCAACGCGTTCTTGTTTCGGGTAGCGACTTCTACTCCTCACCACGGCTGAGCCCAGATGGTTCCCAACTGGCATGGCTGAGCTGGAATCATCCCAATATGCCCTGGGATGGCACGGAACTCTGGGTGGCAACAGTCACAACAGATGGTTTGGTGGAAACGGCGCAGTGTCTTGCGGGTGGTATCAAGGAATCGGTACTCGAACCGCAGTGGTCGCCGGATGGCGTACTGTATTTTGTAAGCGATCGCTCCGGTTGGTGGAACCTCTACCGCTGGAAGGGTGACATTGAGCCGCTTTGCCCGATGGAAGCCGAATTTGGTTCGCCCCATTGGGTGTTTGGGATCGCGAACTATGCGTTTGCATCAGCGCAGCGTCTGGTTTGTACCTACAGCAAAGAAGGGCTTTCCTATCTCGCCAGTTTCGCTACTCAGACCAAGCAGCTGGAGGTGATTGAAACGCCTTACACCGAAATTGGCGGCATTCACGTTGCGCCTGGACGAGTGCTGTTTAATGCGGGTTCGGCAACAGAACCAGGGGCGATCGTCCAATTAGATTTGGCAACGCACACCATTGAAGTCTTGCAGCGCTCCAGCACGTTGACGATCGAGCCAGGGTATTTGTCTGTCCCGCAAACGATCGCGTTCCCAACCGAACATGGTTTGACGGCATACGGCTTTTTCTATCCACCCAAAAATCAGGACTACACCGCTCCTAGTGATGAGCGTCCACCGCTGTTAGTCAAAAGCCACGGTGGGCCCACGGGCTCGACCTCGACTGTTTTTAACCTCAAAATCCAGTACTGGACCAGTCGTGGGTTTGCCGTGTTGGATGTCAATTATGGTGGTAGTACAGGCTATGGTCGCGCCTATCGTGAACGCCTGAACGGGCAGTGGGGCATTGTGGATGTCGATGATTGTGCGAATGGTGCGACTTATCTGGCAAACTCTGGTGCTGTGGATGGCGATCGTCTTGTCATTGATGGTGGCAGTGCAGGCGGCTATACGACCCTGGCAGCGTTGACGTTTCGCAAGGTCTTTAAAGCGGGTGCGAGTTTCTACGGCGTCAGTGACCTGGCAGCACTCGCACAAGATACTCACAAGTTTGAGTCCCGCTATCTCGATGGCTTGATTGGCCCCTATCCCGAAGCAGAAGCGCTGTATAAAGAGCGATCGCCCCTTTATGCGACCGATCGCCTGTCCTGTCCCGTGATTTTCTTCCAGGGCGACGAAGATCAAGTTGTGCCGCCCAACCAGGCAGAAATGATGGTAAATGCCCTTCGTGCCAAGAAGCTACCCGTTGCCTACGTGCTGTTTGCTGGGGAGCAACACGGGTTTCGTAAAGCCGAGAATATCAAACGCACGCTGGATGGGGAGTTTTACTTCTACTCCAGCGTGTTTGGGTTTGCGATGGCGGATGCGGTGGAACCTGTGGCGATCGATAACCTCTAGAATTAGCGTGAGGCAATGGCAAAGCCACGTCCCTACGAACCGGCCTTTGCCCGCTCGGACACAAATGGCTTCTCGAACAGGAAATGAAAACCATCGCTCGCCAAAAGCACCAGCGGTACGCCGAAAAGCAGCAACCCTAAAAATTTGATAACAGGTGCCTGTATACCGCTCAGCAGTAAGGCGGCGAGACCCAACAGCAGCAGGTGAATCAACTACAAACTATTTCCCGATACAGATGCACCAGCACAACATAAAATGCGGTCAGCCCACGCATACCATCCAGAAACGCTAACCGGATTTTAGGCTGCGATCGCGCCCCTATTTCAGGCTGAGAGTTGAGCACTTCAAAATTTGTCATAGCGAAAATTTTAACTGCTTCTAGTGATGCTCAAACGCCAGCATTTCTCAGACTCGGTGTTTGATTTTAGTGCAATCCCTCAATATCATGAAGTCTAGCCTGTATGCTTCAAGAGACCTTTAGACTTGATCCCAGTGTCATAAGGCTCGTGGATTAATTAATCTGAGGCATTTCCCTTTTGTAGCGATTGTGTTGGGAGTCGAGGGGAATGGAAAAATCGGTTGAGCGCTCAACGCGCGTGACCCAGTGACAGCAGTGGGGGAGCGGTTGAGTCGGACCGTGTCTTGTGCGGCGGCTGGCGGCAGCGGGCGTTGGCCAGGGAGTGTGAGCGCGGGTATGGCATTGAGCCTGACCAGGCGTTGGCGCCTACAGGCAACCAGAGCCACTGGGTTGCGCTTGCCGCTTTGCCAGCAAGGGTTGCTCCAAGTCGCGCCTCACGGGGTTGTGGGGCGTCGCCACGCGGGTTGCCATAGACAAGCCACACCGGACGCGCGTGCGCCCGCCCGAAAGCAGGCGCTTGCCCTTGTGCTGACCACTGTCCCGGTGGCGGGGGGCCACGCCCACCAAACGAGCGCGCTGTGTTGCAGACCGCTTGCCGAGTGTGGGCGGTGCCACCAGACACAAAGTGGCGGTGACTTGGCCGCGGCCCTGCACCGCTGGCAGAAGCTGGGCTGGGCGCTGCCAATCCGCTTGCTGGTGAGCGAGGGCTTGCATCTGCGGCTTCAAGGCGTCCAGACGTGGCGCCAACGCC
>NZ_PVWK01000018.1 GCF_003003795.1 Stenomitos frigidus ULC18 | reverse complement strand
TTTGCTTTAATTGCTCTATGAGGGTCATGGACTGAATGGACTGAATAATAACTACTCAGTCCATCCTCATTTTCTTAATTCTTGTATGAAACCACCCTGGATTACAGATGGCAGATGGGACAGAAATGAGCCAGACTAAGCGCTATCACTTTTATTTACGGCGAATGGCTGTCTGCTTAGGACTTGACTTACTGTCATCATCAGTTGTTGTGTCTGACCGCTTTAATGTGGCACTTTGTTAACGGCATCAAGAATCGCCCTATCCCACAGGCGTTCCTGATACCATGCAAAAACTTCGTGCATCGTGCTCAATCCAAGTGGAGAAACCCCTATGGCGCTTGAACGGGATTGGGAATCGGGACAGGATCAAAAACGCTGCTTGGCGAAGCTGCTTTGGGCGGTTGAGCAGTTGGGGGGTGCTGCTGATGCCGCTCGGTTGGGTAAAACAGCCGCACTGGTGATTCAAACGATGACGGGGCCGTGGCGCTTTTTCCATACGCCTGAGCATATTTTTGAGGTCGGCGAGTCGGGTGACGCGATCGAAGTGTTGGCAGCCTTGTTTCATGATCTGGTTTATGTCCAGGTAGATCAAGGTGTGAGCGTCAATATCAGCGGCTACATTTCTGCCTTTGTTAAAGAAATTACAGGGCAGTTGGTCATTCGCGATCGCACTGAGTTGCCTGATGATCCCATGCTTGAAATGGTGATGCAGCTTTTTGGTTTTGTGCCAGAGGAAGTGCTGAAACCCACAGCTGGACAGAATGAATTTCTTAGCGCTGTGATTGCTGCCAAGTCGTTGGAGCAGTCGCTAGTGGCTGAGCAGATCGCGGAGGTCGTTGCCTGCATTGAGGCAACTATTCCGTTTCGCAGCCTTTCTGAATCGGGCTTAAGTCCGAGTGAGCGTCTCTATGCTCGGTTGCAGCAAACCGCTACGGCGATGGGCTTTGGTTGGCGAGATGAGCAGGTGGCCCAGATTGTGCGGCGATCGGTGCGCCTGGCGAATCGAGATGTCGAAAATTTTGCCTATCCTGCTGCGGCTGACTTTCTCGACAATACGTGGAACTTACTGCCTGAGACCAACCACGACTTGACGAACGCTAATTCGTATACTGTGAGCGGTTATCGGGTCTCGTTGCAAAAGATGGAAGGCTTCATGTATTTTCTGAAGCCCGAACTGGTCTTTCAGCAGTTTCAATCAGAACCGTCTGTGGAGATCTACCAACAGCTGATTGTGCGCACGCAGCGAAATCTAGACGTGGCGAGGCTCTATCTCGGCAGTAAACTACTGTCGATCGCCGTGATCGAAGCGCTATCGCAGCGACTGGGGCAGGATATTCCCCTAGCGACGATGATGGGTGAACTGTCGTCTCATGGGCGATCGATGGCACAGCTAGAGAATTTTTTGCCGCAGCTGTCGATGACCGTTGCACCTGAAACCGATATCGAGGAAGACGTGTTGAGCCTGGTGGAAAAAGGACGAGGGCAATCGTCTTCCTACGACATCAAAAATTCACCCGTTGCGACGTACCTGATTAAATCTGTCGGCTTCCCAGAAACCCGTCGCTTGTTAGTCCACGCCAAGGAATTTTTCAAAGAGACGTTGACGCCAGAAGCGTTTCTAGCAATGTGCGATCGTGCGGTTGTGGAAACAATCACCAATGGCATTCTCGAAGTCTTTGAAAGCCGCAAGATTGCCATGCGTGGGCCTGAGTGTGGCAAGTAATGCTCCTGATCAATGCCCAAGGACGACGTATGATCTGGATGCAGATCCCTTGAAGTTGAATGATTGCTCATGATGAGTTTGCCGTTTAGAAGCCCGCGAATGCTTCATTGGTTGGTGATCGCTGCTACGGCTGTGGCAATGGTTGGCAGTCCGTTTATGGCGTGTGCGATCGCTGCTGAACCCGCACAGCCCGTCCTGCCTGCCAATCTTCGCACTGTCAATCTTTGGATGCGCGTCTTAGGGACTGCCAAACTGCCCGAACCGTGGCGTGCTGCGCCTTGCGATACCAAGGCTCCTTTGCTTTGTGTGTACCATCAGGGCACGTTCGTTGGCACCCTTGAGATGGGAACCTATCTCGTTGGCAGTCGGGCGGACTTAAGAAAGAAGCTGACGGAAGCAGGCGTTCCAGCAAAGGCAAACGCGGCTGACCCTAAGTACCGTAGCCAGCTAGAAAAAGCTCTTAAAGCATGGGTCGCCGATTACTATGCCTTCTTTAAGCAGGATCGTGAGTCAGTTTATGGCAAGCAAATCACGTTTACGACTCAAATCCCATCGCGCGTCCCGATCGGTAAACTGATGGGACTGCGTTACGGCTTTGCTGGTGTCAAGCAAGATAGCAACATCCATGAAAAGCGATTGGGCTATGTTGCTTTTGACGGCACCACTCTTTACATCATCACGACTGCGTTCGATACCATGTCGGAGACGGGCAAGTTTAAGACGCTCGAAGACTTCCAGCGCTTTGAACCGTATTTAACCAAGCTCGTAGCAGGACTGCAATTGCCGATCGCCCAACCTACAGTTCGTCGTTAACCGGTTACTCAAGCCTTCGACAGGCGATGTAGCCACATATAGTCAGACCCTTCGGGGCTGCACTTGCTTTGAATGAGGCTGTTGGAGTAAAAAAGATTTTGCCCTGATTGATCGGTGAGATAGCCAGAAGCCGCCCACTCGCCATAGGGATCGTTGACGTAAAAGCCGCTCTTGTTGTAGCCGCGAATCACTACAATGTGACCAAAGCTGGTGAAGTAACCGTGGACAATGCAGGGACGCCCTTCAGCGATCGCCTTGCGAATGTCAGCCAAGCTTCCCCGCAGAGTGAGGTTGTCCTGCACCCCATATGCTTTCGCCATCTTCGCCAAATCGTCGGGCTCATGACGGCTCAGTTTACTGGCATCCATATACCGATACAGTTCGTCTTCAAACTGCACTGCACTGGTACGTTGCTTGATTTTAAAGTACGCCATCACCATCGAAAAACTGGTGACATTGCAGGCTCCAGTAGGGTTGACCGCGTTATCAAGCTGACTTTTGTAAGGAATGCTGAGCAGCTTGCTTGCTGGAAGGGCACCGGGTGGTGGCGTTGGGGCTGGCAGTGGTTTACTGTAGACGACCTTGCCTTGACTGTCGATGAGCTGCACATGATAGCCGTAAACAAACCAGGTGTTTCGGGGTGGGTCGCCCAGAAAATCGCCCAAAATGGCTACTTTGAGATGGTCATTCTCCACGAATTTCCAGGAGCTTAGCTCAAACACTTTATCGGCGGCAACAGTAACTTTGTCTTTTGCTGCTAGTTTTGAGGAATCGCCCGGTGATTGCTTGAATGTGGTGCTTTGAACGACTTTGAGCTTCATAAACAACGGCCCCTGCAGCTAAATGAAAGCATCGAACGGTCAACACAAGCTAGTCACTGATCATTTTACAGGCTATGTGTTGGTGTCCTTATCCGCACAATCATACCCATCCACACAACTGTCTGTGGATATCAGTCCTGTGCCACGGTTGTCTAAAGGATCGTGATTAACCGCAATCATGGTCTTTTTCTTTGCGGCTGCTAAATTGTACGCTGACCCATCATACAACCCCACATTAAGGTAACTGTAAAATCGTTTTCGATCGCAGGAGTCACGAGTTAGTAACCAGGAGTCAGCGGTTAGTGGTCAGTGGTCGGAAGGCAGGCTTTCTTTTACAACTCAAAACTCAAAGCCCCCTTGATCGAAAAATTCCCCATTTTGGGTAATCAAACCGCTATATGTAGCGTAAACTCACAATCGAACGCACTAAGATGGGTTGAGTTCGATTAAGATGAAGCTACAGCAAGCGTTGAGGCCTATGACACGCGCAGGCATTGGGATTCGGACAGCAAATGCGCGCTCCGAACGGCTCACAGGGCAAATTCATGTTTACGACGGAGCCGGGAAAGGCAAGTCTCAGGCAGCTCTGGGTGTGGTGCTACGTTCTATTGGTTTAGGCATTCATTCTGATCTGCAAACCCGTGTGTTGCTGCTCCGCTTTCTCAAAGGTCCAGGGCGGACGTATGACGAAGATGGGGCGATCGAAGCATTACAGCGTGGCTTTCCCCATTTGATCGATCAAGTGCGCACTGGTCGAGCAGAATTTTTTGGACTGGAAGATATCACCCGCTTTGACAAGCTAGAGGCGCAGCGTGGCTGGGATGTTGCGAAGGGGGCGATCGCGTCCGGTTTGTATTCCGTTGTGGTACTCGATGAACTGAATCCCGTCCTGGATCTCGGGTTGCTGCCTGTTGAGGAGGTCGTGAGTGCCCTCAAGCGCAAGCCCGATCACATGGAAATCATCGCAACGGGTCGTGGCGCACCCCAACCGCTGCTTGATGTGGCTGATTTGCACTCAGAAATGCGTCCCCATTACCATGCAGGTGCAAAAGAACAGGGCATTGCTGGCATTGAGATTTACACTGGGTCGGGCAAAGGGAAATCGACGAGTGCGCTTGGCAAAGCGTTACAGGCGATCGGCAAAGGCATTAGCCAGGATAAATCGCATCGTGTGCTGATTATGCAATGGCTCAAAGGTGGTAGTGGCTATACCGAAGATGCCGCGATCGCTGCTCTCAATCAGAGCTATCCAAATCTAGTTGATCATCAGCGCTGTGGTCGAGATGCGATCGTTTGGCGAGGACAGCAGCAAGAATTGGATTATGTCGAAGCGGAGCGCGGGTGGGAGATTGCTAGGGCTGCGATCGCCTCTGGGCTCTATAAAACCATCATTCTGGATGAACTCAATCCCACGGTGGATTTAGAACTGCTGCCAGAGGAGCCGATCGTTCAGGCGCTTCTCCGCAAGCCTCGTGATACCGAAGTGATTATCACTGGACGCTGCAAAAATCCCCCTGCCTATTTTGATCTTGCCAGCATCCATTCTGAAATGATTTGCCACAAGCACTACGCCGAAAAAGGCATCGACCTCAAACGAGGTGTAGACTTTTAGAAACGGTTGTATGCTTCTGTCGTCGAACCGTTGTGTGAAATGCTTTCCTGAACGATGGCATATCAGTCTGGAACACGATCTAGAAGACGGCTATCTACTCTAACAAGGGTAAATCAACGTTTGGTTGTGTTGAACAGAGGGTTTTGCTGGATTGAACAAACGTTTGGCGCGTTCATCGTGTAGTGCTTGGGTGATGAAAACTTCCCAACAGTTTTTACCATTCACTCGACAACCCACAAACTCAATCTCTCCTGCCCGCCCAAGCTCTTGTTGAAAGTCACTCCAACTTTTGTAGCAATACCAGGCAGCCTCAAAGTTCTGGGTCGCTAGAAAGCTTTGTAAGCAATAGGACATGATCTCTATCTCGTTGGTAATTGATTGTTGTTTGCGCAAAATCTCTCATTAAACACCACCACAATGGCTTGTGTTTACAGCCGTGCCATCCTCCCTATGACAGAAAGCAAAACTGTTTGAGTGAAGCCGTGGCGAATCAAAATAGCGCTTATAGAACCCAAGTCTACTCAGTCTACGAGAGGGGATTGAAGGGGATTTCGGAGGGATTTCGGGGGGATGAAACCACTACTCTACTTGCTTCATCCGGTAGCCCAGACCATGCACCGTTTCAATCAGATCATCAGAGGTGCCGGCAGCGCGGAGCTTTTGACGCAGTGTTCTGATGTGCGTCTTAACGGCTTCTTCGGTTGGGGATTCCTCGAGTGACCAGAGCCGCTCAATGATGCCTGGTCTGCTCAGTACGCGTCGCCCATTTGTGACCAGAAGGTCTAGCAGGGCATACTCCTTGGGCGTTAAGGACAAGGGTTGCTCACCGTAAGTGACATCATAGGTGCTGGGATCAAGACAGAGATCTCCCCAACAAATTTTTGGCTTCATCGTTGCACTGCCGCGCCGTAGCAGCGCCCGAATTTGTGCCATTAACTCTTCAAGGTCGAAGGGTTTAACAATGTAGGCATCGGCTCCTGCATCCAAACCAACGATTTTGTCAGAAATGGTATCGCGAGCCGTTAGCATCAGGACAGGCGTTGAGATGTTGTGTTCACGCAATTTTTGACAAAGTTCGATGCCGCTGAGCTTTGGAAGCGTGAGATCGAGCACCACCAGGTCATACTCTACGGTCTCGAGCCAATCCCACCCCATCGCTCCATCTGGTGCTGTGTCTACTGTATATTGGCGATTGGTTAGTGCCTCTGTCAGCAAATCAGCAATCTGAACATCATCCTCAACGACTAAAATACGCATGTCACTTTTCAGCTTTCAGAATAGAGGTTAAGGCATCCAGGGCTTCTCAGCTTGTCAATTTTTAAAATGCTTGTCAATCCTTTAAGTGCCTGTTCACACGCTGTTTAACTTGAGGGTGACTTTGTCGATGGCTACAATTAAATTGGGTTATCCCTGTCGATCGCTTAGGATCGTGGATTAAATAAAATCGACAAATTATTTGCAGGTAGGGGCGTAAGGCCGTGCGCCCCTACGGGAAATGCCGGAGTTATTAAATTCTTGTTCCTTAGATGCAAAAAACCTCACTGATTTCAACTGATTGATAAGCGACTTGCTTAATTGGCAAAATCATCGTAAATGGCTGAATGGGATGAAAGAGAAGATAGACGTTATTGGTTTGAGGGACGTAACCCAATCTCTGCATGGTTTACACTCATAGCCTTTGGCATGTCTGCACTAACGCTTTTCTGGTGTTCTGGATGACTTTGGAGCGTGGATTAAATAACATCGGTCATCCTCACGGTAAGGGCTTAGCATTCGGCAGGGTTACCTTCGGCTACGGTAAGCGCTTTTACCCGAATGCTAAGCCCCTACAAAATTGTCGGTTTTATTAAATTCTCATTCCTTTCCATCCTATAAATCATTGTGTTCTCTACTTCACGATCGCTATATTAAGACTTTTATTAAGGCTATCTAGCCAATAGTTAAACCCATCAAAAACCACAGCACTTAGTGATGATAAAACGGCTTCAAACATACCTCATCGTGTTTCTCAAAGGGGTAAAACGATTACTAAGACGTTTGAAACGGGCACTGAAAGGAAAATGGATTACAGCTAGCTTTTGTTTGGGATTACTACTGGTAGCTACGATTAGTGCTGCCTCCTATCGAAACGCTAAGCGGCTGATTAATAATGCCATTCACCTCCATCGAGGCAATGAGATGCTCCAAATTCTTTCTGGTGTTTCTATTACTCTTGCTCATACTGAATTTAGGCGAACAGATGATCTATTGCTCAGCAGCTTAAGTGAGTTAAAGGTCTATGAGACAACCATTCAAGGCCTGACGCCGCAACTGATCAGGCTGAATCGATCGCGCCCTTATAGTGATAGACAACAGCAGTACCTCGACGCTCTGGATAGACTGATTCGTCAACGAGAAGCTTTGTTCCAGCAATTGATTGTACAGCGACAGAGTGGCCAAACGAATACTAGTGCCATTACAAAGCTTGTGGTTCAAGTCAAGCAAAACCAAAGCGGTATTCGCCAAACCATTACTGCTTTGCGAATCAATGAGGAAGACTTTTTAAAGAGCCAGACTGAGTACTTTCAAACTGGCTTTGAAAACAGAATGTTGCTTGAGCTAGTTGGCACGCTGTCGACCTTCATGCTGCTGTTTGGTATTTACGGCTTAGCGTCTTATCAAAAGCGGAAGCGGCAACAGGCGGAAGCGCAGCAACAGGCTCTGGCTCAAGTAACCGCACTCAGCGAACTCAAGCTACAGTTTCTCTCGATGGTTTCGCATGAGTTTCGGACGCCTCTCAGCCATATTCTGGGCTCTTCTCAACTTCTGGCGGAAACACTCAAACCGCTAGTGGAACCAGCCAAACTGAAGAACCTCTACCGCATTCAAGCCTCTGCCAAACTGGTGACGCAACTGTTAAATGATGTGCTTACATTGGCGCGTGCCGATGCGGGGAAGCTAGAGTACAACCCCAGCCAAATCGAGATTCAATCGTTTTGCCTCAACCTGATCGAAGACTTTCAATTGTCCAATGAGTCTCAGCAGGTCATTAAATTTTCACGACAGGGCGATCGCACGCATGCCTGGATGGATGCACGCTTGATGTATTCCGTGCTCAGCAACTTACTCTCTAACGCGATTAAATATTCACCCCCGTCCAGTACGATCACGTTTACGCTCATCACGGCCTCGGAGGCGATCGCGTTTCAGATCAAAGATGAAGGCATTGGGATTGACAAAGACGATCTAGCCGCCTTGTATAACCCTTTCATCCGTGGCAAGAATGCTCAGAAGGCCTCTGGAACAGGGCTAGGGTTAGCTTTAGTGAAAAAGTGTTTGGATTTGCACCAGGGGCAAATTACGGTTGAGAGCGACGTTGGGGTAGGCACTATTTTCACAGTCACAGTGCCTCAGGGTAACGATCTCTGAGCCAACAAGGTTGTCGATCATGGCCCATTGATATCTTCCCGAAATCCCTCCGAAATCCTCCCCAATTCCCAACCCTGTCTTCAGTAAGCTAGAGCAAAGTTGATGGCTTTAGTCCTGCCTTGCTTTTTAAGCCTTGCTTTGCATGGGTTTAACAAAAGAGCACCTCAATCGTTGTTCATTCCTTTACTTGAAACCATTACTATGCAAATGACTCACGCTGGTTCTTCTGAAACTTGGTCACGTGTGAAAGAACTACTGGTAAGCACGCTAGTTGGTAGCCTTCCCAGCAAGCCGGGAAAGCTGCTCCGACGTTTGCTGTACCGTCCTATCCTTAAGACCATCGGGAAAGGTGTAAATATTGACCATGACTGCAAATTCTTGGGTGCTCAGCGGATTCACCTGGGTGACGAGACCTTCATCAGCCACAATGTTTCCTTCGCGACACTGCCCAACAATCAAATTGTGCTGAGGCCGAACGTGAGCCTTGGTGACAATGTGAGCCTGAACAGTGATGGCCATGACAGCAAAATTCTCCTCCATGAGGGCGTTAAGCTCGATCGTGGTGTTGATCTTAGAGCACACGGGGGCTGTATTGAAATTGGTCAGAACACGTATATTGGCCCCTATGGCTGTTTAGCGGGTCCTGGTTGTATCCGCATTGGTCGCGACTGCATGATTGCCTCTCATACAGGTATTTACGCGAACAACCATAATTTTGATGACCTGACCCGCCCGATCAACGTGCAGGGGACGACCAATCAAGGAATCGTTATTGAGGATGACTGCTGGCTCGGTACTGGCGTAAAAGTTTTAGATGGCGTGACGATCGGTAAGGGGTGTGTGATTGGTGCGGGAGCCGTTGTCACTAAAGATATGCCACCGTTTTCAGTTGCCGTTGGTGTGCCAGCAAAGGTGATTTCTCGCCGCCAGCACTCCAAACAAGATCGAGTCAAAGTTTGTCGTGCCGAGGTTGTCTGCAGCAGTAGCGTTTAGTCTGAGTCTCAATAACGTCTTCACACTTAATAGATTTTTTGTGAAAAGAGGCCTCTTTCTTTGCGGGAGCGATGTAACTTAAATTACTTTGGATCTGCTACGTGTTCAGCTATTTAGAATTTACTTTCTGGCTAGTTTTAGCTTCTTTGACAGCAACCTGAACGCATGATTAGGCGACTGGCAGAGATGGGAATCACCAACATACTCTGATTGTAATCACTATGGACTTGCTTAAAGCTTTCACCTGGTCTCTGCATTGGTTTAAAGTTCCGCCCGTCAGCGACCTGCTGCTTTTCCAGAAAATTGCTGCTAACGGAACGAATGTTGCTGAACGGAGGCTCAAGCGCGCACTCGTTTGCGCGAAAGCGCAGCAGTTCAGCCAAGCGATCGCTCTCCTAGAAAAGATCCCTCCAAACTCTAGCGTTTACCTGGAGGCTCGGAAAAACTTATTAGAGTATCGAGAAGCCTATCACTTACAGTCCCAGCGATGGTTTGAACGGGCAGTGCTCCAAAGCAGCAGAAACAACTTTTCTGAGGCTATCCGGTTGCTTCGCCAGATTCCGCCAAAGGCTAGCATTTATGCACAGGCACAGGCAACTCTTGCAGAATATCAACGGACGATCGAGCAGATCTATCTGAGGGGTGGCTCTGCTGGCATTCGTTAACTGAATTTTAGGGTCAGTCACTTGCTCCTCTGATATGACTCGACTAGCTTTGAGTGGTGCGGCAGTGAGGTCACTCCTGTGGTTGCCTGATGCGGCTAATTTGTAGCAGAAAAAACCGGATCTAAAGTTTGGTGGGTCAGTACTAGTACTTACAGCCGTTTGCAAATGGGTCAGCCACAATCGAGCATCCTGCTCGCAGGCGTGAACCAGACGCTCACACTCAGTCGATGTGGCTTATTCAAACGAAAATTGCTGTAATAGGCGTCCCTCGGAAGGCTATCCGCTTTTGGGGCGGTCAGAGGATGCCTGACTTCTCACAAAGGTTCAAGAAGCACTTGTCACATTGAGGCAGTACTGCAACAGTGACACTTAACCTCCTCTTAATGAACGCTTCCAAAAGTTTCGCCTGGACATTTAAACGCTGCATGCAAGAAAACACACTGAATAACGAAAGCAAGACACCTACGCCTTTAGAAACGTCGGGCGATGGCAGGCTTTCTGTTGCCTACTTTGCGCCAGGTTGGCCACCTGGAGCCTTCTCTAATGGGATCGTGACCTATGTTGCCTCAATCGCTAAAGGCATACGCGAACTTGGACACGAGCCGCATGTTCTGACCTATCAACTGGAACGCTCAAACGCTTCAAACCGCGGCCATCAGAATGTGCTTGAGCTATCCTCTCGTCGCCGCTCTGGTGAGATTATGGGGCGGTTACGTGATGCTGTAGGCTTAAGAATCCGCCCAGAACGGTTTTTTAGGGCTGCTTTTGCTCGTGGGGTGCGCAGAGGCGTTGAGGCCTTAATGACTAGCGGCGATTTGGATCTACTCGAAATCGAAGAGAGCTTTGGCATGGCTGGCTTTTTGCGCGATCGCCTCTCTGTTCCGATCGTGCTGCGCCTCCACGGCCCCTGGTTTCTGAATGGAGCAGCTATGGGAGCGCCGCAAGAAGAAGATTTTTTGCACCGGGTTCAAGACGAGGGGCAGACGATTGCCAACGCGTTTGCCGTTACAGCGCCCTCACAGGACGTTCTAGAGCAGACCCGTCAATATTACCAGCTTCCCCTGGAGCACGCAGTGGTGATTCCCTGTCCCATTGCGCCAACACCCTCAGAGCAGCGTTGGCAGCCACAGCACTGCGATCCCAACGTTATTGGCTTCATTGGTCGTTTCGATCGTCATAAGGGTGGCGATCTCATCATTGATGCGTTCGCCGAGGTCTTACAAGACTTTCCTAACACCCGACTCATTTTTGCTGGCCCTGATCGGGGCTTTAGAGATGACAATGGTCGCAAATGGCAGTTGGAGGAATATGTGCGCGATCGCCTGCCTGGAGCACTTGAAACAGGACAAATTGAGTGGTTGGGGCAGCAACCACCGGCAGTGTTAACTGACTTGCGGCGGCGAGCGCAAATCACGGTAGTGGCGTCACGTTACGATAACTTTCCTTATACGGCATTGGAGGCGTTGAGCTTGGGCTGCCCGATCGTAGCGGCTCGTGCAGGGGGCATTCCCGAAATCGTCACAGATGAAGTCTCTGGGTTGCTCTTCCAAAGTGGTGATGCAGCCGATCTGGCCATTCAGTTGCGTCGCTTGCTGCAAGACCCAGGCTGGGCGGCTCAACTTGGTCACCAGGCGGCCGAGTCGTGCGCTGAGAGGTTCTCGCCCACAGTGGTTGCCCAACAGTCGATCGACTTTTATCGGGAGACGTTGGCACGCTGGTCTTCAAGCAGTGGGTCTTTAGAAGAATTGCGAGGTGCTCAGCGTCAGCGCAGCTAGTGGAGAAGGCTTCATTTTTCACGCGGCCGTAGTCGCTTGCAGCTGGTCATAGCCTGCGATCGATATTCCAACGGCACAACCCACCAATCGATCATTTATCCTGGATAAGCATCGATCGGTCTATAGCTATGATTTCTTTGTCTCCCAACCTGAAAGCTCGACTGTCCACTCCCTTAAAGATTGGGTCGTTTGAGGTCAACAGTCGTGTGTTGCAGTCGCCGCTGTCGGGTGTCACCGATCTGGTTTTTCGGCGTCTGGTGCGTCGTCATGCACCAGAGTCGATGATGTATACCGAGATGGTGAACGCCACAGGGCTGCACTATGTGAAGGATCTACCGATCATTATGGAGGTTGATCCGAAGGAGCGTCCCATCAGCATTCAGCTCTTTGATTGTCGTCCTGACTTTCTGGCAGAAGCGGCTCAAATGGCAGTGGCAGAAGGAGCTGACACTGTAGACATCAATATGGGTTGTCCGGTAAACAAGATTACCAAAAATGGGGGTGGTTCTTCGCTGCTGCGCGATCCAGCAACGGCAGAGGCGATCGTTCGTGCTGTTGTCAATGCTGTCGATGTTCCTGTCACCGTTAAAACTCGTATTGGCTGGACGGATCAGGAAATCACGATCCTGGATTTTGCGAAACGGATGGAGGATGCTGGCGCGCGGATGATTACTGTTCACGGGCGCACTCGATCGCAGGGTTACAACGGTAATGCGAAGTGGGAATGGATCGCCAAGGTGAAGGAGATTCTGACGATTCCCGTCATTGCGAACGGCGATATTTTCTCGGTGGAAGCAGCGGTGAACTGCCTGGAGCAAACAGGTGCTGATGGCGTGATGTGTTCACGCGGGACGATGGGCTACCCGTTTCTGGTGGGTGAGGTTGATCATTTCCTGAAGACTGGAGTGCTGAAGCCAACTCCCACAGTTGTAGAACGACTCCAGTGCGCCCGTGAGCATTTGTACATGCTGTGGGAATATAAGGGCGATCGCGGGGTGCGTCAGGCACGCAAACACATGACGTGGTATGCCAAAGGCTTTACTGGAGCGGCTGATCTGCGCGGGCAACTGAGCACGATCGAAAATGTGCAGCAGGGGTTAGATTTGATTGATCGGGCGATCGAGCGGTTGATGCAGAGTGACGAGATAAATACTACATTGTCATACGACGAAACCGCTGCCTTGGTGACCGCTTAATCGAGTAGTCGTTTAGAAGCAATTTAATTGTGATGAAGCCCGAAGTCATTGCTGCGAGCATTGCCGCCATTGTTGCGATTATTAGCGCCGTTATCAGTATTTACGGTCAAACGCGAATTGCCCGCTTAACGGATCGACTGTCAAAGCAACGTGAAGCCGAATCGCGTGAAGCTCAGACGGCTACTTTAATGTCTAAGTATCGCGATCCCTTATTGCGCTCCGCGATCGATCTTCAAAGCCGTCTGTACAACATCCATCAGAATAGATTTCTGGAGCGCTTCTACCTTGAATCCCCCTCCGCCCAAAATTACGCACTTTACAACACCCTCTATGTTGTGGCGGAATACCTTGGCTGGGTAGAAATTCTACGCCGAGAGATTCAGTTTTTGGATTTGGGTGATCTAGAGCGAAATCGTCGCCTGAGTGAACTGCTAGCCAGCATTAATACAGCCTTTGGAAAGTACAACTCTGGCAGCCGTTTTCGCCTCTTTAATGGCGAACGGCGGGCGATCGGGGAAATCATGACAGTGCCTCGCTCCAATAGCCAAGTGATTGGCTATGACTGTATCGGTTACGCCACATTTGTGAAAAGGATGAGTGAACCAGAGTTCGCGGAATGGTTCAAAAACCTAAGAGATGATATTGACTTAATGGCAGCGTCAAAGGTTGATTTGGCAAGACTCGTGTTGATTCACAGCAAGCTGATCGATTTAATCGATTTTCTTGATCCTCATCAAATTAGAGTGCCACCAAAGGACCGCACCAAGATTGAGCCGCCACAAGTAGATGCACGCAATGAACCAACAATCTCTTAAAGCTATCAGCTTTTTAACTACGTCCGTAAATTTAGAACAGCTTAGTTATTTGCAGAGGTTATGGATGGGTTTGCGATCGTCAGTTCTCTGTAAATTGCCCAAATGGCTGGTGCTCGTAAGTAATGACAGGCACGAAACGTCCCACTCGCCGTAATCGCCTCTGGTGTACGGAACTGTAGCCCATTCTCATAAATTTGTTTCACTACCGCTTCGGTAATCTGCATCGCTTCCTCGGTCATGCCCATTTGCGCGAGAAACGCCGCCAGCCCAAAGTTAATGCCTGTCCAAACTTCCAGGGGATGAGTCGCATTGGGGTTTTCGGGGGCACCGTTGGGACGAACGCCATTGGCAGCGCCGATCGGGTGGGGAGTGGGGAGTGGGGAGTGGGGAGTGGGAGGGGAGTTATGAGTTATGAGTAGCGCTTCGCGCCGCTTCGCTAGAGAGTTTTGAGTAGAAGAACCGAACTCAGTACTTTCGATCGCTCCGTGTCTCTGCGCCTCTGCGGTTGCCTCTTCCTCAGCCGCTCTTGCTTCCTGCACAGAGGTAAATGTTTGAGCACTCAATGCACCAGATGCTAGATATTGATTGAACTTCACAAAACAAGCCTCATAGACCGTTTGTAGCGCTGTTCTGGCGCATTCATCGGGTACCACATCGGGGAGTCCCAACAGTCGAGCGTAGAACTGTCCGCAGAGTTGGTCAGCCATCACGACATCCGAGCCACTGTTGCTGTCAATGCGGTAATAATTCCCGTTCCAGAGCTTTCCCTGATAGACAGTGCGGGATTGGTCGAGCCAGGATTGGCATTGAGAGACAAAGGCTAAAGGATGAAGGCTAAAGGCTAAAGGATGAAGTTTCCCTTGACCTTCTGACTCCTGACTCCTGACTCCTGACTCCTCTAGGATTCGCCCGATCGCGATCGCGGCCTCTAACGCTGTAATCCACAACCCACCGCAATAGGCGCTTACCCCTTGTAATTTCCAATCATCAAATGTTTGATCCGGTGCACCGGAGTTTTCGGGAATGCCATCACCATCTAGATCGAAAGTTTTGAGATAGGTGAGGGTTTGCACGATCCCCTCCCAGCATTCGGCAAGAAACTCCACATCGGTTGCGCCTGTGAGCAAGTAATCACGATAGACTTGCAGCACAAAATCGCTGGGCAGGTCTTTCCAGAGGTTACAGTCCTGGTAGCTGGTATAGTTAGTTTTCTCCCAAACATGCTCGTTGGGTGCGCCTAAGTCGTGCGGGGTTGCGCCTGCGACTTTGCGGGCGGCTAGAGGACTTTCAGCGCCAATCGTGGTGTAGTAGCCGATGACGCGTGTGCGATCGTCGCGGGCAGGGATGGCTCGTGCAAACGCGCGAATCACCGCTTTTTCGAGCTTGGGAAACAGCATCAGCAGCGCAAAGGAGCCATAGAGCCGCACATCCAGGCTTTCGTACCAGCGGTAGTCGATGCATTCCAGAACGGCAAATTGCCCAACGGGATCGCGTTCATCGGCCGCACTCCAGAGTGTGCCGCCATCGGTCAGGTTGTACAACTCATTGAACAGCGCCATCTTGAACCAGTTGGGCAAAGCTTCCTGTTCAATAAGCGGCTGCTGCCAGTCCTGAATTTTTTCGTGCCAGGTTTGGTGATGCTTGAGGGCAGTACGGGCGATCGACCACGCATTGCACCCATTGCGCCCAAAAAAATCTGTGTAGCGCCGAAAGTACTCAATGCCTTGAGCCAACTCCGTCACGGGAAAATCCCACGTCAGCACGAAGGGAATGTGCCGTGTTTGCCCTGGTCGCAGAGTGAAGCGAACAGCGATCGCGGCTCCCAGCTGTTCTCCTGCTGCTGCTGGCGTATCATCATCAAAATCCGTCAGCGAACCATCCTGAGCAAAGGTATCCCACAGGTCAGCACCGTCTCCTACTGGATTCCAACGTGTTTGGTAGAAGACTTCTTGCAGGTTGGGATCGAGGTAGGTGGCGATCGACCATTGACCGTCGCCTTCAGCCTTTCCCAACACCACACCAAGACGCTGTTCGTCTCCTATGAGCCGATTAAAACTCCCTTCGCTCTCTCCCAAACGCGGCTGATAGTCGTAAAAAGGGCTGCCATCGTCCCGTAGCTTTACATCTGGCGACTTCAAGGCATTCGTAAACCAACCCACCATGTTCTGCCAGGTCAGCATCAAGCTTAAGGTGATCGGTTTGTCGGTGGGATTATGCGCCGTCCAGCGAAACACCGCAACGGGATAACTGCTCTCCTGGTAGTTATGTGCCCAAATCGGTGAGAACTGCTCACAGGTTAGCTCTGCCTGAAACACGTTCTCGTAAACAAACCAACTGCGCGGATAGAGTGCGTGATAGGTGCCTGTGGCGGCGTTCTCTGTAATATCCCTGTGAGAGGGATACCAGTCCCAGGATGACAAACTACCGTCTTTTGGCGGTTCTGTACATAGCGCATACGCCTGGTTTTGTTCACCAGCCTGCTCAAAAACGCTGAACTGACAGGCGGGCATCGACTTGAAGATGTGCTCACCGCCGTCGATATGCCAGAGATTGAAGTCCCCACGGTGCGATCGCCCGATGCAGCCTGCTCCAAAGCCACCGAGCGGCATCCCATGCCAGGGACCGTCATCCAGATTGCTGGTGTAACGGACAGTATACGGTTTGTCCCAACCTAACCCAAGGGGACGGTTCCAGGCACAGGAGGGAATTTCAACAGGCGATCGGGGGTTTTGCATTTCCTGATTTTAAGGGGTGAATGGCCTGATTTTAGGGGATGAATCGGTAGAGCGCTCGCTCGCTTGACGATCGCTTGGGCAAGCGACTTATCATACGAAACAGTTGAGAATCCTGCATGCTGCCTTTGCGAGCAACTATACAATGACCCAATCCCTTGCTGACCTTCGCCACAACTACACGCTGGAGCAACTTAACGAGACAGACGTTGATCCTGATCCTATCCTCCAATTTCGACGTTGGTTGGATCAGGCGATCGCGGCTGAGTTACCTGAACCCAATGCCATGACCCTTGCCACAGCAACCAGCAATGGTATCCCTTCTGCTCGTATAGTGTTGCTCAAAGGCTTGGATGAGCGTGGCTTTGTTTTTTACACCAATTATGAGAGTCGAAAAGGCCAGGAACTGGCAGAGAACCCTCAAGCGGCGCTGGTTTTTTTATGGACGTTGCTGGAGCGTCAGGTTCGCATTGAAGGACGAGTTGAGACGATCGCCACAGCGGAAACCGATGCTTATTTTCTGAGCCGCCCCTTAGCGAGTCGTTTGGGTGCCTGGGCGTCGGACCAAAGTCGCGTGATTCCCCATCGTGACGTGTTGGAGCAACGCTTTGCAGAGTTGAAGGCCGCTTATGCAGAGAAGGCTGTGCCTCGCCCACCGCACTGGGGTGGCTATCGGGTGATACCGCATCAGATCGAGTTTTGGCAGGGACGTACCAGCCGCTTACACGATCGCCTCCGCTACCGCCTGGAACAAGGCAACTGGCTCCTTGAACGTCTGGCACCCTAACGTGGCTTGAGACGGGCAGTGAAAACTGCGACCAACCCTGGAAGCTGCTCAACATTGAGAACGAAGCCTCGCTGATCAGGCAGGACTTGAGCTTCAGGGAGCAAGTCCTGGTGTGGTATTTGCTTGCCCTGGTGGTGGACTGCCACTTTGCCCTGGAGTCGTGCCTGCTAAGCCTGGAGCTGTGCCTGCTAGTCCTGGTGGTAAGCTGCCGCTTCGCCCGGTCGTCGTTCCCGCTAAGCCCGGAGGGCTACCCAATTCTGAAGTTGGGGCACCGATCGCGGGTGAATTGCCCCCTGGTAAGCCTGGTGGAAGCGCCACTGTTGACGGAAAAGCAGAGGGGAACGCAGCTGTTGGAGGCACCAGCAAGTGATCGGTTGGCAGGGCGATCGTCCTGGAGGCCTCAGTCGCCTGATTCAAGGTCGTGCTAGACGTGGAAGTTGGCTGATTTCTCTGAGGGGCTCTGGCATTCGCATCTGACGGCTGACTATCCGTGGCTGTCACCTCGCTGAAAGACCCAAGACTGGTTTGTATTTTTACAGCCTCAGAGGTTTCGGCTCGAACTGCCGCAATCGCTGGATCGGTTGGCGCTGCTGCTTGTTCATTTAAGGCGGGGCGCTGTAAATCCAGCCCTTTGACCAATTCGCTGGTATCGTAAAATGTCTTCAAGTCAAAGCGATAAATTTGCTCAATGCGATTTTTCACAATGACCACAATCTGACCGGCTCCGAGTGATTGCGTTTGAGCACGATCGCGATTCGTAATTTCAATGCCACTGTCGGTCAATGCTCCAATAATGGTGACGTCTGTTTCCGGCAGATAGCGCACAAACAGCGCCGATCCACGAATACCAGCGGCAGCATTGGGTGTTTGAACCTGTGTTTTTCCGCGACCCGGCGGCACTAAGAGCAGCAGCGTCCCGTTGGAAATCTGAAAAGTGCGAGTATTGGGCAGAAAGCGAAACAGCGCTTGACCACCGACTCTTGCCAGCGAACCATCATTAAAGCGGAGTTCGGCGAGAGCCGCACGAGCTGTTGCGATCGCATCACCAGGAACGAGTGCATCGTTGACCTTGGCTGATCGTGGCGCTTGATTTTTCAGTATGAGCTCTACCGCATTCCGCAGCGATGCAATAACTGCACGATTGAGCGGCACTTCGGCATGAGAAGCAGAAGGCAAGCACACACTCCCACTCCAAAGGCTAAGCGCAACGAATGGAGCTAGGTAACGAGACAGGTATCCTTCAACCATAAGGCACTTCAATCATGAGACGGTTCTTGTAGTGCAGCCCCTCCAAACTCAGCGCGATGCCATTGGGTTGGGCACTCAATCGCCAGCCCAATAGAATTTATAGCTATAGCCATACTGGTTAGGACGGGGTGCAGGGGTGGAACCCCTGGCTGGGGGCACGCCCCCACGCCCCCTTTAATCCCAATGTCCTAAGCTTTGTGACAACAGCCATAACTCCAATGGTTAGTTTGAATAATTCGGCTCAAACCCGATAAAACTTATCAGGAAAATGAACTTTCGGGAAAAACCAAGGTGTTGATTGACTGTGGAACCACAGTTTAAGAAAAGGCAATCTGGAGTGCTTTGATTCAGGTAATGCCACCCTGAGGAGCCTCAAGCTACTGCTTGCGATCGCGCGGTCGATGCTATTGTTGTGAACCAACTATATCGCAGCGATTTCCTAGCAGCCTTGCTGCCAGCCAAGCCTTATTCACAACCTCATATTTTTACGATCTTAATTAAGCCTTTGCTCCTAAGGTGCAGCAATGAGCGCTACATCCACTCGTCGATCGCCCGCTGGACTTACACTTGCCTTAACCCCAGGCCCAAAAAAGCTAGCAATCTTGTCCTGCTTTTCTTGCCAAAGCTCAAGGGGCATCAGCGGAGACTCGAACTCCAGCACTAGAGTATAGGCACCGGCTGTTTCAACTTCTTGCACCCCGACTAAAACAGGGCATTCTTCATCCGTCGGGCTTAAGCCGAGTCGCTCTAATGAACTGTCAAGATGCGCGCGCTGGCCGTAACGATAGCGGGTCACATCTTGACGAATCTGGTTTTGAGTTGCAGTTGCTTGCTGTTCTCGCAGGGCAAGCACGCTTTCAGCGGTGGGCTGCATTAACGGTACGGGTTTTAGCTCCGAGGCTTTAAGCGCAAGCCCTCCTAACAAAAGTGGGATACCGTAGAAAAAGCCGACCAAATTCAACGTTGCGTTGTCGGTGATGAAGTATGCCCAAAAACCAACGACGGTTAAGATACCGCCGACGCTAAGACCCAGCGTTCCCAGAGAAGTTTGACGTAACATAGATTATAAGGTCTAGCAGATTCGTAGATTTCATT
The DNA here is from genome assembly GCF_003003795.1 of Stenomitos frigidus ULC18. Taxonomy (GTDB): domain Bacteria; phylum Cyanobacteriota; class Cyanobacteriia; order Leptolyngbyales; family Leptolyngbyaceae; genus Stenomitos; species Stenomitos frigidus_A. The sequence continues at coordinate 1,471 of NZ_PVWK01000018.1, read as the reverse complement.
CTAAGTTCATTATCCTTCTCTTAGGACTCTTAGGACGTGTGTAACGTCATAGCGTGCATACAGGGTCGGAACGCTTACACCCACGCCTCACGGTAAGAGCGAACACGATCGCAGTTTTGGACTCGTGTCATAAGGTTAGTAAGCGTAGGCTACTGTTCTGTTAATTTCTTTTGAGAGCTTAAAAACACTCAAAAACTAAGCCCAAAATCATTCCTGAGCCGTCAATGAAACGTTGACAGACGATTAAACACATCCGTTGGTTTTATTTTCTTTATTTGGGTGCTTCTATGTTTAAGGACGAAAATCGACGTAATGGCGACAAGGATTCGTTACTGGAGCAGCTCAATGCCTTAAAGCAAGAGGACGAGACACTCTATAACATCCTGGCAGTGGATGTTTGGGCACTTGCTAAAACCATGGATGAATTTCAACCAGGTTTTTGGTCAGCGTTTATGAAAAATCGCGATCTTGCCCTCAAACGCTTCATTGATGAAGTGATGAGGAGCAAACCCGTTGATGTCAAACGTCCGCCCTACCTGCGCTAGAGCTATGGCATGGTGCTAGACCACTCGATCTAACCAATGATTGATGCTGTACTGTTCGCAGCCCCGTGTGGCTGATTAGAAGATAGGCTTTACAATAGAAACCTGGCAGTCACCCATTCAAGCTAATAATCGGCAAAGGAAGCGCCAATGATTAACCCTGAAACCCTGCAAGAGCGGATTGCCTTAATTCAAACTAAGCGTGAATCACTGGTGCGATTGCTAGAGCAGCCAGATCTGGGCACGTTGAGGATTGATGTCAACCAGGCGATCGAAGAAATTGATGATTTATTGGATGAGTTTAAGCAAACGTTTCCAGGTTCGTAGTCAGGCAAGCGTCGCCTCGTTTTGCTTTGATTAGCAGCAAAACAGGGCGATCGAATGTAGTTGATCGATTGCTGTGGTCGCCTAGTTGTTGGCTGTGCGTTGACCAAGCTGCCTGACCATTTCGATCAATTCTGACGTTGCAGTGTCTTTTTTACAGAAGGCATCAATTTTTGCTGTTTGAATCATGACCTCAGTTTGGGGATCATCCAATGAAGAATAGGCAAGAATTTGAATGCTCGGATGGGTGCTTTTGATCTGAGTGGAAGCGCTCAGGCCATCCATGACAGGCATTTGGAGATCCAGAATAATGACATCTGGCTGCTGTTCTTTCACTAAGTCGATCGCTTCTTGACCATTACTTGCCAAGCCAACTAGATCAATGTCGGCTTGGCTCCGAAGAGCCAAGCTTAAGCTCAGTCGGGTAAGTTCGTGGTCATCAACAATCAGAACACGAATGATGGATCGTTCACAGGTCAACATCCTAACCCTGCTAAATTACTAAACATAAGCATGTGCTTCTTTGTCTAAGTTAGGACTTACGCATTGACAAAAGTAGCAATATCTGGGGTCAGGTAGCAATCGGTTTGGAGAGGTGTTCCAAA
>NZ_PVWK01000023.1 GCF_003003795.1 Stenomitos frigidus ULC18 | reverse complement strand
CGTCATTCAATTGAAGGCAAGGGAATCCTTCTCAACTTTACCCCCTTGTGACCCGTCAACAATTAATTGACAGACCACTAGTACTCGACGAATATTCATCACCCACCTCTTAATGGTTATATGGCTCATTCTGCCCAGCACAGATCACAAATTCCCCTTATGCCAAAATGACAGTTTTGTAATTTGAGCGGCTACGGTGTGGGTTTGCTCTGGTGCCTGGGTGAAAAAGCGGATGGCCGATCGACTGCACAGGCGTGGGATAGGATGCAAGCGTTGAAACAATTGCAGCTTTGATGGCTTTCAAAGCTGGCAGGTATAGCTGTTGTCACAAAGCTTAGGACATTGGGATCAAAGGGGGAGTGGGGGCGTGCCCCCAGCCAGGGGTTCCACCCCTGCACCCCGTCCTAACCAGTATGGCTATAGCTATATACAAAATTGGGCAGGCATAACGTGACATAAAAAGCCTCTAGCATTTGCTAGAGGCTTGGGCTTTCTTGATTGCACTTGTGCACTATTGAGTGGCACTTGTGCACTATTGATTGAAGTTTTAGCTCGCCCGTTTTGACGGCTTCACTGATAACGGCGCAGTGACAGTCACGCGCTTAGTTTGTTTGAGCTGTTGCAGGGCAACCAGCATTTCCGCTTTCTTGAGATGTTTGTTTTTGCCGTGAGCGTCTCGCCATTTGATGCCTGCTTGCTGACACTGCTGCCGCAGTTGTTCTACTGGAGAAAGCTGACGCTTTGCAGCAATAGTCGCGATCGGTGGAGCAGATAGACTGGCTTGGAGCCTGGTTGCTTGATAATTGCGCCAACCAGGAATTTCTCTGAGACGACGATGCGTATGCATCACAAACGAACTAGCCAGGTAACCAAAACTAAAGACTTCGACAGCGACGGCTGCCTGCGAGAAGAAGTATGCCATTGTTAAAAGCTCCTGAAGACGTTAAGAGGTGTCCCACCTGTTCCAGCAAGGGGAGGGAATGTAGCGAGTGCTGGGAAGTAACGCCGACCATGTGTACCGCATTGGATACCAGAAGGATGGGTTGGGAAAATTGTATAAGATCCCTCGGCGTTGCGCACAAAAAGATGTCGCCCTTTTACGTCTTCAAGCGCTTCGGCAGTGTGTGTGAAACGATCGTCCTGTCAACCTCTGTTCCTACAAGGTCTGGACGTGTGTCCTCTTTGCATAGGGTGGTTCAATCATGGGTGGATGACGTCATCCGCGAGGACTTTTCAAACACCGTCTGGCCCATAATCCAGCATTCAGTGAACTTAAGGAGCAAACGAGTTCAAGACCTGCGCCACTGCGTCAATGAATTTTTCGCCCCAAAGACTGGTGAGTAACCCACATGACAGAATCATCAATGAAGCAATGGTCACTTGAGCGAAATTTAGCTCTAAGGACGACCCATAGGAAATCGGGATGATAACGATAAAAGCACCCAGCGCCGCACCGCCAAGAAAGCGGTAAATGACTTTCGCGCTGGAACGTTGCTTGGGTTTGGTTTCTTCAGAAGCCATAACGAAGTCCCTTTAAAGCTCTACAGTATTGAGTCTCTATGCTTCACAACAGTTATGCCACGAAATTGCTTGCTCTACATGGTAGGGTTCCCGAACCTGTAGCTTCAAACAGTAGACGCTGCGTTTTAACGCCTTGGCTTCATCGGTTATCGTTTCTGCTCTAGTGTTGCTGGTCGATCGCATCAATAACGATTACAGCGACAACGGCTGAGTTTCCTTTAGGATGAAAAATGTTAACGGCAAGGAAACCAGAACCTGTGACAGAGCCAAACAACATGAAGGCAGCAAATGCCTTACCAGACATCCCACTTCCGTTAGCGCGCACGCCTCTATTTGAGTTAGGGGTGAGCCTCAACGCGCGAATGACTGGGTTCTCTGGGTGGGAAATGCCTATACAGTACAGCGGCATTATATATGAGCATCAAGCAGTACGATCGGCGGCGGGCATGTTTGATATTTCCCATATGGGCAAATTTTCGCTAACGGGCGATCGACTGTTGGAACAACTGCAACCATTGGTGCCCTCTGACCTGAGCCGCTTGCAGCCTGGTCAAGCGCAATACACGGTGCTGCTGAATGCCCAGGCAGGTATTGTGGATGACCTGATCTTTTATTACCAGGGTTTGAATCAAATGGGTCAAGAGCGCTGGTATGCGATTGTCAATGCCGCAACGACGCTCAAAGACAAGACCTGGTTGTTAGAGCATCTTGATCAAACGCGAGTGACGTTTCAAGATGACTCAACGACCAAAGTACTGCTAGCGGTTCAAGGCCCTACTGCCGTCAAGCATTTGCAGCCACTGGTGTTGGAAGAGTTATCTACCGTGCCTGCCTTTGGTCATTTGGAGGGCACTGTTCTGGGAGAGCCTGGCTTTTTAGCGCGCACTGGCTATACCGGAGAGGATGGTTTTGAAGTGATGGTTGATCCGTCAGTCGGTGTGGAATTATGGCGATCGCTCCTCAATGCAGGCGTTACCCCCTGTGGGCTTGGCGCACGCGATACGCTTCGTCTGGATGCTGCAATGGCACTTTATGGGCAGGACATTGATGACACGACAACACCACTAGAAGCGGGTTTGGGCTGGTTGGTGCATCTGGATAGCAAAGGGGACTTTATTGGACGATCGGTGCTGGAACAGCAAAAGCAAACAGGCGTCCAGCGTCGGCTCATCGGGCTGCAAATGCAGGGACGCAACATTGCCCGTCATGGCTATCGAGTGTTCTATGATGGTCAGCCCGTTGGTGAAGTCACGAGCGGCACTCAGAGTCCCACACTGGGGCAGGCGATTGGGCTTGCCTACGTGCCCACCGCCCTTGCTAAACTCGATCAGACGCTTGAGATCGAAATTCGCGGTAAACTTTATCCGGCTGTGGTCGTAAAAAGACCGTTCTATCGTCGGTCAAAATAGTGGCTGACTACTGACCGCTCATCGTTCAAATTGCTTCGAGGAGACGACATGACGTTTGATTATCCTGGTGATCTGAAGTATCTGGACTCGCATGAATATGCCCGCCTGGAGGGAGAAATTGCGACGATCGGCATCAGTGCCTTTGCCGTTGATCAGCTGGGTGATATTGTTTTTTTGGAACTGCCGGAGATTGGCGATGCGATCGAAAAAGGCGAGAAATTTGGCACTGTAGAGTCGGTTAAAGCCGTCGAAGACCTTAATGGGCCTGTTACAGGCACGATCATTGAAGTCAATGCTCCACTGATTGAAACACCAGAGCAGCTAGCGGATGATCCCTACGGCGAAGGCTGGTTGCTGAAGGTCAGAGTTAACGATCAGAGTGATCTGGATGACGCACTCTCGGCAGACGAATATCGCCAGCAAGTCGAAGGCGAGTAACTCAAGGTTCGTTTTCACTGTATTCCTGGCAAGCGTTGGTCTGTGGGCTTTTTCACGGTTGCCGATCGTTTGACCTTCGTGCTGTTCGACTCACGCGTACTGAGGTTGGGTCAGTGGGTGCTTGCTCTCTGCCATCCTGCAACGTGTCATCAGCAAAAGGAAACTGCAGCATAAACGTTGTTGTCTCCTTCGTGCTTTCCACACAAATGCTTGCTCCTAGGCGCGCTGCCAACTTCTTCACCAGCGCCAGCCCTAACCCAGTGCCCCCACGCTTCCACGGATCGTGATTGGGAATGCGGTAAAACTTATCGAAGATACGTGCTTGTTCTTGTTTGGAAATCTCAGCGCCTCCATTGATCACGCTGATTTGCAAACGGTCGGTGGTCTTGTGTGCTGCTAAGACGATCGAGGCTCCAGGCGGGGTATATTTGCAGGCATTATTGAGCAGTTCAGCCAGAATGCGTTCCAGAGAAGCTTGTTCAGTGGTTAACGTTGGTAAGGCAGGCGCTATGTCGACATGCAACTGTTGCTGTTGACTATGGGCACGATCGACAAACGGTTCGGCAACGATTGGCAGCCAGGTTGCTAGCTCAATGGGAGCCAGTATGGGGGGTTCAACTTCAGCATCAAGGCGGGTTAAGTCGAGCAAGTCGGTAATCAAGTCAATTTCTCGCTGACATTCATCTTGCAGAATTTGAAGGTAGCGATCGACCTTGGCCGCTTGAGTATTGGGCTTCGCTTGCGGCGGCTCGTTTTGAGGCTGAGCCTGCAGCCGCTCTGGCGCTGGGGCAGGCTGTTCGAGGATCGCACCAGGTGGCTCAAAGTTTTTGAGGCTAATTTCCAGCATATGAATCGCCATCTTGATGTTCGCCATTGGGGTGCGAAGTTCGTGAGAAACCGTGCTGAGAAAGTCATCCTTGAGACGATTGAGCTGCTCTAACTCGTTGACCTGTGTTTGCAGAGCTTGATATAGACGTGACTGCCGCAGGGCGATCGCGCACTGATTTACCACCTGCTGCACCAACCGAATATCCTGTTCTGTGAACACATATTCACAAGGGCTCACAAGCCACAGATCGCCGAGTACCCCCTGGTCGTCCACAATGGGACAGGCCAGCATGACCACGCGACCCCGTTGCGCATTAGGCAGCAGAGAACAAAACTGAAAGTATTGCCCCTGTAAGAGTTGGCGATAGCCTTCTGCAAAGTTATCCATCCGCAAAACGCGGCCATGAATGGGGGCGAGAGAGGCGGCGTACTCATACGAGACGGTGGCAGAGTGTTGCTCCAGGTTGTACAACGCAGCATTGCAGCTTCTCACACCAAGCGCGATCGCAAGCTCTTGTACGGCTGCTTGTAAAATTTGGTTTTCGTCTAGACTGTCGCGGACGCGATCGGTGATGCGCTTGAGCGTCGCTTCAAAATCAAACGCTAGTTGCAGTTGAGCCGTGTGAGTTTGTACCTGCGCTTCTAAATCAAGGCTATGCTGCTGAAGCTGTTGTTGCAGCGTCCGAATGGTCAGTTGATGCTCGACTCGCGCCAACACTTCCTCGACTTGAAACGGTTTGGTGATATAGTCTACACCGCCCACCTGAAACGCTTTCACCTTATCGATGACATTATCGAGGGCACTCAAAAAGATGACTGGAATCTCACGTGTTTGCGGCGATGCCTTCAGCTGTTGGCAGACTTCGTACCCATCCATCGCGGCCATGCGAATATCGAGCAAGATGAGATCAGGCAGGAATGCTTGAGCAACCTTGATTGCCAGGCTCCCGTTGAGCACCTTTCGCACCTCATACCCGTGCTGGCTCAGCATCATCTCTAGTAGACGCAGGTTGTCCGGTCTATCATCGACAACCAGAATATTTTTTTTCGTAGTAGCCTCGCGATGATTATTCATGGAGATGGGTCATACTCCTAATCGCTTCAAGCTGAAGCGTACTAATCAGCTTACTTCCTCAGAAGCTTGAGTGGTTATAGCTGTTGTCACAAAGCTTAGGACATTGAGATCAAAGGGGGAGCGGGGGCATGCCCCCAGCCAGGGGTGGAACCCCTGCACCCCGTCCTAACCAGCATGGCTATAGCTATAGAAGCTGTCAGAATCGCTCTCTTGCGTTCACGGAACGCGCACAAACGCTAAAATAGATAGGATTTGTTCTGCCGAAGGGTTTGACTCTTGTGCTAACTACCCTCATTGCCGACTTTCGCATTATCTTTGAGCGTGATCCTGCTGCCCGCAACTGGCTGGAAGTTTTATTCTGCTATCCAGGTTTGCAAGCGCTCATGTTTCACCGTTTTTCTCATGGGCTTTATCGGCTGGGTTTACCCTTCATCCCCCGGTTGATTTCTCAGTTAGCACGTTTCCTCACTGGCATTGAAATTCACCCTGGAGCGCAAATTGGTCAGGGTGTTTTTATTGACCACGGTATGGGTGTGGTTATCGGCGAAACTGCAATCGTGGGCAACTATGCGCTCATCTACCAGGGCGTGACGCTTGGTGGCACGGGTAAAGAGAGTGGCAAGCGGCATCCGACGTTGGGCGAAGATGTTGTGGTTGGTGCCGGTGCTAAGGTGCTAGGCAATATCGAGATTGGCGATCGTGTTCGCATTGGTGCCGGATCGGTCGTGTTGCGTGCGGTGCCATCAGACTGCACGGTTGTTGGGGTTCCTGGTCGCATTGTGCATCGATCGGGTGGACGGGTCGATCCACTAGAGCATGGGCGTTTGCCTGATTCGGAAGCGCAGGTTATTCGTGCCCTGGTCGATCGGATTGAGTCGTTGGAGCAGCAACTCCAGTTACTGCAAACCAAGCAATCGCTCAACGAATCCCTTCTGCTTGTTTCAGCCGCATCAAGAACAACCAATGGCGATCACGGTTCATCGCTTGTTGACTGCACTGAAACACACGCTGACGCTGTTTCTCGCAGTTGCCGTATTCGTGACAAAGTGATCGAAGAATTTTTAGATGGCGCTGGGATCTAGGGCGATCGCTAAGAAACAAGAATTTAATCACTTCGACACCCCCTGTAGGGGCTCACGATCGTGAGCCCCTACCTGGCAACAATTTGTCGATTTTATTGAATCCACGATTCTTACGCAAACGCTGACAGCGTTTGCCCCCTAGCCTCCCAAGATTGGGAGAACCGAGCTTATTAAAGCCTCCAGAATCTAGCCCTTACCGGGCATACAAGAAAGGGGGTTTAGGGGCAAATGCGTCAATCCTATTACTGATAGAATCAATTATTCTTAGTTTTGAAAATAATAATTAAGAGTGATGGATACCTCAGCATTGAATGCGGGAGTAGCCTTCAATGGCAGGGATGACACTTGAGCAGCTGCGCATTTTTCTAGCTGTGACGACCCATCTACACTTCACCCGCGCAGCGGAGGCACTCTACATTACGCAACCTGCCGTCAGCGCTGTGATTCAAAATTTGGAAGCGGAATACTGCGTCAAACTCTTCCATCGGGTTGGTCGTCGGATTGAAATTACAGAAGCTGGCAAGCTACTTCAGGTTGAAGCGCAAAAAATACTCGATCAGGTTGTGCTGACAGAACGAGGTCTGCGCGAGCTAAACAATCTGCAACGGGGTGAACTCAAGCTGGGGTCTAGTTTGACGATCGGCAATTATTGGCTACCCGAAAAGATTAGCCACTTTAAGCGCGACTACCCCGGTATTTCCGTAAACTGTACGCTTGCCAATGCAAAAGAAATTTGTGAAGGCACTGCAACGGGACTCTTTGATCTCGGTTTGGTGACTGGAGACGTTGACCCAGCGCTTCAGAGCATCCTAGAACAGGAGATTATTGGGGGCGATCGGTTACAAATCGTGGTTGGTAAGGCGCATCCCTGGTTTAAGCGTGCCAGAGTGTCCGTCCAGGAACTGGTCGAAACACCCTGGGTAATGCGCGAATCAGGATCAGGCTCTCAGCAGGTATTTGAGCAGGCTATGCAACGCTGGGGCATCGAACCGGCTGATCTGAATGTGATTTTAGTGTTGAGCAGTAGTGAAATGGTCAGAGCGGTTGTGGAGAGTGGCGTTGGTGCTGCCGCGATTCCCGAACTAATGGTACAAAAAGAACTGCAACTGCTGACATTACGGGCTATTGCCATCACCAATAGTCGCAAAGGATCTGCACCCCCCCTGGAAATCATGCAGCCCGTGTGGAAGCTCAAGCATCGGCAGCGCTTTCAGACTCAGCTCGCGATCGCATTTGAGCAGATGTTAACGACACCTCCATAACCCACCACCGCCGCTACTCAGCGGTCACATAGGCGGCTGTGATGCCACCGTCAACTAGAAACGTCGAGCCATTTACAAACGACGACTCATCGCTTGCCAGAAAGAGTGCTGCGTTTGCAATCTCCTGCGCTTGCGCCAGGCGTCCCGGTGGAATGTGCACCAAACGACGTTGACGACGCGCCGGATCAGACATGAGTTCGGCTAGCAGGGGCGTTTCTACAGGCCCCGGACAAAGTGCATTCACACGAATATTCTGACGAGCAAATTCGACTGCGATCTCACGTGTCAGGGAAAGCACGCCGCCTTTGCTGGCCGTGTAGGCCGATTGGGACGTGGCTGCCCCAACCATGGCGACAAACGAGGCCGTATTAATAATCGAACCGCCGCCTGCCCTTAACAGAGCGGGGATGCCATACTTACAGCCCAGAAAAACGCCCTTGAGATTCACGTTCATCGTCAAATCCCAAACATCTTCCTCGGTTTCCAGTACAGAGCCATCCGCAGGATGAAAGATCCCAGCATTGTTAAAGAGGACGTTTAGTTTGCCGTAAGCGGCTTCAGCCGCTTCAATCATTGCCTTTGTGTCGGCTGCTTTGGAAACATCTGCACGGACAAACACGGCCTCGCCGTTTTGAGTGGCAATCTGTGAAACTGTTTCCTTCCCTGCACTCTCATTTAAGTCGCAGACAACAATCTGGGCACCTTCTTTCGCAAACAAAAGAGCCGCTTCTCGCCCAATCCCACTCCCAGCTCCAGTAATCAGAGCGACCTTGTTGCTTAGACGCATGAACCATTCCTTCGCATAATATGACTTTTCTTACGGTGACGTGAAAGCGAGGAATGGGCAAGAGGGATCAGGGCGAAAAGACGATCGCTATCGTTCAAAAGTAGGCAGCCTTTCGGCTTCAGCGCCCGCCGCTTGCAGCCACTCCTGCAGGGCTGGAAGCGCCAGAATGGCATCAACATACTGCCGAGAAACGTCGTCTAACGGCACATCATAGGTGACGAACCGTAGAGCAACCGGGGCAAACATGGCATCCGCGATCGTGAATTGCCCAAACAGCAACGATCCATCTGTGCCGAACGTTTGACGACAGTCACGCCAGATTGCAGTGATGCGATCGATGTCAGTTTGTACAGCAGACGTCAGCCCTTTGCCAGGAAGCCTGGCGCGACAGTTCATCGGCATGTTGTGACGCAAATCCTGGAAGCCAGAATGCATTTCGGCGCTAATGGAACGGGCGAACGCGCGTGCGGCTTTGTCGGCGGGCCACCAGTGGAGTGTCGGCAAGCCTTCAGCCAGGTAGTCAAGAATGGCGAGAGAATCCCAAACGGTGATAGTGTCATCCAACAGCACGGGGACTTTGCCCGCAGGAGAATAGCGCCGAATGTGTTGGCTAGACTCTGGTGTGTAGAGGGCGATTTGCACCTCGCTGAAGTCTACTCCAAGGTGACGCATGGCTAACCACGGGCGGAGTGACCAGGACGAATAGTTTTTGTTACCAATAACCAGTGTGAATGTCATTTTTGGTAATAATCCTCCTCAATCCATGCCCGAAGTTCGGCTGCCGAGCCAGTAGTGGTCGATCGACCGGTTGCGGGATCATAGGCTTGCCAATAGCGGTGACCAAAGCGATCGCAGCGCTGCCAAACCTGCAACGCTTGGGCGCGCGTCAGTGCCTTGACCAAAGATTGCCCCAGCCGACGCCAGAAACCTGGTTCGTGATCAGCGGCTGTCGGTGGTTCGATCGCACTCGCAACGACGCTCAACGGATCTAATTTCAAGCATTGTTCTAATTTCAAACACTGTTCAACATGGTTCATTGGAGAATTTCCTAGAATGAACGGGATAGTGACTACGCTATCAACGCCTGGAATGACAAACAAATGACCGCGTGTATGGTTTCTATAAATAAAATGGATGGAAGTATAGAAGCAGTCAGCGGTCAGCGGTCAGCCTGAAATTAAAGCTGAGCACCGTATACATCTGTGAACAATGGATTAACCAGCCAATGATGAAGCTTTCTCAATTGCGGGCAATTGTAGCAGTGGCAGATTACAGGAACTTCAGTGAAGCGGCTCTGGAGTTGAATTTGTCTCAGCCTGCAATTAGCCACGCGATCGCCACTTTGGAAGCCGAGTTGGGCGTTTCCCTCTTTTCCAGAGGCCGTCGGGGTGCAGTGCTAACGGCTGCCGGAGAGCAAATTGTTTACCATGCGCGTCAGTCGCTTTTGCATTTAGAGCTGATGCAAAAAGAGGCAAACCTGCAAAAAGGCTTAAATGGAGGACAGGTGCGGATTGCTTCCTTCCGGAGTGTGGCAACGCACGTGCTGCCCATGGTGATTGCCTGTTTTCGCGATCGCTTTCCCAACATTGGCATCACGATCATTGAACGTCCTGACTATCTGGATATCGAGCAGACGTTGCGGGAGGGGCGTGCTGACATTGGCATGACCTATTTACCGACGGGTGCAGAATTTGAGGCGTGGGAGTTGGTGCGCGATGATTACGTTGCCTTGCTGCCACCCAAAACCAGTATCAGAGGTGTGCAGATGACCTGGGAAGACTTAGCCGCTCATCCGCTGGTGCTGCTCCCTTGTTTGCCGTGTGGACGTATCCTGCACAAGCATTTGACCGCCGTTGCCCCACCCATGCGTACTGCAAGCGATATTCAAGAAGACTCGACGATCGTCAGCATGGTCATGCAAGGACTGGGAGCGGCGATTCTCCCCCGTCTTGCCGCAGAACCCATTCCCAGAGATTTATGCGTGCATCTGCTGCCCGATCCGCTCAAGCGAGTCATTGGTGTGGCTGCCCTGTCTGATGCGCTCCATACACCAGCTGTTTTTGCCTTTTTAGAAACGTTGAAAACGTTTGACTTCCACAGTCTAGCCCACGTTGGTTGAGGCACTATTGGCCGAGGTTAGTTACCCGATCGATTTGATGCCGCCCCTAATCTGTCAAGGACTGATCATCTCTCAAAGCTGACAGCTGACAGCTGATAGCTAATAGCTAAGGAAGTAGGAAACTAGCGACTCACCCCCATAGGGTCTAACGAGTGGCTTACAGTAGATGCTCTGGGTGTAATTGCAGAACGCCATGAAAGCTCGACATTACCTGACTTTAGCCGCGATCGTCCTTCTTGGAGCGCTCCTTCGATTCTGGCATTTAGACTTGAAGCCCATGTGGCTAGATGAAGTCATTACAGCGCTGTTTAGTTTGGGTCGCAATTACTATGAAGTGCCGTTGAACGAGGCGTTTTCACTGTCGGCATTGGAGCGGATTTTTATACTGAAGGCAGAAACAAGCTGTGCCCAAATAGCCCAAACGATCGCCAGTCAATCGGTACACCCACCCCTGTTTTTTTGCTGGATGCACGATTGGCTGCGATGGGTAGAGGCAGTGCCGCTCTCGTGGGTTTGGAAGCTACGCGCCTTGCCTGCGTTGATTGGAGTGGTGGCGATCGCTGCACTCTATCAGCTCAACCGTGTTGCCTTCTCTCCAAGGGCAGGCTTGACAGGCGCAATGGTGATGGCGGTCTCGCCCTTTGCTGTGTATCTTTCCCAGGAAGCCCGCCACTACACGCTGCCAATGCTCCTGGTCATTCTGGCGCTGCTGGGACTCTATCAAGTACAAACAGACTTATATCAACGTCAATTTCGCCCTGGCATCTGGATCGGCTGGATCATGGTCAACAGCCTGGGGTTTTACGTCCACTACTTTTTTCTCCTGGCGTTTGTCGCGCAGGTCGCCACGCTGTTGGTCAACATCCTGACCTTCAAGTCCTTGCCCACTGTACACCCTAGCCCCTACACCCTACACCGGCGTCGCGCCCTCATGGCCGTCACCCTCGCGACGACGGCCGTCTGTCTCGCCTATCTACCCTGGTTACCGACGTTTCTCAGCCACATCAGCCGTCCTGAAACCAATTGGATGAAGCCCTTTGAGCCAGACTGGATGGACACGATCGCGCCGCTTTATCAGTTTCCCATGGGTTGGATTTTGATGGCGATCGCGCTGCCCGTGGAAAACCAGCCCGTTTGGCTGGCTGTCGTGATGGTGCTATTGATGGTGGTCTTTACTGCCTGGTTGCTGTGGCAGCTCTCTGGCAGCTTTGGGCCGCTTTGGAGCGATCCCGAAACTCACCTGGCAACGCGGATGCTGGTGATGTTTGTGCTGTGCGTAGTGCTGGAGTTTTTGGCGATCGTCTACATTCTCGGTAAAGACATTACCTCAGTGCCCCGCTACAACTTCCTTTACTTCCCGGCTGTTTGTGCCTTGTTGGGTGCGTGTCTGGCGCAACCGAAGCCACCCAAGCGAGTAGCGACTGGCGAAACACAGAGACAGACACGACCCTTTTCTCCCCCACCGTTTCTCGCTCAGCATGCTCTCATCTGGATCGTGCTCTTTGTCGGCGTGCTCAGCAGTACGCTCGTGGTCTCAAACCAGGTGTTTCTCAAACCGTATCAGCCGGATCAGATTGCCCGACAGGTGCGTCTGGAGTCAGAAGCATCCTTTTTAATGAGCATGGCGTATGGTGATTTGCAAGATGTGGCGTTGGGTCTGAGCGTGGCGCTGGCACTACGTGATACGGGCGATCGTGCCCAGGCGTCCCAGCAGTTGTTTGCCTTCATACCGCGAGTGAGCCCTGCCAATGCCGCCAGCACAGGCGATCGCCCCCAGGCTACACCCACTTATGCGCAAGTTTGGCAAAACCTGGCAGCGCTCAAACAGCCATTAAGCACTCCACTGAGCTTGTGGCTGCTTGCGCCTGGCCTAAGACGAACCGATTATCCACCCGTCCTTTCGCTGCGTCATCCAGCAGGAAGGATGATTGACTGCACAGTCGATCGCGATCGCTTTTACCGACGGGGTATTCCTTACCAACTGTATCGCTGTGAGTCGTGAGGTTTATTCATCCGTTTGCCAACCGTCATAGCCTGGTCGGCTCCCAAAATAGTCCTTGGTGTAATTCTCATCCAGGATTTTTTTCGGACGCATGATGAGAATGACTTCGCCTAATGAAGGCAGATCTGGCAGTGTGTCAGACCATTGGATCTGGAGCTGATCGGCGTCTTCAGCAATGAAGTAGCGATCGCTTCTCCACTCGCGCTGTGCCCGATCTACGACTACCAGCACGTTCTCTTGCTTCCCAGGGAGCGGTGTGGGTAAGTCCTGGCTATTGCACCAAAGCACCACTGGATCGTCTGCCAACAAAATCACCTGCCAGCCAGGTACGGGTACCCAGGCACCCGTGCCCGAAAACTTCACCATCCCAAAGGGCTCAATGGGATCAATCATTGGTACGGCTTGAAAATCGGCTTTCGTCAGCGGTAGCTTGCCCACTACTGGCAGCACTCGTGGCAGATCCTCATCGCTTTCTAAGCGGTAAACCGGCAGCAAGGGGGCAGGGACTGTGCGCACCACGCTGAAATCGGTCAGCAAGCGTTCAATCTGCTTGCGCGCATCGTCGCTATGTACAAACCGTAACCCTCTGGCAATCAGGCGGGAGCGTTCTTGCAAATCCGTTTTTTGGCGTGCAAGTTTCCACGACTGGTGGGCGATCGCATCACCAGGATGATCGGTAAAGCCTTCTGGCGAAGCCGCCAATCGCGAAAATTCTTTGATCGCTTTGGCAACATCCCGCGCTTCATCTGCATCGATTCCTTTCTCAACCGACAAAATGGCCGCTGCCGCCCGCTCTGGCTGCGTTAGGATGCGGAATTCATACAGTAGATCGCTGCCTTTGCGTTCAAAATGGCTTTTGACTGCCTCCGGCACCCCAGCACTCACAGCACTGGTATACACCTGGCTACCAACAATGATCTGGTTTTGCTGAATGGGCTCAAAGCCAGTAGCCTCAAAAATTGCTTGAGGACTATGACCCGCTTTTTGCAACGTCTGGCAAGCCTGTCCCCATTCAACCCAACTGCCTTCTTTACGCCGCAGCGCTTGCAATAAGCTCTCTACATCCACATCGGCTTGAGGTTGAGGCTGGGAAAAATTTTGAGGAGTCTCAGTCATACAGCGTCAACTGCCCTTGCTGGTTGCATTGATTGCTTACTAACCTTCATCGTATCGCAGACGGAGACCAAGCGTATCTCTGCAATGTCGGCAAACTGGCATCAGAACACGGCAGTTTAATCGCCGTTCTGAACAACGATGCCGATCGAGCACCTGCTACAGCCGCACAAGCTCTTGTTTGGCAACGCTCACCAATTGGTCAGCACCTCCCTGCTCCAGCGTTTGATACTGCGCATTTTGCAACCCAATCTCTCCACTGAGTCAAACTTGTGAGCGTCTCCCCGCTCAAGCCTGAGCTTACCCAATGTAGTTAAAGAGGTTAAACAGTGCTCACTCATCGCGTCACCCGTGATTGAAAAGCACGGGCTCACTGGGAACAGTGCACTAGCGGGACTAAAGTTTGATCGAGCAAGCCTTGAACTCATTTCAACGGATTTCGCACTGTTCACCCGGTCTAATTACGGGTGGGATGACTTTGCAGGCGTCCTGCTGAGTGCGGACAAAAGAGACTCTAACTGTTCAACCGCGATCGTTTGGCTAAAGTGCGAGATTGCCTTTTGTTGCCCTTTGCGGGTCATTGTCTCCCAAGCATCGGGTTGGGTCGGCAACGCTGACAAGCACTCAGCCAGGTCTAAAGGGTTTTCCGTTTCAAAGATGAGTCCATCCTGCCCATGCTCTACAATTTCGCGCGAACCACCTGTGCCACTAGTAATGAGCGTGAGTCCCGCTGCCATCGCTTCTACCTGGCTAATACCAAACGGCTCTTCAAACCGCGACGGAAAGACGAGCACATTGCAGCGCTGATAGAGTTCACAAAGTTCCTGTCGCGACAAAACGCCAGGAAAGTGAATACAATCTTGCAACCCTTCAGACTTGCTAAGCTGCTGTAAGGCTTGCACAAATTCAGGCTGAAACGTTCCGCCTGCGATCGTCGCTGTAAATTCAATTCCCACTGCCTGCAATAGACAGAGCGCTTCCACCAGAATATCTGCCCCCTTGTAGGGCATTACCAAACTCGCATAAGCAATGCGTAGCCGATCGCGAGGCGGCAGATCTGCCTGATAAAACGCTTCGATGGCGGCACCCGGATAAATCGTTTGGGCCGTTGCCGCTGGATAGCCTTGTTGCTGTAGCAGGCCACTGACCCAATCACTGCACGTAATGTAGCGGTACAGAGGACTTTGTGGTGTCAGGGAGGGCAGATAACCAGGATGTGCATTCATGACATAGTGAGCGATCGCGATCGGCACCGCTAACACCTGCTCCAAAAGCTCCACAGGCAAAAACGTAGCATTTCCCACCAGACAAACATCAGGTTGAAACGCCTGTAAGTGCTGCGTGAGCGTTTGGCTATTTTGGCGCTTAACATCGGCAATCCGTTGCTCAGAAAACCACTCTGGCCCTCGTTCTGGGTGCCACTGACCGCAGAGCAACAGACACCGTTCCACTTGAGGCTCTGAGTAAGGGTTGGGATGACTACTAAAAAACGCGGGTGTATCACTCGTCAGCACCAGTAGCTCATGCCCCCGCTGTTGGAGCAGTCGAGCAAAATCGGCGATCGATCGCTCATAGCCTCCCAGGATTTGAGGTGGATACAAGTTCGTGATGACGAGAATTTTCATAAAGTAGCCATCAAATACTTTGCAACGATGGTTGTCGTTAGATGATTGGTTGGATTCGCTATCAGCTATCAGCTATCAGCTATCAGCTATCAGCTATCAGCTATCAGTTATCAGCCACATTTGCAAACGGCTGTAATGTATCAGGACACGCTAACCACTGACCACTGACCACTCCTAACGCTCAATATACGCTTGCCACATTTGCTTGTAGGCGTGCTCCATTTCACGGGTGAATTGCTTTGCGTTCCATAACGGCGCTGTTTGACGCGATCGCTGTAGTTTCCAGGCCACCTGCTGCCGCAGTGCAGCGTCTTTGCCAAACCGGATGCCCCACTCCACGTAGGCTTCATTCGTCCAGGCAATGCCCTCTTCAATCCCTGCATTCACCATCATGGTGTAACTATTGCGACTGGCGAACTGTTCTCCCACTCGCGTGACCAATGGAATGCCCATCCAGAGCGTTTCCATCGTGGTTGTGGCACCGTTATAAGGGTAGGTATCCAGCACCACGTCGGCGATGGCTAAGTTGGCCCGATGCACCGCTTCGGCTGGGACTTCTGGTAAAAAGCGGAGTCGTCCACTCGAAACGCCCTCTGCTTCTGCCACCTGGGCAAAGTACGTTTGGATGGCTCGATCGTCTGTGATGCCTTTAATAAGTAGGTAACTGTTGGGCACGGCAGCGATAATGCGCAGTTGCGATCGTACCGTTTCAGGGTGTCGCTTAGAGGCACTCTGTCCACTCAGATAAATGATGGCATCGGCTGGAATGCCCAGGTCATCGCGACGCAGGGTGGGAATACCGATTTCAAACCCATCAACCGCAAGATAGGTTTGGGGCAAGCGCCAAATTTTTTCGGCATAGTGGGCCTCAGCCGCATCTGAAAGGACATACGGATCAGCGATGAAGTAGTCGATCGCAGGCAGCCCTGAGGCATCCCAACCTAACCACGTCGCCTGAATCGGTGCGGGCTTGAGCGCCATCACTTCCGAGCACACATCGGCGGTAATGCTGTCCAGGTCAATCAAAATATCGATATCGTCTTGATAAATCTGCTCCGCGATCGCGAGTCCATCGCGACCCAGCTTACGGGCATGATCAACCTGTTCCACAAACCAATCCTGAAGTGAATCGTTGCCTTGATGGTAATTCCAGAAGTACCCGTAAAGTTCAAACTGTTCGCGATCGTGATGCTGAAGCAACCAGCGAGACAACCAACCCACCGAGTGCCGTCGCATGCAGTGCGAAAAATAGCCAATGCGTCGGCGTTGGTGAGTATCCGGGCGATCGCGTCGGCGTGCTAAACCCTGCTGATAGCGGGTTGCGGCTTCGGCGGCATAGGTTCGAATACTGGACTGGCATAGCGTCAGTAGATGGTTTTGTGCCAAACGGTTACCCTCCAGGTCGTCTCGTACGTAGGGTAAAAAGAAGGTTGTGGTCACCAAGCGGAGTGCCGTACTTTGGTCGAGCGGTGCCGTTTGCGAGTCTGCTAGCGATCGCAGCAACGATTCCTGAAGGGATGCTAGCTCAAAGATTTCTTTCCAATAGCCGCCCGCGCGAGTGAGTGCCCGCAACAGTAGAAACGCACCAAACACCTGGTCAGGCAACGATCGCGCTAAGATGCACCACTCACGCGCCGTCTCAATGCCCTGCTCATGCTGCCCTGCATTCTGATAAAAGGTCGATAAATGGCTGAGAACCTCTAAGTCCTGGGGGCATCTTTTCTGACACAGCTGGACGTAGCGAATCGCCAGCGAGGGACAGTTCAGTTCATAGGCAATAACAACGGATGTCAGCATCAACGTATGCACGACCGCTAACGGGTCAGCGGCAAGATCAAGCACCACTGCCGCAAAATCCAGAAGTGCTGGATCTCTGGGAGCGTACTTGAGGACGGTTTGCAAGGCTTGCGTGAGCAACGCTTGATCGATTACGGCAGGATTGCTCGTCGCCGATCGCAGCAGTTCGGTCACACCCCATGCCGCCAAATCTTCTCCAGCGAAGCGATTCAGCTCGATCGCGCGTTGTATCAGGTGCAGCAGATTGTGCACATCATGAGGAGCGACTTCCCGTAGATACTGCCGCAGCAGCCAAGCGAGTTCGTGGTTAGCACTGGCTTCTTGTTGCTCTGCCTGCGATCGGAGAAACTGTGCCAATTCGTCTGTCCACTGCTCAATCTGCTCGGCGTCACCGTCCATCATTGCCATCATCCACACGGTCTGCGCTTCTGCCTCTTCGCCAAGCAGCAGAGACGCCAGGCCTAAATGCCAGTAGTGTGCTTTGACCTGCGGTTCTGCGTCGATCAGCTGTTGATAGCGATCAATGGCTTGACCATAGTCACCCTTTGCCAAACAGAGTGCTGCCTGTTGCCAATTCGATTGCGTGTCCGAAGCGTCTTGAACCATCATGATGTCACCAATGCCCAAGGAGATGGGGTGCCCTCCGGCTTCCAGTATGCCCTTAGCCGTCTCAGCTGTGATCAGTCGCGATCGATTGGTCACGATCGTGCATGTTGGCACAAGACCTTGATTGACCGACGAGGCTTCGGTAGGGGCAGGTTTAGTAGATAGCGAACTAGCTCACAGTCAAGACTCCAGCGAAACCTGCCCTTGCAGCAGCGATTCGTAGCGACTGTCTTGAACGTCAAGCAGCAGTGCGACCCTGTAGAGTGAAACCTTTTTCAGAAATCACCTTAATGGCTCTAAGAGCGTTAATCTGTGAGCCCAAACATGCGGGCATAAATATTTGAGCTTGAAGCGTGTCTGCTAACTGAGATGTCGGTAGGATAGTTCATCTAGCCCTGAGTGAGGTCGGATAACCTTGATCGGCATCCGCTTCCTTATGGCAGGCTAAAATCTGCAATCTAAACGCTCATGGTTTCCGATCGCATTCGCATACTGTTCAACCGTATTGCCCCTGTCTACGACCAACTGAACACCTGGTTGAGTTTGGGGCAGCACCGCATTTGGAAGCAGATGGCGGTGAAGTGGAGTGGCGCAACAGTAGGGGATTCGTGTCTCGATGTGTGCTGCGGCAGTGGCGATCTGGCCCTGCTGCTGGCAGAACAGGTTGGCCTGCCTGGACACGTGACTGGACTTGATTTTGCTACGGCGCAGCTGGCGATCGCAGCGCAACGTGCTCAAGCACGCTATCCCAAGCCACCGCTGACCTGGCTGGAAGGCGATGCGCTGGCACTCCCGTTTCCTGACAACCACTTTGATGCGATCACAATGGGCTACGGCTTGCGGAACGTCACCGATATTCCAGGCAGCCTCAAAGAGCTTTACCGGGTGCTCAAGCCCAGCGCCAAAGCGGCCATTCTCGATTTTCATCGCCCATCGAATGCCCAGATCCGAACCTTGCAGCAATGGTACCTGGAGGCGATCGTGGTTCCCGCCGCAAAACAATTTGGCCTGACGGAAGAATATGCCTACATTGCGCCCAGCCTCGATCGCTTCCCTACGGGCACCGAGCAGATCACACTGGCACGCCAGGCTGGCTTCGCTACTGCCACACACTACCCCATTGCGGGCGGTACGATGGGAGTGTTGGTGGTGATGAAAGGCTAAAGGATAATAAATCATTTAGCCTTTGGCGTTTAGCCTTCATCCTTTATCCTTTATCCTTTATCCTTGCTCTTCCTTGGATCTCTCCTCGCTCTGGCTTTTTCTGGGTCCTCCGATCGTTGGCGGCATCATTGGCTACTTCACCAATGACATCGCCATCAAAATGCTGTTTCGCCCTTACACTGCTCGCTACATTGGTGGGCGTCGAATCCCGTTTACGCCGGGGCTGATTCCCCGTAACCAGGAACGTCTGGCGAAGCGCATTTCTGACACCATCATGGGGTCGCTGCTGACGCCAGAAGAATTGCAAAAGCTGGCGAAACGACTGCTTGAAACCGAGCGGGTGCAGGCGGCGATCCTGTGGTTGCTGAAACTAGGGCTGGAGCAAATTGAAACCGACAAGGAACAAAAAACGGCGAAAGTGCTGGCAAGCATTCTGCGTGACTTGCTTGGCGAGTCATTGCCACGGTTGCTCAAAGTTTTAGCTCGTCGCGAGGATTTTTTAGAAGCTCAGCTGAATCAGATTTTTGATCAGGTGCTGCTGGAGTTTCAGTTGAATGATGAACAGTCCATCAAACTGGCAGACTGGCTGCTGCAAGTTGTTGTACCACCGGATACGCTTCGTTTAGCACTCATCGACTTTTTGACCGATCGCAACATCCAGGTCATTGATGAAGGGTTTCGAGAACGCACGAGTGGTACCTCCTGGGTGGTCGCAAACTTGTTTGGCGTCCGTAATTCCTTAACGCGGCTGCGAGCTTTCTGTCTGGACGAAAAGGAAGCTAGCAATACACGGATTGCCGAGTTGATTTCGACCCTCACCCTGCGACGACGCTTGCAAGAATGGCTGCAAAACCTCTCGCTGCAAAATCTGCCCATCTCGACTGTACGCCAACTGCGGAAAACCCTGCGCGATAGCGTGCGTGTGTACATTCAAGAGAAGGGGTCTGATGTTCTTCAAGAGTTAGGTAAATCGGTTGATTGGAATAATGTGGCGACGGTCATCCTCAACCGCTTACGGACTTCTGAAGTCGTCAATGCCTCTCTGGAGGTCGTCAGTCTAGATTTGGCGCTGATTCTAGAGCGTTATCTAGAACGGGATTTGGAATCACTCGTGACGCAAGCCATTCCTATTTTGAATATCGATCAAGTCATTATCGATCGCGTTAAGGCCACCTCTCCTGCCGAGTTGGAAGGCGCAATCAACGGCATTGTCCAGAGCGAGCTACAGGCGATCGTCAACTTGGGCGGCATTCTGGGCTTCGTCATTGGGCTCCTTCAAGCGGCCTCGCTGCTGTTACGCTAAACCCCGCTACGAGACCTCTCTCAAAGAACTCGGAGGTCTACACGCCTACCAGGGCAAGCGGCTGCCATCCCATGAGAAGAACTCGCCGCTATCGCTTTCTTGCAGTCGATCGAGGACGGCCAACAGTTGCTGAACCGTACGATCGACCGTAAACAATTTCTCTGGCGGCACATTGCGCTGAAAGGGTTTGGATAATTGGGTATCCGTTGTGCCGGGATGTAAGGTCACGACGATCGCCCGTGGGCAGGTGCGCTTGTATTCAATGGCCGTCGATCGCATGAACATATTGAGTGCGGCCTTCGATGCTCGATAGCCATACCAACCGCCCAATTGGTTATCGCCAATGCTGCCTACTTTGGCGGAAATAGTCGCAAGAATAGCGCGATCGCGATGCTTTAACAACGGCTGTATCTGCTTTGCCAACAGCACGGCACCAATGCTGTTTACTTGAAAATAGTGCAGTAACTGGTCTGTATTGAGTTGCCGCAAACTCTTTTCTGGCTGCATGGTGCCATCATGCAAGAGGCCCACACAATTGATGACCAGGTGAAGCGCTGGTGTCTCTGTTTGGATATCTTTGACCACAGCCGCAATCTGTGTTTCATCAGTCAGATCCATTGGCAAACAATGAAGACGCGCATCGTCGATCGACCGTAGCTCTGATTGCGGGTTGCGATAGGTCGCATAGAGGCGATCGACCGGGTTGCTTTGCAGCAAGTGCCGCACAAACGCTAACCCAATTCCTTGTCCGGCTCCAACAATGAGAGCGTTTTGGGGACTGCGATCGCTCACTGCCCCGATGGAATCAATCACCACTTGCACCATTAATAAAAAGTGTTCTCAACACACGACAAACTCCCCGACTTCTTCGACTCGACTTTAGCCATTTGGGCGGAGCAATAGGCTCCACAAAATGTGAAGAAAATGGAGTCAAGCCAGCACCGAACAATAGGCTTGGCTCCATTGTGATTGTTCATTAAACTGATGCTGAGTCTATCAAAAGAGAGGGCCGAAGTGTTTGCTCCGTTTCCAGTCTTCTTTGTGCCGCAGCGGCGTTGGCAGAAGGGGGCAGTGATGTTGGTGGGAGCCATCCTGTGTCCAGGCCAGCGCACGGTGAGTCGGGTGTTGCGGATGCTGGGGTGAGGGCAAGACCGACACTATGGCAACTACTACCGGAGGTTGAGTCGCGTGGGGTGGAG
>NZ_PVWK01000022.1 GCF_003003795.1 Stenomitos frigidus ULC18 | reverse complement strand
CCATGGGCAGAGCACTGAAAGGGGTGATCTATAGTTTCCTCCCTCCTTCTCGGCTTCACCAAAAGCTGGGAAGAGCCGTTAGCCGTCGCTTTTCACCTGATGTCTAATTTAAAACTGTGCCAGATTAGCTGTCGTCATCAGGTGACGACTGACCGATCAGCTTTCGAGGTGACGCGATAGAAGTCGTGGTAAAAACGTAAGGGATTTAGGATCTAGCGACTCTGGCATGGAGCGGGCGATCGTTCTGTTCGATCAACAGAAACACTGGCAGACTGACTGACCAGGTAAAGTTTGCCCCTGGCGTCCTGCATCCACCCCTGGGCTTCGACGATCGCGCCGGGAGTAGCGGCAGGGGAAGCAGAGGAGGCAAGGGGAGCAGTTGACGCGCTGGCAGTGGGACTGCCCAGATCGGTGAGTACAGCAGTGCCGCCAAAGGGATCATCAGGACTGGTCGTCAGCCCGCCGCGACCGAGCACAACAAACTTGCTCTCGCCTTCCACCACCTTACGACCACTGTTGCAGCCTTGAGCGACGAGTTTGGAGGGGTCAACAGGGCTCAGGTTCAACTCTTGCAGTCCCTGGCTGGGGTCGAGGTTGAGGGTATTGAGGATGATGTTGCCATTGATGCCGAGTTGAGAACTGGCGGTGATGTCGCTGAAGGGGGTGTCCTGCGGTTGCGGTCGTAGTCCAAAGATTTGCTGAGCATTGATGATGACGTTGCCGCCATTACCGCTGAAGGCATTGGCGCGGATGTCGCTGTTTTCAGTTAGAACGCCAAGGACGAAGGGAGTGCTGATCGTCACGTTACCGCCATTGCCGCCTGCCTGAGCGGTGCCAGCAGTAGCAGAGATGAGGCTGCGGCGCAGTAAGACGACATCGCTGACCTTGAGGGTAATGTTGCCACCCTGAGCACTGGCGGTTTCGGCGGTGATGGAGCCCCGGTTACGCAACTCCAACCGCCCTGCTTGCAAGAAGATATTGCCACCAATGCCGCTACCTTCGCTGTTGACGGCGATCGTGGCTCCATCTTGAATCAGCACCCGCTGTGGGTCAATGGTGATACTGCCACCGTTACCGGTAGAACCAGGGGTCGTCGTGGCGAATAAGCCCGTTCCACTGCCTGTTAAGGTCAATTGGTCTTTTACATTGACAGTAAGGTTGCCTGCCTGTCCACTGCTGGCGGTGTTGGTTGAAACCGTTGCTCCACCACTTACAGTCAAGGTTTCGGCATTGATGCCGACATCGCCTGCTTTGCCAGCACCGGAGGTGGAGGCTGAGACATTCACGCCCTTTTGCAGCGACAGATCACGGGTTCTTAACTGCACGCTGCCACCAGCCCCCTCACTACTGGAACCGGCGGCGATGCTGCCATTGCCACTTAGAACAATGGAGCGGGGTGCTGTCACTAAAATACTGCCACCCTGTCCTTTGCCGACTGTAGCAGCCGAAATTTGGGCACCATCGCGAAAGAGAACCGCAAGAGAATTGTCATTGAATGGTTGCAAGGTAATATTGCCAGCAATGCCACTACTGTTCGTTTGGGCAACGATTTGACTGGTGGCATCATTCAATTGGACTTGATTCGCTTTCACAATGAGGTTGCCTGCCTGTCCACTGCTGGCGGTGTTGGTTGAAACCGTCGCTCCACCACTCAAAGTCAAGGTTTCGGCATTGATGCCGACATCGCCTGCTTTGCCAGCACCAGCAGTGGAGGCAGAGACATTCACGCCATTTTGCAGAGACAGGTCACGGGTTGTTAATTGAATGCTGCCACCAGCCCCCTCGCTACTGGAGCCTGCGACGATGCTGCCATTGCCACTTAGAACAATGGAGCGGGGCGCTGTCACTAAAATACTGCCACCCTGTCCTGTGCCAATTGTAGCAGCCGAAATTTGGGCACCATCGCGAAAGAGAACCGCAAGAGAATCTCCATTAGATGGTTGCAAGGTAATATTGCCAGCAATGCCACTGCTGTTTGTTTGGGCAACGATTTGACTGGTGGCATCATTCAACTGAATTTGAGATGCGTTGATGGTGATGCTGCCTGCTGCCCCGCTGCTGCTGGTATTGCTGATGATTTGACTGTTGTTGAAACTGATGACGCCGGGACTGGTAATCGAAATATTACCAGCAGGATTGCCACTCCGAGTATCGCTTTGGATGACGCTATTGCGGAAGGTGAGATTCCCACTGCTGTCTACGGTCACATCGCCAGCCTGTCCTTTGCCAGTTAAACGGACAGTTGTAGGTTGGTTATAGGTGTTATTACATGGAGGACGCACACAGACTGCTACCTGTTGAGCGGTCTTAACCTCAGTCCGATCAACGAGCAAATTACCAGTACCCTTGACCTGAACCGCTCCAGATTGGCCACCCGATGAGACCGTGTTAATGGTTAACCCGGATATTTTACTGTTCGCTTCCAGGGTCACCCTGCCGCCATCCCCTGACTCTCCTTCACCAGAAACAGCAAAGGAACGGAGGGTGCCGCCCCCCCAAAAAATCGCGCCCCCCCAGGTACGGACGTCAATCGCCCCCCCGTTGCCCGCAGTCCCCGATTTCGAGAACGAGAACGAGTCCAAGTCCGAGCTCGAGACGGAGATATCGCCGGAGGTGGTGGCGAAGGAAATTGCCCCCCCGTTGCCCGCAGTCCCCGAGTCTGATCCCGAGTCTGATCCCGAGCCCGAGCTTAAGAGGGAGATATCGCCGGAGGTGGTGGTGAAGGAAATCGCCCCCCCGTTGCCCGCAGTCCCCGAGTTCGAGTACGAGGACGATGCCGAGTCCGAGCTGGAGAGGGAGATATTGCCGGAGGTGGTGGTGAAGGAAATCGCTCCCCCGTTGCCCGCAGTCCCCGAGTTCGATCTTGAGAACGAGTTCGAGTACGATTCCATAAGGGAGATATTGCCGGAGGTGGTGGTGAAGGAAATCGCTCCCCCGTTGCCCGCAGTCCCCGAGTCTGATCCCGAGCCTGATCCCGAGCCCGAGCTTAAGAGGGAGATATTGCCGGAGGTGGTGGTGAAGGAAATCGCTCCCCCGTTGCCCGCAGTCCCCGAGTTCGAGTACGAGAACGATGCCGAGTCCGAGCTGGAGAGGGAGATATTGCCGGAGGTGGTGGTGAAGGAAATCGCTCCCCCGTTGCCTGCAGTTCCCGCAGTCCCCGAGTTTGAGTACGAGGACGAGGACGAGTTCGATTCCATAAGGGAGATATTACCGGAGGTAGTGGTGAAGGAAATCGCTCCCCCGTTGCCCGCACTCCCCGAGTACGAGTTCGAGTACGAGTACGAGTTCGATTCCATAAGGGAGATATTACCGGAGGTAGTGGTGAAGGAAATCGCCCCCCCGTTGCCCGCACTCCCCGAGTTCGGTCTCGAGAACGAGTCCAAGTCCGATCTGGAGAGAGAGATATTGCCGGAGGTGGTGGTGAAGGAAATCGCTCCCCCCGTCCCCGCACTCCCCGATTTTAAGAACGAGACCGAGTTCGAGTTCGAGTACGATTCTATGAGGGAGATATTGCCGGAGGTGGTGGTGAAGGAAATCGCTCCCCCGTTGCCCGCGGTCCCCGAGAACGAGAACGAGTTCGATTGCGCTCCTCCACCTTGGAAAGTAATATTGCCTGCCGTCGAGCGGAGCGTAATATTCCCGCCATTCCCACTATCTCCATCTGAGTTAGAGAAGGAACCCAGCGCAAGGCTGCCAAAAGAGCCAGTGTTGCGAATATCCCCTTTTGCGGTCAGTTCAATGTTGCCACCATTCCCCCCGGTTGTGCTGGAGGTATCAATCCAGCCAAACACAATACTTCCAGGTGGATCGCCAGCAGCGGCGGCTCCTGAGGTAAAGGTAGTCTCACCACCAGTTTGAGGCAGGCTGCTAGCAGGGATAGCCGCAACTCCAGCCCTCAAAATGACGGATGGGAGTGTCGTTAAGGTGATGTAATCTGGATCAGTGGCAGGGACAGATGTATCAGGAGCGGTAACACGAATATTCCCCGCTTGAATGCTGCCCGTCGCTTCAACCTTCAACGCTGCCCCTGTATAGTCACCAAAGACCACATCTCCGTTGGCATAGATAATGGGGTCATAGAGGCTGATAAAGTTTGCGGGTTGCCCGGAGAGTGTCCGGAATTGGAACATCCCTCCACTCATAAAGTGAGCATCGCCCGAGATAATTCCATTGCTGACCAGACTCAGGTTTCTACCAGCTTGAATGGCAGGCTGGGGATGATTCAACGCCAGAATGTCAATGGACTGATTTCCCTGAATGGTTAAGTCTCTACCAGACTGCGCCCAAAAAGGAGTGGTGACCGTATCGCGAATGGTGACCGTATTCTGGGTTTTCAGGGTCAAGTCTCTGCCTGCTATCAATTGTCCCTGCAAGTCCAGCCGATCGCCCAGCAACGTCAAATCCTGTCCAGTGGTGAGGTTGCCCCGGTTGGTAATCGTGGCACCGGGTGCGGTCGCCCCTGTCTGCACTCCCAGTGCCACATTCACCGTCAGCAACGGCGGAGCCTGGGGATTGGTGGCACTAAACTCACTGCCGTCTGAGAACTTCAGGCTATTCGCAGTGGTAGCGAAAAACGAGCCGCCCAACTGCAACCGGGCATTGGGGCCAAATACAATCCCATTAGGATTTAGCAAAAACAGATTGGCCGTGCCATTCACCCGCAGCAGCCCATCAATATTCGACAGCGAAGTGCCCGTCACACGGGTCAGGATATTCTGAATTTGTGACCCATTGTTAAACCAGGCTTCGCCGCCCGTGGGGATGGAAAACTCCCGAAAGCTATGGTACAGGTTCACGCCCCGCTCAGTACCGCCGGTAATGGTGCAGGCCGTGCAGCCGGGAGGCGCGATCGAATTCACTGACAGCGTGTTGTCGGGGATAATTTGCGCGGTGGCAACGGGCGCAACTGCCAGACTGCTCAGTAAAACCCAACCTGCAAGCCAAACTGTGCCTGTATTCCGGTTCATGAGAACCCTTCCGGTAACATTCACCCAAACTTTACCCATTTCAGAGAATAATTCAAAGCCAGGTTCGGAAAATGTTATCAAATTTTGCTATTTCTTAAGCCATTGGGTTGCCCTCACCGTCAGTCCACCCGCTGCAACCAGCGCGATCGCCGATGGCACTAATGGCAACCATCCGCCATTGGAGATAAACACCCCATAACAAATGAGATAAAGGATGCCGAGAGACACAGCACCCGCCGCTATAAGCCTTCGGGGGCGTTGAATGACCCAGACGATCGCCCCACCGACCGCTGCCCAACCGACGATACATAGCGCATCGCCCCAGAACGGCAACCACCAGATGAGCGATCGGCCATCCAGCATCGCACTGGTCAACTGGCTGACCATTTGTGCCTGAATGATCACTCCTGGTAGCTCGCCCACAGGGGTGATGGAATAGTCATTCACGCCAGCGCGAGCCGTGAACCCAACGAGCACAATGCGATCGCGGATTTTTGCGGGTGGCACCTTGTCTGCCAGAACATCACGTAACCGCACCTGTTCCAAAAATTTTCTGGCTTTGCCCTTGTAGGTACGGAAGTTTAACAGCGTTTGATAGCCGCCTACAGGCAGGTTTGCATAACCGCCGGAGTAAGGGTAGAGGCGTTGTAAGCGAGTGTTGCCCAACTGTAACGCCTGAATCATGTCTCCATCGGGTGTAAACGGTGCCTGGTATGGTTTTCCCTGAGACTCCAGATATTGACGCGCGATCGTGAGGCTTAAAGAACTGTCTGTGGCGCAAATTGGTGGCGTTGGTGTATCTACCAATAATTGCCGTCGCACCACTGTTCCCGGTTCATCGAAGCTCAAATCGCTAAAGGCGAGTCGTTTGCCAAACTGAGCACGGGGTAGCTCGTCTGGGGAACGAACCCCTTCTTTCCATGCTGTATTGAGTTTGCACAGCAAAACCAGATTCGCATCTTGCTGAAAATGTTGCACGAGGCCGGGTTGATCGGTCGCAAAGTCACGATACATATCCAGCCCAATTACCCGTGGTTTTGCCTGTTGGAGTTTAGCAAGCAAGCGCGCCAGGGATGGATCAGGAAGGGTGCCTCCCCGCACACCGATCGGATACGCCTTGTTTTGGAGCTTAATGTCTTCATCATCAATGGCAACCAAAAGCAGGCGATCGTCCCTCGCCTCACTGGGTTTCCAGCGCATGAATTGGTCATAGGCCGTTAATTCTAACGGTTGCAGCCAGCTCATAAACCGGGCTGCAAGGACCAGAAAACCGACTCCCAGGCTTGCCAGTACAGCCGTGCGACGCGTTGGTTTACGCAATGGTGCATAGCGGCTCGTAGTAATGTATTGCCGCTGAAGTGCGGTTGGTTGAGGCTGCTTGGTTTCTGCCAACTGAAGCCATTGCATGGCATCGGTGAGTTCTTTACCCCGCAGCAAGAAGCTCGGATCGTATGCGTCCTGTTCCCATTCAAGGGACTGGATTAATAAGCGGGTATGCAAGCGTATATGGTCTGGATCGGTGTCCAATGTCCGCACCAGTTCACCAAAATTGGTAAAGAAATCCTTGTTATGTCGATTGAAATCAAGCCACTGAATGCCTGCTAAGCAAGGAGGTAAAGCGGTACTCTGCACGGGTCGGTACAAAACAGTGACAACCCGTTTATTTAATTTGAGAGCGTACTCAACTTCTTCGACGCAGTAGGGTGATGCAATGGAATTGGGGGAAATAATGAACAAAAAGTTGTTGGATGTTTCAATCCCCCGAAAGATCTCCTGTTGAAAATCACTACCAGAGGCAATGCTCTCTTGATCAAACCAGGTGGTCTTGCCTTGAATTTGCAGTGCATTGTTGAGACGACGGACAAAATCAGAATCCACACGAGAGTAAGCAATAAACACATCCAGCGATCGACCAGCAGGCTGTTGCAGGCTTTCTTCAATAAAGCGTTGCTGTAGCGACGTGGGCACATGTTGCGTCTGCGAATGTGCCAGCGTCAGCCAGGATTCAGCCTGACGCAGGTTATAGCCTCGCAATAAAAGACTGGGGTTACGGTTCTGACGCTCCCACTTCAGCGCTTTTGCCAGCAGCAATTTGTGCTGCTCGTAATACATGGCATCCTGATGCAGGATTTTGATCAGTTGGCTTTCGTCCTGACTGTAATCTGTAGCGGCAACGTTGTCAGTGAGGTCGATGTATTGCAAGCCACTTAGAGCAGGTGGTATCTGATCTGGGTCAGTGTCTTCAATCAGTATTGGAATAATGCGTTTGTTGAGCGACAGTGCGTAATCAAGCTCATGCTGGCAGTAGGCTGACTGGAGTGAGTGTGGAGACAATAAATAAACAACATTGTCTGCTTCTTCAATACCCTGATCGATCGCGGCTTGAAAGGTTGCGCCTGTTTGAATATCCGTCTTACTGGTCCAGACCGTAAAGCCTTCTCGCATTAAGCTGCGACGAACCTGCTCAGCAATCACATCGTCTTTCTCCGCATGGGAAAGAAAGACCTGCGTCATTAAATTATCCGCATTCTTAATACTCTCGGTAATGTATTCACAATGTAGATCGGTGGGGCTACAGGGCGACTGCTCGTTATGGAAGCGTACCTTCAGCCAGTCTTCGGCAAGATGCCGCTCTTCACCTGTGAGCAAATACCGTGATTGTTTTTGGTGGCGTTCCCAAACCAATGCCTGGGTTAGAAAGTAGGTGTGTTTTTTAACATAGTCCCGATGATGCTCAAAAAGCGCCATCAATTTTGCGAAGGCGGTTTCAAAGTCTTCTATACCTTCCCGAAAATAGAGCCAGTTGATTTTGGCGATCGCGGCTGGCATATTTGCAGTGGAATGGTACCCGCTTGCTTGAAAGCGTTCCCAGGCGGCAGCATCGGCATCAGGGTAGCGCTTTTGCCAGGTTGCGTAGCTGATTTGTTCAATGTGCAGTAAGGGGATAATGCGCTTATGGCAACGGCTTGCGACTTCAATTTCTTTTAAGCAATAGGGTGAGTTCACCGAGTGTGGCGAGATGATGAATAAAAAGTTATCTGTTTTTTCAATACCATCATCGATCTGATTCTGATAATCTACAGCCAGGGGAATATCGGTTTGGTCTAACCAGACGTTTACCCCTTGCTTAAGCAGTCGCTGATGCAGTTGGATGGCAAAGTCTTGACTATCTGCCCGCCCATAAGAGATAAAGGCATCTTGAAAGTCGTGCATGGTAGACCAGCTTGCTAGAAGGAGAGTGCCCCAAATATATCACCAAGATTATGACTTCTCGAAGATTATTGGTTTGGCATAGGATAATTGGCTACACTCTGGCTGGGGTGCTGTTGGGAGGCGTTTTAGAGACTGCGATCGCGCCTCTGCCAGCACACGCAGAATCGATTCTAGAGCGGCTCCATAACTTGATTTGGCCGCCCACCAACAGAGGCACCGCCAGTGGTCGTAGGCGAGGTGGGGCGATTCGAGGCAATTGCGCAGCCAATCATCCATCGGCCGGTGTCAAGGAACTGATCGCGCTCATCCCTCAAAACAATGAAGGGAAAACGACGAGTGCGTTTCCGACCTTTTGGTTTTACACTCCCACGTTTCAGTTTCTTCCATCCGATCAATCCTCTGCAAACCCTACGCCTATGCCGGTTAGGAACGGGGAATTTATGCTGCTGGACGATCGCGGACAGCCAGCCCTCAAGGCTCCCATTCCAGTGAAGCTACCGGATCAATCTGGGTTTGGTCGGCTGACCCTACCCAGTGACCCATCGGTCTGGGTAAATAGCAAGGGACTTGAAGTCGGTAAACGCTATAACTGGTTCTTCTCGATCAGTTGTGATGTCAAACAACCCGCCAAAAACCCCAGCGTGAGAGGTTGGATTGCGCGCATTGACGCACCACCAGGGTTAGCAGAACAGTTACAGAAAACCCCAGAAAAAGACCGTTACGGGGTCTACATCGCAAACGATATTTGGTTCGATGGCTTTACTCTCCTCTCTGAAAACCGTCAGGCAACACCAGACAACTGGGCAGCGGCGTTGAAGGAGTTAGAGCTTTCAACGGTGGCTCAAGCGCCGATCGTGGTTTTGCAGCCCATTAAGAGTGGCAAATAGTAGTTTTTACTGGAGATCCTCTTAGGACCGTGGATTTATTAAGGTGTAATTCTTTGCGTAGGGGCGTGGCATTCGGTAGAAAGACCTTGCCCTTGCCCAGAGACATCTGCCGAATGCCGCGCCCGTACAGGTAAAAGGCTGAAGTTGCCGATGTTATTTAATTCATACCCCTTAGAACGGTTGATTGTAGAGAAGGGAGAAGTAAAAGCCTTGTTCTTGTAGGGTATTCTTCTCCCCAGAGACATTGGTTAAAGGAATACCCCAATCAAACCGAGCCGTGATGCGATCGCCCGCTTGAAACCGCAGCCCCAAACCAACCGAAACTAATGTGTTGGGCGAAGGGTTCGTCCCGCTTCCCCTGTTAAAGCCATGCCCAACATCGACAAATGGATACAATTGCAAGACCGCATTGCCGAAGCTGGGGAGGCGAAGGATTGGAATTCTCACTTCAGCGGAGGCAAAGATGCCGCTATCGGTGAATAACTGGTCTTGCCGATAGCCCCGCACACTTTCCTGCCCACCCAGTCCAAATTGTTCCAACGGCACCAGCGGTCTGTCTGCCAGTTGGATATCCCCGCGCAGCAGCAGTAGTGTATCTGGAGCCAAGAGCCTGACATACTGAGCTTGTCCTCTCCAGACAAAAAAGTTGCCGTCTGGCGGGACAGCATTGATTGTGGCGTTCAAAGCACTGATCCCAACGCTGAATTGAGACCGAAAAGCCAGGACTTCTGATTGGTTTCGTAACGTGTAATCCTGGAAGAAGCGCAGAGCTGTTATCCGTGTATTACCCTGGTCATCTGAACCGACTGCTGGGAAAGGGATTTCGCCGCCCAGCAAGGTTGCGCCACTTTCGCGATGGCTGACGGTCAGCCCCAGGGCAAATTCCTGGGTCGTGCTTTGCAGGATCGGTTGGCGGACCGTGAGTTCGACGTAGTTGGAGTTGGAGTTAATATCAAGGACATCAAAGGGTGGTTCAATGACGCGGCTGAAGGCAAAGCCACCGCTGAGAGCGATCGTCCCGTTGCGTGGGTTGAAGGGAATGGTATAGCTAGCGTCGAAGGCATTGCTGCCATCGGTGTTGGTGTAGGCAAGGCTCAAACGATCACCCAGCCCCAACAGGTCAGCGTTGGTCAGCTGGATCTGTCGCCGAAAGGTGCCGACACTGGGTGTGCGTCCGTTATCCAGACTGATCTGCACGTCCCAGATGGTCGCCTCGGTGATGTTAACGGATAGCAAGTTTTC
Source organism: Stenomitos frigidus ULC18 (assembly GCF_003003795.1). Lineage (GTDB taxonomy): Bacteria > Cyanobacteriota > Cyanobacteriia > Leptolyngbyales > Leptolyngbyaceae > Stenomitos > Stenomitos frigidus_A. The sequence goes on along the minus strand of NZ_PVWK01000022.1, from coordinate 11,077 downwards.
ACCGGTCGTTGTCCCTGCAGAGAGTTCCGCAGACACCGCTTTGATCAGTGGATTGAGTTGCAGCAATTGGAGTGCTTCTAGCAGTCGTTTTTGATTCAGCGGCCTGGTGGTGGCGATCGCCAGCCGACTTCGCACATAGTTGGGGTTGAGATGGTGGGTTCCCGTGACTTTAATGTCTTCCAGTCCACCTTCGCTAACCTGAATTTTGACGACACCGCCTTCTAGTGGTTGGGGCGGGATGTAAGCACCTGAGGTGATGTAACCAGACTTGACGTAGAGTTCAGTGACTTTGGAGCGCACTTCAAAGAGTTCTGGCAGCGAGAGCGGACGCTTTGTGTAGGGTTTGGTAAGATTGTCAAAATCTTGTTGGCTGAAAACGGTGCTGCCAACGACCTCAAACCGCTCGACGGTGATCGCTTCAGGTACGTTCTCAGAGGGTGGCTCTGCGTTTGGGGTTGTGGGTGTGCTGGGTTGCAGTAACTCCCCAGGTGGTGGGAGTTGGGGCGGTAGGGATGACGGTGGTGATGGTTGTGTCTGCGGCGGAATGGGGATCACATCCTGCGGCGGCAAGGGAGCTGTGGGTCTTGGTAAGGGTAGCGTCGGAGCCTGAGCGGAGTTGATGGTTTGAGCATTAATGGTTTGGGCGTTCAGTGGTCTTGCAGGAAGGCTACCAGCCAGTAGAGCTAGACTCAACCAGAACCAGGAGCGATAGAGCTTAGTCATTACGGAAAAATGTAGGAAGCACACCGGATATTGATGGTAAACCCCAGAACTGAAGGGTTAATCCAAAGGTTCTGGGATAAAGAGGCCTTCGTTAACATGGCTAAACAAACAGTGCGAAGCATGCATCACACGAATTTGCAGTAGTAAGAGGAATATAGCCCATCTTGCTCTAGGTGGCTCACACGGGTTCTTTTTTCTGTCCGGTTAAAGTATCACCACTAGAAAGCTTGCTTATCACAGATAAAGCTGGTTCTTGTGAGCATGACCCGGTTGATGCTTGGGTACTACATCACGGTATTTGAGATCTCCAGAACGGTATTTGAGATCTCCAGAATGATGTTTGCGTACTACAAAACGATATTTGCGTACTACAAAACGATGTTGGAGGTCTCCAAAACAATATTTGCGACCTCCAAAACGATGCTGGAGATCTCCAGAATGATGTTTGCGTACTACAAAACGATATTGGAGATCTCCAGAACAATATTTGCGACCTCCAAAACAATATTTGCGACCTCCAAAACGATGTTGGAGATCCCCAACACGACATTGAACAAAACTTCTAGCAAACAAATACCCTCAGGGGCAGGTTTGACATCAGGACGATCGGCTAAAGGCAAGGACGTTGCAAGCCCTGTTCCCTACGAGGCCGTACATTTTCGCTCGCAAAGCTCTTAAGCACTCAAGCCCGATCGCGTCGATCGTTTTACACCATCAAGCATGAGACCTCAACGCGTGTAAAAGTTTGTGCAGAGTGTATCCCAAAAGCAGAAGTAGCTTATACTCTGAACGAAGAGTTTTGTGTCGGCTATGAAGAGAAATATCCTTCCGCTCTGGGGTATTGGAGGCCTAGCCGTTGGCTTACTGGCAGGGATCAGCACCGTCCAGGCGCAGATCATCCCTGATGCCACATTGCCTGTGAATTCGATCGTCCCTCCTGGCTGCACGGCCTGCACGATCACAGGGGGCACTGAGCGGGGCGTGAATTTGTACCATAGCTTTCGGGAGTTCTCCATTCCCACAGGCGGCGAAGCGTGGTTTAACAATGGGTCACAAATTCAGAATATCCTGACCCGCGTGACGGGCACTTCGCTGTCAAACATTGATGGGCTGCTGCGGGCGAATGGCACGGCCAATCTGTTTTTGCTGAACCCAAATGGGATTGTGTTTGGCTCTAATGCCCGGTTGCAGTTGGGCGGCTCGTTTTTCGCCACCACTGCGAATAGCCTGAAGTTCTCAGACGGCAGTGAGTTCAGTGCGACCAATCCCCAGGCTCCGCCGTTGCTGTCGGTGAATGTGGCACTGGGGGTGCAGACAGGGACGATCGCGCCTGGAAGTACGATTACCAATCGGGGCAACCTCACTACCGGGCAAGATCTAACCCTGGAGGCAGATCGATTGGATTTACAAGGGCAACTGATTGCGGGAAAAGACTTAATCCTGAAGGCCCAAGATACGGTGCAAATTCGCGATACTGTAACGAACCCATTTGTGGGGAGAGCGCAAGCCAGCCTGTTGGTACAAGGCAATCAAACAGTGGATATAATGGCGCTCCATCATCCTCAGAGTGAGTTAACGGCAGGGCAAACTCTAACGCTTCGCAGTGCTAATTCGATTGTTGGCGATGCTCATTTTCGCTCTAGTGGGTCTGTGCGGATGGAACAACTGGATGGCAGCTTGGGCGATTGGATGAGTCAGTCGGACCCAATTATTTTTGCTAATGGTGATTTCAGTTTCAATGACTATACAGGACCATCGGTGCATATTTTGGCGGGTGGTTCGGTTACGTCCACGGGCACGATTTTAATTACGGGGACAGGACCCACTGCCAATACGATTAATCCTACGTCGTTTCCTCAATACGCAACGATGACACTGTCGAATGGAACTGCGTTGACGATCGATGGCAGTATCCGCCCCACGTTGGATATTCGAGCCGGGATTGATTGGTCAAGTTTAGGGGGATTACCAGGCAATACCGCAATTGGGGCGATAGTCCCTCCTGATCTGTTCGGGAACCAGGCCACGAGTGCCGACATTTCCATTAATACAGTTTCCCTGGATGCCCCAAATGGTTTGGTGTTCTTGAGCAATCAATATCAGCCCCAACGCACCTTGCCGAGTGGCAATATCATCGTGCGAAGCATCTTTGCCGATGATGGCAGTGTTTTTAAGGGGAATGGTGGTTCGGTACTGATAGATGGCCGAGCAGATATTAACGTGACCAACGGAATCAATACCTCGTCTGGTTCTGGTAATGCAGGTGATATCACACTACTGGCACAAGCTACGATTTCTATCACTGGGGCTGGCTTTGGTTTATTTAGCAGCTTGTTGGGTGGCACGGGTCAGAGTGGCACGATTCGGATACAGACTGGTTCGCTACGTGTTATCAATGGTGCGCAGTTGAGTGCCAGTACGTTTGGCAGCGGTGATGCGGGGAGTGTGAAGCTGAGTGTCACAGATATTGCCATCTTTGATGGCACCACTCCCGATGGGCAGTTCTCCAGTGGGGCATTTAGTCAGGTTAATCAAGGTGCGACCGGTAAGGGTGGGAATGTTGAACTAACGGCAGGCTCTCTCAGGGTTACAAATGGTGCCCGGTTGAGTGCCAGTACGTTTGGCAGCGGTGATGCGGGGAATGTGAAGCTGAGTGTCACAGATACTGCCATCTTTGATGGCACCACTCCCGATGGGCAGTTCCTCAGTGGGGCAATTAGTCAGGTTGAGTCAGGTGCGACCGGCAAGGGTGGGAATGTTGAACTAACGGCAGGCTCTCTCAGGGTTACAAATGGTGCCCAGTTGGCTGCCAGTACGTTTGGCAGCGGTGATGGGGGGAGTGTGAAGCTGCGTGTCACAGATACTGCCATCTTTGATGGCACCAGTCCTGATGGGCAGTTCTCCAGTGGGACATTTAGTCAGGTTAATCAAGGTGCGACCGGTAAGGGCGGGGATGTTGAACTAATCGCCAACCTCCTCACTCTTACAAATCATGCGGTAATAGCTACTAATACTTTCGATAAAGGAAATGCTGGTAATATTACGTTGACTATCAACTCGTTCAATGCTGCTACTGGTGGGCAGGTATTAGCAAGAACGTTCAGTAGTGGCTCAGCCGGGAACCTCAATCTTCAGGTAAAGAACACGCTCTTCCTGACAGGACAGGGGACTGGCCTATTTGCCAGTACAACCCAGAGTTCAACTGGAAACGGGGGGAGTATTACCATCGATCCTCGCCTAGTGCTGATTCAGGATGGAGCGACGATCGCGGTCAACAGCGAGGGCAGCGGCATTGGCGGCAATATCTTCTTGCAAGCGGGGCGATTAGAGTTGCGCGACAAAGGGTCGATTACCGCCGAAACCGCCAGTGCTCAAGGCGGCAACATCATCCTCAAGGTCAGCGATGTCGTCTTACTGCGCCGCAATAGCCTCATCTCTGCCACTGCTGGCACCGCTCAGGCAGGCGACAATGGCGGTAACGTGACGATCACCACTCCCTACGTCATTGGCGTTCTGACTGAAAACAGTGACATCCGCGCCAATGCCTTCAGAGGTAATGGCGGTAACGTCACCATCAATGCTCAGCAAATCTTTGGACTACGACCGCAACCGCAGGACACTCCCTTCAGTGACATCACCGCCAGTTCCCAACTCGGCATCAGCAACATTATTCTCGACCCCAGCCAGGGACTGCAAGACCTCAACCTCACGCCCGTTGACCCGTCCAGACTGGTGGCTCAAAGCTGCAACAGCGGTCGTAAGGTGGTGGAAGGCGAGAGCAAGTTTGTTGTGCTCGGTCGCGGCGGGTTGACGGCCAGTCCTGATGATCCCTTTGGCGGTACCGCCGTACTCACCGATCTGGGTAGTCCCACCATCAGCGCGTCAACCGCTCCCCCTGCCTCCTCTGCTGCCTCTGCTCCCCGTGCCTCTCCTCCAGTCGCGATCGTCGAAGCCCAGGGCTGGATGAAGGACGCCAGGGGCAAACTTTACCTGGTCAGTCAGTCTACCAGTGCCCCTGTTGATGGAACGCAATCACCGCTTGTACAATGCCCGCAACGTTAGAAGATTGCCAATGACAGCCAGACTTGTCAGAGCAACTCTAAAGCTAAAACGGTGCGATCGCCGCACCCATTCAACGTCTGTCCCAATCACGAAAACACTACAGCTTTAAGCCATTTCACATTCTTTCAGGGGGTCTCATGCGGCTGTCAACCTTGCTCCGGTCTCTGGGTTTAAGCATCAGCACGGTTCTGCTCATCCTTTGCCTTGCAGGTATTGCACCGTCTCCTGCGATCCAGAAAGCAGTGCTTCCGACCCCTATCGCGGCCCCTGCAAGCACAACACCGCTGCAATTAACTCAGGACGGTCGCAGACAATATGAGAACGGACAATTTGCCGAAGCGATTACCCTCTGGCAGAACGCTGCTGCAGGCTTTGAAGCCGCAAACGACCCGATCAATCAGGCAATGGTACTGAGTAATTTGGCACTCGCGTATCAGCAGTTGGGGCAAATGCAACAGGCTCAACAGACCATTGAAAAAAGCCTGCAACTGTTGGGCTGTTCCGCCTCTGGTACGGCATGCCGAGTTTCCGACAAAGACCAAACCAAAGTGCTGGCACAGGCACTCACCACGTTGGGTAGCTTACAGCTAGCTCAAGGGCAGGCGGAGCAGGCTCTTACCACCTGGCAGCAAGCGGGCGATCGCTACCAGCAGGTGAACGACCAGGCTGGAGTCGTCCGCACTCAAATCAATCAGGCACAGGCACTCCAGGCAGGGGGGCTGTACCGTCGAGCGGAAGCCCTATTGCAACAGGTCAGCCAGACTTTAGAAAAACAAGCAGACCCTACCATCAAAGTCTCTGGGCTTATCAGCTATGGCGACGCCCTGCGGCGGATGGGCAACCTGAAGCAGTCTCAGGACGTGCTGAAAAACGCGTTAAAACTGGCGCAGCAGCAGCGGGCGATCGCGGATACTGCTGCTGCTTATTTGAGTCTAGGCAATACAGTGCGTGCACAAATCCGGTCAGGGAATAGTGCCGCCTCTCAGCCAACGGATACAGCCCTGCATTACTACCAGCAGGCCGCAGCCATCGCGCCCAACCCTACCGTCAAAATGCAAGCGCAGTTAAATCAGCTTAGCCTCCTGATCGAAACCAAGTCCTGGCAAGACGCTCAGACCCTGGCTCAACAGCTCTTACCACAGTTTCCGGGTCTCCCTACCAGTCGCACAAAAACCTATGCCCAGATTAGCTATGCCAGCAATCTCATTCAACTAGCTGCAAAGGATGCTCCATCGGGGTATGGCAGGCTATGTCAGGAGCGGACAGCCCTCGATCGCCCCACAGTCTACACCCAGGGAAATGACACGCAAGGAAAGGCTGTGGCGATCGACAAAGTAAAGAGTCTTGCCCCAACCATTGCCCTCGATCAAATAACCCAACCCTTCTCACCCTTAACGATAGCGGCTTACACCCTGGCGGACGCGATTCAGCAAAGCAGCACCGTGCAAGATTGGCAGGCAAAATCATTCGCGTTAGGCTACCTGGGACATGCCTATGAAATCGATGGACGCTGTTCGGAAGCGCTTCCCCTGACCCGTCAGGCACTAGCCCTTGCCCAGAGCCATAAAGCACTCGACATCGCTTACCGCTGGGAATGGCAAACGGGGCGGTTGTATCGGGATCTCGCCACAACCCCAATCGCGAATCGTGACAAACAGGCGATCGCAACCAGTCCAGAGTATCAAAACGCGATCGCCGCCTATAAAGCTGCCTTTGCTACACTTCAAAGTCTCCGTCGAGACCTGGCAGCAGGAAATGCAGATGCCCAATTTAACTTCCAGGAGCAGACAGAAGAACCGATTTACCGCGAATTTGTCGATCTGCTGCTACGACCCACAACACCGAGCCAAGACAATCTGGCACAGGCTCGGGCCGTGATTGAATCACTGCAAATTGCCGAACTAGAAAACTTTTTGCAGGAACCCTGTGTGGCATCAAACGCTGAGTCGATCGATCGCGTTGCCGATGAAGCAAATTCAACCACTGCAGCCCTGTTTCCGATTATTCTCAAAGACCGGATTGAAGTCATTCTCAAGTTGCCTCGACAAAAGGATTTAATTCACTACAGTTACGCCATTACGGAAGCACAAGTTAGCGAAACCATTGAGCAATTTCACCAGAAATTGCAGTTAGATTACGGCTTTGAAACCGTCAAAGTGGAAGCAAAAGCCGTTTACGATTGGTTGCTTGCACAGGGTAGAACTCAGCTAGACACAGCCAAGATCGACACGCTAGTCTTTGTGCCAGACAGTAAGCTGCGCAATGTACCGATGTCAGCGCTCTATGATGGTAAGCAATTTCTAGTCGAGAACTTTGCCACTACGGTTGCCCTCAACCTCCAGCTACAGAACCCCAAACCATTACCGAAACAATTAAGGGTATTAGCAGCCAGCCTTACCGATCCACCCGCTAACTTTGCCAACTTCGCCAAACTGGAAAATGTAAACAAGGAACTAACGGCGATCGCAAACGCGGGCATTACCGTCATTCCAATTCAAGACAAACAATTTACAACGCAGGCATTTAACCAAAAAATCAATCAATCCTCGTTTTCGATTGTGCATCTAGCCACGCACGGCCAATTTAGCTCAGACCCGCAAAAGACGTTTCTGCTCACGGCAAGCGGCAGCATCAAAGTAGATGACATCGGTACTCTCTTTCGGACTCGCGGCTTAAACCGTACGGATGAAATTGAATTGCTTGTCCTGAGTGCCTGTGAAACCGCATCGGGTGACAACCGCGCTACTCTGGGTATCGCTGGAACAACAGTTCGTGCAGGTGCCAGAAGCGCGATCGCATCTCTTTGGAGTTTAGATGACGAATCCAGCGTTGAACTGATGAAGCAGTTTTATCAGCAGCTAGGTAAAGGCAGCATCTCACGTGCTGAAGCCCTTCGCCAAGCCCAGCTAGCACTCATCAAAAGTGAGCAGTATGCCTATCCTCGATACTGGGCACCCTTAATTTTGCTTGGAAATTGGTTGTAAGCTGCTACGAATCCCAAGCTTCTAAGGCTTGGGTGCTATGACTATTCTTTGCCTTCCCGGCTTGCCGCGAAAACTCTTCGATCTGCCAGTCCCGTAAGTCAGAGGGCTTCTTTTCCTTCGCTTCTGGCTGTTCATCAGTGAACGGCACAATGATAGTTGGCAAAACTGGGTCAGAGGCGTGAGTTTGCATGTGCGATCGCGTGATCGGACGGTGTGAGTAGATAGAGATAACTTTGCTTATCTCTATCAGGATTTTCTCAGCATAATAACGACAAGAGACGACCCCGCAAAACTTCCACAAAAACTTTGAGAGCCATTTGGTATGAGGTGCAATGGGACGACTAACCAATGAGAAGTGCTGGGCGTGTAGCCTCTTGACAATCGCTGAAGCCCGCAAGCTTCATGAGACAGAAAGCGGCGATGGCTGTTGGAACGCTGATACCTGCCACAGTCGGCGCTCCTACTATCGTCAAGGACGAGAGCGCACAGTTCGACGAAAGACCGCGCTAGAGGAGGTGACAGTACCCCTTCCACCACTGCCATACATCGTCCTGCACACCTATGTGGATCAACCCCGCCAGGTAGCCGATGATGTTGTTATCCATGCGCTTTGTGCTGAATTGTGGATCGGCGGCAAACCGATTGCCATCACACAACCTCAGCATACTTTCGGCCTACCACCGCGTCTGGTGAAGGAGTATGCCCGTCAGCGACTGGAAGCACTGTATCAAACGTACGGCAATGGTCACAGGCTGGGCTTTGAACGCTTCGCACGGGAGGAACAGCACTCGCTATCACAGTGCCCGGTACGCCCTTGCACCTATCATGCGTCCCATCTAACCCTTTACCGTTAAGGAGTCTAATCCCATGCAGTTTGAACAACTGGAATCACTTCTTCGCTCAGAGTGGCAAACAGCACAGCTAACGCCGGAAACAGCCGATCTCGGTAAGCTGTGGAAGCAGATTGAGGTCGCGATCGCCCAGCTTCCAGAGCCACTACAGTTGCAGATAGCAGGGGACGCGCTGCTTCAACTAGCCGAGCTGTGCCAAGTGCGATCGGCGGCGTTGCTGGCTGACTGGGAGGATGCTTACCGCGCTCCCGTTGCACCCAGAGGATTCTTCTCAGATTTGGTACGGCAGACCATGACGGTGGATATGAGTGATCTGATAGCATCAGCTCCACCGCGCAAACAGCGGGTGCGATCGGCGTGCAAACCAGAATCATCCCTTGTAGCCCCAGTGAGTAAAGCCGCTGCCTTGGCTTTAGTAGAACAATTAGAGGCTGAGTCTCAACCATTAGGAATGTTGCCACAATCAAAGGCTGAGCTACAGGCTGTATTGGCGATCGCTCATGAGGAAGCGGTTTCAGAATGGATACAAACCATCCACGGCTGGCTTCAGGCGCACACGACACAGCAAGAGATTTCTTTGATGGAGCTGACGCATCGCCTGAAGCTGCCGTGGAGCCATTTATGGTTGGGAGTGCTGCTGGGAGGGTTTGAGTTGGAGCAACGGGGAGACTTTTATAGCCAGGATATTTGGGTGCAGTCTCCGCTAGAGCCGTTCCCGAAAAGGGTGGACTGGACAGATCCCTCTAGGGACTAGAACGTGAAGATTAACCGCTCAACAGCAAATTTATTGACACATTAGCTGTCACTTTTCTGTCGTTGTGGTAAATTACTACGAACGAAACAGTACATCAGTACTTTTATGCTGAACTGCTCCACCCAAAGTGATCCGCTAGCAGCGATTACCGCTGCCCCTTCTCAACAGACAGTTGAACCAGCAGCCTCGAACACGATTGTCAGTGAACTGAATGCTGAGGCTCAACTGAAGTTAGCAGTGATCCAAAGTCTCATGGCACCGTGCGATCGCGCCACCTACGGGCAAAAGCTGAGGGATGGGGCTGAAAAGTTGGGCGTTTCCGTGCGATCGATTCAACGGTTAGTCAAACGGTGGGAGCAGGAAGGGGTCGCAGGCATCGCCCAAGAGTCCAGAGCAGACAAAGGCAGCTACCGCATTGGAGACTTCTGGGAGGACTTCATCATCAAGACCTACAAGGAAGGCAACAAGGGCAGCAAGCGCATGACGCCCAAGCAGGTAGCCGTGCGGGTGCAGGCGAAAGCGCGTGAGATCGGCGATGAGAAGCCGCCTCACTACCGCACAGTACTGCGGGTACTCAAACCGATCATGGAGAGGCAGGAGCGAGCCAATAGCATTCGTAGTCCAGGCTGGAAAGGCTCCACCCTCTCGGTGAAGACACGTGAAGGCAAGGATCTTGCGATTGAGTACAGTAATCACGTTTGGCAATGCGACCATACACGAGCCGATGTTTTGTTGGTGGATCAGTATGGCGAACGGCTGGGTCGCCCGTGGTTAAGCACCGTGATTGATTCTTACTCCCGCTGCATCATGGGCATCAACCTGGGTTTTGATGCTCCCAGCTCTCAGGTGGTGGCGTTAGCGCTTCGCCATGCCATTCAGCCTAAAAAATATGGAGCAGAGTACAAGCTGAACTGTGAATGGGGCACCTACGGCAAACCGCAGCACTTTTATACCGATGGTGGCAAGGATTTTCGCTCCAACCATGTGCAGCAAATTGCCACTGATCTGGGTTTTGTCTGCCATTTGCGCGATCGCCCCTCTGAGGGCGGCATTGTTGAGCGCCCCTTCCGCACCCTGAATGACCAACTATTTTCGACGTTGCCTGGGTATGTTGGCTCAAACGTACAGGAACGCCCAAAGGAAGCTGAAAAAGATGCCAGCTTGACGCTGCGCCAGCTAGAACAACTGATTGTCCGGTTTCTTTGCGATCACTACAACCAGAGTATCGACGCTCGGATGGGCGACCAGAACCGCTTTCAACGCTGGGAAGCTGGTCTACCAAATGTTCCCGATGTCATTGATGAGCGGCATCTCGATATTTGCTTGATGAAAGCCTCTCGACGCACCATTCAACGGGGTGGCTACTTGCAATTTGAGAACTTGATGTATCGCGGCGAATACCTGGCTGGATACGCCGGGGAAACTGTCTCGTTACGCTTCGATCCGACAGACATTACAACGGTTCTGGTCTATCGCCAGGAAAACCAGCAGGAGGTGTTTCTAGCGCGTGCCCATGCTCAGGGCTTAGAAACTGAGCAACTCTCATTAGACGAGGCAAAAGCGAGCAGTCGTCGGTTGCGGGAAGCAGGGAAGACGCTTAGCAATGAAGCGATTTTTTACAATGCTCTAGTGGTCTGTCAATTTTCAGTTGATGGGTAAAGTCGCTGTAGTTTGATGCGTGCATCGGCTGTCGTAAACCGCCA
>NZ_PVWK01000017.1 GCF_003003795.1 Stenomitos frigidus ULC18 | reverse complement strand
TAACTGTACTCGACCGGCATCCACAGCGAAAACCCGGATTCATCGAGATAGAACAAGTCGATTTCGCCCACGGCGGCTGACCATTGCAACATCTCTAAGTCCGCCAGTTTCTTCGCTTTTTCGAGCGGGTCTTGTTTGCCTCGGTGACTGTGACGTGTACGCTTCCAAATCACCCCTTTTTTTTGAGTACCTGTCTGAGGTGGTCGGCACTCAACTGCACGTGCCGCTCGGTGGCTAACTTGTGAGCGAGTTGTTGGCTATTGTAGGTGTGCTGGTCATCTCGTAAGCACGCTTCTAGGTACGCGATGTCCTCCGGTTGCCAGCGGCGTTGCGCTCCGGGTCGGGGCGCATCCCAGAGTCCACCCAGTCCCCGCGCTTGCCAGCGCTGCAAGGTTTCTCGCACTGTCCGCTCGTTCCAGTTGAGAAAAGCCGCTATTTTTTCGACATACATGCCGTGATGACTCAAACGAACCGCTGTGGCTCGGTCTTTCACACGTTGCGGCACGGTGGTCGCGGTGCGAAGCTCAAACAAAGTGCGCTCTTCAGCAGCATTCAGAAAAAGGCGTAAGCGTGCCCCCATATGCTGCACCTCCAAATCGTTGAAATCGATACCTCCATCTAACTTTACATACCGGAGCTTTTCAAGCCTGATCTACTTATTGAATTGGTCGTTAAGAGAAGTGACAGTAGTTTGTCCACTTACAAATCCATGAGCAACGAGATTTCGAGCAGCTTTAGCTAAATCATCAACCACAATAGTTCCTGCGCCTACTTCATGATTAATTAACTCAGTTAAAGACGCAAAACCAATTAGTCGTGCAATAGGGTCTCGAAGATTAGACACATCGACAAAAATATCGATGTACTTTTCAAAGTTTATAGAAGGAGCATTGAGTAAAAACTCAAAGGTTTCTCTTGTTAGAAAATGTACTCTCGTAATGCTATCTGTGGATTGAGGTGGAAAAATCTCGTGATAGCGATATTGATGCTCTTCACCATCAAGTACCTCGGTTACTAAAGCTTCTCTATTAATCAAAGTTGCAGAGTCTTCGCGCGTGACGTATCGAATAATATATAAGTACTGATTAATGTGGTTTCGTGCAACCTGATAGAGCTTTGGTAAGTCTTGCGCTTCTGAGAAAGATGTTTCTAGAATTAAAGATTCAATTAAGAAATCTTTGATTTCAGGAAAAAGATCAGAAAGCCTTGCAAACAAAGTATGTGTTTTTGATGTTGGTTCATGCAGAAGAACAACGTTCTCCTCAAGGAGATCGTCATCTGCCAAACTATAATTAATTTTAGTATTTAGCGGGATTTCAACTTTGTATTTGAGTAAAGGCTGAGTCATGAGTAAAGTTAACTGAGCTGATAAGCTGTTATGCATTTAAATTTTCGAGTCGATCTAAGCCAGAAAGGGGTTTCAGCCTCCTAAATGCCCAGTTTGAATGATGAACAGCTTAATGTAATATACGACCCCTACAATATATTACAAAACCTGTCATGCTGCAACTTTCATCAGGGTGCTACTGCTGTCGCGAGCGGCTTTGAGTTTGACTTCGAGAGCATCGCAGAGGGAGAGGAGGGCATCGAATTTAGCGACAATCCGCTTCTGTTGGGGGTGCACTCAGAAACTAGAACAACAGCTTGGAACTTGGGGGACTTTACAAGCAAAGTTGGAGCAGTTTTCTAGCTTGGTAGCTGAGTAATTGCTGTGTTCATGATTGAGGGACTTGTGTAGCTGCAATCTTATCAATCCAGTCTTGAGCAACTGTCTGAATAGTGGTTAGTGGTTCGTTGTAAGGATATGTTGTAATGTGCTCTAACCTATTTCCGCTGTTGGAGTTCTGTTTGAGAGGGATTTGAAGGTTGTTAAAGAGTGCGCGCGCGCTTTCAAAATCCCCCTTTCTTTCATACCCCCCAATTTTCCAACCTTCTACTGTTAGTACGCAGTCTATTGCGACTACAAAGCTATTTGGTAGATAAATTTCATGAACTAAAACATCTAAAAGTGCTCGTTCTTTGCGGTAGTACCACTGCTTAATCTCTACGGGTTTGTTCTGATAGTCGATCAGGCTTCCCAATTCAGACACTTTTTTACGTAGCTCTGCCTTAAATTTGTTAACTTCTTCCAGCAGAGCAACAATTTCGCTACCTCTCTCGTTGAATAGGTTGAACATACTTTCATCCATTATTGACCCCCTCATTAGGTTTTCGATCGTTTCCATAAAGTCGGTAAGTGAAATCAGGAATTTGGTATTGGCTCCGACGAGGTAATCTCCCATCAGTGGGCGAAGTTTGGAGAAGAAATCGGCATACTGGATGGGAATGAAGCCATGCAGATTTTGGTCTCCTACGGGATAGAGGCTGAGGAGAAACGTGGTCAACTTACGGTGAGAGCGTTGCTGTTGCAGGAAGGATGCGTAGTCGTGAAATGGATTCACGGCTGAGTGGTAGATCTTATTCTCGATCGCAATCAGGTGCGTGTCTGATTGAATCAGGATGTCGATACGGTTTCCGGCTTTGGTTGCAACTTCCCGTTCGACAGTAACGTTTGACTGTGGCTCGTAGTCAGACGCTAAAGACATTAGTGCCTTGAGGCATAGGTCAGATAAGCCATGAGGGGCGTCAGGTTGAAAATAAAATGCCAGGATGTTGCTACAGACGTTTTCGTAATGGGGATAGCCTGCAATCTCCATGAAGGTTGGGTCTTTAATCGGAGATGGCAGGCTTTTGAAGGCGTCTAGGAGTTGGTGAAACTGGTCGGCTTGCAAGGTTAGGTCCTAATTTCAAGAGCGTGGAATCAAGCGACTAAAATCTGTCGTGCGGCGACTTCCATCAGGGTGGTGCTGCTGTCGCGGGCGGCTTTGAGTTTGGCTTCCAGGGCATCGCAGAGGGAAAGAAGGGAATCGACTTTGGCGACAATGCGTTTTTGTTCAGCGAGGGGTGGTGGATTAAAAGGAATTGCTTCGATCTGCTTCGACGAGATGTGTGGTACCCCATTGCTTCTACCAGGATCAATAGAGTTTATGAAAATTGGGGATTGGAGCCACCAGAAAAAATAGTCAGAATCAACTTCATTCGTTAAGAACTCAAACTTGCCGACACGCTGTAATAGAAGGCACGGCAGGTCATTTTTGCTAACTTTTGCAAGCTTTAACCCAGTATTAATAATTGGACGATCAAGAGATATAACAATATCTCCTTCGCCGAGCTTAAATCTTTGAAATTCTGATGCTTGTTCGGGCGAGATTCTAGCAGTGTCATCCCAACGCAAGAAACCGTGACCGATGTTTGCATTACGCAAAAGCTTTATTCCGTTAACTAGAAACCACTCACTCTTGAAAGCATACCCGTTTAAGACCTTTACAAAGTTAGATACTTTCTGGGGCTGAGAAAGTGCATTCTGTTCATTATTGGCTTTTTCAGTTACAAATAGTCCCTGCATAGCCAGTTGCAGGATTGCCTGACGGAGTTTGGGAATGGTTTCGGGAATGCTGTAGAGCAGGTCGAAGTTGTTGCAGATGCGCTGCCAGTGGTGGTGGAAGTCGTCGGGGGTTTGGGCGGTGAGGAGTTGAAAAATTGCACCTTCGTTCATTTTGAGGAGGCTTGCTTGCCGTTGCTGCTGCCGTTTTTCGATTTCGTCACAGACAATGAGGAGGCGATCGCATTTCTCCACAATCCGCTTCTGTTCAGCAAACGGTGGAATAGGCAATATAAATGAATTAACTTCTCTTGTAGCGATACTAGCTTGGTTGATAGCTTCCTTAGTTAGAGGAACTAGCTGCTTTTTGAATACAAAAGACTGAAAAAAAATTTGAATATAGTCTGGAAATATCAAATCCTTGGGTAATTCAAGAGCATAGTTGTTAAATCCTACAATTGCATCTCCGTGCTCTTCTCTAAAAACTGCAGATTTGCCAAGTTTTTCCAAACTATTAACACAGTTTAGAATAACGTCGCCAGGATACAAACGGCAAGAATAGATTTTATCAAATCCATCTAAAAATTTAAAATCAGCGCTTAAATCTAGTTTTCCATTTAGTAAATTTCCAGACGTAATGTATCTAATTCCTAATCCTTCCTGGTTACATTTTAAGGACGGCCCCCTTTTAATTTGAAGCACCAATTTTGAAAGATTTTCCCAACACCATCCATTAGGAAGAGAAAATATGATGTCATCAACATCAATAGTTAGTTTAGATTCTTTTATCTTCTTAATTTTCCCCTCTTTAATCAGAAACTCTTTCCTAGCTTGTACTTTTTGTAAAAGCAATGAAGCTGATTCATCTTCTGAATCTTGAGAAACTAATTTTCCTCGTACAGCTAACTGCAAAACAACTTCCCTCAGTTTATCAACTGCATTTGAGGCATTAGTCAGTAATTCAAAATTCTCAAAAAACGTTTCTACGTTCATTCCTCTCATCCTTCTTTATGTAGCAATGCTTCTAGCAGGGCAATTAGAGGCGGCAGGTTGTTTTGTGCCGTGTTCCAGACAATCATCAAATTTACCTGAAAATATTCATGGACAATCACATTTCGCATATTGCTCATGAATCGCTAGGGAATATCGGGATATTTCACCTGCACTTCAGTTGGAATATTGATTGCAGCTTCCCCAATCACAACAAAATCATAGAGAACTGCTTTTGCCACCAGTTGATTTTCCGCAAATTTCTCAAAGCTGATGTCTGCTGTCAGTTGTTGAATGTTGGCGATCGCATTCAGGATATCACTTACTCGCAGTTGCCAATCTCTAGAGGGCACGGATCACATCCTTCAGCACAGGTTCTCTCAGGTGTTCCCGTAGGGAATCTTTTGTCCCCAAATCCACTGCACACCCCAAAATTTCCTCCAGGTAATGCTGCACCCGAAATAGCTCAAATAAACCAGCCTCCGTCGAAAACTCCACCAAAAAATCGGCATCACTCGTCGCTGTTGCCTCATTTCGGGCAACCGAACCAAACAACTCCAGGGATTTCACCCCCAGATTTTTCAAGGACTCCTGGTGTGCCGCAATAATGTTCAGAACATGCGATCGCTCCATCTCGTTACTCCTGCCGTTCCAGCGACGCCTTCAACTCAAACTTCAGCTTACTCCGCACCTCATCCAACTCCTTCAGCAGCGTCTGATGGGCCTCCAGCATTTCCTCCAGGTCAGCGTGTGCCACATCCACCCGATGCGGGTTCTTGATGTCCAGGTTGTAGTTGTTCGCCTTGATCGTTTCTACCGATACCTTCCAGGCAAACTCCGTCTCCTCCCGGTTGTGCCACCAGGCTTGCTCTGGCTCAAACTCCTCAAACCGAATCGGCTTCGTTTTGTTGTAGGACTTGTACCCGGTGGGATAGGGGTGCTCGTAGTACCAGACTTCTGTGGTTGGCTCTCCCTTTGTGAAAAATAGCAGATTCGTCTTGATGCCCGTGTAGGGGTTAAACACGCCATTGGGCAACCGAACGATCGTATGCAGATTGCACTCTTGCAGCAGCTTTTCCTTAATCCGCGTCTTCACACCCTCGCCAAACAGCGTGCCATCGGGCAGGACGATTGCCCCTCTGCCGCCATCCTCTAACAGGTGCATAATCAGCACTAGAAACAGGTCTGCCGTTTCCCGTGTCTTGAAAGAGTCAAAATTGTTCTCAATGCCGTCCTCCTCCATGCCACCAAAGGGCGGGTTGGTGACAATCACCTGCACCTTTTCCCGAGTGGAGTAATCCCGTAGCGGTCGCGCTAGCGTGTTGTCATGCTTCACCGGAGGCACATCCACCCCATGCAGCAGCAGGTTGGTGATGCAGAGTAGATGGGGCAGGGGTTTCTTTTCAAAGCCTTTGAGCGATCGTTGCAGCGTCTCCTCATCTTCTGCCGTCTTCACATAATGCGTGCGAACATGCTCCAGCGTACTGGTGAGGAAGCCACCCGTGCCGCAAGCAGGGTCAAACACCGTCTCGCCCAGCTTGGGATCGGTCATCGTCACCATGAACTGCGTAACTGCGCGAGGCGTGTAGTACTCCCCCGCATTGCCCGCACTCTGCAAGTCCTTGAGAATCTTTTCGTAGATGTCGCCAAACAGATGACGGTCTTTCGCCGAGTTAAAGTCCACCTCATTCAGCTTGTTAATCACCTGCCGCAGAAGGGTGCCGTTTTTCATGTAGTTGTAGGCATCCTCAAACACATCCCGCACCACCTTGGCGCGTGGGTCGGTTCCGGGACCGATCGGCAATTCCTTCAGCGCCTTAAACAAGACATTATCTACAAAGTCCAGCAGAGTTTCCCCAGTCATGCCCTCCGCATCCGTTGCCCAGTTCCGCCAGCGTAATGCCTCTGGGATCGGTGAGTGATAGGCATCCCGCATCAGCTCATACTCTTCCTCCTGAGCATCAAACACCTTCAAAAACAGCATCCACACCAGTTGGCTAATGCGCTGAGCATCACCATCCACCCCGGCATCCTTCCGCATGATGTCCTGAATGGTCTTAATAGTGGTGCTGATAGACATCGTTTAATTGGTATCCTTTGGCTTGTGTTCAGAGTGAGCAATGAGTTCATCCTCCGAGGATGACAAGCTCTTTCCAGGTGGATTTTTTCCAGGTACGATTTGCTCTGCTTGGCTGATCAGATCATTCGCAAACCGTTCACTGAAACCTACGACGAACGCGATCGCCATAAACGCTAACCACCGATTCACTGGCTTCGACTCATCCTTGGAAACAGTGATAGGTAGCAGTGTAGAGCTAATCAGCGCAAATACGAAAATTCCTAGAAAGGCACCGATTGCTGGTTTAAAGGCTCCAACGAAGACGGGTAGCAACGTTTCCCTATACTTCTGATTTTGGTATTGGTCGAGCCGCAGCATAATACTCACCACACTGCCAGTCGCTCCTGCCATTGCAGACATAATTAGAAAGGCTACGGTTTCGCTAAACTCATCTTCAGTCAATCTTTTTAGAACGTTTTCAGACGCTTTTTGAGGACTGGCTAAAGCGGAGGGAGCAGGTTCAGGTTGCTTAGGTCCGTTTTCAGGCGCTTTTTGAGAACTGGTTGAAGCGGAGGGAGTGGGTGTAGTTGGTCGAGGTGCGACAACACCATGAGCCTTTAACCACTCAGTAGCCCCCCCTAGAAGGACAACCAAAATAATAGGAGTTATCAGGTGAACAGGTAAGGCACCGAAAAGGCCGACAACAACTTTTGTATGAGTTTCTGTTGAATACAAGAAGGTCTTGAAAAAATTGTTGGCTCTACCCCAAAACGGACTTTCAATCTGACGAAGTACAAACTCTGTGTCACGTCTGATATCCCGAACTAAAGCTCTGTTTGGTTTTTTATGCACTGCACACGCAGCAACTTCAAGACCAGGAATCACCGCCTCTAATCTTCGCTGCTTAACCTTGTCCCCTTGATCTTCTGCAATTAATAAATCACTCTTTAGTTGACAGGTAACACGAAGTACTTTGGCAACTTCCTCTTGAAAATCATGATCAAATAGTGTGTCTGCGAGAGAGGCATCTTGTATCTTGCGAATCACATCGTCAAGTTGGATAGAAGAATTACTATTTTCAGTCAAGTCACCCATAAGATTTACTAAGAAAATTAAATTTAGAAGATGTGTCTTTACCAAAAAGCCAATTGGCAATTGATGCCATGATATCCTGAGCGCTTGCCGATCTTTCCACTAGGATGTTATATCATGCAACCTTGTAGAGCTCTGCAGTCATCTCCTGAACTGCCTGGAAGTACGCTTGCCTGCTCCCAAATCGCTTGATAATCTCAGTCGGTGTGCCCAATCGATTCATCGGTTGAACTTTCAGAACATTAATATCCTCGATGTTTTCAATGCCCTCATCGGCATACTTATTCAGAAGGGCAGCCAAAACGTCTCTGACTTGCTCTCCGTATTTCGTAAAGTAATCGCGCTTGCGAACCTGTTCCGCCCGTTCTCTGCGGCTCAACGGCGGCTGATCAAACGCGACATGGCAAATCAGGTCAAACGAATCGAAGTCTTTACCGACTTCCTCTGCCAGCGCCTCTAGCAGAACACCCCGCTCCTCCAATGCCCTCAAAATCTCTTGCTTCTGCGCGGCCTCACTCCAGCGCTTGAGGAAGGCATCCAGCGACGCAAACTCCTGGCGCACCGTCTTACGAGTAAAGTCCTTAATCGACTCGGTGATCAACCTACCATCAGGGCCGTAATACTGCACCCGTTCCCGTACAATGCCTGCGCCTTCAGTTGCCACTACATACTTCACGCGCCTGTTGCTGCCAGTCGTGGGACCAACGATCACCACCTCTTCCCCAACGTCTTCAGCGGGTGGAACGGTAGGCTCTCCCGTTTTCGGTTCATAAATCTGCACCGGATCGCCATCAAAGTCCGGGTCGTAGAACAACTCGGTCGCCTTCTTGAAGTCCATGATGGTGAAGTACAGCTTGTGGTACTCCTCGTTAATGCGAGTGCCCCGTCCAATAATTTGCTTGAACTCAGTCATGGACTGGATGCGGCGATCGAGCACAATCAGCTTGCAGGTTTGAGCATCAATGCCCGTGGTCATCAGCCTGGAGGTTGTGACAATGACTGGATGGGTTTCGTAAGGAGCAATGAAGTTATCCAGCTCTGCCTTGCCCTCATTCTCATCCCCCGTAATCCGCATGATGTACTTACGATTCTGGGCAACCAGTGCCGCATTCTCGTTCACCAGCGCTTTTCGCATCCGTTCCGCATGGTCGATATCCTCACAAAAGACGATCGTCTTCATGTAAGGGTCGCCGCTCTCCTGCAAAAACTGCGTG
Organism: Stenomitos frigidus ULC18; assembly: GCF_003003795.1. Lineage (GTDB taxonomy): Bacteria > Cyanobacteriota > Cyanobacteriia > Leptolyngbyales > Leptolyngbyaceae > Stenomitos > Stenomitos frigidus_A. Next base: position 230,408 of record NZ_PVWK01000017.1, on the reverse strand, counting down.
ATGCGCTGGGCAACCAGTTCAATGCGTTTCTCGAAGACAATATAGCGATCGATGTCCTTCTGGTTGTAGATTCGATCCTCAATCTCCCGCCCATACTTGTCCTTTTGTCCCGGTTGCGGTTGCCATCCTTCCAGGTCTTTGTCAATGTCAATCTTCACCACTTTATAGGGAGCCAGAAAACCGTCCTCAATGCCCTGCTTGAGCGAGTAGGTATAGAGCGACTCCCCAAAATACTCAATGTTGGAAATCTCTTTGGTTTCTCTGGGTGTTGCCGTCAAACCAATCTGAGTTGCCGATTCAAAATACTCCAGGATCTCTCGCCATGCCGAATCTTCCGCCGCACTGCCCCGGTGACACTCATCGATAATCACCAGGTCAAAGAAGTTGCGGGAAAACTGCTTGTAAATGTCCTGCGCTTCCGTCGTCCCCGAAACAGCTTGATACAGCGACAGATAAATCTCAAACGACTTATCCGCTTGCCTTTTAGTAATTTTGGTCATCGCCGACCCAAACGGCTTAAAGTCGTTCGTTTTCGTCTGGTCGATCAGAATATTGCGGTCAGCCAGAAACAAAATCCGTTTCTTCGCACCCGATCGCCACAAGCGCCAGATAATTTGAAATGCCGTAAAAGTCTTGCCCGTTCCCGTTGCCATGACCAAAAGAATGCGGTTTTGCCCTTTGGCGATCGCCTCGATCGTCTGATTAATCGCGTTGAGTTGATAGTATCGGGGTTCTTTACCACTCCCATCAAAGTAGTAATCCTGGGTCACGATCGGCTCAATTTCAGGCGCAATCCCTTTCCAGATGCAGTACCGCTGCCACAATTGCTCCGGCGAGGGAAACTCATTGAGGGCAAATTCTCGTTCGACTTGGGCTGCATTGCCCGTGCGATCGTGCTCCAAAAAGGCATCCCCATTAGAACTGTAGACGAAGGGAATACCCATAATCTCGGCATAGGTGAGTGCCTGCTGCATCCCGTCGCCGATGCCGTGGTTATTGTCCTTCGCCTCCACGATCGCCAAAGGAATGTTGGGCTTGAAGTAAAGAATGTAATCTGCCCGCTTCGACTCTCCCCGACTGACCAGTTTACCTTTGGGGTTAACTCGTCCCTTCGTAAACGTCACTTCTTCCCGGATCTGGGTCTGCACATTCCATCCAGCCCCCACGATGCTGGGAGTAATGTACTTTGTGCAGATGTCTCGTTCACTGAGAGAACGCTTATCGAACTCTTCTGCCATAGGGTAAGGCTTGGTAACACTGGATGGGAGGCTTCAGCGGCTTACACAGTGTTAGCGCTGTGACCAATCATTTGTGCCAGAGCAGTAAGAACGTGTAAGACACCGACTTTTGCAGTGTGCCAGCCTTGGCGTTTCCCGTTTTCCGACTTATGCTGACGGCTAAACGCTTAGCTGGGACTACTAACCAATTGAAGCCTTTTTTCCGGGCGTTTGCCCAGTGCTTCGATCTGAATCGGGACGATCGCCCGTCCAGCCTGAATGGCCGTGATCGCTTTCTGTTCATCAAATTCTGTACAACGCAGCGTTTCCTCTCCGGCACTTTGCCAGAGCATAAACCGCTTTTCAGTCTTGCCATGCAGCGGCAGCTCGAAAAGCTTTGGGTCCACTGCTCTCAGAAAGTTTAGAGCCGATTGGCAAACTTCAAAGCTCAAACCAACCGAAAGCAAATACTCCATCAGCGTTAGCGCTAATAAGTCCGTTACGGAGTAATACACGTTGCGCCCTTTCCCTGTCGTGTTCACAGTCGGTACAACAATCTCCTGCTCTCGCCAATACTGCAATTGCCGCCGAGAGCATTGTGTAATCTCAGCCGCTTCTGTACTCGTAAAAAATCGTCCTTCCATACGATCCATCGTACAAAAAGAAAGAAAAAACACCTTAGCCTCTTGAAAACATCGTGTTTTTATAGTACTTTAGTTCTACTTGACGGGCTATACCTTATGAGTCAAATCACGATTCAATGTGGTCTGGTTGCCAGTGCCTCTACTCGGCAAGCACTCTGGAGTTTGATGGCAGAGCGCAATACCCCCTTGATTAATGAAATCTTGGAGCAGATGAGCCAGCATTCAGACTTGGAGACCTGGCGGCAAAAGGGAAAGCATCCAACGGCGGTTGTGAGTCAACTTTGCCAACCCCTTAAAACCGATACCCGTTTTACGGGGCAACCCTCACGGCTCTACACTTCTGCTGTCCACATGGCAGATTATATCTACAAGTCTTGGCTCAAAATTCAGCAGCACCTTCAGCGCAGGGTGGATGGTAAGCTGCGCTGGCTGGAAATGCTCAAAAGCGACGAGGCGTTGGCTCAAGAGAGTGGCGTCGAACTCCTCAGCCTTCGCGATCGTGCCGCTGCGCTTCTGACTCAGCTTCAACCAGTCACTGCTTCAGGCAAGCCCACTCAGAACCCAGGCAAGAAGAGCAAAAAGAAGGTTGCCTTATCGGATCGGAGCTTGGCGAACCAACTGTTTGAGCGCTATCAGGATACAAAATCGGTGCTGGAGCGCTGTGCGATCGCCTTCCTGCTCAAGAACGGCTGCAAAGTGCCACAGTAAGACGAAGACCCACAGAAATTTGCTCAACGTCGCCGTAAGGTCGAGATTCAAGTCAAGCGACTTCAGGAGCAAATCGAGGGTCGCCTACCGCATGGGCGCGACCTGACCGTGCAGAGCTGGCTTGATGCGCTTGAAACAGCCACTCAAACTGTTCCAAGAGACAATGCTGAGGCTAAACGCTGGCAAGATCGTTTGCTGACCAGACCGGGCGTGCTCCCCTTTCCGCTCATCTTCGAGACCAATGAAGATTTAGTTTGGGAGAAAAACGCTAAGGGTCGGCTCTGTGTCCACTTTAACGGGTTCAGTGACCACGCCTTTGCGATCTACTGCGATCGACGCCAGCTTCCCTGGTTCCAACGGTTTTTAGAAGACCAGGAGACCAAACGAGCCAGCAAAGATCAGCATTCTAGTGGCCTTTTTACCCTCCGCTCTGCTCGTCTAGGATGGCAGGAAGGCGAAGGGAAAGGGCATCCCTGGGATGTGCATCGGCTCACCCTCTACTGCACCATCGACACGCGGCTCTGGACGGTTGAGGGGACTGAGCAAGTCCGTCAAGAAAAAGCAGCAGACATTGCCAAGAAAATCACTCAAATGGAGAGTAAGGGCGACCTTCGGGCAACCCAGCAAGCGTATGTCAAACGCCTAAACTCTACCCTGACTCGGATTAACACAACGTTCGATCGCCCCAGCAAACCGCTCTACAAGGGGCTGTCTCACATTATTGTCGGACTGAGCCTGGGTTTAGAAAAGCCTGCCACGATCGTTGTTTGGGATGCCCATGCGATCCAACCGCTTGCCATCTATGGGATTCGGCAACTACTCGGTGAGAATTATAGGCTGCTGAATCGAAGACGTTCGGAGCAGCAGAAAACCGCCCATCAACGCCACAAGGCACAAAAGCGATCAGCCCCTGACCACTTTGGCGAATCGGAACTGGGGCAGTACGTTGATCGACTGCTGGCAAAAGCGATCGTGGCGATCGCTAAGCGCTACAACGCGAGCAGTCTTGCCTTACCCAAGCTAGGCGACGTTCGAGCCATCGTCGAAGCCGAGATCAAAGCTAAAGCCGAGCAAAAAAGTCCAGGCTATCTGGAAGGGCAACAGCAATACGCCAAGCAGTATCGCGCTAGTGTTCACCGTTGGAGCTACGGCAGACTCCTTGAGAACCTTCGCAGCCCAGGCAGCAAACTTGGCCTGGCTATTGAAGAAGCGAAACAGCCCCTGGTTGGCAGGCTCGAAGAGAAGGCGAGAGCTGTGGCGATCGCGGCTTACCAAGCCCGCGCTTAAAAAGGGTTGTAGTCCAAGTTTTGCACCTTGAAAACCGAATGATTTAAACAGCGCCGCGACATATGCTGCTTGCAGTCTACGTTCGTGCAAAATAAGGGTTAGTTTGGCTGTCGTCAGACAGTCTTGCTTTCTGACCCTGGTAGCCCTCTTTAATCACTCTGGCTGGAGTGAACTCTAAAAGCCTGATCTGGTCTCTGTCTTTCACTTTAGCTGCTCAAACGTGGACCAAGAGTGGAAGTCATGGCAGGCAAGACTTTTAGCTGTTTCTCTGACAAGCGTGGTAGAAGAGGGATAGGCTAATCGTCGTTTAAGTTGCAATCCTAGAAAACGCAGAAAATTCTGCGAACAAGGGGCTTAAGCCCCTTGCCCATGCAACTTGAATGCACATCAGCTTAGCTGCTCACCCTGATGCCGTCGGATAGGAGACTTCGGTCTCTTAAACGAGATTAAGTCATAGTTGAGGCGTTAGTCTGCTTCAATTATGGCGTCGGTGCGCTCCCGGCAACAAGGGCGCGGATGTACTGCTGTAGTAGCTACCGAATCACCCCCAACCAAGGGGGAACCCTTTTCTATTCTTCCTTTCAGCGGTCACCAAAAGAGTAATTTTTTGCAGTGATTCGCGCAAAGGCTCAAAGCCTTGTGCTGCATCGGTTTCATGATTTTAGATCAGCTCTAAATTGTGAAAGCTCAGGTTTAGAGAAGGGCAGGCAATGCGATCCGCGCAAAGACCTTCTGAAACTTCTGCCTAGTCTGGGTTTTGGTTGGCTGCCGTCGCAATCACCTGTCCTTTCTGAGGCAGGTTGAAAGGCGGCAATTCGTGGAGAGCGCGATCGCGGCTCATGTCGCAATCACCTGTCCTTTCTGAGGCAGGTTGAAAGTTGTTGCCGTGCCAGTCATGGCGGCTACGCTCGACAAGTCGCAATCACCTGTCCTTTCTGAGGCAGGTTGAAAGCGACAGGCTGACGTTTTTGCTACCCTGGCAGCACACGCATGTCGCAATCACCTGTCCTTTCTGAGGCAGGTTGAAAGAGCCAAGCCATTCAAGCCACAGTGAAAGGAAAGTGATGTCGCAATCACCTGTCCTTTCTGAGGCAGGTTGAAAGAACCAGACCACCATCCGTGAACGTCTGTCCACTCTGGGTCGCAATCACCTGTCCTTTCTGAGGCAGGTTGAAAGAAATCAGCGTCATGAGCCGCCTGACAACTGCGCGAGTCGCAATTACCTGTCCTTTCTGAGGCAGGTTGAATCCCAGCCATCGAATGCTGCATCATTTTTATTGATTCAGAGAATAAAAGCTTAAATAGGTTCAAACCAGAAAAGTAGAAGGAACTCTAAATTCTTTGCGGGTTGAAAGAGAGCACCGCCCTGTCATTTGGGGTGTAACGACAAATAATCTGTCACCACCAGTTTAACGACAGCAAATTGGCACAATGACACCAATTAGTCACCGATGACACTATTCTGTCACCAGCGACAGCTAATTAGTCACTGTACAGTAGACTACGGGACTGACGGGGCTCGAACCCGCAACTTCCGCCGTGACAGGGCGGTGCTCTAACCAATTGAACTACAGTCCCTCGATGCCTTTTTAGAGGCGATCTACATTGTGACGATCGCTGCCAGTTTTGTCAAACACTTTCTTTGTTTTTCTTAAGCGGTCTTGAAGAGCTGACGCAAAACCGACTTTGTGATAAGTTCCAGCCAACGTGGACGCTAAGGGGCAGTAATGTACATTCGAGACGCAGTAGAAGCGGATTTGACGGCGATCGTCGCGATTTACAATGCAACGATCGCTGGCCGTGTGGTGACAGCCGATCTGCATACCGTTACAGTCGAAAGTCGCTTGCCTTGGTTTTACGCGCACAGTGCCGACAAACGACCGCTGTGGGTGATGGATATAGACGGAGAGGTGGCTGGTTGGCTAGGGTTCCAGTCGTTTTACTATGGTCGGGCTGCTTACGATGCGACGGCGGAGCTGAGCATCTATGTCTCCTCAAATTACCGTCGCAAAGGCATCGGACAAACGCTATTGCAGCAGGCAATCGCTCAAAGCCCTGCTTTCGGCATCAAAACGCTCCTGGGGTTTATCTTTGCCCACAATGAACCGAGCCTACGCTTGTTTGAGCAGTTTGGCTTTCAGCGGTGGGGCTATTTACCTGGAGTCGCAGAGTTTGAAACGCAGCCCCGTGACTTGGTGATTATGGGTTTACAGTGCGGTAAGTAGATTTGGTCAGCGGTTAGCGGTTAGCGGTCAGCGGTCAGCTTTTTCTGCCTTCTGATACCCAAAGGCTCCTCACACTTCAAAAAGCATTGCTCTAATGCCGCTCCCATTTTTTCATGCCTCTTCTTTGCGAAAGGTTTTTGTGCAAGGTTGTTCAATCATGTGATGATCGCTTGGAGCGCCCACCCAAAGCTGTTTACATGAGTGCATTTGTCAAGATTTATACCAGCTTTCGGGATGGGCATCATTCGGCATAGATTTAAGTTTTGAGTACCGAGCTTGATCGTGGATGATTGAGGCTTGCTCAAGCAGTCGCCGTTGTGAGCGAGGGGTTTCTTCATTGAGGCACACTATGTCACCGCTGATTTCGCTTGTCATGACGACGTACAACCGGGAGCGGTATCTCGGTGCCGCGATCGAAAGTGTACTGCAACAGACGTTTACCGATTTTGAACTGCTGGTTTGGGATGATGGCTCTGACGATCGCTCGGTTGCCATTGCCGATAGCTATGCTCAGCGCGATCGGCGGGTGCGTGTGGTGACTGCCGCGCATCGGGGACGGGTAGCAGCCCTTCAGGCGGCGATCGCGCATACAACGGGCACCTACCTCGGCTGGGTGGATAGCGATGACCTGCTGGCTCCCACAGCGCTGGAGCAGACGTTACTTGCCTTTCAGGAGCATCCTCAAGCGGGGATGGTTTATACCGACTACCTCGACATTGACGAACAGAGCGTTGTCATGCGCTATGGAGAGCGGTGTCGCATTCCCTACTCCAAAGAGGGGCTGTTACTCGACTTTATGACGTTTCACTTTCGCCTGATGCGGCGATCGGTCTTCGAGCAGGTCGGCGGCATCAGCCGGGCTTTGGACTATGTGGAAGATTACGACCTATGCCTCCGCCTTTCGGAAGTGACTGAGATTCGGCGGGTCAGGCAGCCACTTTACTACTACCGCAACCATGCCGACAGTGCTTCTCAAGGATGGCGACTGGAGCAGGTATTGCGCGCTCGAGCAGCAGTCACCCAGGCGCTCAAACGTCGGGGCTTGGCCGATCAGCTTGCAGTCGACGTCCGTTTTCCTGACGGGCGCTTTTTTCTGCGACGCAAGGCTGCGCCTACTCCAGTGAAAGCTCCTTTAGCTGCCAAAGTCGGGTCGCTCCTGGCGTCCTTGCCGTTACTGGGAATCATGGCAACGGCTCCGGCGCGCGCGCAGTCGGTCACAGCATCCCCCGATGGCACGAATACCAGCGTGACCCTCAACGGCAACCGTTACGACATTAGCGGCGGCACCCAGGCTGGCAGCAATCTGTTTCAGAGCTTTCAGCGGTTTGGGCTGTCTGCCAATGAAACCGCGAATTTTCTGGCCAATCCCCAGGTGCAGAATATTCTGGGACGCGTCGTGGGCGGTGAAACTTCCCTCATCAACGGACGGCTGCAGGTGACGGGCAGCAACACCAACTTGTTTTTGCTGAATCCGGCAGGCCTTGTGTTTGGTGCTAATGCCAGCCTGAATGTGCCTGGTTCCTTTACAGCAACGACTGCGAATGGGATTGGCTTTGGCAGTGGCTGGTTTAATGCCAGCGGCACGAATGACTATACGACGCTGATTGGGTCTCCAGGAGCATTTGCGTTCACGATGGCGCAACCAGGCGGTATTGCTAATTTCGGCAATCTAGCGGTGCCGTCAGGTCAAACGCTGGCACTGCTAGGTGGCACGATCGTCAGCACTGGAACCCTGGCCGCACCAGGAGGACAACTCATTGCCGCTGCTGTGCCCGGCCAAAGCCTGGTTAAACTCAGCCAGCCTGGAAGCCTGTTGAGTCTGGAAATTCAGCCGATCGCGCTCAGTCAGCCCACGACTTTGCCCAATGCCTGGAGTTTGCCGATCGCCTCTCTCCCTCAACTGCTTACGGGTGGAAATTTTGGCAACGCCACCGGAGTGAGCGTGAATTCTGATGGCACCGTTGCCTTGACTGGCTCGGCAACGGCGATCGTAACGGGTGATGTCGTTGTTCGTACTGCCACAGCCCAGACGGCTACCCTTGCTGCTAACCGCAACCTGACGCTGGTAGAGAGCCAACTGCAAACAACGGGAGACTTAAATTTGCTGGCGCGGGAGACGGTATTCATTCGCGATAGCGTGGCCAATCCATTTACAGCAAAAGCGGGTGGGATGCTGACGATTCAGGGCGATCGGGGCATCGATATTCTGGCGCTCAACCACCTGCAAACGGCACCATTCCAGAGCGGTGGTGATCTGAGCCTGATCAGTGATGGTGTGATTTCTGGCGATTCCCACTTTGGCAGCAAGGGGAATTTCTCCATCCTCACCCGATCAGGACAACCGGGGAACCTCATTAGTCTCTATGACCCGATCGTGACCTCAAGTGGAGATGTCACCTTTGGTAATTACACAGGTGCCGCACTCAAGGTAGAAGCTGGAGGCAGTATTACCGGGGGCAACATCACGATCACTGGTCCTGATACTCCTATTAATATTCCTGCTACCGATCCTGATTTCACTGTTTTGACGACTGAACGGGCACTCATTTTGCGGGCAGGGATCTCTGTTGCAGCCGCCAACATACCTCAAACCCAGGGAGGCACCACGTTTAGCTCTCCCGGAACGACAGCTTCACCCGCCAGCATTACGGTTGGAAACCTCACCACTAGCGGCGCAGGGTTCGACAATGGGGGATCGGTGATTTTGGCCGCACCTGGCAATATCACAACGGGCACGATCAACGCGTCCTCTACAGGCACCTCGTTTGCGTCTTTAAGCGGAGGAGACATTAGCCTGACTGCTGGTGGCTCCATCACCACAAACGATATCAACTCGTTTTATACAGGGGGCAACGGCTACGGCGCTCAGGGGGGGGCTGTGACACTGCAAGCCGGAAGTAGCATTTTGACTGGCACCATCAATGCCTCAGCCATTTCAAATGCCACGTTTGCGATCGGCACCCCAACCTACCAGGGAGGAGCCGTTACGCTTACCGCTGGTTCTGCCCCTGGCAGCAACATTACCTTTACGAGAATCGATACGCGCGGCATCGAAACCCTGCTGAATGCGACAGGCGCAGGGGGCGACGTGACAGTCACAGCAACAGGGTTGGTACAAGGCACACAAGCAGGCACCACAATCGACACGCAAGGAACAAATACGGGCGGGACGGTAGCGATTCAACACGATGGGGGGCCGAATAACCTCCCCTTTGTGGTTGGGTCTGCCAGCACAAACGGTACAGCAGGCGCAATCAACCGGGGCGGCGGCAACGTCATCGCCTCCGGTAGTTTTCCGGTGCAGGCAAACACAATCACGGTGGTACCCGCGACTGGCATTGCCCTGACTGCGGTGAACACGCCACCGACCCTGAGCGCCACCACATCCCTCTCAGGAGCCATCAAAAATACTCCGTTTGTGATCAGCTATGCCGCGATCGCCCCGACAATCACCGATGTGAACCAGGACGTGACGACGCTGACCATTGCGTCGATCGCCCCTGGTGCAACGCTCACCCTCAACGGCAATCCGGTCGTTCCTGGCAGTGTCACGCTTGCCCCTGGTGATGTTCTGGTCTATACGCCACCGACCGATGCCACGGGGCTGCTGAACGCCTTTACGCTGAGAGCCAGCGATGGGGTTTCGACCTCAAACCCAGTGCAGGTGCAGGTGCAGGTGGCGGTCAAGGTCAACATCCCAGACCTCTGTGCGCTGACAAGCTGCTCCAAAACGGATCTTAAACCGAACGTCACTCCACTGCAAACCTTCAAACTGGCACCAGACACCCCAGAAGACCGCTTCACCCGCACGTTCGAGTCTTACCTTGGCCTGGAAGATACTCGTCCCAAATCTCGTGAAGAACCACGCGACATCGCCCAGCGCATTGAAAAAGATACGGGAGCCAAGCCTGCCTTCATTTACATCAGCTTTGTGCCCGCCTCGCTAGGCGTGACTCAGCAGCCAGACCAGGCAAAGCAACTGCAAACGGACGACGTTGCGAAGTCAGATGCCACCGATCAGCTTGAACTGGTGGTGATCACCGCAAAGGGTGATGCTATTCGCAAGCGCCTTCCCGAAGCAACGCGTAGCAAAGTCATTGCCCTGGCACAACAATTTCGCAACGAAATCTCCGACCCGCGCAAAACTCGTGCTGTCACCTACATGGGTATGAGCCGCCAACTTTACCAGTGGCTGATTGCACCGATCGCCCCTGACCTGCAAACCAGAGGCATCGATAATCTGGTGTTTTTGATGGATACCGGATTGCGATCGCTGCCCGTGGCTGCTCTTAACGATGGTCAAGGCTTTTTGATTGAGAAATACAGCCTTGGCGTTATGCCCAGCCTGAGCCTCACCGATACCCGCTACCGCAACATTCGAGACGTAAAGGTATTGGGGCTAGGCATCTCAGAAAGTACGCAGGATCAGCCACCCCTACCAGCCGTACCCGTCGAAGTCTCCATACTGGTCAATCAACTGTGGTCAGGACGGCTCGCCTTCAACAACAACGTCACCCTCGAAAACCTCAAAGCCTTTCGGAAAGAGCAGCCCTTTGGCATCATTCATATGGCAACTCACGCCGACTTTTATCCGGGCGCGAACAGTAATTCCTACATCCAGCTTTGGAACGACAAACTTCGGCTTGATCAGGTGCGTCAACTGGGCTGGAACGAGCCGCAGATCGAACTCCTGGTGCTTAGCGCCTGTGCCACGGCTTTGGGCGATCGCGAAGCCGAGCTAGGGTTTGGGGGGCTGGCTGTCCAAACGGGCGTTAAAACCGCCGTTGCTAGCCTCTGGTACGTCAGTGATGCCGCCACCACTGCCCTCATGACCGGCTTCTACAAAGACCTGCGGACGGCTCGCATCAAAGCTGAAGCACTCCGCAAGGCACAACTCGATATGGCAAAAGGACGGGTCTTTCTCGAAAATGGTCGCCTGCAAGGTATCGAAGCAGGCGAAGGGATTCCTTTACCCCCCGCCAGCCTTGCGGTACGCGATCGGCAACTCACCCATCCCTACTACTGGGCGGCCTTTACCATGATTGGCAACCCGTGGTAGGAAAAAGCTGAAGACTTTACGGCTTCTTGTCTGTCACAGCAGTACCCTGTTGCGGCTAAATCAGCGCGTGAACGTAGCTTGATTGTTCAATCGTTGTTCACCAGCTTGTGTCAGGGGACAAATCGACTATCCTGAAGCCCGGTTTTGCTTCATCCAGCGCGACAGAAGCGCGAAAACATGCGCAAAAGTACTTAATTTACTGTGATACGGCGATCGAGCACCGCAATCAGAGCCTTGGGATTTTGAGCAACATACTCCTGTTCAGCCGGTCAGAGCCGCCACAAAAAACAGATATAGCTGTTGTCAAAAAGCTTAGGACATTGGGATCAAAGGGGGAGTGGGGGCGTGAGTATGGCTATAGCTATAGTGCAGGTTCATCAAGATTGGCGCATTGCCAGTAGAGCGTCACTGTTGTTCCAACCTCTCCAATGTTTCTGTTGCCAAACAGCCATATCTATAACCCTTTGCTTATGGATCAACATAGACACATTCAGTAGATCAGTAGCGAATGAAATTTGGTATAGTCAAGTTTCGGCAGATAAATTATAATTCCGGCGGCATGGCCAAGTGGTAAGGCAAGGGTCTGCAAAATCCTCATCCCCAGTTCGAATCTGGGTGCCGCCTTCAAGGGTGAGTTGTTGTACGGTCGCACGCTAAATGTCGCGATTCGCGCGTTAGTGTCGTTTTTGCTGAATTTTAGCGTCTTGCGACGATATTCGTACTTTAATGTCGTTTTTGTCGTTTTCGAGCACTTTTCGCACACTAATGTCGCTAGCCGCTGACAGTTTGAGAGGGCTTGAGCGGTACAGCAAGCTAGTAAAGGCAAAGTTGACAGGAAACTGAAACTGTTAAGTTAGTCAAACTCCATTGACCGCATCTAAAAAACTAACGCACCTAAACCATCAGGTTTAGGTGCGTTAGTTTTTTAGATGTAATGTGCTGTTAACTTTACCGTACACAGGGTTTTGCAGACCCTTGCCTCTTTCATCCTTCCCAATAGACAGAATTGTAATAGAACGGATGCTACCTATGACATCCAATATGCCAAAATAGCGGCTTCGCTCAACTATGAATTCGGTACTCTCAATGGTTCTTTTATTCCGCCCCAAGCCAAAATAGTCATTGCGACAATGGTACTGCCTTTCAGGAACCTCGGCGCTTTAAGCTTTCATTCCACCCCAAGCCAAAACAGTCATTGCGACCCTTGGCATCAAGATTCCTAGCTGGCAACGGTTTCAAGCCAAACCCCTGCTTCTGCCTCACTTTTGCCCTTCAGTGAAAGGCTTTAGCAAGCAGCAGTGATCGTAAAACCTTTATCTAGCCAGGAATACAGGAATTTGGCAAACGTGCCAGGAATATTGCTCCCGCTTCGGTTTGCCAAAAAAATTGGGAAGATTCAGTAGCCACTTTAAGGACTTCCAAAATTTAAGTTGTCCCAAAATACCGAAACCTCCAAGCAGGGTTTGCCTTATGGTTTGGATCTGAGACGATTAATTCCCTAGAAGTCCTGGGAACCATGCCCTACGCCAGTAACAAAGCAGAAAAGCCTCTTTGCTAAAGACATATAGATCCTTGCGGATCATACTCACTTATCTGGTCGCGTAATTTATGATTGAATCAGGTAAGGAACCTATGCCCTAACTTCGCTCATAACCAGACAGCCACACACATTGCTGTAGTAGGGTAAGGTGTCAGGGCACCTCACCAGGAGCAAGCAGCTACCGAGGGTCTGACAGTATCCACCTTGCGATGGTAAAACATAACCCTCTCGATCACTTAGTTCGTCGGTTAGAATCACTTAAGGAAAAGCTTGTGACCGATCCAAAGTGACTCTCCGTTCACTAAGACTAATCCCCAGCACAGAGACACTAAAAGACCTGAGTCTGTAGAGCATGTACCTTCGACGCATGGCTCAAATAATACTGCTTTAGGCAGAAATTGCATTCACGTTTGAGCAGAATTTAACGAATCGTAAGCTGCGATTGCAAGGTTTGCTGCCTGTTGAAACACATCTGTTTCAAACACAGTTTTTTGTAAAACAACTTCTATACCATGCGTGGCGGCACAATCCGTGATTGCTTGGCTTAAACGGTTGTAATCCCACTGATGCAGCCGTTCGCCATGTGCTTTGGTGTATCGAGCCATCGCTTGTTTGTTGCCATTGCACTTAAGTTTGGCTCTGGCAACTAGCTGGCTATATAATCGCTCCCGCCATCCACCCTTGATCGGGATGACGATCGTGCTAGCTTTGTACGCCTGTGCTAATTCAACTAACCCTTTGGCAAACAAACGGTCTACCTGTTGACCTAAGCCAGATTCAGTCTGATGGCTATACCGCTGTGCTTGCTGATCTTCTTGGCGTTGTTTTGAGTGTTCCTGTCGTTGCCGAAAATATTTTTGGAGGAGCCTGTAACCTTCTGATGAAATCTTAGGAGCGCTGCGGAGGGCTAAACGCTTACGGCGCATCGCATCCACGACGGTCACGGCAAGATGTGTGTCGAGATCAAGGAGCACACCAACAAAGATGTTGGGGACACCTTCGTAAAGGGGGCGATCGGGACGCCCAAACGGTTGGGCAGCTTGGAGACAAGCTAGTTTTGGGCGTAGTTTGGCAAGATCTTCCTGAAGCTGCTGAATCTGCTTTTTCAGATTCCTAATGCGTTTGAGTTGCTCTTGGCTCTTGGCAGCTTCTGGTGCTGCTTGCTCCAACTTGTCCAGCCGGTCTTGCTGCTGTTCCAGCTTTGCCTGTTTCGCCTGCAACTGCTGCAACTGTAGCTCCAGCTTGCGCTGACGCATCTTTTCTGAACCCTGACGTGTCAGAGCCTCGGCATTAAAAGTCCAATGAATCGTGAGCTTGCATTCATTCCAGAACCCTTGTTCGCTGGACTGCTGAAACACCTCGCAGTGGGAGCACAACTGGGCATCTTTTTGATCGCTGGCTTCTTTAGGCTTCCAGATCAGTTCAATGGAACGGAGCAGCATCAAGCTCCCTGTAAATGGATCCTTCTTTGAAGATTGAGCTTTCCTTTCAGAGGCGTTTTTAGTTTGCCAGTCCTTCAGAAAGGTTTTGATCAGCGGCAACTGACGATGGTGGCAACGTACCTCAAAGAGCAAGTCACCCCAACCATTTAACTTGAAGAAAATTTTCCCTTTTTGATTCATTTGCCACGATCGGACATCATCGTAGCCAAAACTAATGGGGTAGGGTAGAGCTTTGGGCTCTCTCAAGAAGTCGTGTAACTTTGGTGTGATTGACTCATGCCAAGCAAAGAAAGCAGCTTCAACTCTTTCTGCCTCAAGTTTGATGGTTTGCAGTAAATAAGACCCAAGTTGAAGATATTGCTGTGCAGAGGCAGCGTGCAGCATAAAAGCATAAATCAAAACTCGATAGTAATGGAGATCACCTAATTTGCTCCATTGAAGTACCAGTGTTGTCAGTAAGTGCCGCTCAAGTTGAAGATACTCGTTGGCATCGGCAAGATAAAGCAACAGTGAGAAATACAAAAAGTAATACCGCTCAAGCTCGGTTGCATCTGAGTTCGGCATGGCAATTACCGCTTCCAGATGGTGCTCAAATGCCTGTTCAGGAAAGAGATTTCTGGCTCTCGGAAGCTGTCCTAGAAGCTGCTTTTCCAAACGTTCTATTCCAACTCGCTGCGCTTCCAAACGCTCAGTAAGCGTTAGAGGCTGTGTAGAGATGCTTTTGCCCTTTCTCTTTCTCTTTCTAGGCTTCTTTACTTCCGCGTGGGTCTTACCTCCATTTTTGAGCAGATGAATAATGGCACGGCGAGCTAGAGTCTCTTCTGTCTCGTCAAATTTCTGGAATAGGGTGTTGAAATCTACATGATCATTGCTGCCAGCATTCGTTCCATTGTGAGCTTCTAGTTCGGCTAGGATTTGCGCAGCTCTTATCTCGATTTCCTGCTGGCTAAAATTACTGGTCTCAGCTAAAGCAGCATCACTTTCAACAACTGCCAACCAGCGTCGTTTTCCCCTTATTTTATGGATCAATTTTTGGTGAGCAGCAAACCAGCCTTTGAAGAGTTCTTCAACGCGATCGATAGCTGAGGTATAGAAGCGTCCAGACATCTTACTAAACTGAGGCGTGCTTGCTAGAGCATCACACAATGCTTTGACTAACCCCTCTGGCAACCCATTTTGCCCCTGCTTCGCTTCTGTTTCCTGAGTGGTGTCATCCTGTCTTTGAAGCTCTTGACTGCTACGTATCCAATTGATGAGCTTATGATGCTGTTTGATCTGGCTAACGATCGTATCGACCAGCAGCGTATGTTTATAGCTAAATTCACATAAACGGCACCAGGCTGCTTCATCAAACGAGGGCAGGTCCTCTGTGACTCCCTTCCTTTTACGACGCTGGGTGATTCTGACTATGGAGTCAGTTTTAATAGTCCGCATCTGCATATCTGAACCGTCTCTAAGTCTCTAAGTAAAGTGCAGTGTCTAATCACTCAGGAACAAGCAGTAAATAAATAGGCATGGGTTTAATTCAGTAGATTGAGTACTACTGCAACTAGCTCCAAGCTTGTTACGAGGGCAATGAAATTTACCGCTCTTAACTAAGAGCTTCGAATTCAATCGCCAAAAAAAGCCAAGCGCTTAAACTTTTGCTTGTATAAAGCATCGGAAAATAAGCCTTCATGTGTTAAATGAATGCTGACGCTGTATTTGATTTCGCAATCGTCTCACTTGATGGTCTGACTATGGGGACTGATGCATCAAAGTCTTTTCAGGCTCGCCTTATTCTCCTGTGGAGGGAAGTGTTGTTAGATCGCCGACTGAAAATTGATTAACTGCATCCATAAAAACTAAAGCATCCTGACCAGTAATGATTGTTTCTTCATAGCCGGATGCCCAAAGAATTGAAACGGTGGGAGGATCTGGTAGAAATTGAACCTGCTGAACACAATCGATATTGAAGATAAACTTAGATAGTGTTAGAAAATGCGCCATATTGACCTTTGCTTGATCAAAGAGAAGTGGACATCATTTGAGTCAGGAAAAAGCTTCTTTCTCTTACGTTAAATAGTCATTGCTTCTAACAATCAAAACTGACTCGAAGCACGATTAATCTTTGCAGATACCAATTTGCTTAACAACAACCTTGACTACTGATCTTTTGCGGTTCAGAAGGTCTTGCCTGCCGAATTAATAAGAAATATTAAGTCATCGTGTTTTTGAGGCGAAAACGGCTTATTTTAGTAAAAATTTCTGCTCATAAGTGCGCTTTAAAATTGAAAATGTCTGTAAGCACCAATTAAGCACATATGGGAAGTGCTTGATGCTCGATGGGGAGGTGCTTCCAGGGTTTGGGATATTTCAATACTCGCGGCTAAGAGATTGATTTTTGAGAACGCGATGGATCAGACTTTGAATCTCTATAGACAAAGTAAAAATGAGATCAGTGTGAAATGCTTCTACTGCGTATAAAATCGTACTAAATTGGGCGAAAAAGTCAGTTTTAGCAAAAAAACGCTATAACTTAAACCAATCAAAATGCAGGTCGGTATAGAAATTTCAGAAGCTTTGGCTTTGCGTATTCATACTTTTGACGCTTGACGACTTTGGCGAGTTGCTTCTTGCCATCGCACTGCTGGCTTCACTGTTAATGAAAGTGTTGCGGTTAGCAGCTAAGGATGAAACAAAGTGTAGTCTTGCTTGGCAGCCCAGTTGCTGGGAGCAAGAGAGAACCAGCAACTGGACTGCATGATTCTCCTGCTGCCGCTGTTCTCGCCACTCATGGTCGTGCTGTCTCTGAGGGCAGGATTATTGGACCAAGCGTAGGTCTGATCAGCATTGCCCGTTTTTTGGCTGGCTATTGACAGCAGGCGGCAAGCCTGATTGCACAAAGGACCTGAAAATTCTCACCTGAGAGCCAGTCCACCGAACACTAACCTGATTGCAGTGAAGGTGTAGTCTCAGCCCCAGCCATGCTGCCGTGCTTTGTGCCTGTGCTTGTGCTACCGCTGCTTCTAGCCTGCCCCAACGCTCAGCCTCTCAGTTTGATGAGTCAAACATCGGAGTCTTCGCTACCAGCGTCACTATGCCACCCTGCGGGTTTTATCAACGCCTGCACAGAAAGGCGTTGATTTTAAGCTGAGTGACCAGTGGTGGCAACACCGCCTGTGCTACTTTTTGCCCCCTCAGAGCGATCGTCTGCCTATCAGGCGCAGCTACAAACATGGCAGGCTCACACCGTTGGTAGCTGCGAGCGTGATCTTAAGTTGGTAGAAGTTTTAGCGGCAGGAACCAGTCGATCGCAACCTGGCAGCACTGGGAAGGCGATTGCGCTGCTGGCGTTGATGCACCACACGCTCGGAGGGCAGCAAGTGTAGCGCATCACACGCCCAAAGTGACCAGGAAAAGTATGGTTCATTGCCAGGAAACGCTTGGTGCCGTGCGAGTGTGGCAGGCATGATGAAAAGTATGCCGCTGGCACGCTTTTTGGTGGAGTGGCTTTGTCGTTTGAAACAGAGGTGAGAGATATGGTCATGAATAACTGGACCCCCAAGGCACTGCAACAGTTGCATCATGCCGTCACCCAGGTAGACTACCACAGCCTGTTCGCTTACTACGGCTATCCTGTGGGCTTTCTGAACGGCGGGTGTTGGCTGATCGCGAAAGCGATCCAACAGGTAGCAGGCGGTGCACTGCATTACGTTGCGGCGAAGGTTGAGCCCGCGTCTGTGGGTGATGTTGTCCATACGGTGGTCAAACTCGGCGACGATGCCTTCATGGATGGGCGTGGGTTACACACGCGCGCGCAACTGCTCGCACAATGCGCACGCCTTCAGCAGCACAACCCGACGCGCCTGTCACTCCAACCTTTATTCTTTTTCCCCAACGTCTGGGAGCGCAACCTGGCAGTGAGCGAGGCGATCGCCTGGGCGATTACACAAAAGCTCGTGGCACAGGAGGAGGCGAGTGAGGAGCCATCTGAGCCCTGGCTGGAGGATGAGGATGATCCCCCTGTCAACTGCTTCCCTGCCCTTGACGGCTTGGATCTTGCCAGTCTCTTTGACCAAGGCAACCGTCCGCCACGACCCGTTAATGAGACAGAGGGGCGAGTCCGCCACCTAACGCTGCTTGACCCCTGTCCGCCAGTGCTCGATTGGTGACCGGGCTCGCTGGGTGCTCGCCAGCACCCAGCCGACTGTAACCCCTTGGCCAGCCGCTGCTCCTCGACAAAAGTGGCGGCTACCGTTCCGAGCAGCACTTTTTCCTCACGCGAGACGGCGATTGTTTCCGGTTGTTGCTGCCAAACGAAGCGATTCAGGTAAAGTGACTACCCTAACCACCACGCCAAGACCTAAGCTACTACCCAAACCGCTGGCGGAGGCTAGAGACCAGCCTGGTGCTGACCCTCGATCGACGCTAAGTCAAGGTGCTGCAAAGCTCTGATTAGCAGCGCGTGCAGTAGAATCAAGGCAAAGTATCGTCCTCAAGGCCCACAGTGGCAACTGCTTCCACGTCCTACCTGCTAACCTTACCCAAAGACGAAGCGATCGCCTTCGTCGCCTCGTTGCAAACAGTGCAAAACCACTTGAGTCAGGCACTCCTGCGGCTGGGAAACGCAGGTACAGCAAAAGACAGAGCAACTTCAAGGCATTAAAACCATACTCTCTGAAGCCGATATATTAGGACTGGTAGTGGCTGCTCCGCACTCGATACCAGTTGTTAGCACTCATGAAAGCGCTTCTGAGGTGCCTGCTACAGAAAATGGAAGCCCTTTACCGACCATAGCAACGGAGCCAGTCGTAACTGCGATCATGGCACGACCCACTAAAAACCCATCAACGCAACCGCATCGTCAGCCAGGGAGTGTCGATTCTGCAGAAGTATCGCGTGACTCTCAGTTATCGGCTGCCATCAAAACCAGCACTGCAAAGGCTGAGCAGCCAAAACCATCAATACTACCAGCAAGCAAAGTGAAGCAGCGTGGTAAAGCCTCTCCTTTACAGCCGTTCTTGAAAAGTCAATGGTGTGACAAAGCCCTCAGAGCCATCTTTTGAGCCTCGTTGAGTCCGATCGTATGGCTGATGTTCATGCCTTCGTAGGGAAGCAGCACTCTCAAGGTTGATTGGCAATAGTGTTCAAGGGGCCGACGCTTGATCGTTTGAGTCAGGGAGCTGTATGCTACGGCTGGTTACGGATGGAAGAGTAGGCTGTGGAGTTGCTCGGTTTGAAAATTGCAAATTAGGCTGAAACTTTGAATCCTAAACGCTCAATCTCCTCCAGGATTTCCATCCCGCGCAATGCCTGTTTACGGGATGGCAGCTTCTCCTGACTGGCAAGCTTGCCCAGACTGACCGTAAGGCTACGTTGCCAGGGTAGTAAATTACCTGTCTCTTTCGCCCAGTGAGCAATCTCAAACCAGGTTTCAGCAGCAAGGCTGGCAATCTCATGAATCAGCTGCTGTTCAGCGATATCAGGTTCATCTATACCACGGTTGCCCAGCTTGCCTGCGTCTCTCGTGCCAAGCAATAGAGGCGCTAGCGCGTCAGGCAAACGTACTTCAAGTTTTTTCACTGCCTCCCAGCAGGCTTCTTTCTTACACCACTCCGTGACATTACCGCTACCAGGTGGCTGAGTGATCACCTGATGCACGGCTATGGCAACCAGTGTGATGGCACCCTGAAGCGCTTTGGGAACATCCTGGTCTTTCCAGAGCACATTCAGGTCGATCGTTTGAGCCGTTCGATGGCTCAGGTAAGCCAGCGTGTAGGTCACAATGTTTGCCCGATAGCCGCCAAACGCCTGTGCCTGCACCAGTTTTTCAGCTTTCTTAAACAGGATGGCTTTGGCAATCAGATGCTTGAAATAGGTTTCATCGACCACAAAGCTGCCGCGCTGCTTCAGGCGTACAGTGAAATCATTGAAGTTCTTCTGTGCTCCTCGACTGACCAAGTGCGGTAACTGATTCCAGGTGTGTTCGTATTTTGCCAGATCGGTTTTCGTAAATTTCTGGGCAGTGGGGTGGAGCACCGCAAAGTCCTTCTGTTTGGCAGGTGTCAACCGATTTTTGGCATCCAGATACTGCCCTCTTGCCCGTTCGTAAAACCAGCGCGTTTGTTTTTGACTGCCATCCACGGCAGGTGCCCAGATGGTGCGGGAGCGTTCCTCAACCTGAATGTGGAAAGGATCATTGGCTGAGAAGTCCGCATCGCTGACCTTGTTCTGACTATTAGCGTAGCGGGAGATGAGCGGCACGATTTCGTCTAACTGCTCCCGATCAACAATCGTGATTTTTGCCTGAACATGAACCTCTGCAAGATCCGCTTTATCTTTACGGGCTGCCTGAAAAATAGAGGCAGTGGTCTGTCCGCCATTGACAATCTGGAGATCACGAATCCAGGTGATCGCCTTACCTCCCGGTAAATCCACGAAACGAATGGCTTCCGCAGTGGCAGAAATGCCATTGTTGTATGCCAGAAAGCGCTGCGGTTGTTCGCTCAGGGTACTCCGAATACCTTTATTGACCTTACCTTTTGCCTGAAGGAAGGAGCGGACGTTGCGTTCCAGCAGGCGAGAACCGTACTCATCGTAAAGTTTATAGAGAATGTCACCGGGAACGATCGCCAGACAGGCTTCATAGTCTGCTTGTGTAGCAGGGCTAACTAGGCAAGGAATGGTTGCCCCATAGCGCTCTTGGAAATCAATCTCGATCGCTTCTCGTCGCTGCCCGGAGGTCACACACTGATAAAGGCGACGGATATCCCAGATGTGCGAGGAAAAGGTAATGTCGCCCTGCACAGTCTCCTGCCAGACTTGTTTAGTCGTCAGCCCATCGGTAAAGACAAAGAGCCGAATGCGATTCAGTTTTCCCTTAAGACTAAAAACGAGATTTGCCATGTCGAAGGCACAGGATGCTTCTTCAAGCGATTGGTACAGCCCTTTGAAGGCTTGCTCGACAAATTTGATCAACCGCTTTAAGGCACTGGTGACTTCATCTTTCCGCACCGTCGCAGGGGGTATCTGTTGGGTGTAGATCGAGGTAAAGAGGTTCAGGCATTCGTCGTCTTCATGGAGACTGTAACCGTTAATCTTCATGCCTCTGGCAACGTAGTGACAGACGTGCCCATCTTCCAGTTCTCCAGCCTCCGTCAGGTAGCCGATTATCAATTGGGTAAAGGCATCCTCACGGAAGGAGTTTCCCTCATCATGATCCCCGCCTGCTTCGGCTGCCATAATGACTTCCTGGCGGAGATTTTCAGCAAACTGGGTCAGTTCCAATTCATCATTGTTCATGATTGAACTCCAATGAGTGACAAAACATCAGCTTCAGCGATCGCAAACCGCTTGCACTCCGCAACGCTGATAGTGTAACGAACGTCACCGATGCCATTGCAAAGATCCGACTCTATAATTCTGGGGAAGCCTCCCTCAACCTTGAAATAGTTAGTTTCACGAACTATGTAGCCAATTTGCTCATACCGCAAAGCGTGGATATCCAGGTAGCCTACTGCAAAGAGATGGTTTTCAAATTCTTCTCTTGCGGCTGAATGATTTACCAGCAGCAATCTCAGACTGGTAACAATGTCTGGCAGCGCCTCTCCTCTTCCCGGACGGGAATCTAGAGACAGATGCAGCAAGATCAGAGTACCTGTACCTGAGTCGTCTAACTGTCGTTCACTGGCGATCGTTAGCTTCTGATGCTGTTTGGATATGGTTGTTTTAACCTCAATAGCACTTCTGGCAAACTGGAAGTCTTGCTGAGTTCCGCGCGGACCGGTCCAGAACTGAATGCCTCTGAGCGGTTCAAGGCTCAGAGATGCCACCTGTCTTAGAAACCAGAGTTCTCCATAAAGTCCTCGCTGCTGTTCCTCGCTCAAGCCGTCGGGTTGATTGGCTTTGAGGAATGCCTGCCAGCGTTTGAGGCGAACAATGAATTCTTCCAACCCCGCCTCTTCAGTTTTTTTTTCAGCAACTCCTGCAATTATGTCATCAGCCAGTGCCGTAAAGATATCAGAATATCGACTCTGGGTCAGGGTGAGTTGAAGTGTCAAATAATCTGGACTTTCGCCTGCTAATTGCATTAGTTGAACCTGAAAACCCGCAGATTCTGGATATTCTTGAATTAATTCGATAATTATTCGCCTTGCTTTTAGAAGCAGTGTTCGTGTTCCTTGAGGTTCCATGACAGCAACTCGTAGATCGCAAATAGAGTCTGGTCGCACTCGTCTAGTTACATACCCAGATCTATCCTGTTGAACATCGCGCTCAAGTTCATTCCAAAGCTCACGAATGCTCATTCTTCCTTTTCATCCCCAAATTCTTCTGAGTAGTACACGTTGTTTACCCGATACTCCACACTGCTTGCATTTGTGCTGCCCGGAAAGCTAATCGCAAAGCCGAGAATAGGGGGTTCCGACGACCATCCGGCATCCTGCGGATCAAGGGGATAGATAAGAAGGAGACCTCTATCAGGCGATCGCTCTCGTCTGAAAGGGTTGCTCGGTTCGCCTTCTACAACCTGCTTCTGTGCTGTGCCATTCTCTTGCTTCATCTCCTCTCTTAGGCGCTTCCGGACTTCTTCGGAGAGATCAATACCCTCATCCACTGGGCTAACCAATCTTTGAATTGAATACCGATCTAGATTGCTGGCTTTTGAGCTTTTACGAGTATATAAGCCAGTTTTATACTCGCCAATGTTGCCATAAATCGGTGTTTCGCCTGGTTTGAAGTTCCTTTTAGATTTCAGTACAACAGTCCAGCTTCTTAATTCATCTTTTGCCAGTTGAGCATTGATGTAATCAGCCAGAAGCTTACTATTTGCTCTCAAAGAATCACGATGCGTTTCCACGTTCTTCAAAAGTTTTACAATATCAGTCCCATGAATATTGTTCCAGATGTAGTCGTCACCACTACTCGCAGTTGGAGCAACATTGGGCTTGCCGCACTCCTCTAAAAACTGTGCGAACTTCTCAAGGTTCCTCCTGTTCTTCAGAGGATCTTTGTAAAAGGCAACCGTCTCGCTGATAGAGCCAGCGTAAGATACTCGTAAAGTCTTACCATCTCTAATTTTGCCAACATTAGAAATTGCGAGTCCTGCGGGATGTGTTCTAACTTTCAACCCAAATTCAGCAGGAGTTTTATCCAGCATCGCCATATAATCAAATTCCTGTCGCAACTCCTCACTGGCAACAGTAATATGTTTGTACCATTCAACTAATTCATCAGTTGTATACAGACGGCAAAGATCGAGATACTTTGGACGGTAACCAAACCAGCGCCCCATTTGCATCAATGTATCGTACATCTTTGAAGCTCTGAGGTAGTAGCTGATCGTTAGACCTTCCAAGGTCAGCCCCCGCGATAGTTTGTCACCGCCAATTGCGATGACATTGAGACCATCCAGGTTCTCTACATAATCTAGAAGATCCTTCGCTTTGCCATTAATGGTTTTAACTTGAATTTTTTGAATAGCTGGTTCCAGGTATACCTTTATCTCCTGCCAGGTATTTTTTGGGACTTCAGGATCGTCTATTGCCTCGGTAGTTGGCACAAAATCTTCATTCCATAGCCTTTCAAGCTCAGATATAAGATGGTCAGGCGAGGCTCCATCTCCGTAACGTAAACGTTGCCGAAGACTCCTCACTTCCTGATCAATTTGAGTTCTGACCTTGTTCTGAACCTCAGTGAAGCGCGTTACATGAACCAGCATCGAATTATGCTCCCTTTCCTGCCCCCGTGCCATTCTTACAGCACAGGAAATGATGAAAGATTTAAGAGCCTTTTTCAAGGAAAACGGTAATATCCCCGGTACATAATCTGTTTTATGTTTATCAGCTATCCAATCTTCGTAGTCTTCGACGTAACGAATAACAGGCAGACCAGTCTGCGCTTCTAAACCAGCTTCAGGATCAGCGCTGAGACCAAAAAAGCGAACTGGACCAATGTAATTGTCTGGGGCAGGTAGATTGATGATGAAGTCTCGTGGGAATAGTTCATCACCGTGTTGCTCTGTACTGGTGTTTAGATTAATAAAGATATTCGCAAATGGAGTTGCCGTATAGCCAACGTAAGAACTTTGGGCAAAACTATGTAACAGCTCTCGAATTCTTGCGTTGATAGTAGTTGGGTTTGTATCTTCATCTCTTGTATTGATCGAAGCATTATCACATTCATCATCAATCAACAGCAGCGGAACATCGTGAATTATTAAGCGTTGAGTCTTGGTGTCTTTTTCTCCATACCTGCCAGTCAACCAGCGATTGAGATTTCTTAGAATTGACCCCTGTTTCTTAACGACCAGCAGTAATGGAACTGCGCTTAAATCGATACTGGAATGCTTAGCAATTGTAAGTTTGAAGTCTCCAGCATCCTCGCTGTGTGTCAATGACTGCACAGGGTGCAGTTTCTCACCTCTGAGAGCACCCACTCCGACTCGAAGATTACTTTGATCGAAGGTCATGCGATACCGCGTGTTATAGCCTAAGAAGCCCTCGTCCAACCGAAGCTGAGTTTGACTCCGCAGGTTATTATGCATTCCTGCCAGAACGACGATCAGTCGATAACCAGCATCAGCGGCTTTACAAATCAGTCCTGTGTAGTTCGCTGTCTTTCCAGACTGAACCTGACCAGCTACCATTCCGCGTCGGTCCCAACTGCCGCTACGAATCGGGTCTTCTAATCGTTCCAGCACCTTATCGGTGAGTTCGTCAACTCGCCGAATAATTCGGGGCGACCAGTGCTTTTCTTCACGCAGGTAGCGTTCATACCGTTTCCAGAAGCTCCACTCAATATGGTCACGCTTTTCAGGTAGCCAGTCTCGGCGATCGTTGCCGTCCAAAATAGTACCCGTTCCGATTCTGACATTAAACCTACTCTGAAGATCCCGGCTAAGCGCCTCCAGATCCACATTGTCGGCATTGCCCTGAAGACTTACCATCTTGATAGCGAGGTCAACTGTTGCTCGAATTACCTCGTCAGTCACATCATCGTTGTGCTTTAAGATAGACAACGAAAAATCAAGCGCTTGTTCATATTCCAGTGAGTGACTCATCTATCCTCCTGATTCTGGTATCGCTCCAGCGCAACTACGATCAAGTCTTCGTGCTTCTGAAAAGGTTCCATGCCTGACAGACATCCCTTTGACTCTTCGATAGTCCATCCATTTTTGAGCAAAGTATCGAGGACCTCAGAAATAATTCCTATCAACTCCTCAGCGTGAACGCCTTCAAAGGGTTGTGTCTGGGAGTAAGGGTGTTCTGTGCTATTCAGGGTAATCAGAGGCACTGGAACTGTTTCTTCAACCAGCCTCAGAAGAGCCTTGAGTTTGAGGGTAAGATTTTCCCCCTCGCTCAATACAGCTTCAACCAGAGGATGCTTTCGATTAAGCCTGTAGAAAGTCTTCCCATGCTTCACCTTTTGCTCCCAGAGATATGAGTAGCTTGCTGAGACCTGTCTGGCAATCGCCTTACCCCGATGTCGATAGATCTCCGTTGCTTTTTTACGAGTCAGTCCTGCAATACGTCTTAAATCTGCTTTCAAGGAAGCGGGCGGACGTGCTCCAGATTTTTTGACATCAATATTCCAGTCACTATCCATTGAATTGGGTAGGTCTACCTGAATGCGAGCAAGTTTGCAGTGTTCTTCCTTCTTAAACTCCAGTCCCAGCCAGTCGCCTGCAACCAGCAAACGTTCATTTCGATAAACATAGAAGCCCTGATGAGCATTCCAGCCCTTTATTCCAGCGGCTCTAGCGTACTTGTTTGAGTCAATCTTGGAATGATGGGGCAGCACATAGGGCTGGACAATCAAATTTTCTCCACCCACACAGAACTTTTCCTCTGGAAGCATTTGCGTCGCCTTTTCGTCTGCCAGAAAAGGATTCCAGGGTTCAACACAGCTATCGTTTAGCCAGATTTTGAGGGGACTTCGCTTTTCAAGAAAGCGATGAAAAACCATTGCCAAATGGTTCTCAATTTTCTCAACCGTATCGAGGAAATGTTCTTGGGCTCTGCGATCATCGGTTCTGGCATCGCCGACCATCCGATCCATACATTCCCAAAGCACAATTGTGCCCTTCGCCATTTCTTTCAAACCAGTCAGTCTGCCATCCGACCCCTTTGCCGCAGAACGGAGAAGCCGCCACTGGTCAGTTTGATTCACATAGTCTAAGTCCCATCTACGAATCGCGACTTCACAGCCTTTATGTCGAGAGGCAACCGTAAGTCTTCTGCATTGTGAGAAGGAGGCAGTTTTAAGTCCCAGCCCAAATCGACCCAGATCATTCGGGTTTCTTTGCTCAAGGGGACTCTGGCTACCCGGTCGCATCGCGTTGACCAGTTCTTCCTCGGTCATGCCTCGCCCATCATCTCTAATGGACATATACGAGTCGGAGCCATCCCAAAAGAAGGTCAACCAGACGTTTTTTGCCTCAGCAGAAATGCTGTTGTCGATGAGGTCAGCGATCGCCGTCTGGATGTTGTAGCCAAAAGCGCGAAGAGACTCGATCATGGCTGAGGCACGAGGCTCGGCAATGTCATAATCTTCCTGAGTTTGTCGTTTGACTGATGGCATTAATTCTGTGCTGACAGGCTTTGTGGCTGGATCTCCGAAAGATAGCCGCAACATTTGTATAACCGATAGCAAAAGGTTCTATGAGCGATCCTAGATCAGAGTTCCCAAAACGGACTGGTTGTGGGTGGAGAAGGGGATCACTTTTCAAGAAGTTCTTGTGAAGGTTGGAAAGCTGGAGATTATAAAACGGCTGTACTTTACTCATTTGCCAGAGGTAAAACGCAACAAACAGTTATTCTCTGACTGCATTCTGCTTTTTAGCAGGCTAGACTACAGAGTTAAGCAAGGCAGTAATTAAACACCTTGAATACAGGCGACGATAGAGCAGTGGAAACCCAGCCTTCAATCGATATGCAGGACACCGCCTCCATAATTCCGATTCTGCCCTACAGCCGGATTGTCGGGCAGGAGCAGATCAAGCTGGCATTGGAGATCGCTTATGTGGCACCGCAGCGACTGGGTGGTGTGCTGATTAGCGGACAGCGAGGGACTGGCAAATCTACGGCAGTACGGGCGTTTGCCCGCATGGTTTACGGTCGGTTGCCCGTGACGCTACCCATTAATGCCACAGAAGATCGGGTAGTGGGTGGGTGGAAGATTGATGCTTTGATGCGGAGCGAATCAACGTGGCAGCCTGGTTTGCTAGTGGAAGCCAACGATCGCCTGCTTTATGTCGATGAGGTAAATCTGCTGGATGATCATATTGTTAATATCATCCTGGACGTGACTTCCACAGGTGTACTGGTGGTGCAGCGGGACGGGCAAAATCAGCAGCCTGAGAAAGTTGCCTTCACGCTGGTTGGAACGATGAACCCGGAGGAAGGAGGGCTGCGCCCTCAGTTGCTCGATCGCTTTGGGTTGATGGTGAGTGTAGCTGCTGAAACGGATGTGGAGAAGCGTTTGGCAATTCTTCAGAACGTGCTGGCGTTCGACCAGGCGATCGCTACTCCGGAGCAGGCTGGACCCTCTGACTGGCTTGAGCAGGCAAAGCAGCAGGATCAGGAGACATTTAAGAAATTACAGCAGGCGAAGAAGAAATTTAACTCAGTTGAAGTCTCCCCAAAGATCTTGGAGCTGTGTATTAAACTGTCTGGCGAATTTCAGGCAGAAGGGAACCGGGGCGATTATGTGTTGGCGATGGCAGCGAAGGCGTATGCTGCGCTAGAAGGAGCATCTCAGGTCACTCGTAGCCATCTTAAAACGGTTGCGCCTCTGGCACTTCAGCACCGTCGTCCCCAAATGGCGCAAAGCAGCCAGGAAATTTGGAGTGATCAGGATCGGGAAACCCTAGAGCAATTGTTAGGCAGTGAGTAAGGCAGGCGCAGACTTAAGCAATCCGCTGCTACGAGGGCTGGCATGTGCCGCCCTCAACCCTGGTCTGCGAAGCATTCTGGTGTTTGACGAGGCGATCGCCACCCTACAATGTGCCGCCCAGAATCTGACCGGGATGCTGAAGCAGGTGACGGGCTACCAGGTTGTGACAGTGCAGCTAGGGGTAGTGGAGACGGAAGAAGACCTGTGGGGCGGACTGGCGTTGCTACGGGGGGATGCCAACGGTTCTTTTGAATGGCAACAGGGACTGCTGGCAGGTGGACGGGGGCAGGAACTGAGGTTAGTCGTTATTCCAGACCTGACGCGGTTGAGTCTGCCAGCAGCGAGAGCCTGTGTGGCGTTGATGGGAACTGAAGTTGCGTATCTGGAGCGGCATGGGCATCAGGATAGCTGGCAGCCGAGGCTCTGCTGGTTAGCGGGTTGTTCGCGACCAGACATTGGCTTGGTGTCGCCTCATTTACTGGATCGGTTTGCCCTGCGGTTGACTGGTCAGGCTTTGGCGAAGACTGATCGCACAGAAGCGATTCAACAATGGCTGCAAGCACCGCATAAGCCGGACTGGGAGGAAGAGCCGCTGCTACCAGAGTGGATGGAACCATTACAGCGAGCGAAATTGCTCCATCCTGAAGTCACTCTGGATGCCCAGAAACGAGTCCTCGATTATATGTCTCCCACGGATAGCTACAGTATTCGGCGCGAACTGGCGCTTCTGCGGCTGGCTCAGGCAAATGCCCAACTTGCAGAAGCAGGTCAGGTGAGAGCACAGCAGGTGGATCTGGCAGCACAGATGATTGGACTGACACCGATCAAGCCATCCCTGGATCTAGCTCCTAAAGAACCTGAACAACCAATCCAACCAGAATTAGCTGCTACAGACTCCCTCATCCAAAGCTCTGCGGGTGATGATCAAGCCTTGCTGGATAAACGGGCACCTGCTCCGATGCAGGAGCCTGTTTATGCGTCTGATACTACAGAAACCCTGCCGTCGCAGCCGCTTCGCATGGAGGGTGCGATCGCCAATCCTTATCCTGAAGACACCATGCCCGTTCAGCGTGAGGCGGCTTTGCTGCGGTTGCCACTCCGACGCTTCAAAAATACGGTGTCAGGGCGAGGAGCCATCGTTGGAGTTGAGCTAGCCACTACTCCACAAGATCTGGCGATCGTCAGTACCCTTCTGGAAGCAGCAAAATACCAACAAATTCGGCGATCGGCATTGCTGGAGCAGCAGGGCTTTCCAAACGAGGTCGAGGTTGGCGGGAAAGGCAGCCCGAATGGGGGACAATCGCTGATTCTTCGACCAACCGACCTGCGGCGATATCGGCGGGCAGTGGTGCCAGAGCAAATGCTGGCGCTGGTGCTGGATCACACCTGCTTGCAGGATTGCAAGTGGCAGGAATCATTATTATCCTACTGGCAGTGGGCGTATGAGGAGCGTGCCAGTGTTTGCCTGATTCAGGTGGGTGCTGCGAATGCTCATCATGAATTGCAGGCAGAGAAGCTGACGGCGGACAAAATCCTGGTGCCTCGCCTTCGTGCGAGCCTGAGCGTTGGGCGAGGACGAGCGACCCCACTGGCACATGGGCTGGATCTAGTCTTGCAGTCGTTACGCCATGCGTTGCAGCATGGTCGTAGTGCCATCCAGCAGGCGGTGTTGGTGGTGATCACCGATGGGCGGGGGAATGTACCACTGGAGACAAGTCGAACTGGAAAGGTAATTCCGCCTGTTGGAAAACGGGGCATTGAGGATGCGCTTCAGGTGGCTCAACAGATTGCTGGACTGAAGGAAGTGAAGGCGGTTGTCTTGAACCCCCAGCCGAAGCACTACAGAGATTTGCCTGTGAAACTGGCGCGGGCTTTGGGAGCAAGAATTGCTGAGATTCCACCTTTGAAAACCTGGGAGGTGGAAGAGTAGTGGTCAGTGATTTCTTTCAACCTGGCACTGGCAACAGGAGTCCTCGGCGATCGCCGGGACTACCTGCTGCTTTAGAGGAAGCAGTTGAGCCAACGCTGGGGTTAGAGAGTGCTCTGGAAGACATGGCAGCAGATCAGCCGATTCCCTCTGTTGTGATTCTCACTGCTCTTCAGGTGGAATACCTGGCAGTTCGTGCCCATTTAAATGAGTGGAACGAGGAGATTTACCGGGATACCATTTACGAGCGGGGCAGATTTATTGCCAATGGGCAGGTATGGGATGTGGTGATTGTTGAGATTGGCATGGGGAATGATGGCGCTGCGGCGGAGGCGGTTCGTGCGATCGACCGCTTTAATCCTGATGTCATGCTGTTTGTTGGCGTAGCCGGTGGAATCAAAGATGTAGCGCTTGGAGATGTGGTGGCGGCAACGAAGGTTTATGGCTATGAATACGGTCGAGCCGAAGAGCAGTTTTTGCCCAGACCAGAACTTGGAGAAGGAGCCTATAAACTGGTAAACCGAGCTAGGGCAGAGGCAAGAAAAACGGACTGGTTGAGACGGGTACAGTCTTCAGTCGCAGGTTCTAAGCCACGAGTCCATGCTGCTCCAATTGCGGCTGGTGAGAAGGTCATTACCTCCACGCGTTCCCCCATTTTTGGGTTTCTCAGACAGCAGTACAGCGATGCGATCGCAGTCGAGATGGAAGGATTTGGGGTCTTAAAAGCTGCTCGGATGGATCAACGGGTCGCAGCGATCGTGATTCGCGGCATTTCTGACCTGATTGACCGGAAGGAAGAGATGGATACGGCTGGGTTCAAAGAAATTGCAGCACGTCATGCCAGTGCGTTTGCGTTTGAGGTGCTGGCAAAATTGTGGGGAGGGGGAATTGCAAGTCCTGTACCAGATACCAGCCAGAGTGGAACTGAAGCAATCGCAGTCCATATCGATGAAACGATTCAAATTCCTCTGGAACGACAGTTTCCCAAAGATGTAGCAATCCTGTATGTGGAAGAGAGAGAGGGCAAACTTGCGCTCAAGGCATTCAATGCTGAGCAGGATTCTCTGGAGCCACTAAAAGATTGCCCACCACCACCCCTTTTACCAGATGAACTGAAGAGTAGTCAGCAAATTAGCGATTTTTTGGGTACATTGGTTGCCTATCGACCACGAAAATGTGCAATGGGGCAGTTTCTGGGATGGTTGCTAACACTGCGTCGGACATTACGCGAAACTGCCAATTTGGAGCTGTCTCGCCTGATTATTAACGACCGAACCGGGTTTGAAATTCCCTGGGAGATGCTGAATCTACCAGGAAATGAAACGCTGGGAACTGTCGTCCAAATGGTGCGCTGGCATGATGTTGATGACCCAGACACATGGGAGCTTATGCCTTTGCCACTCCCAACACTCAAAAAACATAGTTGCCAGGGCAAGATATTAGTTCATGCTGGCGTTGGATACAATACTGAATCTCATAAACCCTTTCAAGTGTTGCGATCTTATCAGACGGTTCACCTTCCAGACTTACAAACATTTTTTAATCGCTTGCAGCAGGCTCAATCAGAGTTCGGCTTGCTCTTTATCGCCAGTCGTGAGTTTCAGTGCCTCTCGAAGGAGACGTTGAAGGCTTACCTGCATTACACAGATGCCATGAGAAGCAATTCCATCGTAGTATTTATTGACGCGCAGTTGTTTCTAGACGGGCAACCTTCCATGAGTTATCGCGAGATAGCAGTGTCCTTTCTGGAAGGTGGATTGAAAGGAGTGATTGGCAGCTTAAAAACCTTGAATGATCCGGAAGCAAATCAGATTGTCCAACACTTTTTTGCAGAGCTTGACCGGGATAGGACGGCAACGATTCCTGAAATTCTGCGACGACTACGAGTCAAAGCCAATCAACGGTTACGACAAGCATTCAATCAGGAAAACTGCCTCCTCTATCTTTCAACCTGCCTGTATGCCTACTATGGTAACCAAATGACGGTACTGGAACTGACTCCGACGGAGGATACAACCCATGACTGATCAGTCTCTTTCACTCGCAGTTAAACCCATCATTACCTACCCGCGTGAAGCACAGGTTGGGAAGACCTACCTGATGACGATAGATCTGCACCCAGACGAGGGATTTGAGTGGCAATATGAGGAAGAAGACTATCCAATTTATTGCAGTGTAGATAGTGATTTATTTAGCAGTAAACCAGTTGGAGAACCCGTTGTAATTCTGCATCGCTTTGGCGGAAGTTATGGCGAAGCCAAGTTTTTACTGACAGCCGCACATGAAGAAGCAAGGGGCACTATCAGAATTGCTCTTGTGAACGCACGGGGTGTGACAGTTAGAAACCTGAGCTTAACTAATGTGAAGACTATTCAGTCAGAGCTAGATAGCGTAGAGCAACTCATAAGGCAGACAGGGAGGTACGGTTACACTCAAACTGTTCGTGGCATAGAGTTCAACTTGAGCCTTGATGAATCACAACATGGCACTACTACTCTTGCCTCTATAAATACAATTTCTATCCAAGATGGTATAGCAGCAATTGCTAATTGGCTCTTGCCAACTGTAGAAGATATCTTTCTTGAACAACGGGAGCAAAACCAGGCAAATATCTCTCAGCGGCTTTATTTCGCTTTAGAAAAATATATTAAGAAATATTCAGAGCAGTATGGAATTCTCAAAGTTTTAGGCATGCGTGAATCCATACCTTTGAGGAATGTATATACCAAAACCCGTTTTTTAGATGCATCAGAAACTTTAAAGTATGAATCAATTGAGAACTTAGAAAACAATTACCGTAAAATAAATAAGCATGGATTTCAAAGAGGAATTAGTCAAAATAAAACCGAATTTGAAATTACAAATGAATATCAGTTTTTAATGGTTTTAGGTGCACCTGGAGCGGGTAAATCTATATTGCTAAGACAGTTGGGAATAAAAATCCTGGAAAAGTCTGAAGAATACGAACATGAATGTATTCCAGTATTTCTAGAATTAAAAAGATTTTCTCCTGAGCTTCCTAAAATCAAGGAAGCTATTGTTCAGGAGTTTGAAGTTTGTAGCCTTCCATCATCTGATCAATTTACGACTAAGTTATTGGAAGAAGGTAAGCTCCTAATTCTACTCGATGGACTAAGTGAAGTACCTTTTGGTCAAATGAGTAGAATAATTGCTGAGATTCAGAATTTTGTAGAGCGGTACAGTAAAAATCGTTTTATTATCTCTTGTCGGACTGCAGCATACAATTATAGCTACAGTTTCAAAAGATTTACTTCTGTGGAGATAGCAAACTTTGATAATTCACAGATTGAGCAGTTCACCAGGAAATGGTTCAACATAAACAGTGAAAAACAGGGAAAAAATGCTCAAATATTTTGGGATTTATTGCAGCAGTCAGAGTATTCCTCGATAAAAGAAATCGCGAATTCTCCTCTATTTCTGACTTTTCTTTGTTTGGTGTTTGAACGTTCACAAGCTTTTCCTGAAAAACGGAGTGCTTTATATAGAAAGGCAGTAGACATTTTGCTAGAGGAATGGGCTGCCGAGAGGCGAATTTCTGGAGAAGAAATTTACCGAGGTTTAAATGCGGACTTAGAGAAAGTTCTTTTGTCAGAAATTGCATTTCTAGCTTTTTCAAGACATCAGCTTTTCTTTACTCAGCGCGAACTCACAGACCACATAAAAACCTTCCTTGTAGAGTGTCTAAATGCTCCTATTAACTTAGATGGGCGTGCAGTTCTTGACAAAATTGAGCATCAACATGGCATTCTAGTTAAACGCGCACAAGATATATACTCTTTCTCTCACCTAACCTTTCAGGAGTATTTTACTGCTATGTATATTGTTGATCATAACAAGATTTCTAATTTAGTTATAGAACACTTGTCCGATAAGCGTTGGCAAGAAATCTTTCTACTTGTAGCAGGGTTAATGCGTGGAGCAGATGAACTATTGCTAAAAATGAAACAGGAAGCAAGCACGTACATAAACACATCGAGGTTAAGAGAGTTATTGCAGTGGGCTGAGTCGGTGACTTCTGTAAACGAGAGTTCTGTTCAGCCTGCTACTGGACGAGCAATAGCCCTACTTTTTGCTCTTAATCGAGATAGTATTATGGATCTACTTCGTATCCTTAATTCCAATGTGTTTCATATTTTAGAGTTGGCACGTTCTTCTGGAATTATCCCCGTCAGAAATCTTGACCATAACTATTTGCCTGGAAGAAGCTCTGATCAAGCGCAAATTAAGGCTATAGCTTCTAATTTAGTAGAGGAACTGGAAAAAAATAGAATTTTTGCAAATATAGATCTTGTACCATTTACTGACCGCTTAGAAAAACTACTTCTACAGCTTCCTAGTGCTAGCCAATCTAATAGCTTGAGTCAAGCTTACAACGAGGGTGTTTCTGAAATTTATCTAAATGAGCTTAAACTTGATCCTACTTTATTAGAATTGACTGAATCAGAGTTGATAGGCATTGATGATTACTTTTATGCAAACTACTTAATAGTACGTTGCAAACAGTCTGCGGTAAGATTATCGCCTAAGTCTTGGGCAAGAATTGAGCAGCAAATGCTCTGTTTTGCTTAATTAAAAGTTAATTATCCTTGAAAGTAACAATGCCAAAATCTAAAATCTTTGAAGAACAATACCCAACTATCCACCGCTTTGTTGAAGAAATCGGCTCGATCGAAATTGGACAGCATGAGATGATTTCATCCTTTGTCCGGGCATATGATTTGGGCGGAACAGTTTACGAGGGAAAAGACAACTATCCCAGTCTCGAAGAAGCACTCCAGGATCTGGAGGCGGGGATTAAAGCCTATCTAGATGAGCATGGTATTTAGTGCCGGAAGTGCCTCCTGATATTTGGGTCGTAAATTCAGGCGAGATGCTGATGAGAGTGAGGCGATCGCTTCACAACTTGAGCGATGCGATCGCCCCTGCCAACCCCTGCCAACCTGCGATCGTTTGCTACCAGGCTAGAGCACGACGAGCGATCGCACCAGGGAGATGGCTGGAAAACGCTATCCTGAAACTAGCCAACGGCAGTTCTCGATGAGTTCCTTCCATGCATACAGTCACCTTTACCATTCCTGACGAAGCCCTGCAAGCGCTCCAAACCACTCCCGACAAGCTGAACCAGGAAATGCTCATGGTTGTGGCTGTGAAGCTCTATGAACTGGGTCGATTATCCTCCGGTGCTGCCGCAAATCTGGCAGGCATTCCCCGAACCGTCTTTCTGAGCAAACTGGGCGACTACGGTGTGGATACCTTTCATCTTACCGAAGCCGAACTGGTCGAGGATCTAGCGAATGCCTGAGGTCATCACCGACACCTCACCGCTTCAATACCTTTATCAACTTGCTCAACTGGATCTGTTACCCGCTCTGTATGGGCAGATCAGAATGCCCCGGGCAGTAGCGGCTGAATTGGCTCAAGGGCGTGTTCAAGGCATTTCGTTGCCCGATCTAACCGCCCTCTCCTGGATGACACTGTGCCCCGTGCCCTCATCCAGCCTGATTCCAGATCTGCCCAATCTCGGCGCAGGCGAACGCGAAGCTCTCAGTTTGGCTGTCACTATTCCTGATGCCCTGGTGATTCTGGATGATGCACTGGCAAGAAGCTATGCCCAACGACTGAACCTTTCAATTACAGGGACATTGGGAGTCCTATTGAAAGGCAAGCAGTCAGGCTACGTGGAGGCGCTGACTCCGCTACTCGACAAACTGAATGCCCTGAATTTTCGTCTGTCTCCAGCGACCCGTGCTGCGGTACTAAAATTGGCAAACGAATGAATGTGAGCCAGAGCGAACGTAGAATTGAGCACTAAACGCTACCCAAACTCATAGCCCTGATTCATCCAGTAATGCCAATCGGCAATAGCCTGCTGCGTCTCTTCGTCTGCCTCGGTCGCCTCAAGCTGAATCAATGGCACTGCCAGCGTATCGCCCTCCCAGTCGATCTCCACAAACATTTCGCGATCGCACTCATCCTCTGGTGCCATACCCACCACTTCAACGATCGCGCCTTCCTTCAAGGGAGAACTGCGCCGCTGACTAATGCAGGTTGCAGTGAAGGGAAACTGCATTGTGTCCTGCAAGTAGTAGTACCAGCCCATCGCCTGCTCTTCCGGACCATAGGCATCCACCACAATTTCCATTGTGATGCGCTCTTCCCGCTCCTCGTCCCGTTCATCCTTCGCCATCACAGAACCCTTTTGTTCACGGCTGAATCATCCACCCAGGCTCAAGGTCAGCGCCCCTTTGCCAGGTCAGCATAAATGAACGTTTCAACCCCCAACACAATTAGAAGGAGAAGCTCCACCCAGGACAGAAGCGTCACCCCTACAGGCGGCTTGGGCACCAGGAACCAGAAGGCTGCCAGCGCAATCAGCCCCGAAACGACAAACGTGATTTCATCCACAATCAACTGCTGAACCTTGCGCCGCATCCGTCGTGGGTCGCTCCGATGAGCAATCTCCCAGCCAAACAGTGACTCCAGATCGCTGTAGCCCGTCTTTTCTTTCACCCTTTCTACCAGGGTGAGGCGGATGTACCTGCCGATCGCTGAAATTTTCTCATCGTTAACCAGGTAAGTCCAGCCCAAAATCAGGCATACCCACGGGATGACGAGAAAGGCATAGTAGTTAGAGGGGTTAGAAACCGCAAAGGAGACGACTGTCCCCAATAAGCCCAGTGTGACGTAAAGCAGGTTGTCCCGAAAGCCAATCCGCTGAGCCTGCTCCGACTTCAGCTTGTCATATTCCTTAAAAAAGATTTCGAGCACCGGGTCTTTGTCACTCATGGCGGCATCCTGCACTGTAGCCCTGCTCTGCTATTTTGGCTGATTGGCGAAACGAACACCAGCAACACCAGAAAACTGGGCGATCGCTCCTAAAAAAGCCAAAATAAGAGAAAATAAGCCGTCACGAAAATCATGCCCCGTGCCGTTATTCTCACTGCCCTTGCTGTAGAGTACCTGGCTGTCCGTCACTATCTGACCGACCTTCAGGAGGAGATGCATCCTCAAGGAACTATTTACGAGCGAGGAAAGTTTGTCGAAAATGGACAGGCATGGGAAGTCGGTATTGCCGAGGTCGGGGCAGGCAATGCTGGGGCAGCTGTAGAAGCAGAACGGGCGATCGCTCACTTCCAACCTGATATCCTTTTCTTTGTAGGTATTGCCGGAGGAGTTAAAGACGTTGCGATTGGTGATGTGGTAGCTGCGACAAAGGTTTACGCCTATGAATCAGGTGAGGTAGAAAAGCAGTTCTTTACTCGACCCGCCTTAGGATTATCTACTCACGCATTAGTACAACGCGCCAGAGCAGAAGCAAGAAAAGGAGAGTGGTTGCAACGGTTAACGACCAGTCCGATTTCACAGCCTCATGCGTTTATAGCTCCCATTGCTGCTGGGGAGAAAGTAATTGCTTCTAAAGAATCGGAAATTTTCAACTTCGTTAGAGCGAGTTACAACGATGCGATCGCTGTTGAGATGGAAGGTTTTGGTTTTCTAAGCGCAGCTTTTGCCTACCCTAACATCAAAGCGATCGTGATTCGGGGCATCTCTGATCTGATCAAGGACAAGAATGCAAATGACCCTGCGGAAGGCACTGAAGAGGAGCGGCAGCAAAAGGCATCTTGCAATGCTAGTGCGTTTGCTTTTGAGATATTAGCGAAGACATCTGTCGAACAATCTACAGAGAGATTGCTTCTCCCTGCTACCAATACTCCAACTCAACGCGTTCAGCACTTTGTTAGTGAAACCTGTCCATATCAAGGTATACGATTCTTCGATGAAACCACAAAAGATTTCTTCTTTGGGCGTAGGAGAATCGTTAAAATTCTAAGGCAGAAACTGGAGCAGGCGAGCTTTGTTCCAGTTATTGGTAATTCGGGTAGTGGAAAGTCATCTTTGGTTCGAGCAGGATTAATTTCCTGCTTAAGATCAAAGGAGAATTGGCGGATACTTCCCCCTATAACGCCCTCTATTGACCCATTAGGGCAGTTAAAGCAAGCATTAAGATCTTTGTTTCAGGATGAACCTGAAGACCTGATACAGCTTTATGAGGCAATTGATAACGCTCCTAAAGGTTTAGAGACTATAGCTACTAAATTAGTAGAGATGGAAAGGATCTTACTAGTCGTAGATCAATTTGAGGAAGTCTTTACTCTATGCCCTTCGAGCAAAGAAGCTCAGAGGGACCGCTTCATACAACTCCTCACTCAAATTGCAGAATTACATTCAGCGAAACTAACCGTAGTAGTGATTATACGAGCAGATTTTATTTCTGCTTGCCTTAGATATGAGTCACTAACGCAATTGATTCAGCAACAAGCCCTTTACTTGCCAGTATTGAATCAGGAAGAGCTACGGGAAGTTATCATCCATCCCGCTGAAATTCAGGGCTATGAGTTAGAAGATAGGTTAGTGGAAGTTATTTTGGAGGATATGCGCCAAGAGCCAGAATGTTTACCACTGCTACAATTTACCCTCACAGAGTTATGGAAGTTGGCGACGGAGCAAGAACATCAACTAACCCTGACACAGTATCGAAACTTGGGACGATTAGCTGGAGCCTTAAACCAGCGAGCAGACGCACTATATTCTGAGATTGGCAAACGGTTTGGGGAACAAGGACAGCTTTGGGTTAAACGAATTCTCCTGAGTTTGGTGCGAACTGGGGTTGAGACGAAAGATACTCGACAGCGACAAGTAAAAGCAGATTTGCTGGCAATTGTGGATGACAAGACAGAAGATCAACGAATGATTGCCCGAGTCTTGGACAGACTGGTGCGAGAGCGATTACTGGTAACAGGTGGCGATGAAAATGCTTGGGTTGATCTTTCTCATGAAGCATTAATTGAGGGATGGCATCGATTTACTCAATGGAGAAAAGAAGATCGTGATTTGAGACGATTAATTGATCGAGTACGAGATGTTTATCAAGAGTGGCTAAACAATCAGCAGGAAGACCAATTTCTACTAATGGGAGGTTTGCTTGCTCAAACCCAAAATCGATGGTCAGAGCTAGAAGCACTTTTACCGCTTCAAATCAAAGATTTTCATAAACGAAGTGTAGATTACAAAAAAACAAGAGAAGAAGAGGGCTTACAATCAAGTAGTTTTATTGGAACATTCATTGCACAAATTGACG
Organism: Stenomitos frigidus ULC18; assembly: GCF_003003795.1. Lineage (GTDB taxonomy): Bacteria > Cyanobacteriota > Cyanobacteriia > Leptolyngbyales > Leptolyngbyaceae > Stenomitos > Stenomitos frigidus_A. Next base: position 191,324 of record NZ_PVWK01000017.1, on the reverse strand, counting down.
GAGATATTAAAGAAGCCAATGATCAATTTCTTCAAATTTTAGGGTATTCTCGTGAAGAATTTGTTGGCAATAACTTGCGTTGGACAGATATTACTCCAAACGAATATCTTTACATCGATGAACAGCGGCTTGCTGAAGCAAACCAAAGAGGCGAATGTACACCATATGAGAAGGAGTTCATTCGTAAAGATGGCAGCCGTGCATCGGTAAAAATCAGCTATTCTCTTCGAGGAGAGAAGAAAAATACTTTCTTTGCACTTGTTCTCGATTTAACTGAACGTAGACAGTTAGAGAGCATGTTGCGACAGAAAACTGAGCGAATTGCTAAGGAGAATCAAGAATTCAAAGAAGTTGAGATAGCCCTGCGCCAAACAGAAAAACGCTATCGTCTCCTGTTCGAATCGATGGAGGATGGCTTTTGCCTAATTGAAGTGATGTTTGATGCCGCCAATACACCGATCGATTACCGCTTCCTAGAAGCAAACCCCGCCTTTTCGCAGCAAACAGGACTCGCGCAAGTAGAGGGTGAAACAGCGCGCCAGCTATTGCCTGATCTAGAAGCACATTGGTTTGAAATCTACGGTAGAGTGGCTCATACAGGTGAACCCGTCCGCTTTGAAGCTGGCTCTGATACGATGAATCGCTGGTTTGACGTGTATGCCTTTCGGATTGGGGAGACAGAGAGCCACAAAGTTGCCATCCTGTTCAAGGACATTAGCGATCGCAAACGTGCCGAGCAAGAACGGGAGATTCTATTAGCGCAAGAACAAGCCGCCAGAGGCGAAGCCGAACGTGCCAATCGTATCAAAGATGAATTTTTGGCAGTGCTTTCCCATGAATTAAGAACACCACTCAATTCAATTATAGGTTGGTCAAAAATACTGAGAAATTCTGAGTTAAGTGAAGATAGGATTCAGCATGGACTAGAGACTATTGAGCGAAATGCAGAACTTCAAACCCAACTCATCGAGGATTTGCTCGATGTTTCCCGAATTCTGCAGGGTAAGCTCAATCTGACGGTTAGTCCGGTAAATTTAGCATTAACCATCGAAGCATCGATCGAAACCGTGCGACTATCAGCAGAGGCAAAGTCGATTCAGCTCGAGACAAAGCTAGATGAGGAAGTGGGACTGGTCTTAGGTGACTCAACTCGCTTGCAGCAAGTAGTATGGAACTTGCTCACAAATGCAATTAAATTTACTTCAGCAGGCGGTCGAGTTGAGGTGCGATTAGATGAAGTTGGGAATGGGGAAGCTTCAAATGCCTATACCGCCTCTACTTTCCACCCCTCCACTTATGTTCAAATCACCGTTAGCGATACTGGCAAGGGAATCTCCTCTGAATTCTTACCCCATGTTTTTGAGTCTTTTCGGCAGGCAGATAGCACTACAACTCGTAAGTTTGGCGGGCTAGGATTAGGACTGGCGATCGTCCGTCACCTGCTTGAACTACATGGGGGAACGATTCAAGCCGATAGTCCCGGTGAAGGATTAGGATCTACATTTACTGTCTGGTTGCCACTGATGCACTCTCAATCTGTGGTTAATCCAAGTTCTCACTCATTAAAGCCAGCACTTAATTTGAAGGGAGTTCAAGTTTTAGTAGTGGATAATGATGCCAATACCCGAGACTTTATTGTTCTCCTATTAGAAGAGGTAGGAGCAACTGTCATCTCAGCGGTTTCTGCAGACGAAGCTCTGGACGTTTTGCTTCAGTTTCAACCAGATGTTTTCATCAGTGATATTAGCATGCCGGATATGGATGGTTATACGTTGATGCAGCAGATTCGCAATCGATCACCCGAACAAGGTGGGTCTGCACCTGCGGTTGCTCTTACTGCCTATGCTGGAGAAATCGATCAGCAACATGTTTTTGCGGCTGGCTTTCAACAATCTGTTTCCAAACCCGTTAACCCTGAGCTATTGATAGCAACAATCATACAAGTACTAGAACAAAAACCTCCCCAAGATCAGAAGACTCTTACTGAAGAGACGGAGAAGAAAAAACTTGAAATTCACCAGCCAGAGGTTAATAGAGATGAGCAACAAAAATCGACGGAATCTGAATCTGAAAAGCAAAAGTATAAGGATCTTAAAGCTTTGGATAAGCAATCACTTACTAATTTGAATAAGGAACACTTTGAAACTAATCAAAATGAGTTAGTTGCAGATAATCCCCCTGAAATAAATTGTGAGTCGAACGAACCACTGTCTTCTGACTATGGCAAAAATGCTTATTTAAGCCTTTCTAGTGTATGCGTCTTAATAGTAGATGACATTTTGGATTCGTTAGAAGTTTCTGCTTTCACTCTAGAACAGTTTGGAGCCCAAGTAATTACAGCTTCATCAGTAAGTGAGGCACTTGATTCACTTCAGCAATTTAAACCAGATGTACTTGTTAGTGATATTTGGATGCCAGGAGAAGATGGCTACAGCCTAATACAGAAGGTTAGACAACTTGCTCCAGAACAGGGCGGTCAAATTCCAGCGATTGCTTTAACAGCGTACGCCAGAGAGCCGGATCAGCAACGTGCAATTTCAGTTGGATTCCAAATGCACTTACCAAAACCAGTAAATCCTCCAAGTAAATTAGTTATGGCTGTTATGAAGCTTGTTGGAAAACCTGTGCGAGTGGAAGATGATCAAGTTACTTAACTCTGAAAGAATTGATTGAACTAGAAGTATCTTTGCTTAAAGATCTCATGCACGTAGAACGCATTTCTCCCCTACAGATTCTGCTGCCAGATTAACTGCCCAGTCGTGACTGAAAATGATAATTCCTACCGTTAAAGACGGGTGAATATTTTCGGACATTTGTCGTTTGCAACGGTGCGCTTGAGAATCGATAAAACGCAAGCGTGTTTCCATTTGAGGAGTAAATCAGTGATGTCAGTGGGCAAATTTTCAAGCCCTAGCAAAATAGTGTGGCAGGCAGTAATACAAGGGTACCAGAGATACCTCGTGCAGTCATCTTAACCGCTCATCCTGATGATTATCAGGCTATCCGTGCCCATTTGACAGACCTTGAAGAGGAAACGCATTCTCAGGGGACAGTTTATGAATTAGGACAGCTTTCTGCAACTGAGCAGACATGGGAAGTAGCGATCACCGAAGTCAATGCAGAGACCTGTTTCTTTATAAGGCTTAAAAAGCCGTGAAACCCATTCATAATAAGCTTTTCATGCGATTTTCATTACCGAAGACCGCAACCTATACCTCGACTTTAGCCATTTTAGATTTTTGGGACTCGTTGTCTCCAATCGCGATCTCAGCGCGGATCAGAGTAATTTGGAAGCAAAATTCTGAAACCCTTACAAGGCAAGATTTAGAGTTAAGCCGGAGTGCCTCAAATGGGTAGTCCGGTTTTAATCCCCGGTCATTCCATGAAACCCTGATGCTGCTGCAACCCAGCAAGCTCGTAAATGACTAAAGTCGAGTATACGGTGTAAGGCTTTCAGAGATTTTTCTGTTGAAAGGCAACAGGTCTCAGGAAATTCCGATGCAGCGATCGAAATCTGGGCGATCGCGGATAAAAAAGTCAAAATAAGAAAAAAGAGCCATCACGAAAAACTATGCCCCGTGCCGTTATTCTCACCGCCCTTCCTGTCGAATACCAAGCGGTTCGTGCCCATCTGATTGATCTTCAGGAGGAGATGCATCCTCAAGGAACTATTTACGAGCGAGGAAAATTCGTCGAAAATGAGCAGGTGTGGGAAGTCGGGATTGCCGAGGTAGGAGCAGGTAATGCGGGAGCCGCCATCGAAGCGGAAAGGGCGATCACCTATTTCAAACCGGACATCCTTTTCTTTGTGGGCATCGCGGGAGGCATCAAAGACGTTGCGATCGGAGATGTGGTGGCAGCGACACAAGTTTATAGTTATGAGTCCGGTAAGATAAACAAACAATTCTTCACCCGCCCTGCGTTAGGGCAATCGGCTCATGCATTAGTGGCGCGTGCTAGAGCAGAGGCAAGAAAAGGCGAGTGGTTAAGGCGGCTATCTAGCAGCAGTCCAGCTTCACAACCCCGTGTGTTTGTAGGTCCTATTGCTGCTGGGGAGAAGGTGGTTGCCTCGAAAGAATCAGATGTTTTTAACTTCATCAGGGCGCGTTATAACGATGCGATAGCAGTTGAGATGGAAGGATTTGGCTTCTTGAGTGCAGTGTTTGCTTATCCTGAGATGAAGGCGATCGTGATTCGAGGAGTTTCTGACTTAATCGAAGGCAAGAATGACGATTCTCTGGAATCAGAACAGATTCGCCAGGAAAAGGCTTCTTATTATGCCAGCGCATTCGCTTTCGAAATACTAGGAAAGTTTCAATTATCAGATTTATCCTCTAATATGAATAATCCACAGCAAGAACCTATAAACGCTGAAGTGCAAATGGAATTCGGAACTTTGGAAAATTCAGATGTAGTAGGAATCGACGCTGATAATTCCCAATCAGGGAGCATGAAGGTTGGACAAAAAACAGAAACAGTGAAAAGCTCAAAGATTGTTGGGATCAGATTACAAAGTAACACTCCAAATCATGAAATCTGAGTTACTCGATCCTAAAGTTTAAATGTTCCTTTTCGAGTAACCTTCTCACCGTTATATATACCTTCAACAACATAAGTATACTCCCCTTTTGGAGGGGCAGGATCAGTGATGGAGATGTTGCCAGTTGATGTAGCGCTGTTGGCTGAAAGTTTAGTTTTCTCGTGAATCAATGCAATTTCAGGCTTTGGTGTATCTATATCGAAAAGCCCCAGATCTGCAAGATGTCTCTCCCTGAAACAAAGCTCAAATCGTTGCTTGAACGGCAGGTTCCCGACTTTTCTAGATGCACCTGATTGAAAGGCAACTGATGCAATCACTCCAGAAAAAGTAATTAAACCCAGAATTTCGCTGGTACTGAGACCTGCAAAAATACTTCCGGGAGATCCAGCACCTGCTTGGCTAAATGCTTGAGCAGCAACAGTCTGAGGTGCAAGGGACAACCCACCTTGAAGCACCGACTGTGTTTGTCCCCCGGCAATACCGTCTAGAGATAAATGATTTACCTGCTGAAACTTAATAACAGCTTGTTTAGTCTCTTCACCATAATATCCATCCAGCGAACCGGTATAAAAACCTTTCTGAGATAGAGCTTTCTGAAGTTCAATTACACTTCCTCCACTATCACCAGACTCTAAATATGGAGCACTTTTGACTGGTTCTACCAAAAGCAATCCACACACTATGGGTAGTAAATAGATAATTGAAAAACCACATCTGCGAACCTGATTAGGCAAAAGAAGATTCATATCAGCACTCGCCAATGAAATTGAAGCGCTTTTATCATGAGAACTATAAGTTTAATTCTATAATTTTTTAGCGAAAGATTTATCAACACAAATTTCTACAAAAAACTATGAAGACAAAATGCGCTATACAAAAACATTTCTCTCTATTGAATTATATACATAACCAGAAATTGAGCAAAAAATATTTTCGGGTTAGGTATGTCTGTTCAGAACCTATTGGAGTACCAGTCAATTGGCGATTCTGAAATCTACACTTGCAAGACATAATCAGCCATTTTCAGAATTTAGTATTTCGAAAGTATGTACTTGACCAGCGTCATTTCCAGCAAAAATAGTTTGGGTATCCGCAAGAATGGCACAGCTTCTAAACTTACTCTCTCCAGTAAAGCTCGCTGCACATTCCCTTTGTCTTAAATCCCATAGCTTTAGCGTCTTATCTTCTGAAGCAGACACTGCCCAATGCCCGTCTGAAGTAAGCACAACAGAATGTATCCAGGCTTCATGATTGCCCAGTGTGAGTTCGCACGACCCAATCTCTAGGTTCCAAAGTTTTACCGCTCTATCAGCTGAAGCAGATACTACCCACATTCCATCTGGAGTAACTGCAACACTGGTTACTGGAGCACTATGGCTTTTTTTCAAAAGCTGGCATTCTCCTGTGTGGATATTCCAGATTCTTAGCATTCCATCAGCTGAAGCAGAAATCACCTGATTTTGATCTGGTAAAACTTTTACTGTCGTGACTGAACCTTCATGACCCTCAAAAATTCGTTGACATTTACCTGTGGCTATATCCCAAAGTCTGAGTGTCTTATCAAGTGACGCAGAAATTGCTGTTCTTCCGTCCCGAAATACAGCTACACCATTTATCGGACTAGAATGTCCCTTGAAAGTGCACAAACAACTTCCTGTGTTAAGGTCCCAAACTTTCAACGTTTTGTCAGCCGAAGCTGAAATTGCTTGATGGTCAGATATCACAGCTACAGCCATGACTTGTGCTTCATGACCTTGAAATGTATGTTCAAGTTGCTCAGTTTTCATATTCCAAGCTTTGAGTGTCTTATCTCGTGAAGCAGAAACTAATCGGCTACCGTTTGGTGTCAAAGCCAAGTCATTAATCTGATTATTGTGATGTATGGGAAGCAGTTGCTGGGTATGTTCTAAGTCCCAGACTTTTAAGGTTCCATCATCTGATGCAGAGACAACCTTGCAGCCATCAGGGACTAACGTCACACAGTTGATCCAGTCTTGATGTGCTAAAAATGTAGACAAGCATTCCCCTGTACTTAGATCCCATACTCTAAGTGTGCGATCGCGAGAACTAGAGATTGCCCGTTTGCCATCAAGCATTATGACAACAGAACTAACTGGCTGAAAATGACCTTGCAGGGTTTGTTCAACCTTACCGTTCTCTAAATTCCATACTTTCAGTGTCAAGTCATAGGAAGCGGAAATTACTCGATTTTCATTGGGAATAAAGGCTACAGCAGTAATTGAGCCATTATGCTCTTTTTTGAAAGTACGCTGATGTTTCTTAGAGAGTAAATCCCATAATTGAAATGTACAGTCATCTAAAACCAAAATGATTTGTCGCTGATTCTGCAAAACTGTAATTGCAGTAATTACCCTATCTGGTATTTGAAAGCACACACCATACTGTTGACTGTCTGCCTGCCAAATTCCAACTTCATGGTTACTTAAAGCAACAACAACCTGATCATTATCTAGTCCTGTTGCTATTGCTGTAACATCACCATTGTGAGCCTCCAGAATGTTCTGAGATTCACCAGATTTCAAGTCCCACTGCTTAACAGTTGCATCATCTGAGACTGAAATAGCATAATCACCACTGGAAGTAACCACTACTCCTCTAATCCAATTCTCGTGCCCTTTCAGTACTCGTAAACATTGAGTAGAGTCAACATTCCATAGTCGTAGAGTGTAATCTCGTGATGCAGAAACCATCTGTCGCTGCCTTGGAATCCAGGCTATAGAACTCACATAACTGTTATGACCGCAGCAAGTGCCTACCAAAGCCCCCCCCGGTGGTGTCAAGCTTGCCGTTAAACAGCGAAACCAAGGAAAAGCTGTTTGACGCTCGGCAATTTGTTCTATTAAAAGCTGAATATCTTTTGTTGGAAAAGTTATAAGCCGTCCTAGCAACTGACTGGCAAGTTGGCGGCTATCTTGTTCAATGACACCAATTGATAGACGAAGAGCCTGTTGCACTAAAACCAAATCTTGATCGTTTGAAAGTAGATCATAGTCTGCAATCAGACGATGAATATTGGTAGCGTTAAGTTTTGCTTGGAGCCATTCAAAGTTGAGAAGTAGAGACCGTAGCTGCTCATCCTGAGTAGCTTGACTCAAATGGTAAGGTAAATAGTTCCAAAGATACCTATCACTAGCATGTTCCTGACTCCATACTTTTTTGTCAGACCAATAAAAATTAACGATTCGTTGGTGTTGCCTAGTTGGATCACACCAGAAATCTGGTTTATTCTTACTATCTATCAAATAGTCCCGAAAAGATTGATGGAATAAAGTGTATTTTTCTTCCAGTCCAGAATCAAAAACATCAAAAAATTGGCGAATTACTCTAATCTGCTCTCCAACATCTTCAAGTTCAACACCTGTAAATTGAGATATTTGTTGCTGACTAAGTGGTTCTCTGGCAACTGCTAGAATTCCTAGAATTAATTTAGAATAGTTCCTTGATACTCCTTCTAAGGAACGATTGATAAATTCACTATATATTTTGTTTAATCCAGAGGGCAGAGAAGCTAACTCATTTATAGAATATCGGTCGCTTTCAATCTCATCTAAAAGCAATTTGACATAGAGAAAATTATCTTGAGATTTTTCCAGCAATTCATTTGTAAATATTTCGCGAGTGTTTTGAAGATTTTGAATTTTTATTTGGAGAGCGTTTCTTGAAAGTCTTGAATTGATGTATCTATAAATAGTACTTGATTGATTTTTTAGATCGTATCTATAAATTTTAGAAATGTCTAGATAACTCCATACCCTCTGTTCGGAGCGAGTTGTACACAGAAATCGGACATAAGATGATAAATCATTTGCGCTAGCTAACAGTCTCACAAGATTGTCATTACTACTGAATGCTATCGCTTCATCTAAAGCATCCAGTAGTATAAGTATAGGTTCTTGAATCTGGCTTGATATTGCTAAGATGGGACGGTGTAGAATAATATCCAAGGCTTCGCCAGGATTATTGGTGTGTAGATGTTCGATAATGACACCCCTAACTTGGCTGTCTCGTATTATCTCAATATCAATTGAAACACTAACCGAAAGATGCAGAGGTGTAATTGTATTAACTAGAGCTTCTGCATATCCTGGAAGATTTTCAACCAATTGGGCGGCTAAAGATAGAAGCACAGAATTGGGGTCAATGGTATTATTGCGACGTGCAATGCAGAAGTGATGAGCTACTATATCGGGGCGAATTTTCGTAAGATAGGCAGCAACTGCACTTTTCCCAGCCCCTGGTTTACCAACCAAGATGAAAAAGCGCTCATTTTGGCATTCTAGCCAGCGGTCGATCGCATTAAATATATCTTCGCATCCTGTAAAATCCTCGGTCAATTTGTGAATAACTTCATCAAAAGAGATAGGAGACAGGCGATGTATAGAGGAGGATTCCATAACAGATTCTTAAACCATTGGATAATTTTCTGGAACCGTTATACGAAAATCTAGAGAGGATGGAATATTGGATTCAGGGATGTGTATGAGGGATCTGTATCAGGTTGATCTCCAGATGTCTGAGCGGCTACTTGCTTTGAATTTGAGAGGGAGGCACGATCTGCGTTAGAAAAGCTTGTTGAAGACCCATGTAATTCAGATTCTTGTTATGCTTTACACTCGCTGACAGTTTCAAATACAGGGAATGAGTTTGTGGAGATTTTTGGGGCAACTCGTAACTTGTTCGCCCCATAATGACAATGCTCCAACAAAGGACATTTTGGGCAATCTGGCTCCCGAACCTTGAGGCAAACTTTATTCGCTAAATCCAGCAACGCATAGTTGTAAGTTGCTGGTTGTATAGAATCGGCCAGTGTTTCAAGCAAAGCCTTGAAGCGGCGATTACGTCGCAAAGAGTCCGTAATTTTCAGGTTAAACACTCTTGCCACAATACGCACTGTGTTGGTATCGATCAGAGCCTGTGGCTGTTTCCAGGCAAAGCAACAAACTGCACTGGCGATATAATCACTGACTCCGGGCAGGCTGAGCAAGTCTGCTCGATCAGAAGGGAGCTTGCCATCAAAACGCTGCATCAGCGCAGCCACCATCTCGTAAATCAGTTTGACTCTCCACTTCAAGCCCAGTGAGTAAAGCATTCCATGTAAATCTTCTTCTGTAGCTGTAGCAAGTGCAGGGAGATCAGGGTAACGTTCCAAAAAACGCTCATACACAGGCACAACCTGTAATGCCTGTGTCCGGTGAAGCATGACCTCAGCCATCAGGATGCGATAAGGATCGCTGGTAAACCGCCAGGGGAAAGCTCTGAAGTTCTCCTTGCCCCAGATGATCAAAGCCTTACGGAACGCTATCGCATCCACGCTATGTTCGCCGTCGGTTACGATAGCAGGTTGCTTTCGGTCTGTAGGAGCGACTTCAGTCATGCAGCAAGGACTGGAACAAAACAGATTGCTCTTTGCAGCTTAACCAAAATCTTAACCAGTGGGTATCAACTCTTGTGAGGAGACTGGCTGATAAGTTTTGCTCGCGGTGAAGCACACTTTATTCAGGGGACAGCGAGTACACTCTGGCACACCAGGCTTACAGAACTGGTCTGCTACTTCCAGCACACCAGCATAAGCACGACCACCCTGATCGACACCGACCAGTCTGGCAACCATTAATTGCTCATGCCCGATCGAGCTTCTCTCATCCTCAGCCCCGAAAACCCGCTCCGCCACCCGATAAATGGGCGCAAAGATGGGACGCTGATGGCTCAGGTCTGCCAGCGCCAGCGCCATTTCCAACTGGTTTTCTCCCACCTCTGGAAGCTCCAGATTATCGAGCGCATTCTTTTTGCTCAGGCTCCTGGCAACAGCCGTGATAGTCGGCAGAAGCTTGCTCTGTCGCATTGCCCGGATCGCCGCTTCCCTGTGCGTATCCTTCAAGAAGCCTTTTGCATCCGCCCAGCGCCCCCTGAAAGTAGACCAGATTAGCCTGACCTGACGATCGGGCAGTTTCTCAAATAGCGTAATACCCAGAAGAATTTGCCACAGGTCTGTGCTGCGTCGCCAGGGAGCCACCAGGTTTTGCTCCGGTTCCTGCTCCAGCCAGTGTTTCAGTGTTGTAGACAAGGCAGCGGTGGAAACGTACCGGGTTGATGAGTCATAACTGCTGGTCGCCTCAAGGATCGCTTTGCCAAGATATTTGCCAAGCAAGGGCGGGACTGCGCCACCAATCTGACGGTAAGCATGGCTGGGATGCCCACAAAAGCGATACCAGTCTGGAAAACTTTGAATGCGGGCAGCCTCCCGAATGGTCAGACAGCGATGCTGTTCCGGGTGGATGTACCAGTAGCCATCCCGTGCCAGATGGGCAGTAATGCTTCTGGATGGTTCATCCCAGCCCAGTCGCTTATATTTATCGTCAAAGATGTCATCCCGATAGCGTTTCAGTGCTTCAGGCAAATCAGAGTAACGAGTCTGATGATCCATCAGCCGAAACGCCTCCAAATCATCCTCCCGAACCGCACGCACAATGTGGTCGTAGAGCTTGTTTTGCTCCTCTGCGGCAACGCCTCTACGACACCATTTCTGAAAGCGGCTGAGCTTTTCTGGTTCCTGATACGGTATGACAAGTTTCTTAGCGCCTGCCTCAACGACAGGCAGGTCGGCGATGGCATCCCGCAGTTTCGGCTTTGTGTCCCTGACTGGTTCGGGAAATTTGAACGCGGTACCCGATCGTACCCCTACCAGAAACAGCCGCTGGCGAAATTGAGGAATGTCATACTGCCATGCCGCCAGAATGCGGGTATGCACGTCGTAGTTTAAAGCCTCCAGTGCCGCAACTAACTGACGGAGCACGATCGCATCATCGCCCAGCGCCATATCAGGCACATTCTCTACCAGCACCGCCTGGGGTTTGATTCTCTCGACAACTGCCACAAACGACTGCCACAGTTCCCGGCGCTCATCATCCTGATGCCGTGCCCCTTCTTGGACCAGATGCCGAATCTTGCTTTTCCCTGCCTGTGAAAAGGGCTGACAGGGCGGACCACCTGCAACCAGCGCGATCGCTATGCCCTTTAACGCCTCACCAATGGCATCAATCACCTCTGGCTTGGAGAGATCCTCACAGAGAGAAACTCCGCCAAAGTGGGCTTTATGCGTTTCCGCCGCCTGTTGATAACTGTCTACACCCAAAATCACGTTAAACCCTGCCTCCTGCAAGCCAAGACTTAACCCCCCAGCACCACAAAACAGGTCGATTGCTAAAGGCTTCTTCGCTTTCTGTGCCTTTTGAGCATAGGCACGAAGCTGTTCCAGGTCGCAGGAACGGTAGTGTGGTGCGAGAGTAACGTTTTCTCCGGTTGAAAAGGGAACAGCGGGCTTACTCATGTGTATTCAGACAGCAATAAAGCTACAGGTCGTGGGGATGTGAAATTTAGGGTTAGAGAGTTAACACCTTGCGGATATCATCTTCAGTCAAGGTCTCCAGAACGATCGTGGTCAGATGGTGGTTCAGGCGTTTGGTCGCCTCGCGGCGTTCTGACTCTGACTTATCCTTCAGTTCCCTCAAACACGCTCGCACGGCTGGTGGATAGAGGCTGAACTGACGCTCAAAGATAGCCTGATAGAGATCCTGATTTTGCAGAGCCAGTTCTACCCAATAGAAGCCTTCCTCTTCGGTATACAGAGTCGCCGCACACCAGTAAAGGCGAGTCAAGGCATTCCGGCTGAAGCCATTCAGGGAGGGAGTGCCCGTAAACCGACCGATCAGTGCCTGACTCTGATTCAAAACGCTGCGGGGATCAGCAGGAATCTGCCCATGCCAGCGATACCAGACAAAATCTTGCAGGGGCGTAGTACAGAGCCAGTGCCAGAAACGCATATCCACCAGAGTTCTACGCGGTAGTCTGTTGAGGGCTTCGTAAAGCGGCTTGACGAGTTCTCGATCCCACGCCGATCGCTGATTGGCAGGTAGCGGTTCACTCCCACATTTTTTGATCAACCGATTGACGGTACGCTTCACCTCTTTAAGGGTTGCCTGACCATCAACTGGCTCTGTCAGCATTGAGTCCGGGTTCTCCAGCAATCGGTAAAGCCAGGGGCGGGTCACGGGTACAGTGAAGCGTCGTAATGACTGAGCCATGTTATCTGCCTGCCTCCTTCAACAGATGCTCAAAACCCCTGTATGTGTTGAGCTTCTCCTGAATCGCTTCTGGAATCCGTTGCACCAGCAATTCTTCCCTAAAGTAGTGCTGACGCACGGAGTCCAGCAACAGATCGAAAGCCGCATCCCTTTGCCTGTCTGGAAAGAGAGACTCAATCCAGTCTTCCAGCACCAAGCGCTCCCATTCCAGCAACTCAGCCAGATCAGGCAGGCTATCAGAGTCTCCCGTTTCTGCCAGATGACTGATAGCGGTTGCCAGCAATGATGTCCAGACCTGATGGGCGATCAGGTAGCTGGTGTTCTCTGCGATCGCCGGATTCCAGCCTCGCACTGCCCGACTGTTCAGCACATCATACAAGCCCTCAACCTCAGAGTTGAGCCAGAGTTTTGGTTGCGGCTCCGAGTGATCAAGGGCAAACAGTTGCGACTTTTGACTACCCTCAAACTTCTTCCACTGAATTTTTAGCCTGTCGCGCTGCGGCACCGGGGGTTCCCTGAACAGTGCCAGATGGGCTTTAGACCATGCCAGCCGCGCTCCCACATCGGATGCATAGCCTGATGGCGATGCATCCCTGGCTGTTGTTCTGGCAAGCACTGCCTGAAATTCTGCTTTGCCTGCCCAATCATCAGTATTCAGGCGGATCAAAGCCTCAAAGACCTGTCCATCCCCCTTAAGCTCAAACGCCTGTCTGGAGCGTGATTCCATACTTTGTGCCACCAGCCAGAGCTTGGCAGGCGGATGAGTTCGCTCAGATGCATCAAAAACTTTCTCCCAGACCGCATCAGGGACGATCGCGGCTGCCCGAAGCTGAATTTCCGCACTGCTGCAACGGTAAACTGGCAGGCTCTCGTCACTCGCCTGGTGCTCTTCACGCTCAGGTAGATCCAGATGCAGCAGCACCATTTCAGCCCCGGTACGGTAAGGATAAAAGCTTTCAGCAGGCATCAGCGACCTCCTCTGCCCGGTTGAACCTCAAGGCGTACACGAGTACGCTGCAAATCTGGCATCCGGCTATTGCCATGTACAGGTTTTGTTTCACCTTCAAAGACAATTTCCTGACTGGATGGCTGGACGACACACTCTGCCAGTTCCGCTTTGATCTGTACTGAAGCGGCTCCGGTTGTCCGCAAATGATCAATCAGCAGTTTTTCACCCTCCCCCGTTTCACTGTCGAGCCGCACCAGCAACGAGAAACTCCAGGGTTTCTTCAACGTCCCTGGCTGCGTGACCCGCCCAGAAAACCGCCAGACACCCTCGGTAAAGAAAGCCTCTAAACACGATACCTGGAGCTTCTGATCATCCTGCCTGAGCGTCTTACCACTCTGGATCGCATCTTTCCTGAATAGACGGGCAAGGGCTTCTGGCGCTTCAGCATCCGGGCGCATTTCCTGACCACACAGTTCGACCACCGCTTCATCCAGATCTTTCCAGAGTTTATCGAGGCGGCTTTTGGAACCTTTCCTGTACTCCTCCTGAAGTCGTTCCGTTGCCTTCCACTGATCGTGAGACGGTGGCTCAGCGTCTTTCAAAAACATTTCCAGCGCGTCATCGGCTTCAGCAAAGCCTCTGGCATTGCCAGCCCGCAGCACCCCGCAGAAAGGTATACCGGACAGTTTTTTGCCAGGAGAACGATACTCGACCACCATGCCCGATCCACGGATCAAGGCAATGCGATTACCCCAGAGTGCGTCCTCTGAGTCATCCTCGCCCCGGCTCAAGCGGAAATTCAGGGCGGCTTCAACTTCGGGGGCTTCGCCTGACTTCTTAGCGGGAATTTTGAAGGTCAGTTCCTTTTCTGCCACCTCGCCTCGATGAAAGGCTTTAGCAACCGTTGTGTCAGCCAGCACAGTCTGAATAAACGGTTCCAGTTCTTTACCCGGAATCGCTTCACCCCGGAAGCTCAATTCATGCCCTTCGTAGACTTCTGCTACTACCCTGAGTGAAGGGGTAGCCGAAATCATGCAATACCAGAACCATTGAGCAGCCGAGTGCAGGATCTCTTGAGCGATCGCTGCGAGGGGACGGGCTTCTTCCTGAGCAGGCTCGTGAAAGCCAACTACCATAATGGACGTTCCGGTCCCCAACTGCACAGGGCGGTACAGGTAAATCGATCGTGTGATCTTCTCGGCAACTTCATCCCAGATTGAGACAGCCCGCTTACCATTGCGGACAGTTTCCGGCAGTCCATACCAGCCGGAGCCATTCCATCGTGCCTGCTCTGTTTCATGGGAAGGTAGCTCTGTGCGGGCAAAAAAGCGAAATTGCTGAGGCGCTTCTCCCTCAAGACGCGAGGAAAACAGCACAGTCGATAAGGTGGAGAACTGCCAGAGCAAGGCTTTACCAAGACCGTAGCTGCCGCCCTTACTGGGTGCATCTTTGGTTGTGTCGAGAATATTGCGACAGAGGCTGCTGAAGTTCGTACCGGGGGTATCTTCATCTCCTGTCAGCCCCTCCGTACTAGAGTCATCAATTCTCAGAATGGTCAGGGGGGTGCTGTTTAGGTCGGAGATCGTGTTCGCTAGCAAAGTAGACATAGCGGTATGACCTTCTGCCACCGCCTGCAAATGCGTTTGCAGATACTCCCAGTCGATCGTGTTGAGAAAGCGCGTCCTGTCGTCTCCCTGCAATTGCCTGAAGGTGAATTTCACCTCAGTGGGTGTCTGGCTTGCCGCTTTTCTGGCATCCAGACTGTTCTGCAACACTTCCCGCACAAAGGTATCCAGTTCAGGCTTAAAGACATAGGCAGAAGGGATACCCCCTGTGAACTGACCGGATGGCGGCACCGGATCAAAAATCCATTGCGGCTTGCGCTTAGTGGAAGGTTTAGCTGTCATTAACGTTTAACTTGACTGAATGGTGTTTTCTCTACCGTGCTATAAACCGAAATTCAGTTGGCAGAAGCAACAGGAAATAGATCATTTGTATCAGCCTGTTCGGATAGAAGCAACAAAAAACCTTGAAGCGCTTTAAGGCCAGCATTGTAATCAACAATAATATACAGATTTAGTGTTTTCTGCCTCTCTTTCACACTATTAGTAGCTATAGTCAGGAAGAAGCGGCAACGCGGCTACCTGAAGTTTTCTAGCTGTATATGCTGCAAGAGCCTGGAGATGACTGCCTCAGCAGTAATGTGGCAGGGATCAGCATCAAGCAAGGTGTGTGAACATCACGACAAGTGCTCACCCTTTATCGCTGCTTACCGTCATCGCTGGTAGGGAAACCCTTTTTAAGCAGCCAATCCTTGATTGCTTCTTCCAGTGCTACTGCCTGGGTCAGTTCCATTCGCACGCAGGCAACCTCAAACGCAATTTTCAAGTCTTTCGGCACTCTACCTCGAATCTCCCTGATCTCCTTTGCCATAGAACTTTCCGTTTTAGTTCGGGGTCAATTGTTACACGGCAATTTAACGAGATCTCATTTGTGCGAAATTGCGCTTGTGCGATTGAGTGATCGTGCCGTAGTATTGGCGATATGTTTTGGCGCAGCTTCTTATAGGTATATGCCTCCTGAACCCTTCCTTGCCCTTCCAGAAGAATTTCCACAAACCTCTACTCTGCCTAAGTTTCACCTGGGCGATCGCGTCCGGTTTATCCCCCTGCCTGCCGAAGCATTCGGCACCATCACTGGACTCCAGTTCGCGCCTGCGGAACACCTGCAAGCCTGGAGCTGGCGCTACACCATCTGGCTTGATCCTCAGTCCCCTGGCTCGACCTGGACGTGTTCCGACCTGGCGTGGGAGGACGACCTGGAAATGCTGGTGGCTGTGACAGCGCCGAGCACGGAGCAACCCGCATGACACAAGAGTTGGGACCACGCGAGATCAGGCTGCTCCAACTCTACTCCGGCTGCCGTCTGGGGATGACCCCGCAAGCGTTCTACGCCCGTTGGGGTGTCACACACGCTCAGATCGCGCAAATCTGTGGCGTCAGCGAACCGACCGTCGATCGCTGGTTCGCCCAGGGCAAAACCAGGCGGTTGGCGGACGCCCGCCAGCGCCGCAAACTGGCAGAGATGCATTTCCTCTGGGAAGAGTACGAACGCATCCCCCTGCGCTTGCGGCGAAGACTCTGCCCCGCAAACCCGAACGGCAAAGTCCTATCACCGTGATAGGAACCATTTCCCTTCCTCAAAGGGCTGTTCTATGGTGAGAGCACCCTGCACTCCATCAAAGCCTGCGTGATTGAAATTTCCCTCGAAAAACGCTGCCTCACCATTGACCCCATCACGGGTGCGCTGGCTCAGGCTGTCGCTAGCCGTGCCGCTCTGTCATCCGCACTGCTGACCCGCCTGGAGCAGTTAGCCGTTCCGTACACACCCCTGCCCGGTTGGTCGGTGCACCCCCACACGATGCGTGCCCTGGTGCGTCGTTACTCGGTGCAAGCCGCCAGCTACCCGTTAGAGGAGGTCGCGCAATGGTTTGCTTACCAACGCTACGGTCTCTTTCTCTTACCCGGCTACCAACCCCGTTTCTTCTCGCACACGGAGCAGCAACCGATCAGCCCGCCGCGTGGCGCGATCGACGCCCTGGGCGAAGCCTGCCTGGGCTTGCTGCTGCAGTACTTGTACCAGGGACGACTGTTAGCCAGACCCGTGGCTGCTGCCCCGCATGTGGTCTGTGTCAACCCCACCACCCAGACGCTGTACCTGGGCGCAGTCCAAGCAACAGCCGAGCAGACGGTCGAGGCTAGTCAGCGATTGGTGGACCGTGCCTTGCCGCGCTTCCTCCCCTTAGTGCTCGCCGCCAACACGCTCCACCACAGCACCCAGCCCATCCTGGGATTGCTAGTCGGCATCACGCTGCTGAGCCACGAGCAGTGGCACTGTGCGCTGGCTGAAGTCCGGGTGGCCGCATGATGGTACCCGTGCTCGCCGACCAGGTGTTCATCCTGCAACAGGTCGTGCAGTTGTTGCTGGCCCAGGCTGAGGCACCGCATGACAGCAACCTGGTGTTGCAACTGGCGCTGACTGAACTCGTCAAGCAAGTGATGCGATCCTTTGCTCAGACTACGGCGGTCGAGGCGCTGCAAGGCCACCTCTTGCACCAGGCGGTGCAGACGACGCACCAGTTGTTGCAAGCACAGGTCGGCACCACTGGCTTGCCCTGTGATCTTGCGCCCTACTTTGAGCGCATTTACCGTTCGCAGCATGAGGTGGCTCAAGCCATGACCGAGTTGAGCTGGCGACTCGTGCAAACCGAAAGTGAAGTGTTCCGCGCTCGCACCATCGTAGACACAGCACCCGTGCCGTTCGGCGTCACGCCGCTGGGCATTCACGCCATCCCCGAGGGGTTGCTGGCTGAGCCACTGCAACCCTGTGGTCTCCAGCGCGAGGTGCTCCAACGCGACTATGCCGTGCGCGGGCTGCACTTTCCCTGGGAAGTCACGGTACAGGGACTGACGTGTATTGTGGAATCCGATGGCAGCCTGATCACCTTTCTGGAGGGCTTGTCCCCGGCACAAGTGCTGCAAGCGGGTACCAGTTTTGAGCTGTTGGCCCGTGACTTGTATGTTCCGTTGGTGGTGGCACCGTGAGTCAAAGCGCGTGCATTTGCAGAGCAGTTTACACCCGGCGGGTCACTAGCGGTCAGTCTCGGCAACGGCGTGGCGTGAGTGCCAGTGGTGAGAGATGGCGATCGCGATACCGTTTAAGGAGGACAGGTATGAGTCGTGCCCAGCCGTTTCGCAAACTACCCGCGTGCGATAGCTGTCTCTATTATGGGAGTGAATCCTACCTCCTGTGTGCGGTGCAGCCGTATGGAGCCCAGGGAGAAGTTTGTGCAGATTTTCGGGAAGACCCCAGCTGGCAGCAGTTTCTGCAGCTGGCTTGGTTTATGGGAGAGGATCTGACGACCGACGCTCACCCTGGCGAGGGGACTCAACCGCCAGGGACACCAGCGGGCACCAGTGAGGGTGCTGCCGTCTAAAGACCGTTCTACACCCCACAACTCTACCCGGTGCAGTCAGCTGCCCTGACTGCACCGGCAGCTTTAAGGAGTTGCCCCTGGTGATCATCATCGCTTGTCCGGCGGCAGTCAACGGCGAAGGGGCATGGGCGGAGGGACAACCGTTTCGTCCTGGCTGTGACTGGAGCCATGTTTAGCAACGACCTATGTTGAGTGAAGGCGGCGGGGGGTAGTGTGGCAGGAGACTGCCACGCCTTCAAGTGGTGCGTGCAGCGATGTGAGTCCAACAAACAGCGCTCAAAAGTGAGGAATAACCATGCTGGATGTAGCGAAAATCGAACAGCTAGCCCAAGACTGTAGCCCCCAAGACCTGTGCGCCGCTTTGGTCTGGCAGCAACGCTTCCATACCTTTGATGGACCCGCGATCATCCGGGATCTCCAGCAGCAGCGGCAGTTGTGGAGCAGCTTTTGCTTCGCCGCTGCCAACGAGGGTGCGGCGCAGGACACCTGGGGTTTGCAGGGGATCATCGAGACCCTGCTAGCAATGGCAACCGAGCGTGCCACGCCCGCGACCAGGGGTACGCGTTGTGCGCCTTACCCAGCCAACGCTTTGTATGTTTTGGCTGCCAAGCAGGACACCGTTGTGGCTCCCTTACTGGCGCTGGGGGAGCAGTGGCGTGCGGATGAGGTGTTCATCCATGATGCCGCTGACCATACCGCCACTTGTCCGTGTGGTGTCTATTTAAGGGCGGCGCTCCAAGACGCTGCCCTGGATGAGCGCGGGGAGGGCTGGCAGGAGGCGGTCATCGTTTCCTACTGGTGGCAGCATGACACCTTGCTCCAACGTGTCGCGTCTAACGCCAATCTCACAGCTGGCGTGGGGTTCGCCGTCAACGCCAGCAGCCCAGGGAGTGGCAAGCGCGTAAAGCGGGGTGGGGCACACAAGGACGCCACCCCGCTTTGACCCAGGACAAGCGGCGGTCGACTGGGGCTAAAAAAGGGCGCTAGAGTGCATGGCAGCTTGTTGCCATGCACCTGTGGCTCTGGCACTAACAGCTCGTTTACCGATCGCTAGACGGCTGTGGCGACACAAGGCGTCAGACACGGCAGCAGCACAGCGTTGAGTTCGCTCCTTCTAGATGCTGTCGCGCGATACGGTCAAGCTGGCTCAGGGGTTATTCCCCCGCTTCTACGGCCTTCAATGCTCTGGTGAAAGCTTGGGCTTATGGGCGGGGCGTTCCTGTGTAGTAGACGGCAGGTGCGATTGTCTATCGTAGCCAGCGTTTTCAAGAAGAGACTTAACCCTTATGAGAATTGCCTAACATGCTATATTTTCGTTTTCTGTTCTACTCGACACGCAAGGCTCTATCCAGGGATTAGGCTGACAGATATAATCCACACTCAGAACCCTTGCTAACTATCATGAGTCCGCTGCCCAAGTTCAGCCTCAACCTCAATGAGGAATTTCCTCGTCTGAAAGCCGCCCCTAGCATTGAGGCGGTGATTCACTGGCAGGCTCATGCAGGCAAGAAGCTGGAACTTGAGACCCTTCAAGCAGAACTGACCCGGCGTTTACCCGACTATCCCATCCTTCAAACTCAGCAAGATGTCCAAATTGGTGCTACAGGGACACCCGATGGGTCTTCCGAGTTCTTCCAGCAGATACAGTGGAGTGGTTTTCGCCTCCAGGATGAGCAGAATCACCATGTTGTACAGTTCACCGTCAACGGCGTTGCTTTCAGCCGATTGGAACCCTACGAAGAATGGGTAAGCTTTCAAACCGAAGCCTTCCGGTTTTGGCACATTTTCCTGGAGTTAGCAGAGCCGACCGTCATTCAGCGATTAGGGGTGCGCTATATCAACCGCATTCCCCTGGATCATGGCGAACAGCCTTCCCAGTATCTCAACACCATCCCTGCACCCCCACTAGGGCTAGAACTCACAACCGAGTCTTTCTTCCATCAGGACACCTACCCTGTTCCTGGGTATCCCTACGCCATCAACTGGGTCAGAACTATTCAACCTGCTGGCGCAGACCCAACTGCTGGACGAGCCTTAATTGTCGATATCGACGTTTTCACTCAGGAGTTGCTTCAATTAGATCAGGACACCTTAGCCGAACGACTCCAGGAAATGCGCTGGCTTAAAAATAAGGTCTTCTTTAGCTGCATCACCCAACACGCCCTTGAACGCTTTGGAGCCACACCATGACCACAGCCATTCTGCCCAGAGGCTTTAGTTCTACGGCTGTCTACATCGACCAAATCAGTCGAGTCAATCAGCAGTACTTCGCCCACACCGCTGCTTTTAGCAAGCAACTCGCGATTGACGAGCTGGCAGCGATTTGGGCAGAGTGTAGAACCCCTAACTGGGATGGTTATGATGCCTATCCCGTGCAAGAATCAACCCGGAATTATGCCTATGCTGTGATTCAGGCGCTGCCTTTGGGCTTCCCTTTACCATCTGTAGGGGCAGAACCAGATGGTCACTTGACTTTGGACTGGTATCGCGATTCCCACTGGACAATCTCAATCAGCGTTAGTCCCGACGGTAAACTCTATTACGCCGCTCTTCTAGGAAACAGTGATCCACGCGGCTCAGAGCCATTTCTAGGGGAAATTCCTAAACGGCTGCTCAGCTTAATTCAAGAAGTCGCTCTAGCCAAGAATTAAGGGTTCATGCTTGATCCAGCAAATATTCCCCCGGTTGAGGAAACTGAGTTACTTGCACGCTACGTGATGCAAAGCGGTCATTTTCGGAGTGATCGCACCGTAAAGCCGAACCTATTCATCCCACATCCCTATCAAGAGCTGTCCGTCACCCGCCATCGCGATGCAACGGAAGCAGAAATTTGGCAGGCAGGGGTTAACGTAGCGACTCAACAACAAAGAACCCTTTACGGTCGATCGGATATTCTGACCAGCGATTGCCTGATGGACTCCCTGCGAGTGACAGGCCAACCCTTTTCTGATAACCCCAATCACGCCGACATTGAAGGGTGGCCGACTGCAAAAGAAGATCAGAAAGCGATCGCCCTCAAGCTTGCCGCATCTGCTACTAAACTCATCCCTCCCCCATCGACACCTTCCTCACTTGGAGAGTAAAACGGGGAAAGCTAATTTATCTGGAGAGTGCAACGCTGCTAATTTGGAGCGTCAGACAGCTTCTCCAAAAAGTAGTACATCGCAACCATAGCTGAGGAAATGATAGTGGAAGCTCGTAATCGCAATATTCGGGACTGGTACGGTAAAGTTCAGCGAGGCGAGATCAAACTACCACGCTTTCAGCGATTTGAGGCCTGGGATCAGCACCGGATTGCCAGCCTTATCCAAACCGTTATCCAAAACCTTCCCCTCGGCATTACCCTCATCCTTGAAGTCGGTGAAGCAGAGCAGTTTATCTCGCGCTATCTCAAAACCGCTCCAGAAACCCCCAACAAAGTTTATGAGCATCTGCTAGATGGACAGCAAAGACTTACAGCCCTCTGGCGAGCACTCCACAATAACTACACCTGGACAACCTATTTCATCTACGTCCAGGCGTTTGATAACTACAACGAGGATAAGTCCCGTGACCTGAGCGTTCATTGGAAGGGACGCTACATTAAGCAACGCACTGGCGAACGCTTTCCTCTCTGGTGCGATAAACCCGATAAGTGCTTACAGCGGGGTCTTATCCCCACTCACCTTTTACGTCCCGAAGACATTCAAAGTGACATCGATGATTGGCTGAACAAAGCTCTACCCAAGCCATCGGCAGACTCCGGCATGGATGAACTCCAACGGTATTTTGAGTTGCGACAACGGGTTAGTGACCAGATTAAAGACTTGCGGGCGATCGTTGCCAACTATAACCTGCCCTATCTAGCGCTTCCAGCCCATACCGACAAAGCCGTCGCCTTAAACGTATTCATCAACATGAATACCAACAGCAAGCCCTTGTCTACCTACGACATCATCGTTGCTGAAGTGGAAAGTGTCATGGAACGGTCGCTCCATGATTTGGAGACCGAACTCCACCAACGCCATCCACACATCGCGCGCTATGCTCCCCTCTCTGACCTGATTCTCACCACTGCCGCCTTGCTTCAGGGCGATCTCCCTAACCAGAAGGGTGCCTGGAATATGGATAAAAAGCGCATGGTAGAAGACTGGGATACTCTGGAGCGTGGTCTCGACCGCATGGCAGAATTTCTCAATAACGAGGGCATTTACGACGCTCAGCGTCTACCCACTAATGCTGTGCTGGCTGTGATTGCCTCTCTCTATGCCAATATTCCTGATGCAGGCGATAAACGCGGTCGCGATGAACTGCTGCTAAAGCAATATCTCTGGCGTGCCTTTTTTACCGATCGCTACGAAAACTCAGCACCCACCCATGCCTTTGCTGACTTTAACGCCCTCAAAAAGATCATTACCAATCGAACTAAAGAAGACACCACCCCTTACAGCATTAATGATGTCCCTATCTTTGCCAACCATAGTCTGGTCGAAGTGGAAGAAATTCTCACTGCTGAATGGCCCAAGCGTGCCACTATTCGAGGTCGAGGCGTTCTCGCCGTACTCTGTCGTCTGGGAGCCTTAGATTTCGCTACCGGAGAGCGGTTAGATTCTAGAACGATTGAAAATCGCCATTATCATCATGTCTACCCCGATGCGCTGCTCAAAGAAGCGGGGATTCCCAGCTTCCTAGCTCTAAACTGTGCACTGATCAAAGACAACACTAATCTCACCATCGGGCGCAAAGATCCTCTGAAATATCTCAAGGATCGCTATATGTGGACTTCTGAAGCGATCGTGCAGGAACGTCTTCAAGCGCATCTAATCCCCATCTCAGAACTGGCGAATGGTGGCTATGAAGGTCTCTCTGACGAAGAAAAGACCGTTAAGCTTAAGCAGGATTTTGACGCCTTCCTACGCAAACGGGCTGACCTGGTTATGGCAGCAGTGAATAAGTTAATACACGGTCGGCAATTGAGTCCATCGGAACTCTATAGCGAGGTGTAACAAGCCCAAACCTCGAGAAGACCGTCCAAGACCGTCTTCTCGAGGACGCTGAGGAAATCGGCTGGACGATTGTTCCCTGTATCGAAGTCCAACAAAGTCGATGCTTTGCGGCTAAAGGTTCTCCTCAGGCTTACGATCCTTGCTGCTCAAACATCTGAGAGGCGAAGCTCTACACCGTCTTTGCCAGAGCATTGGGATGAAGCGCCCGCAGACCTTCCCAGTTGGTGGGAGGATAGCGTCAGCCAAAGCGGTGAAGCACCCTTGCTACCAATGCCGCCGTTAAGCCTGAAACAACCTGATTATGGTCCTTTGTTTAGCGCAGTGCCTGCACAGCAATGCTCAGAGTGGATCACAGCCCTTTTAGCTTCACCGATTTACCAAGCACAGAAAAAACGAGTTGGGCGAACAGCGCTATCCGATAATGACTTGATCCAGATACTCAGGGCGATCGAGCTTCAGAGTTACAAGGTTGCTTTGTCCACTCTGGCAAAAGACCTGCATTGTTCAGTTACGTCCTTGCGCGATCAACTCACCAAGCTGCAACGACTATTGAATGTCGATGGCTACTCGGTTGTGAATTATGAAAAGCGCTCAAATATCGTTGAGTTAAACTTCCAGGTACTTTGTCAGCAGTTTGATTTGATAGGGATAGACGCTGAGCTTAGCAACTTGATTTAAGTGGTACGAACCTTCCGGTCTTATTCAGACGTGATCGCACGCTGAGGATATCAAAGTGATAAAGGCAAACACATGGGAACGATATAGCGTTTCCGGCTCATGTAAGGTCAAAATTAGCGGCTCAAAACCTTGTTCTGTATTGTCCGTGATTCGGGTGATTACTAAAAAGGTAGTCCCAGTGCTTTCGTAATCAATGGCAGCAGTTTACTGACCGCTTCAGCAAGTTTGGCAGTGTCAGGGAGAGCCGCGATCGTCCCCTTCAAAATCTTTACCGCCTTTCTGCCCAACCCCTCTTTCTCTGGCTGCTGAGGGTTCTGACCAAGCTCTGCGAACACTTTCACCTGCTCCAGCGCATCGGCTTTGTCTTCAGTGGAGAGTGCTGAGTCGCCTTCAATCACTGCTTGCAGTTCCACGAGCAGTTCTTTGATGCCGGGTTGTGTGGGGTCAGGCGCACCGGGCAACTGATTGATGACGTTCGATACACTGCCACTGATCTCACCCAGGTTAATAGTCGATCCGGTAACGTTGCCACCAATATTCACACTCTGGCTTTTGTCTGTACTGTCGCTCATAGCTTTACTCTCGGCGCTGGCGTTTACTTCAACGGTAACGGGTCGGTTAGCAAGGAGGCGCAGAATTTCTGTCATGTCGGCGCTTTTCTCACGGTATATGGTGATTTGCTCGTCTTTGGCTTTCAATTCGGCATGATATTTCGCTTCCAGTGCTTTGAGTGCCAAGTCGTAGCTTTGATTGAACTCGCTATGGAGCTTAGCTTTGTCAGCTTCCTCTGGAACGCTCACCTTGACGACCACTACACCATCGCCCTTGTTTTCAATGCTCTGGACCGTCAGTTCTGTCCCGTCATTGTCTACCTGCAGCGTTTTGAAGGCAGCAATGAAGGCTTTCCAGTCCACACCGTTGCGGAAGATAAGGTCAACTGTGTTGAGCGCTTCCTGAAACAGTTTGGTGAACTCGCCGGGAGCAAAGTCGCCGCTGCTTGGACGACGTTCTTGTCGGTCGCGGAGGAGATAGACGTACTGACAATCGACATCCTCTAACTTGGTGGTGCTGTCAATGTTCCAGCCTTCCAGACAAGCTCCGGTGAGGGTTGCTTGATAGAAATTTGCTCCTAAAACCTGTACCTTTGTCAAGTTTGCTTCTTTCAGACAAGCACTGTCCAATATTGCACCACTTAAATCTGCTTCAGTCAAATTAGCATTTGTTAGATCCGCTTTTGACAAGTTTGCTTCTTTGAAATTCTTGCCACTATAACTCTCCCCGCTACCGTCTCCTGTCACAAGCAATTTTCTTACTTCTGGATCAACAAGAATCGTATATCCGAGTCTCGACCAATTTAGATTTCTTGCATTCACCCAGCAAGCTCGAGACAGATTTGCTCTATACAAATCTGCGTGTCTTAGGTTTGAGTATATGAATTGAGCATCTGTTAAATCAGATCCTTGAAAGCCTGTGCCTCCAGTAAGAATAATACTGAACTTGAAAACCTCACGCGTCAAAGCAGAGGACAACCGTAAAAAACCTACTTTAAACTGGCCAGTGGCAGAAGGTATAATACCTGCTTGAGAACCTTTAATTAATACATATAAAATTCCTAAGATTCCTAAGAATAAACCCAAGGAGCTAGAAATCAAAACATTTTTAGATGGCAAGCCAATTATAAGACCATGAATTGTTAGAGATAGAGAAGCCGATAACAAGCTAATTAAACTAACGGTTATCGTAGCTACCGAAATAAGAGTTTTAAGTTGAGGATTATGGAGCCTGCAGGAAGCAGCAGAAATCACGACTGCAACCAAAACAATGAGAGTAAGTGAAGTTGTAAAGATAGAGCCAAAGATGATAGATATGCAGAGTGAAATTACTAATATCGAAGCAGTAGGCAACCAGTAAGAGTGTAGTCCTGCTATCGCTCTAGTAAAGTTGGTTCCCTTCAAAACAGCATTGGTGAAATTTGCCCCACGAATGTCGGCTTCCGTGAAGTCTGCCCCAGACAGGTCTTGCCCTTTGAAGGATTGCCCTCGGAGGTTAACGCGGCGAAAATCTCGTTCTCCGTTGGCATAGCGGTTGAGGACTTCGCTGGCTTTCATGAGAAGTTGTCCGAGTAGAAAGTAGGGATGATGCTTTGCTACACGCAGAATAACCGATGTTTAGAAAAACAGTATTAGGGACCCGGCTCTCAAGCAAATGCGGTTGCCTTGCACTCAAAACGACAGCCCAAAACCTGGCTCCTTGTAACAATGCACTATACGTTTCGAGGTCAAAGGGCGATCGCTGTCAATGGACGAGGCTGTACTGACAAAGGAGTAGTCATTGCCGCACATTGCCACTGCAAGGCTGCTACTACCATGCAGCAACAGCAACGCTTGTGGAGCTGGGGTTAGAGGCGGCAGTGCTGAACACAAACCAAGTCAAATTCCCCCACGCTAATGTGTCTGTGAGCGGCGGTAGAAGCAAAACTGGTTGCGCTATGCTACGGACAAACAGTATAAGGGTAGACACTTGATTTGGTGACGTTCTAGATATAGCTCACTTCAAAGAGTGCTTACCACTTAGCTCCGTTCTCAGTGAATTACTCAACAATTAAAGTATCGCTCGCAATCAGCAGTGCGATTTGGGCTTTTGGCTGACAAAAACTGGTCATTGCCGAATCTTCAGACAATATAAAACTACCATTCTTGGAGTTTACGTTGGAGAGGGCTTTCCTGAAACGTAGTGACAGTAACTTTTCTATGACGTGAATTCCACATAACGGCGATCGTCACTGGCATACAATTTGGGCAGTTTCGGTGCCACCACATGCTCAAACCACCTGACTTCAGCGACGAGGCGCTCTGGAAGCAGCGCTTCCGTACCCCCAAAATCCTCTGGGCACAACTTGCCGCTGCGGAGCCGCAACGAGGGTTGGTCTGCACCAACGCATCCGGTGTCAATCAACTTTATGCCTGGTCGGTGGCCACCCAGCAGCTGAGACAACTGACGACGCACCCGGAGGGCAAAAGCCGGGGGCAGATCGCTGCCAATGGTCGCTATGTCTTTTATCTGGAGGATCAGCAAGGGAATGAACTGGGTCATTATGTGCGCGTCCCGTTTGCCGGTGGTAAGCCACAGGACCTCACGCCCACCTTACCGCCGTATGCCTCCACCAGCTTGAGCGAAGCGCGGTCTGGTCGCCTGCTCGGACTGATCGCCGCTGATGCGACCGGGTTTCAACTCTATCTCCTGGATCAAACAAGTGACGATCAGCTGGCACCACCCCGGCTCTTGTGGCGCTCACCTGCCTTGTGTGGTGGTCTCACGTTCTCTGCCGATGGCACCGTGGTTGTTGTGGCGACCACAGAACGCACGGGCACGCGGGCGTTTAGCTTGCTGGCCTGGGAGACGGCGAGTGGCAAACTCATCTGCGAGTTGTACGAAGACGATACCAGCTTTAGCCCGATCGGGTTCTCGCCACTTGCTGGTGATCAACGCTTGCTGGTCACCAGTGATCGCTCTGGGTTCAACCGTCCCGTGCTTTGGCAGCCCGCGAGCGGCGCAGTGGTCGAGCTACCGCTGGCGGATGTGCCCGGTGAACTTGATGTCTGGGACTGGTCTGCCGATGGGTCACAGCTCTTGCTCTGTGCGGTGCAGCAAGCCTGCTACCGCCTCTTGACCTACTCCTTCGTCACCCAACAGGCACAGCCTCTCCACCAGCCGCAAGGTACCTTTGGTAGTGGACAATTCACAGCCAGTGGCGAAGTACTGGTGACATTCAGCAACGCCGACCAACCGTTCCACTTGCTGGCGCTACAGCCCAAGACACAGGAGACCCGGACGGTCTTAGCGGCAGGGTCGGCACCGCCCGGTCGCCCGTGGCGCTCGGTGACCTTCCCGTCCCTGGATGGTGTGGCCATTCAAGCCTGGTTAGCCTTGCCTGATAGTGAGCCACCGTTTCCGACCATCCTGCATGCTCACGGTGGCCCGACCAGTGTCACGACCGAAGTCTTTGCGCCTGGTTGCCAGGTGTGGCTCGACCACGGCTTTGCCTGGTTGTCGGTCAACTACCGTGGTTCCACCACTTTTGGGCGCGAGTTTGAGCGGGCGATCTGGGGGCAACTCGGTCATCTGGAGGTGGAGGACCTGGTCGCTGCCCGTCACTGGTTGGTCGCTCAGGGGCTGGCCCAGACAGACGCGATCTTCCTGACGGGTGGTTCCTATGGCGGCTACCTGACCTTACAAACGTTAGGGAAGTATCCTGACCTGTGGGCAGGCGGGATGGCAGACGTGGCGATTGCCGACTGGTTTCTGATGTATGAAGACCAGGCAGAAACGATGCGTGGGACTCAGCGCAGCTTGTTTGGTGGCACTCCCCAAGAGAAGCCAGAGGCACATCGGGCTGCCTCACCCATCACTTACGCGGAGCAGGTCACGGCCCCCATCCTGGTCATTCAAGGACGCCATGACACGCGCTGTCCGGCGAGGCAGATGCAGGTGTATGAGGCCAAACTGCGGTCACTGGGCAAGGCGATCGACGTGCATTGGTTTGACGCGGGTCACGTCATGGGCCATAACGAGCAGAACCTTCGTGATCAGGAAACCAGGCTCCGCTTTGTCTATCAGGTGTTGCAACAGCCGCAACGGTAGCACCGATCGCTGGCGCACCCGGAGCGACCGACAGGCGAGAACGAGAGGGTTGTGTGGTGAGCGGTTAACCGGACTGGAGTGTTAGCGGGCGAGCACCAGGCAAGCCGTAGAGGCGGCCAAGCTGGTGAGACCTTGCCAGGGGGAGGATCAACCTGACTACACGCAGTAGCGCTGCTGTCTACCTTGCTTGACCCTGACGCAGCAGGCAGCGCTCGCACCGGGTCGAACGCTGTTGTCCCAACTCCACAACGACTAAAGAGTGAGCAGGCACCACAGCCATGTTCTGTTTTTGGAGCTTTTTCTCATTGTTGTCCCATACCTGTCCCATAGCAGATATTAGTCTCATATCTGCTATTGAAATGAGCTGATAAGCATAAGTACTTAGCTTGAAAGCTTGGAAACCTTTGTGCCATCGTGGAGATGGCTAGTGACTGCGGTTCAAAAAGCCGGGTCTTGCCTGCATCCCTGACAACCGACGATCGCTCCCATGCCGAAACGCCCTTTAATGACCCCAGTGCTGGTGCCCTTGAAGCCAGTATCCCCTCAAATGGCTGAGGCACCCAGCCAGCCACTAAGTCTGAGGGCATTGCGGGTGCAGGAATTTTTGCAGGCGCGATCGCTCCAGCCCAAGAGCCGTAAAGCGTATCAACGGGATTTGAACCTGTTTATGACCTGGACGGACACCACCTGGAATCAGGTAACGCGGCGGCAGGTAGCGCAGTTCAAGCAGTCTTTGCTCGACGAGAGAGGCTTAGCACCGAACTCAGTCAACCGTACTCTGCAAACCTTAAAGTCATTCTTTAAGTGGTTAGTGCGTTCGGACTACGTGAGTGCCGACCCCACGACTGAGATCCAGCAGGAGCATGTGCCGGAGCCACAGTCGCAAGATTTGGAGGCGGAAGAGGTCGAGCGGATTTATCAGGCGATCGAACAGCGGCGTTGGCAGGAGCGCGATCGGGCACTGTGGACGGTCTTGCTGCATGGACTCAGAGCAGAGGAAGCCTCCAACCTCAATGTGGGGGACTGTGTTGGGGGTGAGTTGGTGATCCGGCAAGCGAAGCACGATAGTACAGGTGAAGTGCCGCTCACTATGGAAGGCAAGGCGGTTTTAGAGGCGTACCTGCGCTGGCGAGAGGCACAAGAAGGACAGGCATTAGCGCCTGATCAACCCTTGTTTGTGTCGTGCTCACCCCGCAATCGGGGACAGCGCTTGGGCTATTCTGGTATTCGCCAGGTCATGGATCAACTGGCAGCCGCCACTGGGATTGACCTGCATGCCCATCGGGGCAGGCATACCTTTGCGACCCGGTTAATCGTCGAGTATGCGATGGACCCGACGCTGGCAATGGAATTAACCCGCCATCGTGATCCGCGCAGTTTTAGACGGTATACCAACCGCAAAAACAAAGTGGCGGCGAAGCAAGCCTTTCTCAAAGCCAGTGGACAACTACCGACTTAACCGCTGTCAAGCCAGCGAAGCGACACCTGCCTCACCCATTGGAAGGTACTGATAGGAGTACCTGCCAATGGATTAGGGTTTTTACCGCAGGCAGGTGGATCAAAGCTCTCCTGCCGCCAACATCTGGATCAGACGTGGTGTGCCCGGATCGAAGCCAGCCACATCCCAGGACAGGGCATCCTGCGGATCAACGAGCGAGATCTGGCTGGGAGCCAGCGTCACATAGACCGCCTTCGCCTGCGGATTCACCTTGCGGCGATACTCTGCCAACGCCTGGCTGGGGTGCTTGCGCCCTGTCCAACTTTCGCAGTCCGTCCAGAAGCAGAACACGTCTGCCTTGAACTTATGCTTCATTGCCCAGTCATAGGCAACAGACGCATCGGTGCCACCGAAGTTCTGGTTGCTTGCCTTGGCGATCGCTTCACTGAAGGAATCGCGCGCCGTAATTTTCAGGTCACGGAAATCAGTCGCAAAGCCTCGGATGACATAGTGTTTTTCCGCTTTCGCTGTTGCCAGTGCCATCGTGGTCGCAATTTCGCAGCAGGTCAGCCCGATGGCACTCACGCTGTAATACGACATGGAACCGGAAACATCGATCGCGTGCAGAAACACCTTGCCTGTCGGCGGCACGACATCAAAGGAGAGTGCCAGCGCTTGCTCCAAAATCGCCACGATGCGGGGAACAGGTTGCCAGGTTTTCTGGCTGCGTCCCAACTGACCACCTGACTGATAGGTCTTGAGTGCCTTCAGGACATCGATCGGGTGAATGCGTCCCTTCCGCAAGTGCTCGGCACTGTTTAGCACCTTAGCCACCCGCTTCAGGTTGTCCCGGTTGTCTGCCGTTAAGACGCCCAGCTGCGTCAACGAACCCAAGTTTCGCAGCAAGGCTCCGATCGGCATCTCATTGAACAACAGTTGCCATGCCCGTTGATCCATTTTGCCCACGGGTGCTGCCATCTCATGGGTTAACCGCCCTTTGGCGATCGCCTCATGGGTCTTTTCAGGATTTCGCTTCAACCACTCGTACCACCAGATTTGAGCCAGCGCCTCCGAAGGGATTTCCTGCGGCAGGTTTTCCCAACCTTGCATCACCCACTGAAACAACTGGTTATGATCTTCTGTGAGCGGTTTAACGTGAAACAGCCGCAATCCATCCCGGTGAGAGAAGCCTTGGCGCTGCTGATATTTCAACAGTTGATATGCCAGCCCTTTCACATCCGGATTTGACAACCAGGACTGACCCGCTTCACGAATAAGCTTGCCAAACCCGCGCATGGCTTTGGTGTAGCTCAACCATTCGTAGAAATGGCTGCCCGTTCGTACGACTTGAGGAAAGATGGCTTGAAACGCGTGCTTTGCTTCCATCGTCTCACCCATCGACAGCAACACTAACGCCAATAAAGGCGCACTATTGTTAATTGCCCGTCCATCGCTGGCATACAGAATTTCGGAAGCGACCCGATCGGGGTTGAGCGCGATCGCCTGTTGCAGCACGGCAACAAAGTCATCTGTTAACTCGTGCTTATCGGCGTAGTAGGTGCTTTGAGCGGTGCCAATCAGTAAGCAACGACGCAAGACATGCCAGAGATCTGCCTTGAACATCCAGCCACCCGAACGCCCCTGGATCATTTCGGCTTCACGTCCAGGTATGGGTTGGCTCTGCGGCGTTTGAGACTTTTTCTGCACAAAAAACTTGTAACTCATCACAACCTCCAGCCCGTGAGGGCAATGTATGTCAATTGGCAGGGTGGGAGTTGCACCCACATCACCCGCTTAGAAGGCGATAACCCTCATTCGTCGTCCCTTGCGGGCAAGGAGTGAACAAGGATGTTTTAGGCGTTCTACTGTTAAACTACCTGCCAGTGTTTGGTGTAGCGGCGCGGGCATTGCACCCGCATCTCCGGCGATTAAGGGGGGAGTCGTCCAAAGCGATAACCCTTAATCTGCGTCCCTTTCGGGCAATGGTTGGCACTCTACTGTTGAGCTAGCCGCCACATGGTTGAAAGTTGGGGGGTAGGAGGTGAGGCGTGTTCTCTCGTCTCCTTTCCCTTTAATGCATCCAGAATAGTCAGTTCATCTTCCCCCAGGCAAATTGAGCCTGAGTCGTTGGAGAGCCTGCCATGACTGGAGTTGAGAAGCTAGGGGCGGTTCAAGACCTGGGGGATGCCCCTAGCTTTTTGGCTGCCGTTCCACCCTTAACCCTTCACACAAACAAGTTGCTTCAAGGTTGCCACTACCTCTACCAGGTCAGACTGGTTTGCCATGACTTGGTCGATCGGCTTATAAGCTCCAGGGATTTCATCTAACACGCCTTCATCCTTACGGCACTCAACCCCTTGCGTTTGCTGGATTAAGTCTTCCAGGGTGAAGTTGAGCTTTGCCTTATTCCGGGACATCAACCGTCCCGCTCCGTGGGAGCAGGAGCAATAGCTGTCCGCTTTGCCCTTACCCTTCACGATGTAGGACTTAGCGCCCATTGAGCCTGGAATAATGCCGTAGTCATCCTGCTGTGCCCGGACTGCGCCCTTACGAGTCACATACACTTCCTCGCCGAAATGCACTTCTCGCTCCGCGTAGTTGTGGTGGCAGTTGACGCTCAGGCAAGGGGTGAAAGGTTGACCGTTTGCCAAATGCTTTGCCAGCACTCGCTTGGATCGCGCCATCATTACCTCCCGGTTCACACGAGCATAGTTTTGTGCCCATTGCAGATCACGCCAGTACGCCTCAAACTCTGGAGTTCCCTGCACAAAATGCGCCAGGTCTGGATCGGGTAACTTTTCACCCGCCAACTTTGCCAACTCCTTAGCGGTTTCAATGTGGCGTTGTGCCAACACGTTGCCGATATGGCGCGAACCCGAATGCAGCATGAGCCAGACCTGATCTTGCTCATCCACACAGACTTCGATGAAGTGGTTGCCACCACCCAACGATCCCATCTGCTTGGTTGCTTTCGCTTCCAAGTGTTGTACACCAGTGTGGAGATGCTTAAAGTCCTGCCAACCTTGCCAGTGCAGCACTTGCGTATCCGCTGCCTCGTTCTCGTGGAAGCCAACCGGAATCAGTGCTTCAATGTCCTGACGGATTTGTTGCAGCTTTCCTTCCAACTGGTCAGCCATGAAGGGCGTTTTGATGGCAGCCATCCCGCAACCAATATCCACACCGACCGCAGCCGGAACGATCGCTGCCTTGGTCGCGACAACGGAACCCACCAAAGCCCCTTTACCCAGGTGGACATCGGGCATTAAGGCAACATGCTTGAAGACAAAGGGCAGGGACGCTACGTTCTTCGCCATTTTGGTTTCGTCTTGACCCAAGGTATGGTTTGCCCAGGAGAGCACAGGCTTGGGGGTGGAGAGGTCTAACTGTTCGTAAGGCATGGTTTCGTGTCCTTCATTTCCTTTGTTTGATGTCTCAAGCATAGGTAGGGCAACTTCCCCCAGGCGAATGAGCACCAAAACGGCTGAAGCACTTTCTCCACAGGCATTTTAGGGATGGGGGAATGTCTTAACCGGGGGTATTCCCCTCGCTTCTAGGGGAAAATGTGAGTTAGAACCGTGAGGCATTCTCCATTTGTCTCGAAATTCCTCTTACAGCATCGACTTCTTTACCGATGGCACGACCCAGTTACGGACCGGAAGCGAAAAAGCGATCGCTCCACCTCTTCACCGTTCTACTCGACTACGCCAATGACGAGTTGGACTGTGATGAGGTTGCGCTGGATGCCTTGCGATCGCAGATGCAGACCTACTGGCAAAGCGAGCAACGTTTGGTGGTGCGAACGAAAGTCCGGTTCCTGGAAGCACTGACCAAACTAGCAAACACTCCTTTGAGTGGCGGACAGATTAAAGAAGCCTTGCGACGGTTTGAGGATTTCCTGGCGATCCTCGACGATAATCGTCCCAACAAGGGTGGATCGGAGGTTTGGCACTTTACCCTCAATCTGTGGCACAAGCGGAGCGATCGCGCTGCTAACCTGCGTCAATTCGAGCAGGCATGGGAGCACCGTCGCCCTCAGAAGTCTAAGCAGGTGACAGGCGAGGCACCCATAGAGTCAGAAGATTCGGGAGTAGATGGGCAGGACTTCTGGTGGCAGCTTTGCCGTGAGAGTTTAGAAGCACAACAGTATGGACAACTGACGCTTAACCCGTTGACGGTAGCGGATGGCATCGCTTTCGATGTGCAGCAACTCTATCTACCATTGGGTTTGGTAGAGCGCAAACGGCGAGAGAGCCGTCATGATTCATCGAGCGCCGATCCGCAACTTGACGAAGCCGAGGATGCTGAAAGCCCCCTTTCACTAGAGGCGTTCTTCGAGCGTCTGCAAGCGGCAGGACAGCAACGAGTGGCGATCGTCGGTGAACCGGGAGCCGGTAAGACCACCCTGCTGCAAAAAATCGCGACCTGGTTACTGGAGCAACAGTCGTTACCGATCTGGGTGTCACTGGCAGATCTGCAAGGGGCAACCCTGGAACACTACCTTCTGCACGATTGGCTAAAGCAGGCAACCCGGAAGCTGAGTGTTGCTCCAGAGCTTCAGGAAGCCTTCGCAGAACAGTTTCAACAGGGGCGCGTCTGGTTATTGCTGGATGCGATCGACGAAATGGCGCTCGATGCCGCCACCGCTCTAACCAGCCTTTCCCGTCAATTGCGGGGCTGGCTTGCCGATGCTCATGTGGTGCTGACGTGCCGTTCCAATGTGTGGGATGGCGGGAAAAATGCTCTCGCCGCCTTTACCACCTACGGCAATCTCAGTTTCAGCATTGGGAATGGCGGTCGCGAGGATCAGGTAGGGCAGTTCATTGATCGCTGGTTTCAGGACAACCCATCACTGGGCGATCGTCTGCGACAAGCCTTGGACGATCCGAAGCGCAAGCGGATCAGCGCGACCGTCAAAAATCCGCTCCGGTTAGCCCTGCTCTGCCGCACCTGGTCGTTGACTCAAGGCACTCTCCCCCAGACAAAAGCGCTCCTTTATCAGCAATTTGTTGAAACCATTTATGACTGGAAACAAGACCGCTTTCCCACCACACTGACTCAACGGCAGCAATTAAATGAGGCACTCGGACAGGTGGCATTGCAGGCACTTTTGCAACCCGAAACCCGCTTCCGGCTGTCCCATACGTTTGCTCAAACTGCCTTCGCACAATCACTAGAGTTAATGTCTTTGGCATTGCAACTGGGTTGGCTCAATCAGGTCGGTCTTTCAACAAACACAGGCGAAAAGGTGTATGCCTTTTATCACCCGACGTTTCAGGAGTATTTTGCCGCACAGTCCCTTGCCGATTGGCACTTCTTCTTCGACCCGGCTCATGCTTATCCTGTCTTCAACCCGCATTGGCGGGAGGTCATTCTCCTCTGGTTCGGCAGGATGGATATTGCTATCGCCGATAAAGAAGCCTTCATCCAGGCACTCATCACGTTTGATGATCGCTGTGGCGGTTTTTATTCCCATCGAGCTTACTTCCTGGCGGCGGCAGGGTTGGCAGAGTTCCCTCAATCCATTCATGCCCAATCAATTCTGTCTCAACTGCTTCAATGGCGCTTTGGAGTCTTTCCTCCTTCCGTCTGTGAAGGAGCCAGAGTTGCGTTGCTGCAAACTGATCGCACACTAGCGATTGCTGCTCTGGAACAGTTTATTCAAATTACAGAAAACCCTTTTGCCCGTTGGCAGTCTGCCTATACTTTGGGTAAAACGCTCGATCCAGGCAACCCTCTTGCGATCGCTGCCCTTACCCAACTCAGCGACACACTCCAGAACGAGACGCTCCGTTTGCAGGTACTTGAGAGCCTGGGCAAAATTGCTCCAGATCATTCTGTCTTCATTCAGTCCCTTGAGCAGCTTTTAGCCTCAACCCAACAAGGCAACGTTCGTCGCCGCGCCGCTTACAGCTTGGGAAAAATGAATGCCGGACATCCAAAAGCGATCGCCACGCTGGAACAAATCATTCAATCTACGACCAATGCCACGCTGCGACTACGAACCGCCGAAAATTTGCTCACCCTTGACCCAGCCCATGCACTGGCTATGGCTGTCCTTGCCTCCATGCAAAAGCCGCTAGCAAAGACAAGTCGCAAGCGACTGAAGGCAGCGCCAAGTCAAGACTTAGACCACCTCATCACAACCTTAGAACACCGTTTAGCCACTGCGACCGATGCCGCTCATCAACGGCGGCTTGCCTATCGGTTGGCAACGCTCCAACCGGGTCATCCGCAAGCGATCGACGGCTTGCTGCAACTGCTCTTAGCCAAAGAGACGCCCACTCTTTACAAACGAGTCGTGGAAGACTTAAAGGCAGTCGTCCTGGAGCCTCAACTGGCAAAGCTTGTCTCTCAACTAAGCGTGTTAGTTGTCGAGGCAAATGCCTCCACTGCCCACCAAGTGGCAACGCAACGGCACGAGTGCCATAAATTATTGTGGTACTGCGCTCAACAAATGTCTTATACTGCCTTCTCGCATGCCTGGTGCTATTGAACGTCAGCATGGGCGGCTCGCTCCAACAGCCTTGAGGCGCAGCATCCGCTCAGGAATCAGCTTCACAGTGGTCAGGCAAGCACTCCCAGCCGCGCTGCCTTGAGTCTTACCCTTTGTTGAATTCCAGTTGCCCGACAGACTCGTAGTGCCCATACTGCTGGTCCCCCGTGAAAAGTTGCACCTCGTAGGTGCCCGTACCCGGCAGGGGGCAAGATAATTGAGTGCCCTGGCTCGTCTGCTCCACACAGTGTTCAGCTTGCTGGCTACCCTTGGCACTGTAGCTTGCCATCAACCAACGCTGTCGGGGATTCTCCAGTTGAATCACCGCGTTGCCCTGCACATCCGTTTGCGAGCGGGTCGGTGACAGCAACTTCAAGCCTTGCGCGAAGAAACCAGGACGCAGCATCGGTTGCCGGAAAAAGTCGCCCCTCGACAGCGGTTGCGGCAAAAGTTGCCAGGCGGCATCGTCTGGGAAATGGCTGACGACCATGACTGCGGGCGGCGTAAATAGGTAGCTGGTGCCATACTGCTTCGTAAAACTGGAGCCATTCACATACCCGCTATCCCAGGTCGCATCAATTAAGTACCAGTTGCCTGCAAGCTTGGCGGCATTCCAGGCATGACTGCCACCATTCAGGTCGCTGCTCTGACTGCGGGAATCGCCCACGACATACACAATTTCTTCCCCGATCGCCTGTCCCAGAGCTTCGAGCAGTTTGGCATAGCCAGCACACACCGCTTTGCGAGTACGGAAAACGGTTTCGGCATCCTGGGGTGGACGGGGAGCCTGTCCAAAGAAGGCAGGGGCATCATAGGCAATGCGATCGGCGACATAATCATGGAGTGCCTTCACCCGGAGGAAGGGATCGTGCTCCTGCTGGGCGAGGTACTGAGCGACGGCAGCAATACTGGTTTCCACACTGGCTGGCATGTTCGCAACCGCCGGATGGAGAGCAGCGTTCGTAGTCCACAATGTGGCAGGCTGGGCGGTTGGGTTTGTTGGCGTGGGTGGCGGTGTTTTCTGAGCTTGAGGCGCAGGTTCAGTGTGCGGTGTGGGTTGAGTGGACGGTGGCGCTGTGGGTTGGGGTGCCGGGCGAATCGTGTTGGTGTCTGCGTACTGCTTGTAAGGGTTCTGATGGACTGCCAGATACAGCCACTCCAGCTCATTCGCCAGTTGGAAGAGCGATCGCCGAACCCATTCCACTTGAGGTCCTCGCTGACCCTCCAACATCCAGTCTCCCCGTGTGGAAAGCGCCAGAAAAGAGGTTTGGGGACGCAGTGCTAGCAGGCAGGTGAGGAAAAGCAGGTTGAGCAGCAGGGTTCGCAGGATGACGCGATCGCCCCAAGTCAGGATTTGTGGTTTGTGCTGACGGCGCTTTCGACCCCGCAGATCCCAGGCGATCGGGAGCAGGGGAAACAAGAGCACTCCAGAGCCGACTGCCAGCCAGGTAGGACCATTCGTATATGCGACCAGCGAGGAGGCTAACCATACACCCAAGACAGGCGTGAGGAAGACCAACAGAATCAGCAGTCCTTTCAGTAATCGGGCTGGGAGGTCAAGGAGGAGGAAGCGCATAAGCCCTGGAAGAAGGTTGATCTAAGTCAAGGATGCCCAGGCTGGGGACGATGGTTGAATGATTGAGACGGACAGAGGTGCGGAGAGTTGCTACAGACCAGATTTTTAGTAGATACAGCAACAGGGTGAGCGGTTTCTGATTCACAGTGATCCGCATCTGGTTAATAGTCTGATGAACGAACCATAGAACCCGACAACTACTGTTTGGACTTACCCAGGACGACTTTCACCAGCACCGCGATCGCGATCAAAAGATTGACCACATCGCCACCTGCTAATTGGGAAGGTGTAGGAGCAACAGGCAATGTGCTTTGATTGGGTGCAAGGGCGATCTGATTGGAGGATGGTAGGCAAGCTTGCGGTGGGAGGGTTGGGGTCTGAACGGAGGTAGCCATCTGTAAGACTCCTAAAGGAACTGATGTACCAATCCTCTAGTATTTAGCGATGGTTCTCCAGGGAATCTCCGGTGGTTAAGGATGACCTTAATTGTTTTCTTTCCAAACACAAACCCCTTTCTCTAAAGGGCTTTGGGCGATTGTCCTCTAACCCGTCAGACCCCGTTTCAATCTTAAAGTCGGGTCATTCACCTTAACTTCGGGAAAGTCGGTCACAATAGCATTACCCAGACAATCTTGCTTCAGCCATGAGTTCACCTAAGCGAAATCGTGCGCGCATCCTGACTGCCAGTGGACTCAAAAAGCTGCGGGAGCAAATACGATCGCATGAAGTAGAGGCGAATGCAGGCTTCAAGTACACGCTGGAGCGCCTGGGTGAGTTGACTGGACTCGACCCAGAGACGGTGAAGAATGTCCTGGATTGCAAAGGCTCCGACAAACGGACGATCGCCCGCTGCTTTGAATCTTTTGGATTGGTGCTGGCGGAGAGCGACCACATCCCAGCAGCCCAAGCCACCACCACGGCTGATCCTAATTTTGTCGGACGGGATGAAGCGATCGCTGACTTAGACACGCTGGTTAGCCGGAATGCCAAGGTCATTGTAATTCAGGCGCGGGGTGGCGTTGGGAAAACCACACTGGCACGAAAGTATCTCCAGCAGTCGTTTGGCTCTTTTCTAGAGTTTCCCATTGCGAAGGAAACGAAGGATATTGCTTCCATTGAAGGACTGCTAGAAGAGAAGCTGCGGCAACTGGGTGAAGAACCAGGACGGGAGTTTTTGGTGTCGCTCGATCGACTCAAGCGCAAACTGCAAGCGGAACGCATCGGTATTTTGATTGACAACCTGGAACCCGCGTTAGATTCAGCAGGTAAATTCATTGAAGCGCATCGTCGTTATGTGGAACTGCTGCGAGTGTTGAGTGATCCAACTGTGCAGTCAATCACCTTAATTACTAGTCGAGAACGCCTGCGAGAAGCCGATGTCACCGTGCAGCATTATTCATTGAGAAGTTTAGATGTCCAAGCCTGGTCACAATTTTTTCAGAGTCGCAGCATCAATACAGATACTCCTGCTTTGGCTACTTTGCACGATGCGTATGGTGGGAACGCCAAAGCGATGGATATCATCAGCGGCGTGGTTTTAGAGGATTTTTCTGGTGATGTTGAAGCCTACTGGCGGGCAAATCAAGACGATTTATTTATTGAACGAGATCTGGAAGATTTAGTTGCGAAGCAGTTCGATCGGTTGCAACGACATGAACCCGATGCTTACAAGTTACTTTGCCGGATGGGCTGTTATCGCTATCAAGATGTGCCAAGTGTACCGATTGAAGGACTATTTTGCCTACTATGGGATGTACCAGAGCATCGTCGTCGACGCGTGATTAAATCTTTGCAGGATCGATCGCTAATTGATTTTGAAGACGGATTTTTTTGGCTGCATCCGGCAGTAAGAGAAGAATCGATTACACGATTAAGAGTAAGTGAAGATTGGGAGGTAGGGAATCATAAGGCAGCAGAGTTTTGGACAAATAGTATTGCGGTCGTTGACACCGCTAAAGATGCACTAAGAGCTTTTGAGGCTTACTTCCACTACCTAGATATTTGTGACTATGAAAAAGCAGGCAATGTCGTTGCTTTCGGAAGATATAGCAATAGATCCCAAAAAATTCAAAGCCTCGGCAGTTCGCTCATCAAATTTGGTGTGTGGCAAGCATTGATTTTTGAAATCAAACGGATTGTGAGTTACATTTCGCCTAGCTACTGTTTAAGCAACCTTTATAGAATCCTATCTAGTGCATATTTGCTAACTGGTAATACAAAAGAAGCTATTCAATGTAGTGAGAAATCAGGTGATATAGCTAAGGTTTGTCTAAGTGGTTTAGATACAGATACAGGTAGATCTGAAATAGACTCTAAGTTGCGAATGCTTTACAAAATTTCTCTTATGAATATCAGTCTTTGTAAAATCCTACTCTGGGAACTTGAAGAAGCAGAAAAAATTACAAAAAAGCTTCTTGAAGACAAGGAAAACAACAGACCTCTTTATGAGTGTAGTGTTCTGGCTTTTCTTCACTCTTGCTCTGGTAGGGAAAACGAAGCAATATTCTTTGCTGATAAGGCTCATTTCTTGTTGTCAGATCAAACGCAGGAATTCGACATATGGAATCTTAGCTATGGAGCGATATTCTTGGGATTAGCATACAAAAACGTAAAGAATTTCAAAAAAGCATCTGAAGTTTATCATCAAGCTATAACGCTTACAGAACAGACTACATATTTTAGTCATGTTAAAGCAAAGGCACTAGCTGGGTTAGCAGAAATTCATCGAGAGTCGCAAGAATTTGAAATAGTTTTACTGTATCTCTCTCAAGCAATCAGAATTCTGGAATTTGTTGGAGCTAAGCCTGAATTGGCTGAAGCTCACTATCAATTTGGATTAACTTACCAAGCAATGCAAGCAAATAAGGAAAGTGATGAAAACTTTCAGAAAGCGATTCGGCTGTTCAGTGAAATGGAAGCACCAAAGCAGGTGGAGAGAGTGCGGAAGTCAATGCAAAGTTCACAATGAAACATTGAAAATGGAGCTTTAGAGATGAAAAGCGTTACGTTACGTTCTCATGTTGGCGCAGATGGGATTCTCAATTTGCAGATGCCTGTAGGGATTACTGATGCTGAGCTAGAAGTGATGGTGATTGTTCAGCCTGTGGTTCAACCCAAAGTGGAAACACCAGCGTATACAGGCTGGCTGCCTGGTTTCTTTGAAGAAGTGATCGGAAACTGGGCAGGTGAGCCACTTGTGCGCCCTGAACAAGGAGAGTATGAGGTGCGGGAAAACTTAAAGTGACCTATCTTCTGGACACCAATACCTGTATTCGGTTGCTGAATGATGATCGCAATGCTCCCGTGCCTCGCAGACTGGCGAGGCTTCAGCCAGAAGCCATTCGTCTCTGTAGCGTTGTTAAAGCGGAACTTTACGATGGAGCCTACAGAAGTTCAATGCGGGAGCAAAACCTAGCGACTCTGGGAAGGCTTTTCAACCAATTCTCTAGCCTACCGCTTGATGATCAAGCAGCGCTGCTTGCTGGACACATTCGCTTTCAACTGACAGCATCCGGTACATCCATTGGACCACATGATGTTTTGATCGCCGCGATCTCGCTTGCAAATAACCTGACGCTAGTCACGCACAATACCCAGGAGTTTGCTCGTGTTGCGGGACTGAGCCTGGAAGGCTGGGAGTGATTCTCGTGCCAAGATATTGCATGAACGACTGAGAAACTTCTACCGAAGGGATTCCAGCACCACCGCCACACCGACAAGGCAGAGCACCAGGGCAATGGCTTTCGGCAAACTCTGTTCCAGCAGATTCAGTAACAGATTAATAAGTGGCAACCATTCCAGAATGCCTGCCAGCAGGAGCGAGACAAGCAACCCAAAGAGACTGAGCAGAAAGGTTTTAAGCACTTTGCTGGCAACTCTCAGCAACCAGCCGTGCTGCTTTGGTCGGTGCATGATGCTTTTCCTCTACTAACTTGATCAAGCGGCAAACCAGGCATTCACCTGTTGAAGCAAGCCCAACAAACCCAACTGATGGCTTTCAGGACGTGCAACAGGCATCTGCAATTGATGCTGGTCATCGCCAACAGCTACCACAAGCAGCGTCAGCCCTTCTCTACCAATCAC
Organism: Stenomitos frigidus ULC18; assembly: GCF_003003795.1. Taxonomy (GTDB): domain Bacteria; phylum Cyanobacteriota; class Cyanobacteriia; order Leptolyngbyales; family Leptolyngbyaceae; genus Stenomitos; species Stenomitos frigidus_A. The sequence continues at coordinate 148,843 of NZ_PVWK01000017.1, read as the reverse complement.
CTTCACGTGCGTACCTGCTAACGCCTGCGTTTGAGCATTGGGCTGGTAAAAACGGGCAAACCAGGTGGTCGCCATAAAGCGGACTCGTCCCCGTTGGTGCAAAGTAATGGGCTGCTCAACTTGACCGATCGCAGCTTGAGCAAAAAACTCAATGGTCTCTGGTGTAACTGTCAGGCTCATTGTCGGAACTCCCTTGTTGTTTCGGTTTGATGCACTTAGTGTGCGATTTCAAGCCTTTCTCAACCAGGGAAAAACCAGTCGTTAGCGTCGAAATTAAGCTTTTCTCCTGGCATACAACCTCACCAAACTGCCCATCTGCTTTTCAGCGATCGAAGAATTTAACCCCACCCGCAGTTGAATCCACTTAAAATCGGAAAAACCCGCTTATCTTCCCGAAAGTCGGGTTTTAACTTCGGCAACCCGAATCTTTTACTGCAGAGTAGCCATGACTTCAGGACAGCCCAGACGCAGACGTGGTGTTGTACTCACTGCCGCGGGACGGCAGAAACTCCAGGATGCCATTCAAACCAGGCAGGAAGAGGACAACTTTGGCGAGAAGCTAACGATCGAGGCACTAAGCGATCGCACCAAGCTGGATGCAGGCACGGTTGCCAAAGTCCTGGACGGTGAAGAAGGGGTTGACCGTCGCACGCTGGAACGCTTTTTCAACGCCTTCAGTCTGGAACTAACTCAGGACGATTACGGCAAGCCCATACCCACAAGTGAGAAAAGACCAGCTAGAGAAACTCGTATTGATTGGGGCGAAGCCGTTGACGTTTCCATCTTCTACGGACGCACCGCCGAATTGGAAACCCTCGCACAATGGGTTGTTTTCGATCGTTGCCGTTTAATCGCTCTGCTGGGTATGGGTGGCATCGGCAAGACCAGTCTGGCTGCAAGGCTGGGAGAGCAAATTCAAGGTGAGTTTGACTATGTGGTGTGGCGATCGCTGCGGGAAGCGCCACCGCTGAAAGAAATCCTGACCAACCTGATTCAATTCCTCTCCAATCAACAGGAGACCGAGTCTGATTTACCAGCGTCACTAGGTGGGCGGATCACCAAACTGGTGGAGTACCTGCGATCGCATCGCTGTCTCCTCATCCTCGATAATGCGGAATCCATTCTTCAAGAAGGACAGGCAGGCGTTTACCGTGAAGGCTATGAAGGCTATGGTGAACTACTGAAGCGTGTGGGCGAAGCATCCCATCAGAGTTGTCTGATTGTCACTAGCCGAGAGAAGCCCAGAGAATTATCAGCAATGGAGGGCGAGGCGTTAATGGTGCGATCGCTGCCACTGCGGGGAGTCGAGAACACAGACGGGCAAGAAATTCTGAGAGCTAAGGGACTGCACCTATCCGAGACCAACGACGAGCGAGACGAACTGATTCACCGTTGTGCAGGCAATCCCTTGGCACTGAAGCTGGTCGCCACCACGATTCAAGAACTGTTTGATGGCGATATTGCCGAGTTTCTAAACCAGGAAACGATCGCCTTTGAAGGCGTTCGCGACCTGTTAGACCAGCACTTCGATCGGTTGTCAGAGTTGGAACAGTCCGTCATGTACTGGCTTGCAATCAACCGCGAACCTGTCTCTGTTCAGGAATTGCAGGAAGATATTGTTCCACCTGTCACTAAGCCCAGATTGTTGGAGGCACTGAAAGGATTGGTGGGGCGATCTTTGATTGAGAAAACAAAAACCAATTTCACTCAGCAGACTGTAGTGATGGAATATGTTATAGAACGATTAATAGAACAAAGCTATGCAGAGATCGATAATCTGAAAATTTCACTATTCAACAAGTGTGCTCTTATTAAAGCTTCGTCGAAAGATTACATCAGAGATACCCAACTTCGTTTAATCCTCAAACCAATTATAGATAGCCTGCTAAATCTTAAGAGCAAGAAAGCATTCGATGAGAGAATGAAAAAGATTCTTGAAAGCCTGAAAGACGAATCCTTATTGCAGTCAGGATATGCAGGAGGAAATATCCTTAATATTCTCTGTAATTCAGATCTAAATTTGCAAGGTTACAATTTTTCTCATACAACTATTAGACAAGCTTATTTGCAAGGCAGTCTATTACACAATTTTGATTTCAGCCACTCTGTTGTAATTAAATCGATCTTTACTAATACTCAACATAGTATTCGATTTCTTGTGTTTAATCCTGGCGGAGATATATTGGTAGCAGGTAATGATATGGGCGAAATTAGTCTATGGCAGGTGGCTGATGGGCAGCCTATTCTTACCTTTGAGGGACACGCATCTCGTGTTCGATTCATTGCTTTTAGTTCTGATGGTCAAACAATCACTAGTGTTGGCAAAGATCTAAAGATCTGTTTATGGGATCTTAAAAAAGGTCGCTTGATTAACGCCTCATGTCAGAAATATTTCAATGATTCAGCAACACTCTGCTTGCATGATCAAACTTTAGCTGGTGCAAGTTTAGATAATACAGTTAGGGTGTGGAATGTCCGCACAGAAAAATGCTTATGTATTTTAGAAGGACATACAAAAGTAGTGAAGTCAGTTGCCATCAGCCCAAGCGGAAAATTGCTTGCTAGCGGTAGCGCCGATGCAACCGTAAGACTTTGGAATATCCAATCAGGACAAGAAATCCACACCTTTGAAGGGCACACTAAGGATGTTTGCTCAGTTGCTTTTAGCCCAGACGATGATTTAATCGCTAGCGTAAGTACCGATAACACATTAAGGCTATGGAACGTCAAAACAGGTCAGCTTCTGTCTACCCTTCAAAATAATGGTAGTGATTCCAGCAAAATTGTTTTTAGCCCCAATAAGCAAGTGCTTGCAAGTAGTGGTTCTGAGGATGGCATCATTAAAATTTGGGATCTCAGAACCCTAAGATGTTTACGAGTTCTAAGTGGACACAAAACCTTTATCACCTCAATCTCCTTTAGTCCCGATAGTCAAACTTTAGCCAGCAGCAGTATGGGGGACGATAGTGTAAAACTATGGGATATCACCAGGGGAGAATGTTTATCAACTTGGCATGGATACGATAATCAGGCAAGTTCCATCGCTTTTCACCCTCAAAATATGATGTTAGCAAGTAGACATGGAAGCATTGTTGCTCTTTGGGAAGTTCCGTCCGAGAAACCCTTCAGAATTTTACAGGAAGACTATGGTTGGGGAAAAGTTTCTTTTAGTCAAGATGGCTCTATTCTAGCGAGTAGTAGTAATCAGGTCGTAACATTATGGAACGCAAATACAGGTCAGCGTTTAAGAACTTTACATGAAAATTCGGCTCAGATTCGCTGTCTATCATTCAGTCCAGACAGCAAAATTTTAGCACTTGAAAGTGATGACTATTCAGTGAGTCTTTGGCATATCGAAACGGGTAAGAACCTTAAAACTTTGGCTGGTCATACTTCTAATATTCTTTCAGTTACTTTTAGTTTTGACGGTCAAACTTTGGCAAGTAGCAGTAATGATGGCAGCATAAAAATTTGGAATCTTCACACTGATAAATGTATTGCTTTTTTCTTAGAATACAAGCGTGTTCATTCATTGATTTTCAATCATGATGGCAATGCCCTACTGGTTCCTTCAGGCAAGATCATTAAGCTACTGGATATTAATACGGGAGAATCACTCAAGGAATTCCACGGACACCAGGATTGGGTATTGGGTATTGCTCTTAGTCCCAATAATAGATTCATGGCAAGTGCTAGTGATGATTATACAGTTAAGCTATGGGACGTTGATACAGGTCAATGCTTGGAAACCTTCAAAGGGCATACCTATTGGGTTTCTAATGTCGTGTTCAGCCCTGATAGTCTACTAATTGCTAGCGGCGGTAAAGATGGTACGATTAAATTATGGGATATCGAAACTAGACAATGTCTTAAAACACTGATAGCACCGAGACCCTATGAAGGTATGAACATCACAGGCGTTACAGGTTTATCAGAAGCACAAAAAGCATCACTAATTGCTTTAGGAGCAGTTGAGTCAGAGTAGCGGTAAGAGAATGCGATCTTCCTTACTTTCTTAAGAAAAGAAAGCTTTCTGAATGTCTGTAAACAATAGGCGAATAAATGATTAATTCTTGTACACCTTAATAAAGCACGGACTTCTGATGCTTCGCCATTCTTGAGTATCGCATGCCGCATTTTGCGTTTTGGCATTTTCCTTCTAGCCAAAGCGAAGGAACTGGAAATGGCTGCTCACAGCCTGGGCATTTCATTAATAGTTTGAGCTTGTGGTGATCGCACCTTGGACTCAATTTGGATTTGAACTGCCACTTAATCCGGTGACAAGGGTGCTCGGCGTAACAAGCTCCACATAAACGAATTGGTCTTGAATCTAACGTTACCCCTTTTGGTTGCAGCATCCGGGTTAATGTATCCATGTCTAAACCGATGACTGTCCCTAAAGTAGAAAGCTGCTCAACTGTTGGAAAAGGGTTGAAATACCCCTGTTCCCATTGAGCCACAACCGCACCAATCCCCACCATTTGTCCCAACGCACTTGGAGAGGGTGCTCCGGTGCTTTTTAGGCGTCGAAATCTACCAAGATAATGTGGTAGGCTTTCGCCTGAGTAAGGCTCAAGGGGTGGCAATCTGGGGTATTTACTAAGCTTGCTGGTCATGCATCTGTCAATGACTAAACATCTATGAAAGCGTCTAAGGCTCGCTCTGGATTTACTTTGAACTAGATTTTCCAAACGGAACTTTTACCCCGTACCCTACTGCAATCTTTCTAAGCGCTTCAAGAGATATGCTATCCAGCTTATACATAGGCTGTGACTCAGTTTGATCCGCCTCCTGCTCTGAAACTTTTTGAACAGAATATAAAATTGCTGTCGGTAGAAGCTTCATCAGCCTTCCAATCAAACTACCTGTGCATGTCGTTAAGAGCTCAAATTTCTCTCCCTCACTTAACTTCGATTCAAAGGGAAGATTCAGTGCTTTTGCTTCGATCGTGTCCAAAACTTTCTTAAAATCAGCTTCGGACAAAGAACCTAGAGGATAAGAGTAAGGGAAACTTTCCAACAGCCCAACTTGCTCCAGCGAAACATCTAAATCAGGTGTGCCGGAGAAAATGATAGTTACCTTTTTCTCATCGTAAAGATCTTTAAGATCAGAGAATGCTTCTACTGCCAAATTTTGCGCGTTATCAATAAGGATTACCTCAATTTCGAACGGCATCACACTCTCGACTACCATTGCTCTTGGATCATCACGCCGCCTGATCTTTGCCGCATGGTTCATTGCTTTAAGGATTAATCTATGAACTTGCTTAGAAGAACATCCCGTAGGAGCCTTTACCCGAATAACGCGGTCAAAATCTCGATCTTCATATTCCTCACACAGCCGACTTTTACCACTTCCACGTGGAGCAACAAGCCGACCGCATTGTTTCAAAAACCGCCGCTCGTCCATCCAATTGATCGCAGACTCAGCAGCATCTGTTGGTATATAGCCATTGTTGAGTAGTCTTTCCAAGGCGGACACCTTAACTCTCGTGTCTGCCAACGAAGCTAAGATCTCTACGATAGGCTGTGAAACCAAGTTGGACTCTAACATAGGCTTCTATCGACTTCGGCGCGAACGTTTTGAAATAATGAAATCGTAGCACTCCTTCTGTTTTGGGGATTCGACTTGAGGCGTAATGACTGCTTCCGTAGTAGCTTTTTCAGCTAGAGGAGTCACGATCGCTGCCAAACTCTGCTCGACAACTGACGCTTGAGCGATTTCTGTCTGAACGATTTCGGCACTGCCATCGTCGGAAAGAGGATAGAAAACCGTCCCGTCAGGCTTATCAGGAAGCTGTAAAAGCTCTAGCGTGCTAGCGGAAATGTCACTCTCTTCGGCTTCAGGTGCACTTGGGGCTGTTAATTCTGCTTCAGCCAAGCTGGGAGGTACGCTTCCACGGAGGGTGACTGAAGCTTTCTTAGTTGTCTTACGACTGCCAGGTTTGGTTGAGTTATCTTTATGCTCACTTCGAGCCTCTTTGTGTGCTGCTCTTCTGCGATCGTTTCGGTTCTGAATTGCCTCATCAACCATTTCGGTTCTACGCCCCAGTTCCTGAAGAATCGTATAGTTATCGATTTCTTTACCTTCCTCAGTCAACTTTGCATTAATTTGCTTCAATTCATCCAAAGTCAGAGCCTGATATTCTAGATTGAGAGCTTTCACATTATCGTCAATTAACTCTCCCATTTTTTCATCCGCTTCATAGGTATAAGCTCGAAGGCTTAGAATATGGTCGGGATCATATCTCAGCGTTACTCGCTCCCCCAAGTGATTTTTAAGCTCTTCGCTCCTGTAGGTAACATTTTCAAAATTTACTGAACCGTGGGCTTGAACAGAGCGGTATGCTGCTTTCATCAAGCAAAGATCTAATTCTTGCTCATCAATAGGTTCTGGTAAGGTTCCCCCCAATCCCTCTAACCAGTATTCATACCTTGTCATACCCTTTTTCTTAGGATGTTTGTCGTGGTTATAGCTATCGCAGAAGAACCCGGTCAAGATTTTCTTAACATCCCTCCAGGTTAGACAGGCGGTTTCTTCGGCGTGTTTTGGGCGATCTTCAACACAGGAACCCGTGTAGCCTGGAAGCCCCTGAAGCACTTTACTATTAATGGTCTTAAAAACGCGTTCTACAATGCCACCTTGAGGAGGGTTAAAGCGTAACTCGCACTTAAAGTTGAAATTCCTGCCGATCTGTTGAATGTGCTTTGCTTTCGACAAGTCTTTTCCACCATCTGTGAAAAAGTACTGGAGCGGTAGCCCATTGACATCCCAAGGTCTTAGCAGTTCATAGTCGTCGGGGTAATGTTTAGGTAAAGCTGCATGACGTAGAGCAAGCGCTACCTCTTCGGTGCCGGGTTGTTTGAGTCCAAGGAAAAACCCTAAAACGCAGCTAGAGAAGCTATCCACTACAATTGTCAGCCAAGGACGACCCAAGACTTTGCCATCTTTGTCAACAATAAGGATATCTAGTTTTGTGTGATCACACTGAATAACCTGGTTGCTACAGAAAATTTTGATGAATTCGCCATCACGGGTTTTTAGATAAAACCATGAACCTGAACCGGGGTTCCTAATTTTCTTTTGTAAAGCCGCACGTGCTACAACAGGGGCTAAAACACGATAAACCGAAGCACGATGCGGGTATTCACCTGGCTGAAGTTGTAGGTCAATTTCTGCGTGTCGTTCTACTTCTCTGACAACATCAGCACGAGATATAGACAACCTTTTCTCAATCCTGTCATCGTAGAACCATCTAATGTAGTCAACCCAGTAAGGCAAGATTTTGTACTCACCCTTATCTGATCTCTCAGTTCCAGAGGTTTCCTTTAATTCACTTTTGTGATAACTCTTTAAAATTCGTTCCACCTGCCGCATGGAAAGCTCCAATGTGTCGGCGATCTCTTGCTTCCTTTGAAGAAAAATATCGCGATTGGGAGAATTAGCTACCCACTGAGCTAAAGCAAACCTTGATGTATGTTTATCTAGATTCTCAAGCAGGGTTTGTTTACAATCCGCAACAAAGTTGCTGGCATCAAGTGCTAGTGTTTCTGAAGGCTCATCAACGACTTCTGACTGTTCGCGATCGTCTTCGGTAGACATCATTGTTTGAAGCCTTTAAAAAGTGCTTCGATTAGCATAAACGACATCGATCGTGCGACGAGCTGAACTTCAAGAAACAACATTGATCGTGCTATCGTTAGGGGAACGACATCGATTGTGCAACGAGGTTTTTAGGTGGAGGTAATGAGGTAAAAGACTACAATTCAGTCTCAGAAGGCTTTTTGTGACGCTATGCTGATGCGACATTAGAGTGCAATCAGCGACATATAGCTAGAGGATGTACACCCGAACAGCGGTTGACAATTGGGTATCGCCAGTGATGAATCAGAGAAAGATGTGCGTATCCGTTAGAATCCTCATTTGCCCTCAAAGGCACTGAGCACCTCGTCTGGCAAAGGCGCATCAAAATCCTCTGGAACGGTAAACTCGCCTGCACACAACCCAAATGGTCGCTGTTGTTTACTACTGGTGATCGGTCTAAGCTCGTCGATCGGCTCACCAGATCTAACAATAACAAGCGTTTCACCTGCTTCTACTTGATGCAAGTACTTCAAGGGATCGCGTTGAATTTCATCAATTGTTACGTTTAACATTGTTAACCTCAGCCCCACCTCAATGCTAATCCTTTAGCCCCAACCTCCATTGCCTCATATCACTCGATCGCATAAATCTTGTCTAACTGTAAGAAGGTGTTCAGCAAAACGTTTGCGCCTTGAGTACATTCTTCTGGTGTCGTGTATTCATCAACCGAGTGACTAATCCCGCCCTGACTGGGGACAAAAATCATGCCCATATCCGTGAAACGTCCAATTTCCTGGGCATCGTGTCCGGCGCGGCTGGGAAGATAGCTGTAGGGCAAGTCCAGTTGTTCAGAGACGTGTTTGATCACGTCTTTAATATGAGGAGCCGAGAGGGTCGGCAGGATATGGAGCGTTTCGCGGAGAGTGAAGTGGGTGTTGGTGGCAGCGGCGATCGCGGCAAACTCATCTTTCATGCGGCTGACTAACAGCTCCAGGTGTGATTGCGACAGATCGCGCAAATCGATCCGAAAATCGACTGCTCCGGGCACCGTATTTGTGGCGTTGGGCGACACATGCAGATAACCCACCGTTGCCACTTGCTCACCAGGAATCTCCACCCCGATTTTGTTCACTGCCAGCACCATTTGCGCTGCGGCAACCAGGGCATCTTTCCGCATGTGCATTGGGGTGGTACCAGCGTGGTTCATGCGCCCCATGACGTTGACTGCAAAGCGGTACTGTCCCACAATGCCATCGACCACGCCGATCGGAATCCCTTGATGTTCCAAAAGGCCGCCTTGCTCTACGTGGAGTTCCACAAAGGCCGCGACATCCGAGCGATCGCGTTTAGCGGTTGCGATCGCCGACCAATCCCCACCAATTTTTTCGAGGCACGCCTGAATAGGTGTCCCGTCGAGACGAGCGTAATACTCTGATGGCTCCCTCACTTCACCCGCCATTGCTTTGCAGCCCAGCACAGAGCGCTCTTCATCAGTGAAGACAATGACTTCGATCGGGTGGTCTAGTCGCAGGTTGCTTTCATGCAGTACTTGCACCACCTCGATGCCTGCCAATACGCCCAAGCAGCCGTCATAGCGACCCGCTACAGGCACCGTGTCAATGTGCGATCCAGTCGCTAAAGCAGCTGCTCCATCGTTTTTGCCCGCATAGCTGCCGATAATATTGCCAGCTGCATCAATGCGAACGGTCATCCCTGCCTGCACCATCCAGGCTTTCACCTGTTGGCGGGCGAGTAAATCATCCGTGGTGAAAGCAACCCGACTGACGCCACCGTCTGGCAATTTACCGATTTCGGCTAGTTGAAACAGTGTGCGGTTCAGGCGATCGCCGTTGACTGTGAGTGTGGAGAGAACAGGCATAAGCATCCCTTCGATCTGAATTTGCGGTGTTTCTAACTTGTAGCAAGCAACGGGCTCACCCTAAACTTAGAACAACCTCAAGGGAATCGGTAGTTCAGGTTGTACAAAAATATGGGCGTTATGACGGAAACAACGGGTGTGAAGCGAGTGTTTATTTGCGGTTCTGCGCTACGGGGACAGCCCGATCACGGCAATCTTCAGTCGGCAACATTCATTCGGGAAGCAAAAACGCGATCGCTTTATCGCTTACACGCCGCTGCGGATGGGTGGCATCCTGCGATTTATGAAGTCAGTGAGGGCGGTGTCTCCATTCCAGGCGAGGTGTATGAGCTGACGATCGCCGAGTACAAGCATCTGCTGGCCACAGAGCCACCGAATATGTATCCCGGTGATGTCGTGCTGGAAGATGGTGAAGTGCTGACAGCCATTCTCTATCCGCGCGAGTTGATTGAAAAGTACAGTTGGCCTGACATTTCTGACCTCGGTGGTTGGGCAGCTTACAAAGCAGCCGTTGCCAAAGAATGAGAACAAAATCCGTAGGGGCTTAGCATTCGGCAAATGATCGCTTAGAAAGCCCGAAAAGCCATCGCCCGAATGCTAAGCCCTTACAGCCAAAGTGATTCTTCCTGAGTGAGTGATGACAGAATGATTAACGATCGCACCCACACCGATCGTGCCATGATGCAGCGCTGCCTGGATCTAGCGCGACGTGCGTTGGGACGTACTGCGCCGAATCCATTGGTGGGTTCCGTGATTGTGCAAGAGGGCGCGATCGTCGGGGAAGGCTTTCATCCCGCAGCCGGGCAACCCCATGCAGAGGTGTTTGCACTCCGAGCGGCGGGCGATCGCGCACGTAATGCTACACTCTACGTCAATCTGGAACCATGCAACCACTATGGACGCACCCCACCTTGCTCAGAAGCGATCGTGGCAGCAGGGTTGCAGCGAGTCGTGGTCGGGATGGTTGATCCCGATCCCAGAGTAGCGGGTGGTGGTATTGCGCGATTACGGCAGGCGGGTATTGCAGTCACAGTTGGGATCGAAGAAGCTGCTTGCCGCAAGTTAAACGAAGCCTTTGTGCATCGGATCTTGCATCATCGCCCGTTTGGCATCCTGAAATATGCCATGACGCTGGATGGAAAAATTGCCACTACAACCGGACACAGTGCCTGGGTCACTGGGCCTACAGCTCGCGCGGAAGTCCACCAGTTACGAGCTGCTTGCGATGCCGTCATCGTGGGTGGCAACACGGTTCGGCGCGACAATCCGCTTCTCACCAGCCGTCAAGAACACACGCCACTACGGGTTGTGATGAGCCGATCCCTCGACCTGCCTACCGATGCCCAACTTTGGGACACCGCGATCGCACCCACGCTCGTCTTTACCGAAGCAAAGGCACAATCAGACGTGCAGCAAGCCCTTATGCAGCAGGGAGTAGAAGTGATTGAAAGTACTCCCTTAACACCTGCTGCGGTGATGAAATACCTGTACGATAGCGGTTGTCTTAGCGTCCTATGGGAATGTGGTGGAACATTGGCAGCACGCGCGATCGCCGATGGAGCCGTGCAAAAAGTCCTTGCCTTCATCGCTCCCAAGATCATTGGCGGCAGCACAGCGTCTTCTCCCGTTGGCGACTTGGGACTCATGGCAATGACCGAAGCTCTAGTGTTGGAACAGATGGAGTGGCGATCGATCGGTTCAGATTTGTTGATCGAAGGCTATTTACAGAACCTGTAGGGGGTGGCCATACCAAACCCCTACTGCATATACCAAACCCCTACTGCATGCCTAAAAAAGGAAATTCGCTGCTCACTGTCCAGCGTTGCCCATCGTTCTGCAACAACGTCAGGTGAGTTGCCGTGAACTCAAGCTGTAAGGGACGATGCTGGAATTCTGCCCAGGCAAGATTAAAATTTTCCTTAGTCAAATCACGAAAGCCAACCGTCATGTGAGGCGCGAACGATCGCGTCTTCGCTTCAGCATTCACAATGCCTAACGCTCGCTCCATGTGAGCGATTAACGCTGCTTGTAGCGCCAGCAAATCAGGCGTCTTGATCACATTGATGGAGATGACACGCGGCGGAAAGGCTCCAAACCCTGACAGAGCGATCGGTAGCGGCGCTGACTGAGTCGCAAACTCGCTGAGACTTTCGTTGAGGGCAGGCAACGCGTCCAACGACCATTCAAAGGGTGGCTGTAAGGTGATGTGAGGTGGCGATTTAAGGGCAGCACGACTGTCGTAGCGATCGGCAAACACCTGCTTCACCGTGTTGGCATCATCCTGAATCGCCTGAGACGGTAACAAAGCAATAAAAAAACGACCGTTTGCTACACCCAAAACGCTACCCTATATACCCTACATCTATTTAATCGGCGTCTATTTAGACCGAGACTGAAGCCTTTGGACGATCGCCTCTTTGTCCTTGCAGTCGATGCAAAACGCGTCCAGCAGCTTTCTGCCTAAAGTCTAACGTCCGACGGCCCCTTTCGTTCGCACCAATGTCCATTCAAAGGAACACCATTCATGCCGTGGTTCGTCAAGATTGAAGAAGGAATCGTCGATCGACCCATCTTTGACCAATACGTCCCCGCCCACAAAGAATTTGTGCGGGGCTTAATTGCTAAAGGGCATCAGGCAAAATCGGGCTACTGGAGCTGCTACGGCGGCGGTATGCTCCTCTTTCAAGCGGCCTCAATGGACGAAGCAAAAGCGATCGTCGCGCAAGATCCGCTCGTCCAAAACGGCTGCGTACATTACAAGCTGTACGAATGGAAGGTGGCTGTGGAATAGGGAGTGGGGAGTGTTTTGAGTTTTGAGTTTTGAGTTTTGAGTTTTAGCCTTTAGCCTTCAGCTTTTAGCCTTTAGCCTTTAGCTTTTAGCCTTCAGCTTTTAGCCTTTAGCCTTCAGCTTTTAGCCTTTAGCCTTCTCCTCACTGTCACCAGATGATGCTATTCTGATAAGTGATCCGGACCCATGCGATCGGAACGCCCAAATCTTGTCAGGACCGGAAGGTAGCAGCAATACGGGATGCTTGCGATAGGCGTGGACTCCGGGTCGCTTTTGTTAGAGCGATGAGCCCTTCATTACCATTGCTCCGACTATTGTTTATTTTTCTGTACGGTTTTCCGCCTGCGAAAGCGGTGACACACCACAGGCTTTATTTCTATGCTGGAATCGTTGAGGACAGAGGCAGGACTATTTTACTGCATCCTTTAACGCACAATCGAGACGTTCAGGAGCTTGAAACAGTATGGGTTTGGGAGATTTAGTTCAGAAGGCAGTTTATCTTGGCATTGGCGTTGCCTCCTACGCAGGCGAAAAGGCAACGGAGAAGCTGGGTGAACTGCGATCGCAAGTCCAGCAACTGGCAGACGAAATGGTTGAACGCGGCGAGATGACGAGTGAAGAAGCCCGTCGCTTCGTTGATGATATGGTCGCTAAAGCACAACAGCCTTCCGTGCAGCCTCCCACATCATCGCAACCAACCGAGCCACGTAGAATCGAAATTATTACCGATGATGACGAGCCTGTGAAAGCTCCCCCAACGGAAGCTGAACAGATGCGGCAGCAGGTAATCGCGCTACAGGAAGAGCTCAAGCGGCTGAAGCGCGACTAACCTTAGACAAGCATGTGAGCTATACTGAAGCCATTCTCACAGACGTCACAGTGATTCGATGCTGCCTTTAAGCAAGCTTACAAACGTCATCTGCATCTGTGGCTCTGCAAGCGTTCAAGTGAACAGGGTCAACTAAAAGCATATGGAAAGCTGGTCGAAGGATTTTTCCGAGCTACTAGACGTTATGGCTGATGAGGTGGAGCAGTTTTTCACTGACATTGCCAAAGATGTTGGCGAAATGGTCGAGTCATTTTTTGAAGCCTCAGAAGAAATCGCAGAGCAAATGCAGACCGTGTTTGCCATTGAGTTTGAGCAACGCCTCGGTGAGCTCATTGATCCCATTTTGGAAGCCTACTTAGGGATGGAGCTTGTAGTTGAAGAAACAGCTCACCCGATGATCCATACAGTCGAACCGTTTTTGAACGATCGACCTGCGTGTGTGGGTTGCCGCCATTACCACGGTCAAACGTATGGCGGCACCATGCTGGTTTGCGGCATGCATCCCTATGGTTGGGAAGGCGAAAAGTGCCCTGACTGGCAATCCACCTGGCAAGAATAGTAGAGGCGTTACACGTAACGCTCCTATGCTGACCATTGGCTATTGACCAATAGCGGAAAGAAGTGTCCGACCGGTCCCTGTCCCTGCCCGATCGCCAGCGCATACTTTAACGCCTCGGTCACATACGCTTTGGCACGACGAGTCGCTGTCAGTGGCTCATGCCCCAGCGCAAGATTAGCGGCGATCGCGGCCGATAGAGTACAGCCCGTGCCATGTGTATTGCTGGTGTCCACCGTTTCGGCAGTCAACGTTTCAAGCTGCTGTCCGCCAAACCAGACATCCACACTGCGACGATCGCCCTGTAAGCCACCACCTTTGACCAGCACTGCTTTTGCGCCTAATTGATAAATCCGTTGGGCGGCCGTTTGCATGTCTTCGAGCGTTTGAATTTCTAGATTGCTCAGCATTTGCGCCTCATAGCGGTTGGGCGTCAGCACCGTTGCGTGTGGAATAAGCGCGGTTTTGAGCGTGGCGATCGCATCATCATCAATGAGTTGCGCTCCCGTTCGTGACACCATCACTGGATCGACAACCAGATTAACAAGCTGTAATGCTTGCACCTGAGCGGCAACGGCTGCGATGATTTCCTGATTCAGCAACATTCCCGTCTTGGTTGCCTGTACGCCAATATCTTTCACGACGGCCTCCATCTGCGCCACCACTGCTTCAGGTGGCAACGCATCCACTCGCTCGACACCCAGCGTATTCTGCGCGGTGATACAGGTAATGGCACAGGTTCCATGCACTTTGTGAAACGCAAACGTTCGCAGATCTGCCTGAATGCCTGCCCCTCCGCCACTGTCAGACCCCGCGATCGTCATTGCTACTGGAATCTTTGCAATACTCATCCTGTGATCATCCCACAATTGATTAGCTAATAGCTATTAGCTATCAGCTATCAGCTTTCAGCCAAATCTATTAACTCAAAACTCAAAACTCAAAACTCAAAATTACTCCTACCCTTCGGGAAGCAAAAGCTACGGAGTCGCTACGCGAACAAAACTCTCCCCACCCCCCACCCCCTTGATAAGATAGAAGCTAACCTTAAGAAATATTACAAGCATGAGACTGACGCGGATTGACCTGAACAGTTGGTTGTTTCACTTGGCTGGACGGACGATTCTGGTTGACCCCTGGCTAGTGGATCCGCTGGTGTTTTATGGTCAGCCCTGGTTGTTTACGGCTTATCACAACACGCCGATCGCGTTCACACCCGAAACCTTACCCCCGATCGACCTCATCCTGATCTCGCAAGGCGTCGATGATCACTGTCATAAGCCCACGCTGGAACGACTCGATCACACTATTCCTGTAGTTGCCTCACCTACTGCTGCCAAAACAGTACGGCAGTTGGGCTATCAGCAAGTCACGGCGATCGCTCACGGGGAAGTATTCTCGCTCAGTGATGCCCTCACAATCACGGCGATTCCAGGTGCTGAAATTCAGCCTGGTCAAGTCGAAAATGGCTATCTGTTGCGCGATGGCACCACCAACGAAACCCTCTACTACGAGCCACATCTGTTTCCCACGAACGCACCAATCGAACAGCCTGGACAGATTGATGTAGCGATCGCGCCGGTCATCGGTCAGGTTATTCCATTGCTAGGACAGGTCATTATGGGACCCTCGGAAGCGATGCATCTGGTCGAAACCCTGAAGCCCCACTTCTTCGTGCCCACGACATTGGGCGACATTCGCGCTGAAGGCATTCTCCCCAAGCTCATTCAAACCGTCGGCAGCGTCGAAGAATTCCGCGATCGCCTGCTTGCCTCTGGCTTACCCACTCAACTGCGCCTTCCTGCTCCTGGAGAGACGCTGGAGTTGAGCGCGATCGTTCGGTGAGAGGGAAGGGAAGGAGAGTTTTGAGTTTTGAGTTGAAAGAGAGAGGAGTGAGGTGAGAGGAGTAAGAGTTTTGAGTTTTGATTCTCATCCTTTAGCCTTCATCCTTTAGCCTTCATCCTTTAGCCTTCATCCCCTCATCCCTTCATCCTTCCCACTCCCCACCGATTGATAATACGCACACCGATCGCACGGCCCACTCGGATTGACGGCACACCGAAGCAACTCAGAACGAGCATTGTAAACACAGGTGAGATCGCCAATGACCAGGCGTCCATCTAATAAACTACCTTCTGTGAGAGCGTCACACTTTTGCACATAGATCGCTATTTTATGTAGCTGATAACGACCCGATCGCAATTGATAACGATGTCTGCGTTCTAGCACCATATAGTTTTGACCCTCGACTTCCAAATATGCTCCTGGTTGGGGATTCCAGGGCAAATAGAGATGACCAATGGTCGTGCGAGGATGGCTCAGAATAATTTCTGCAGGCAGCGAATTCAACTCCATAACCAATACAATAGCAATCGATCAACATAACAATAAACTTCCTGATTGGTGGTATGCCAACCAGGAAGCTTCAGGTAATTTGGGCAAGTAAATTAGCTTCAATTAGGAGCATGGCATTGCCATGCCCCTACCTAACCGCTACGAAGCAGCAGCTTGTCTCTCTTTGGCTTCTTTAATCACTTCTTCCGCGATGTTGTTGGGGCAAGGCGCGTAGTGTGAAAAAGACATGGAGAACTGGCCGCGACCAGACGTCATGGTGCGCAGGTCACCAATGTAGCCAAACATTTCGCTCAACGGCACATCTGCCTTGATACGGGCACCCGTTGCACCCGTTTCCTGGGATTTCATCATGCCCCGGCGACGGTTGAGATCACCGATGACATCCCCCATGTAATGATCTGGCGTGAACACGTCCACGTTCATGATGGGTTCTAGCAACTGCGGTGCAGCTTTGGGCACCGACTGCCGATACGCAGATTTGGCGGCAATTTCAAACGCCATGGCTGACGAGTCAACGGGGTGGAAGCCACCTTCTGTCAAGGTGAACTTCAAGTCCAGGCAAGGGAACCCCGCCAAGACACCTTTGTCGATCATGCTGCCAAACCCTTTCTCTACCGCAGGCCAGTATTCTCTAGGCACGCTGCCGCCTGTGACCTTCGACTCAAACTGGAAGCCACTTCCCGGTTCACCCGGCTCCAGGATGTAGTTGATCTTCGCGTATTGACCCGAACCACCCGACTGCTTCTTGTGAATGTAGCCGTCTTCGAGTCGTTTGGTGATGGACTCGCGATACGCCACCTGGGGCTTACCCACTTCGACTTCAACGCCGTGAGTCCGCTTGAGGATATCAACCTTGATGTCCAGGTGTAGCTCACCCATCCCTTTAAGAATGGTTTCGCCGCTCTCTTCGTCCGTCATCATGTGGAACGACGGATCTTCCTGCACCATCTTGCTGAGTGCGATCCCCATCTTCTCCTCGCCACCTTTGGTCTTTGGTTTGACCGCGATCGAAATCACAGGTTCCGGGAAGACCATTGGTTCTAGCGTTGCAGGATGCTTCGGATCGCAGAGCGTATGCCCGGTCTGGACATTCTTCATACCCACGATCGCAATGATGTCACCTGCTTGTGCGGAGTCGATTTCTTCACGCGAATTGGCATGCATTTCCACCAAACGGCTCACGCGCTCGGTTTTACCCGTAAACGTGTTGAGAATGGTGTCGCCCTTCGACAACGTACCAGAGTACAGACGCGTGAAGGTCAGCGCACCAAAGCGATCGTCCATAATTTTGAACGCCAGCGCTCGTAGTGGCTTCGCTGGATCGACAATGGCGAAAGTGCCTGTCTCATTCCCTTCCAAATCGACTTCGGGTTGGGGTTTGACTTCCATTGGGTTGGGCAGATAGTCCACCACCGCATCCAGCACGAGCTGCACGCCCTTATTCTTAAAGGACGAGCCACAGTAGGTGGGGAAAAAGACGAGGTCGCGGGTGCCTTTACGGATACAGCGCTTCAGCGTCTCGATGTCAGGCTCTTCCCCTTCCAGATATTTTTCCATGACTTCATCGTCTTGCTCGATCGCCAGCTCAATCAACTGCTCGCGATAGATTTCGACTTGATCCACCATGTCGGCAGGCACGTCTTGGATCGTGTAGTTCATCGGATCGCCAGAGTCGTCCCAGATCCAGGCTTTGCGGGTCAGCAGATCGACGACACCAGAAAACTGCTCTTCGACGCCGATCGGCAGCACCATCACCAGCGGCTTGGCAGCGAGGATGTCATCCACTTGCTTCACCACGCGGAAGAAGTCAGCCCCGGTGCGATCGAGCTTGTTGATGTAGATAATACGAGCGACTTCAGAATCGTTCGCATAGCGCCAGTTGGTTTCTGATTGGGGCTCAACGCCGCCAGAGCCACAGAACACACCAATACCGCCATCTAGTACCTTAAGGGAACGGTACACCTCAATGGTGAAGTCAACGTGACCAGGGGTGTCGATAATGTTCAGCTGGTGGTCGTTCCAGAAGCAGCTTGTCGCAGCAGATTGAATCGTGATACCACGTTCCTGCTCTTGCTCCATGAAGTCTGTCGTTGCCGCACCTTCATGAACCTCACCAATTTTGTGGATCTTACCTGTCAGTTTCAGGATTCTTTCAGTTGTGGTTGTTTTACCGGCATCGACGTGAGCGAAGATGCCGATGTTTCGATAACGAGTGAGGTCTTTCATAGTTGCTCTCTAGATTAAATGCGACAAACCGTTGGTGACCACCTGCAAGCGGTATTCAGAGGGAATCGGTGTTGCCTTCGTAGCCAATGCGGGCTAAGCTCCAGCCAGTTGACATAGCCAACCAGCTAGAATCGTAAGGAATCCTTTTACACGCTCATAGCTATATTTACAATTGTAAATTGTCGAGCTGTAAATGTAGAGGAGACGGCTGTAAATGTGGCTAGATTCAACCGACAAGTTAGATGCCAGTCAGCCGCTATCCTTGACATCTCTCTACAGCTCTTTACAGCTTTCAGATGCAGATATCGTTTTCTATCCTTCCCTTTTCAATGAGCAATACAGCGATCGCCTGCTAGCTAAGCTAACGCAAACGATTGACTGGCGGCAGGACTGGATAACCGTCTACGGTCGATCGCTGCCTCAGCCAAGACTCACTGCCTGGGTTGGTGATCCTGGTAAAGCTTACACCTATTCTGGTATCACTATGCAGCCTTCAGGTTGGACGGAGACCTTGATTGATCTTAAGGCAACGGTGGACGCGATCGCGGGTGTTGCCTTCAACAGTGTGCTGCTCAACCTCTACCGCGATGGCAACGACAGCATGGGCTGGCATAGCGATGACGAGCCAGAGCTAGGGCAAAACCCAGTCATTGGTTCCTTGAGCCTGGGTGGTACGCGGCAATTTATGCTGCGTCATAAGTACCAGAAGGCGTTAAAGGCGAAATTAGCGCTGACATCCGGTAGTTTTTTGCTCATGCAGGGCACAACGCAGCACTACTGGCAGCATCAAGTACCGAAGACGAAACGGGCTGTTTCTCCTCGTCTAAATCTGACGTTTCGGGTCATGTGTTAAGGGCTGACCGCTGACCGCTCCTTCCTTCTACAGCACTGATCCCCTCACGAGAGGTTAAAGCGACAGGTTACAGTGAAGCTTGAGCAACCCGTAGAGATCGTTCCTGGCAAACTTTATGAAGTGGCTGTGTCTGAGTGTTTTGAGCTGATGTTCTACAGCACGATCGAGACCTTGATGGAGAGAATTCGGGCTTGATGGAACCAGAGCAAGCGTGCTTCAAACCTTTAGAGAAACAATCAGGCTTTTACACGCTGGGACGTTGGGTCTATCGCTACCGTAAGCTGACGATCGCGTTTTGGGCTGTGTTGATGGCGTTGAGTCTTGCCGTGACACCGCTGCTAGAACAGACGCTTCAAGAAACGGGATCGGTGTACGAAGCGGGGAGCGCTCATCAAGCAGAACGATTTTTACAGCAAGATTTAAATCTATCTGCCGATGCGCTGACGATCGTGTTTCAACGACGGCCTGGTCATATGGTCGATCGTCGTGAGTCTCAACTGGAGCCTCTGCTCAAGCAAATTCGAGCGTTGCCGACGGTCAGCGCTGTCATCAGTGCCACAGAGCAGCCCGAACACCGCAGTCCAGACGGGCAGGTACAGTACAGCGTCATTCGTCTGAATGTGACTGAAGTGAGAGCGATCCTCCCGGTCATTGAACAAATTGAACAGATTCTAACGAAACAACCGCTACCGGACTGGCAGAGCTTTCTAACGGGTATACCCGTTGTCAACCGCGATGTGCAGCAGATTAGTCAAGCCGATCTCGGTCGCATTGAATGGTTGGTGCTGCCACTGACTCTCATGGCGCTTTTGCTTATCTTTGGCTCGGTGGTCGCAGCAACTCTACCGGTTGTGATGGCAGTCGTTGCGGTGTCAGTAACTTTAGGGCTGTTGTACCTGATTGCGCTGCAATTCAGTGTGTCAGTCTTTGCGCTCAACCTGGTCAGCATGTTGGGACTGGGGTTAGGCATCGATTATTCTTTGCTCATCGTGAATCGGTTTCGAGAAGAGTTGAGTGCGGGATCAGTCGAAACGGCGATCGCCCGTACGGTTGAAACGGCGGGACGTGCCGTCTTTTTCTCAGGTTTAACGGTCTGTATTGGGTTGACGGGGCTAATGCTCTTTCCCATTACGTTGCTGCAATCGTTGGGCATTGCTGGATCACTGGTGGTGCTGCTGTCGGTGCTCGTTGCCCTCACGCTTTTGCCTGCTGTATTGGCACTACTGGGACAGCGTGTAAAGCGCCGCCGCTTTTTGCTTCACGTTACGATTCCTCGGCGCGACTATTGGACAGCGATCGCCCGCAAAGTCATTCGGCATAGCATTCCAGTCAGCCTTGCCGTTTTGCTCATCGTGGCTGGGTTGAGTGCGCCGTTTCTACAGGCTCGCTTTGGGCTCACGAGTGCTGATATTTTACCTAAAGACTTTGCTGCCCGGCGGGGGGCTGAGGTGCTAGCAGAAGCGTTTGGACCGGGTGAAATTAGCCCCATTCTAGTGCTCATCCGCGCACCATCTAACGACACCATTCTTTCCAAACTGCATATTGCCTCTCTTTATAAAGCGATCGAGCAGCTCAAAGCCGATCCACGGGTAGAGCGCGTCTCCAGTCTGTTTAGCCTGAATCCTACGTTATCGTTGGCGGGCTATCAGCAGCTTTATCAAAGCTCACAATCAGCTCCGTCTGAACTAACGGCAGTGGTGAAATCACCTCGTGACGGTGGCTTGATTGTGTTTAAGAGTGAGACGACAGACAAAGCGACCACAATGCAGAAAACGACGGATAGTTTGGATGCGTTGAAGTTGGATGCATCGCAAATCTGGATCACGGGTCGCTCATCGACGTTGGTTGTGGTTAAAAGTCGCACTGCTAGAAATAGCACAGAGACGCAAGCACTTGTGAGAACCATTCAGTCTTGGCAATTAAACGGACTGCAAGTTTGGGTGGCTGGTCAGACTGCACGGGAACTAGACACGATGCAAGCGATTTATCAGCGCTTCCCGATCGTGATCGCTATCATGATGGGCATTACCTTCGTCGTTCTTTATGTGCTGCTGGATTCAGTGATTTTGCCGCTTAAAGCGATCGCGATGAATATTCTTTCGATCGGGGCTTCGTTCGGTTCGCTGGTGTTTATTTTTCAAGATGGATACTTGCAGCAGTGGCTACACTTTACGCCTGTTGGTTATTTAGACTTGCTGTTACCGATCGTGCTGTTTTGTGTGTTGTTTGGCTTAAGTATGGACTACGAAGTCTTTATGCTGACGCGCATTAAAGAAGCCTACGATGAAGGCAACAGTAATACTGAAAGCGTGATTCAAGGCTTAAAGCTAACAGGCGGTATCATCACTAGCGCAGCGCTACTCATGATTATTGTCACCAGCACATTTGTGATCAGTCGCATTATTTTTGTCAAAGCGTTGGGGTTGGGTTCTGCGCTCGCGGTGTTGATTGATGTGACACTGATTCGAGCAGTCCTTGTGCCAGCAACGATGAATCTTTTGGGCAAATGGAACTGGTGGTCGCCACGTTGGTAACTGTTTGGCGATCGAGCTCTAGTCCACTAACGGCAATCATTTTTCGCTTATTTCTTGGGTGTATTCTCAGCGCCAAGCCATAGGGAGGGCGGCGACGTTTGTTACTTACCACAAGATCTCTGATCAAAGAGACTAAATGGCCGAGGTCAACTGGTTTCAATAAGTAGTGTTCAAAGCCTGCTTCGATAATTTGGGCAAGGCTATCGGTAATCCACGTTGTGATGGCGATCGTCGGAATGTGATTGCCTCCGTGTGTTTCCAAAGCGTTCAACTCTGTGGTTAATGTGCTGAGGCTTTCACCACGGAACCGCGTCTCGCAGATCAAAATATTGGGTAAGAGCCAACTCAAAACATCTATAGCTTCTTTGACGGATGCTGCTGTGATTACATTTGCGCCACAGCTTTTAAGCAAAGTTTCGTACAGGTAAAGGCTATCGCGATCGTTATCGACAACGAGCACTTGTACACCTTTAAGTGTCTTGACTTTTGATTCTGTTTGATTGATGAAGCTCATATCGAGACCTCAAATGCTGTCTAACAAGTCAGCCGAGAATGGGCAGTAAAAGCTTCAACGTTCACAGCTCAACGGAAGATACCCTCTTAGCATCATTGAATCAGCGCGTGGTGGAATGAAGCAACCCGATCGACTCAAGGGGGCGAGCCGATCGGGTTGATCCACAGATAAGGAGAGGATCTATCTGCATGAATCACATGAGAAGCTCAACATTTTTACTCTGACAGATGAGTGTTTGATCTCCTGCGTGAGTTGATTGAATACGATATAAAACGTAACAAAGACTAAGGTTTCTCTTAAAAACGCCTTGTTTTTTTGCACCCTTTCATCAAACTGGTTAGCAGGCAAGGAATTGAAGCCTTCCTTCTCCTAAATCTAGGAGAAGAGACTGAGGCTGCAAGCTTCTTTTGAGTTTCTCAGTCAACCAGGCCAAAGGCTTTATGCCAGCATTCGCTCTGTTAGGTTTCGTTAGACCCAATCCAACCTAGAGTTTTATACAGATTCATACGCAATTGGTATTAGCTCTATGGAGTTTTAGAGCTTTGGCAAATTGTGACTCAGCCAATCAGCGTTTTCTCGCAGAATATGTAGAATACCGGCTCGGATGATCATTTCCGTGTTTAACCGCTCTGCTAAAACAGAAGTACGACGGCGATTCTTAAGGTTGCTGGTTGATTCTTGTACCCCTTCGACGGTGTAATGGTTAGGAATATGACTCAGCACGTGAGCAATGAGCTTCTGCCGTAATTCATGAATTGAAAATGCTACATGATAAGGATGGTGAGGATACTCCTCCAACACATCCTCAATTTCTTGAATGACTGTTGGCAGAGTTAAATTGATTAAGCCGTGTGACATTGTTACCTGTTACCTCTAATGCAAGATCGTTAACTATGGGCAGCATCGCTTTTCGATTCGGTTAACTTTAAGCTCACTGGCTTGGGCGATGAAAGCGGTCATCTTTTTTCTCATTACGGTTAGGCCATTACCGTTTTAGACGATCGGCATTTCTTCATGACAATGGCTACAGCGCCAGTAAAGCCCTCCTGCGCGCATGTGGCGTAGCAAAACCGTTGAACAAAGTAAGCAATAATGCCTCTTTTGCATCGATCGTTTGATCGTTGTGTCGAAGAGTAGCTGCTGGTTGCGATCGGGCATTAAATGTTTTGAAAAGGGATTTGGATCATTGATCAATGTATACACTTTAAATCCAGATGTTAAATCAGGTTGATTTGATGATGACACCGCTTTTTTGCCGGAACTGGTTACAGCTTTGTTTCTTTTGCTACTTGAATTGGGCGTCTTTTTATTAAGAAAAGACATCCTTCTAGACGGCTTCTTCTATCAATAAACTGACTTCACGATGTCTAGAGGTCGTTTATCCTTTAAAGCTTAGCAACACGGTGTTAGAAATCGTGTATACGCAAGCGTTTAACTGATGTTTGATTTGCATGAAATGAGCATCATTGCTGACTTTTTACCCAAAAGTAAGGAAAGCTTGATTTTACTCCCACTCTCTTTCTTCCAGTTCTTTCTGTGGCAACAACAACGTCGCTTCAATTTCTTGCCGAATCGTGGCTGTGATCTCGGAGTTGCTGCGTAAACAATCCAGCAGCAGTTGGTTGGCATCGTAATAACGTTGCAGCGTTTGCTGTTGCTCAGGGCTAAACGTCCAGTGATGATGAGTGTGGCGGTAGTCGGCGATCGTGGTGGTCAATTGTTCGATCCATACCGTATGGTGCAAGCGCCACCAGGTTTGGAACTGATGCTGATTTTGGTTGGGGCTGGGCAATTTCTCTTTGAGCTGCTGCAGCGATTTTTGAAAGCCAGCATCCAGCACCATGACCAGGATATTGTTAAGCGCATCCCCACAGGCATGAGTATAAGCAAACTCCTGGCTGTCTTCGAGCGCGCATTCCAACAACAGGTCATCCAAGGCAGCATCCAGAAACATCCCCTGATCAAGCGTGTTGGCTAAGACAAATTGAGACGCCACATACGGTGTCCGTGCCAGCGCCAGGTAAAAGGCTCGCCCGGCTGCAACCTTGGGTGGCGACGGAGTCGTCTGTGATTCTTGGCTTGCCCAGGTTAAAAACTCCTGCAGGTAAGGGTCTTTGGCAACTAGCGCATCAATTTGTTGCTTCATCAACTGCATGAGCGAGTCGGCACTCCGCAGCATGGCAGTAGTGAGCAAAAAGATTTCGCGCCAGTGGGGGTCGGTGATGTGGCTGACCAGTCCACCCAATGCCTGCTCAAAGGCCTCCAGGTTGTAGCTGGCAACGATGTTTCGCGCCGTAAAATATTCTTGAAATGCCAGATACGAGAAGGAAAACACCCCGCGCGCCCGTTCGACCAGTAGCCCATGCTGCGCTTCGATCGCCTTCAGTGCCGCTTCGCTTTCAAGCTGCAGGGCTTCTGGCTCTATCGGTACATCCGTCAGCGTTCGCATGTAGTCGCCGATGTATTGTTCCAGCACCCGCTGCTCAAAGAAGTACTGTCCCCGCTCAAACGATGTCGCGGCAATCTGGCTCAACAGCTTGAGCTTTTGGGGCAATAAAAAATCTCGATAGACGTCGTCTCGTTCAACACCTCTCGCTTCATCCCATTTGCCCAACAACAGGTCTAGCCCTTGCTTGTAAAACTCCGTGCGCTTCGTCGGAAACTTTGCTTGACCATGAAACACCCAACAGGCAAGGTGCAGAAACAGCGGCGTGGCAATGAGTTGGCGAAACTGCCAGTTCTCCGGCAACTCCAGCTTTTGCATAAAGTGCAGCGATTCTGCCTTTCCTGCCTGAGCGGTCGTCTTGCTAAAGGCAACAAACCATTTTTGGGCAAAGGCGTTAATCTGGTCATGGGTAAAAGGGGCAATTTCGACATCGGTAAAGCCCCGTAGCCTGAGCTTTTGCGCGGCTGTACGACAGGTCACCACAAACCGATTTTTGTGATATTTGTCTGCAAAGCGGCGCATTTCGCGTAAGACGCCTGTGCTCTCATGGTTCAGCACTTCATCCATGCCATCTAGCAACAGCAACACTCTGCCTGCTTGAGCCAGGGTTTCAATAACAGAGGGGTCAACAATCCCAGAGGTGAGCCATTCTTGACGGATGTAGCTTAACAGGCTGTACTCACCGCTGACTCTGGATTCTTCTGCAAAGTCTTTCAGTGCAATAAAGACGGGCACCTGGTTTGCTGCAAACTCGCCGCGATTGCACTGGATAGCGAGATACTGTAGGAACGTGGTTTTGCCAACGCCGGGTCTGCCTAGCACTCGGAGTTTTGGGTAGGTTTCGACTGCTCGTGTGCCTGGTATTTGTTTTTGATCGACCGTGCCCAACCCAAAGCGATCGAATGCTTCAGGTCCCAAACTCTTCAGGTCTTCGATCGCGCTCCACTGCTGGCTCGCGATTTCTTCCAAAATGTTGACATCAACGTAGATGTCATCAATGCTGACGGGTCGGCTGATATCCAGGAGTTGCAAGATGCCGCACTGGTCTTGAATTTTGTTGTATCGCCGCGATCGCACCTGCTGCACCAGGGCATCCAACTCGAACGCTGTAGAGTGACCGTTCCCGTCCAATCGAGCAGAGTCTGCGGGTGGATCAACGGCAACGTCTCGCCAGTCTAAGTCCAGTACCGCACAAAGATTGAGAAAAACCTGACGCTCAACGGGTTGCCCTGTTAAAAAGCGCCAAATGGGTTGGCGCGTCTTTAAGTCCACTTCCCCCGCTAGATTTTCTTGCGTCCAGCCCTTGAGGGCAAACGCTTTTTTAGCCTTTTGAATACCAGGCAATGATGCCTGAAGCGATCGCTTGACCATATAGTAAAAACTCTAAAATTAAAATGCGTGAAAAACAAACTTTTGTTAACGTCTTCATACTAAGGCTTTTAATGTGATACGTATCGTTCGCTTGGCTGAAAATATACAAAAGCCAGGCGATCGACGCTCATTTAAGCAGAATTTAATTAATTCAATCAAATGACACAAGCCCCACCTACTATTGCTCGGATGAAATTCTTACTGCGAAAGCAGTGGTGGCGTTTGTCTTCAGCTTCTATGCTTTGAGGGTAGGACTGTATAACCTGGACTCATCGCTTCCAGGACAGGTGTCTAACGTTTTGTAACGAATTCAAACACTCTGAACTCATTTCATACACGCGGAACGACGGCTGAGTGGGTCGTTCTACTGCATGTCTTCGCCTGCTTCTGTCTCGTCTTCCATTGCTTCTTGCAAAAAGACTTTAGCGAGGCGATCGTATATCCCTGCACCGATGTATTGCGGGTATTTGTGCAGCCGACTGTAGACCCACACCAACTCGTCAAACAGAAAGATACGAATGTCTTCTGTCAGGCTTTTGCATTCAGGCATCAGTGATTTAGCAGTGTTGAGGGCATCCGTCCAGCGATCGAAGGTTTGCGAAAAGCGTGGTGTGACAACTTTGAACATAAGAAGAAGGCAGAGGGAACAGGGGGAGCAGAGGGAGCAGGGAGCAGGGGCGTTTCTACACGATGGGTAGACTACGGTGCTTGCAGACTACAATTTTAGAGAGTGAACGCGCATAAAGGGACAGACGATGCCGACGATCGCAGTGGTGGATTACGACATGGGCAACCTGCACTCTGCCTGCAAAGGGCTAGAGAAAGCCGGTGCGACTCCCAAAATCACCGATTCTCCAGCCGAGTTGGAACAAGCGGATGCGATCGTGTTACCGGGTGTTGGCTCCTTTGATCCAGCTGTGCAACATTTGCGATCGCGCCACCTGGAAGCGCCCATTAAACAAGCGATCGCCAGCGGCAAACCGTTTTTGGGCATTTGCCTGGGGTTGCAAATTCTCTTTGAGTCGAGCGAAGAAGGCAAAGAACCCGGTTTAGGCATCGTCGCAGGCACCGTCAAACGCTTCCGACACGAACCCGGCATTACGATTCCACACATGGGCTGGAATCAGCTAGAACTCACGCAAACCAACTCACCCCTTTGGCAAAACCTTCCAGTCGATCCGTGGCTGTACTTTGTGCATTCTTATTATGTTGATCCGATCGATCCAAACGTACGTGCTGCAACGATTACTCACGGCAGTCAAACAGTGACAGCAGCGATACATTGCTCCGCAACAGGCTTCGCCAACGAGCAAGCTAATTTAATGGCAGTTCAATTTCATCCAGAGAAATCATCGACATCGGGACTACAAATCCTGGCGAACTTCGTTCGGTTAGCGGTCAGCCGTCAGCTATCAGCGGTCAGCTAGGAGTTTTAGTGGTCAGCCGGAAATTCATAGCTGATAGCTGATAGCCAAGCAAGGGAATTATAAAGCTGAGTCAGTAGAAAAAGCTGTACGCTTTATTGTTTAACGATGAAAAATTTTAGGGAGCTAAAAGTCTGGCAGAAAAGCCATCAAACTACGCTTGATGTTTATCGATCAACAAAGCTTTTCCCTAAAGAGGAGTTGTATGGGCTGACCAGTCAAACGCGACGTGCTTCTGCTTCAATTCCAGCCAACATTGCTGAAGGCTGCGGTAGAGGAACTGATGCAGATTTTGCACGTTTCTTGCAAATGGCAATGGGTTCTGCCAGTGAGTTGGAATATCACTTGCTGCTTGCCTGCGATCTAGGATTTTTGGAAACCTCTAAACATCAGAAACTGGCTAGTGAAGTAAGCGAAGTCAAACGAATGCTCACTGCACTAATCCAAAAGCTGAAAGCTGACCGCTGACTGCTGAGAGCTAAAAATGAGTCTACGAATTTACGGTAATCGTCAACTTAAAACATTACCAGGACAAGAAACACGACCCACGCTAGCAATGGTGCGATCGGCGTTGTTCAATATTTGGCAAGGTACGATCGCGGATTGTCGTTGGCTCGATCTCTGTGCAGGCAGTGGTGCAATGGGAGCAGAAGCACTCTGTCGGGGTGCAAGCGTTGCGGTTGGCGTTGAACAAGCGACTCGTGCTTGTGCCATTATTCGACAGAATTGGCAACAAGTGGCGAATGAAACGCAAACCTTTCAAGTGTTGCGAGGTGATGTGCGACAGCGAATCAAAGCCTTAGAAGGACAACAATTCGATCGCATTTACTTCGATCCACCCTATGAAAGTGATTTGTATGAGCCAGTGCTTGAGGCGATCGCGCACCTTCAACTATTAGCATCAGATGGTGAATTGGCAGTCGAACATAGCTCTGATCATTGGAGTGCCGTAACACCCTCCAAGCTGGAAATTTGTCGTCAAAAAGTTTATAGCAACACAGCACTAACGTTCTATCGATCGAGTATTTGATCGCCAATAATTTTTCTGCTGACCGCTGATAGCTAACCGCTGATAGCTGACCGCTGATAGCTGACCGCTAACCGCTGACCGCTGACCACTCCAACAAGTTCACTTGTATCAAAGTGCAAACGTACTGCTAAGCTGGAAACTAGCGCTGCAACGTTGGCACAGCATGATCCCACTGAAGCTAGTTCTCAAAAACTTTCTGAGCTATCGTGAAGCGACCCTGGATTTTCGGGGTTTGCATACGGCCTGTATTTGTGGTGCCAATGGCGCAGGTAAATCATCCTTGCTAGAGGCGATCGCGTGGGCTGTATGGGGGCAAAGCCGCGCCGCCGCTGAAGATGACGTGATCCACATTGGCACGCAAGAAGCCCAGGTAGACTTCATCTTTGTCAACAACCAACAAACCTATCGCATTCTTCGCAGTCGCTATCGAGGGCAGGCATCATCGCTGGAGTTTCAGGTAGCAAAGGGAGAAAGCAAGGATAAAGGCGAAAGGATAAAGGATAAAACAACTGAACCTTCATCCTTCATCGTTCATCCTTCATCCTTTTCCACTCCCGTCTTCCGCACCCTCACTGCCAAAGGCGTTCGAGCTACGCAGCAATTGATTTTAGAGCATTTAAAACTGGACTATGAAACGTTTGTGAATTCGGCATATCTGCGGCAGGGGCGAGCAGATGAATTCATGCTCAAACGCCCGACTGAGCGCAAACAAATTCTGGCAGATTTGCTCAAGCTGGATCAGTACGATCACGTTTCAGAGCAGGCAAAGGATCAATCGCGCCAGTTCAAGGGACAGATTGACTTACTCGAACGCAACCTGGAGACGATTCAAGAACAGCTACAGCAGCGCGATCGCATCGCTCAGGAACAGGCACTGTTAGAGTCCACCCTTTCAGTGATGCAGCAGGAACAAACTGCTGACAGCGAAGCGCTTCAGGCGTTGCAAGCCGCCCAGCAACAGCGACAAACCTGGCAGCAACAGTTGACCTGGCAGCAGCAACAGCAGCGCCATCTGGAGCAAGATTGTCAACGCTTACAGCAAGAGCTAACGATTGCCCAACAGCAGCAGCAGCAATTAGGGGCATTACTCCAGCAAGAAGCAGCGATCGTGGCTGGCTACCAACACTTTCAAACGCTACAGGCACACGAAGAGGCGCTATCGACCCGGTTTCAAGCACATCAAGGTGCTCAGGCACAGCGCCAGCAGTATCAACACCAGCAAAACGAACTCTTAGCAAAGCTACAGCGCCAGCACCAACAATTCGAAGCACAGCTAGAAGCACTGGTGCAGCAAGAAACGGAACTACACCAGACCTTGAGCAAAGCGACCGATATTGCAGCAGCGTTACAGCAACTCCAGCAGGCACGAACCCATCTCAGCGAACTCGATCAACTTCAGGTACAGGCTTCCCCTCTCTTGCAACGCCAGCAGCAGCTTCAGAGCCAGCTAGACCGTGAGCACACTCGTCTGACGGCTCGACTAGAAGAACTCCACACCTCGGCGCAGCAACTTCAGGCACAGCAGGCACGGCAGCCTCAACTTCAGCAAGCCGTACTGGAAGTGAGCGATCGTATTACCACCCTGGACGCACGACGGAGTTACCAGCAGCGTGTTCGTGAACGCGGTCTAGAACGCCGCAGCTTTATGGAACAGCTTCAAGAGCAACAACGACACTGCGAAGCGCAGTTGGCATCACTGGAGCAGAAGATGCAGTTGTTGAAGCGGGAAGGGAGGGGAGAGGAGAGAGGAGAGAGGGGAGAGGAGGCAGAAGTCAGCGGTCAGCGGTCAGCGGTTAGCGGTCAGCGGTCAGCAGACGAGCAGAGGGAGCCTGGAATTAGAGGAGCAGAGGGAGTAAAAGAGCAAGGAGAACTTAAAGCTCCTCACTCGAACCTCTCTAGCGCAGCGGCGCAAAGCGCTACTCAAAACTCAGAACTCAAAATTACTCCTACCCTTCGGGAAGCAAAAGCTACGGAGTCGCTTCGCGAACAAAACTCAGAACCTCCACACTCCACACCCCACACCCCACACCCCACACCCCTCTACCCCCCCTGCCCTCTCTGCGATCGCTCCCTCGACAAACACCACTGGCATCTGGTGCTCGAAAAACATCAGGCTGAGCAGCAAGCCGTGACTGAGCAAATTTGGGTCATTCGAGAGCAGCTATCGGCTTCAGAGCGCGAAATTCAAATCATGCGCCAGGAGTATCGTGACCTGGAGCAAGAGCTGAAGCCCTATAGCGCTGTGTTAGAACGGCGAGGCCAACTGCAAGAGCAGCTCCAAATGACGGTTGCTGTGCAGGCAACGTTGCAACAGGTAACGGCTGAAGCGGCTGAGTTGGAACGATCGCTCCAACTTGGCAACTATGCAACGGATCTGCAAGAAGAACTGCAACTGCTTGATCGCAGCCTGCAACAGTTAAACTACGACGAAAAAAATCATGCGCTGGCACGCGGCGAAGTCGATCGCTGGCGTTGGGCAGAAATCCGCCATGCCGAAATCAAGCAAGCGCAACGACGACAAGCCCAACTGACGCAACGTCAGCCCGATTTGCAAGCCCAACTGGGGCAATTGCAAGTCAGTGTTGAACAACTGGAGGCCGAAACGGCTGCTCAACTTGCCGT
This sequence comes from Stenomitos frigidus ULC18, assembly GCF_003003795.1. GTDB lineage: Bacteria > Cyanobacteriota > Cyanobacteriia > Leptolyngbyales > Leptolyngbyaceae > Stenomitos > Stenomitos frigidus_A. Next base: position 117,832 of record NZ_PVWK01000017.1, on the reverse strand, counting down.
CTTCGATCGCCAACTGACTGTCATTGATTACAACGTGGAACAGCACAACGAACTTCGTCAGGCGTTGCGTCAGGCTCAAAGCTGGCAGCTTCAGTATCAAGAACTAGAGCGTGCTCGCCAACACTATCCTCAAACGCAGCAACGGGTTGGCGCGTTGACTCAGACTCTAAGCGATCGTGGGGTCGATTACCAGACTGCTCAAACGCACGTACAGCTGCTTGTGCAACAGCTAGAGCAGACCCCCGATGCTCAGGCTCAAATCCAGAGTTTGGAGCAGGCAAGGCAGGAACGTCGATCGCAATTGGATGAGCAACTCGCCTGTCTGGGTCGTTTACAGCAGCAGCAGCAGCAGCTAGAAACCCTCAAAACTCAAAACTCAAACCTCAAAGCTGAATTACAAACCGCTCAGCGCCAGCAACGGATCTATCAAGAGCTGGCGCAAGCCTTTGGTAAGAATGGGATTCAGGCGCTCATGATTGAAAACGCGCTGCCACAGTTAGAGGCTGAAACCAACCAAATTCTCAGTCGCCTCAGCGCGAACCAACTACACATTCAATTCGTCACTCAACGCTCTCACCGTCGCGATCAGGCTCGTCATGCCAAACTCTCCAGCGCAGCGGCAAAGCAGACTACGCCAAACGCCAAACTAATCGAGACGCTGGATATTTTGATTGCTGATGCTCATGGGACACGTCCCTATGAAACCTATTCGGGCGGAGAAGCGTTTCGGGTCAACTTTGCGATTCGTCTAGCGCTGGCGCGCCTTCTGGCACATCGATCGGGCACGGCCTTGCAGATGCTCATTGTCGATGAAGGCTTTGGTACACAAGATGCTGAAGGGTGCGATCGCTTAATTGCGGCCATCAACGCGATCGCCGCTGACTTTGCCTGCATCCTCACTGTGACTCATGTACCGCACTTCCGGGAAGCCTTTCAGTCTCGCATTGAAGTGTACAAAACCGAACAGGGTTCTCAAGTCAGCCTGGTGATTTGAGGGCTCGATTGAATCACCAGCAACGCCCACCCCCTAAACGCCTGTTGATAGTTGCCCTTGTTTGACAGAGAAAATCTGCGATGAATACAACCACTGAGCATCAAACGAGCCGAGATGAGTGGTGGTTATCAGCGTTTGGTAACGGTCTTGAATGGTTTCAAGCAGTTGATTTTGGCGACTGAGGTCAAGCTCTGCCAGCACATCGTCCAGCAGCAGCAACGGCGGTTCGCCAATGACTTCTTCAATGAGTTTGAGTTCAGCCAGTTTCAGTGCCAGCACCAGAGTGCGCTGTTGCCCTTGAGAACCATACTGGCGCGCAGAGGTTTGATTGATCGTAAATTCGACTTCATCTCGATGCGGTCCCACTAGCGTTGTGCTTTGGTACTGCTCAGCGATCGCGCGCTCCCGAATTTTGTCTAAAAAAGCCTGCTTGATTAGTTCCGGCTCATCCTGTTCTAAAGCGACATTGGGGGCATAGTTAATGGCCAACTCTTCTGTACTGCCGCTAATTTCGCGGTGCCAGCGTTGTGCTAATGGCACGAGCCGTTGCAACACTCTGGCACGTCGCCGAATGACCCGTGTTCCCGTTGCTGCCAGTTGTGCATCCCAAAGCGCAAGCTCAGCCTGACCATCCGCTTCAGGTTTGCGATCGGCCTCCTCAAAGAGGGACTCTTCACCCGCTTCCTCAACTTTTGCAAAATCCGGTTGCTGACCGCTGACCGCTGACCGCTGACCGCTTGCAGACGACTGACCACTAACCGCTGGCCGATTACCTTTCAGCAACGCATTCCGCTGCCGCAGCACCTGATTGTACTGCTGCAAAATGTGAGCGTAAACAGGCTCTAATTGAATGAGAAGAGCATCCAACCAGTTGCGTCGTTGTTCTGGCCCACCCCGCACCAGATCCAGATCCAGGCTGGAGAATTGCACCATATTGAGAATCCCCAGGAAATCAAGCTGGCGACGGACGGTTTCGCTGTTGATGGCAACCGTGCGACGGCTATTAAGACGCAGTGTAAAGGAGAGGTCGATCGAGCCAACCTCTCGCTCTAGCTCTGCATCTACTCGTGCGCTTGTTTTTCCGGTATAGATCAAGTCACGATCGCGCGACGTGCGGTGCGATCGTAGCGTTGACAATAGCTCCACTGCTTCCAATAAATTGGACTTTCCCTGAGCGTTATTGCCCAACAAAATTGTTTTGGGCGCACCAAACTCCACCTTTTGATCCAGGTAATTGCGAAACTGTCGAAGGTGAAGCGTTTTTAGATACATAAGCCATCAGCTATCAGCCGTCAGCTATCAGAAGGCTAGAACATCATATCGTCAAAGAAAAGTGCCAATGCTGAGAGCTGAAAGCTGAGATCTAATTGCTTACTTTCTCGTCTTGGCATACCACCGATACGCCAGTTTTTCCAACTCCACCCAAATGAACATGAGCGCGCTGACACCCAAACAAATACCAAGCTCAGAGCCGCTCAAATAATGGGTATTGAAGAAGCTACGCATGAACGGAACGTAAACCAATGCTAGCTGCAATAGTGACGTTAGAAACACCGCTGCTAAAAGGAACGGATTGGAAAACGGATTCAGTTCAATGGTCAGCCGTGAATTAGAACGGATGGCCAGAGCATGACCCATTTGAGCAATACATAACGTGGTGAAGACCATTGTTTTCCACCGATCGCCGTGTGGATCTTCGGCAGTGAGGTTGGCATGTGCGTATCCATAGGACCACGACATGAGACCGATCGCCAAAATTGCCAGCACAATGCCAATCCGAATCATGTACGCGCCTAAACCTCGCGCAAAAATACTCTCGCTCGGATCGTGTGGCGGACGCTTCATCACATCCGGTTCGGCGGGTTCCACTGCCAGCGCCAAGGCGGGCAAACCGTCTGTAACCAGATTCATCCAAAGAATTTGTAGGGGCGACAATGGTACGCCACCTAAGCCAAGCAAGGGCGCGGCTCCAATGGTCAACAGTTCACCAATGTTGCTACCCAGAATGTACTTGATAAAACGACGAATGTTGGTGTAAACGACGCGCCCTTCTTCGGTAGCAGCCACGATCGTGGCGAAGTTGTCGTCTAGCAACACCATATCGCTGGCATCTTTACTCACATCAGTGCCTGTAATCCCCATCGCGATGCCAATATCGGCTTGCTTGAGGGCGGGGGCATCGTTGACGCCATCGCCTGTCATGGCAACAATATGATTCTTCCGCTGCAGTACTTGAACGATACGCAGCTTGTGCTCCGGTGCGACACGGGCATAAACGCTGACATGCTCGACCTGATCCGCTAATTCTTCCAGGCTGAGGCGCTCTAATTCTCGACCACTGAGGGCACGATCGCCGGGTTTCGCAATGCCCAAATCTTCGGCTACAGCTTGCGCGGTCAGCTGGTGGTCACCTGTAATCATAATGGGACGAATCCCTGCCGAACGGCACCGGGCAACAGCGTCCCGCACTTCTGGACGAGGTGCATCTAGCATGGCGACTAAGCCCAGCCACACCAATTCACGCTCTGAGGCCTCATCCGACCCTTCCGGGGGAATCGCCGTCAGGGGCTTGCAGGCAAAACCCAGGACACGCAGACCCCGTCCTGCCATCTGATTGTTCTGGTCTAGAATCAGTTGACGTTGGGCTTCGGCGATCGCCTGCGCACGATCACCGACTTGAATCTGCGTACAGCGCTCTAGAATCAGCTCTGGTGATCCTTTGGTGAACATCATGTAGTGGGAGGGGCTGTCAACCAATGCTGGATCGGCGTCGATCACCTCTGCGATCACGCTCATGCGCTTACGCTCAGACGAAAAGGGGAACTCAGCTACGCGCGGCAGTTTGCTGGCCCATTGATCCTTTTCAAAACCCGCTTTGCCAGCAAGAGTAAGCAACGCTCCTTCTGTCGGGTCGCCCAGAATAATCCAGCTGCCCTTATCTTGTTGCAGCACCGCGTCATTACAAATGGTGCAGGCAGTCAGCAAGTTCAAAAGTTCAGGTTGTTCTTGAGGATCGATCGCTGCGCTGGTTTGAGCTTCAGCGGGTGCAAACTCTCCTGTAGGAGCGTAGCCGTCACCCGTCACGCGCAGAGAGGTGCTGCTGGTGTGCAGCAATTGCACCACCATTTTGTTTTGCGTCAGTGTGCCTGTCTTATCCGAGCAAATCGTGGTGACAGAGCCAAGGGTTTCCACGGCGGGTAATTTGCGGATGAGCGCGTTTCGCTTCACCATGCGCTGGGTTCCCAATGCCAAGGTAACGGTGATCACGGCGGGGAGCCCTTCCGGCACGATCGCGACTGCCATACTCAGCGAGACTTCTAGCAATTCTTTCCAGCTGCCAGTGCCCAAATGAATGATGCCACCGATGACAACGAGTGCAACCAACCCCAGAGCACCTGAAACGAGCACTTTACTGAGTAGCTGCATGCGCTTTTGTAGCGGAGTGGCTTCCGTTTCAACCGACTGGAGCATTGTTGCAATGCGCCCTAGCTCGGTCTGCATTCCTGTACTTGTGACGACGACTGCTGCCCGTCCTTGAAGCACTTCTGTACCTTGGTACACCAGGTTGATGCGATCGCCCAGCGGCGTATCTGGTGGTAAATCAGCATCAACCCGCTTGTTGGCGGCTTGCGCCTCGCCTGTCAAGGCGGATTCTCTAATTTGCAGGTTTGCAGCCTCAAGCAAGCGCCCATCGGCTGCTACTTGTCCACCGGCTTCCAGAAGCATGATATCGCCAGGAACCAGATCCTTTGAATCCACTTCGAGCGTTTTCCTGTCCCGAATGACTCGCACTCTGGACGACGCCAGCTTTTTGAGCGCGGCTAAATCTTTTTCTGCCTTACTTTCCTGAAAATAGCCCAACAGACCATTCAGGATGACGATCGCAAAAATGGCGATCGTGTCCTTAAAGGGAATCTCACCTGGATCAAGCTTCCCGGCTTTCCAATCGAAGAAATCTAAGCCACCTGAAATCAGTGCCACCGCAACCAGCAGCAGCAGCATGATATTGGTGAACTGATCTAATAAAATCTCCCAGGTGCTACGTCCACCCGTCTCCACTAATTCATTTGGACCGTACTGCTTCAGATGGGCAGCGACCTGTTGCGTCGTCAACCCTGTTTTGTGATCGCTCTGAAATTGTTCTAAGGTTTGATGTGCACCAAGCGTATGCCAGAGCAACGGAGTATTGGGTGAAGACGAGTTTGCAATCATAGGATACCAGGGGTGAAGGAATGCTATAACACCTACAGCACCTGATCATAGTGCCTAAAACAAATAATTGGCACTATTAAATAGTGTAAATTCGATCATATGAAGTCCGAAACGTTTTCCTTTCAATGGCTGTGAACCCGTTTGCGCCCCAAGCCCTACTTGGTAGACAAGCAGAGCTGGAGCAAGTCAGCCAAGTTCTTGCTGCAGATGGCGACTTATTACTTGCTGGCGTACCCGGCAGTGGTCGTCGAACGTTGTTGCGTTACGCCGCTCATTTGGTAGGGGCCAGGGTTATTGAAATTGACTGTTTGCGTGCGACCGATAGCAATCGCTTCCTTCAACTCCTCACAGAAGGCCTCATTACCACGTTTCAGTCAGCAGCTGAGCTAGCGCTGATTCAACAGTGGAGTCAAGAACAGCCCATCATTCTGGATACTTCAGCAAACGGACAAGCGAAACTCGTTTGGCATTCTACGCCCAAAAATGAATGGTTGCTGTTTCAAAGCTTACTGGCGCTTCCACAGGTCATGGCTGAGTGGTTGCATTGCCGTGTGGTGCTGGTGTTTCTTAACTTTGCTCACATTCGCTCCTGGGATCGCTCAGAAAAATGGCAGCGCTATTTGCGTCAAGAGATTCAGCAGCAGACTCAGGTAAGCTATGCGCTCATTGCCACGGTTGCCGAAAGCTGGGTGCAGGATAGTAAGGTGAAAGTTGTCTTTCTGGGTCCACTTCAAGATGCAGAACTGCGTCCCTGGATTGTTGCGACGCTGGCAGCAGAAGGGTTGAAGTTTGAACCGGACGGGCAGGCGCTTGATTTATTTCTGTCGTATGCACAGGGGCATGTCGGTGATGCGATCGCCCTCGCTCGGCGCGTCTGGTTAAACCATCGCGCCGTTGAGGATTTTAGATTACCCGTTGACCCGGTGAGCCTAGAACGCGCTACTAGCCATCTCAAACAGCCTGCAGTCGAGTATCCGGCCCAAAGTCAAACGGCGAACGCTCACATGGTCTATCCTCATCATGTTTATCGCAGCACATTGGCACTTGTGGAAGATCTATCCCTGACGTTTGAGTCCTTGATCCTGCTACTACCGCCTAGTCAGGTGCGGGTGCTCGAAAGCCTTGCGCTTGATCCAACCGACAGCCCCCATTCGCGGGATTACATTCAGAAACATCAACTCTCAAGAGGTGGTGGCCTACAGGGGGCCTTAGCGAGCCTGGAACAAAAAGGGTTGGTCTATGGACCAGAGTATGGCTATCGCATTACGATGCCGCTGTTGGCTTTTTGGCTGAGATATCACCTTGCTTGAAGGCCAATTCAGCAGTTTTACTGAACCAGCAACTGTAGACTCGACTGACGCTGTAGAAAGCTGGCGGCGTAAAAAGACGCTGAGTGCCTGCAAGCAAAGGCAGACACGGTCTCCGAAAGCGATGGTCGTCGAATCCCCGCTTTGATCAAAGCCATAGCACGACTCAAAACCATAGCACTACGTATCATACAGAGACCCTGGATTCCCGTCACACAGGACTTTACCAAGACTTTATAAGAGCATCTCTCTTTTAGACTTGAGAAGGAATTTTTAATAAAAACTTAAAGAACCGACCTAACTTCAGTCTCTCTATGAAGGCTCTAACAAGTTGCCATACTTCACGGTTGTCATCCTCTGCAGCTGTGTTGTTTAGTCTACATAGCTACATCGATCACCCTTAAGGGGGAGTAATCATCCTACCGTTAGCAGACCCAACTGCTTGCACTAGACTGATCAGGGTTTTAGGGTTTATAGGACCAGTGTAGAAATAACGTACCAATTCAGTTATGGCTTTCATACTCCATCAGAAGCCTACATAAGTTGATTGGTACATGATTAAACCTGCTAGTCCCTGATAACCCAGGCTTTAACTGTTAATGCAAAGAAGTTGTCTTTCCAGATAGGAATCATGTTGAATCTGAAGCCCTCCAGTGACTCTGATCGACGCACACTCAAGTTTTTAGAGAAAAATCCTTCACTCTCTCAATCTTTACTTGAAGACTGTGGTCCCAACCTCAGCCAAGTAGCCACTATTATTGAACCTGTTTTAAATGCTTCTAGCCGCTGTGAAGTCAGTTCTTTTTATATTCAGGCAGTAACGACTGGACGCACTGCTTTTTTAACCACTAACCTACCGGACGATCGCGCCACCCAAGTCACATCAGTGGGCGCAAGTTGGCTCATCGGGCGTAACAACACCTGCGCTATTTCCATCAAAAGCACCTCTATTTCCCGCTGCCATGCAGTGATTGGGCATTGCCCCGATCGCGGCTTTTATATCATGGATGTGGGCAGTAGTAACGGAACCTTCGTCAACTGCCGTCGCTTAGCGGCTTTGGAGCAGAAACTACTGAACGATGGCGATTTGGTTGAGCTTAGTCATACCCGCGTTGAGTTTTTCATCTCCGGGCGGAGAAGCCGCACCCCTGCTCATCAAGACACGCAAGTTTAAGTCTCCCAGTTGGTAGGTGCTCTGTCTGCGCGCAGGGCACTGCTACTCAAACCCCTAATAGGCTTAGCAGTCAGAGGCCGGCAAAAGGCTAGTGGCTAACCGCCGCTAACTAACGCCAAGAGACGCTGCCTTCCTAGTTTTTAGCTTGAGCTTCCTGGTACATCATTTCTTGAAATTGGATGATGTCTTGGCGAGGATCAGCATGGCTGACTTTTAGTTCCAGACGATCGCCCGGTGTCACTGGTCGGGTAAAGCGCATCGGCAGTTCAATACCCAAGTCTTCTAGAAGTACCAAACCCAGATTTTCGTGCTCTCTGAGCCAGCGCAACATCAAGGCATCCCAAACCTCATCGGCGTTACGTCGCAGGAACTCTAGCCCCCAATAGCGGTTCGTCTGGCGCTCCACTAAGACAGCTTCGTAGGCAGCGGAGCTAATACTTAAGATTAATTCCTTCATGGCCTCAGCCGAAAAAGGGAGTGACGCTCCCCGAAGATGCGCCTTAATCTGAAAGTGCGCTAACAAATCGCTATAGCGACGGATCGGCGACGTGACTTGAGTATAAGTTTCCAGTCCCAGGCTGGCGTGACGAGATGGCGTAATGCTCAATTCACTGCGAGGCATACACCGTCGAATGGCACAAGAGCGTACCGGGCCAGAAGGGAGTTGCAACAGTTCTTCTTCAGAAGGCAATTCAGGCTGTGGCTGATTGCGAAAAGGAAGCGGCAAATTGTTTGCACGACCGTAGTGTGCTGCAACCTCGCCAGTCAGAATCATCATTTCCGCTACAAGCTGACGTGCCAACGAATCATTGAGCACTTGAATTGTGATTTCATCGCCGTAAACTTTAATCGACGATTCTGGCATGTGAATACTAATTGAGCCCTGGGATTGCCGCCAAGCCTGACGACGTTTTGCCCACTGCGCGATCGCCTCCAACTCTGACTCAGCCTGCACACCCAGCTCTAGCATCTCATCCACGTCGTCGTAGGTAAGGCGATAGGTAGCCTTAATGAGACTGGCATGGATGCTGTAGTCTTGAATCGCTCCAGTTGGGCTCAAAATGACGCTGAAGCTCAAGGCACAACAAACACGTCCTTGTACCAGACTCATGGGACCCGTGGCCAACTCTGTCGGAAACATGGAAATCATGCCCGTCGGTAAGTACAGCGTCGTAATCCGGCGACGAGCTTCTAAATCGAGGTCATCGCCTGGCTGCATCCAGCGAGTCGGGTCTGCAATATGGATCCAAAGCCGTTGAGCACCATCATCAAGGTACTCCAGGCTCAGACCGTCATCGATTTCGAGCGTGCTTTCATCATCAATGGTGTAAACCTTGAGATGGGTTAAGTCCAGGCGATCGGCATTCAAGTCAGGCGGCGGAGAGGTCAGACAATGATGTGCCACTTCCAATACCCTGGGAGGAAAGTGAACTGGGATCTGACTGCGACGCAATGCCAGGTTCTCATGAAGGCTCCATAACCCCATTTCGACCAACAGTTGAAACGCAGCTTGGGATGTCTCAGGTCGTTTTAAGTGTAACAGGGTTTCTAAAGCGGAAGCGCGCTGGGTAGCCTCTTCGCCAAACGTGGCAAACCGTTCGAGGGCATCTAGTCGAGGGCGATCGCTACTTAACCATTCTGTTGGCTGCCCTGCCAATGCTTGTTCAACCCGTGCCAAAAAGCCTTGCCATTCCTGCTCACGCTGTGCCTCCATTTCAAGCTGATGCTTGAGTTCTAGCACCTGAGCGCTCGATCGGGGTTCGTAGCGATCGCCTTTCAGCTTGAAATAAAGCTTGTCATCGCTTAAAAGCCAGTGAGCCGCATAGTTGAGGTTTGGGCTTTGGTCTGAAAAAAGCAGCAGTGACATCGCTTTCGGGTCGACTGTTTCACCCTCCTCTACCAAAATCTCCCATGCAACCTCCAGGTTAGAAGGGTCAAGATAAGGCTGGATCGACTTCAAGAAGTGAGGGATGTCAGATGGCTTGTAGGGTTGACCCACTTCATACGTGATTTGTCGGGGGTGTAGCGTATGCGTTTGACCGCGATCGTCAATGACAATCCAATGCTTTTTGCCCTCTGGACGATCAGCGACTGCAAGGCGACGCTCACCGTTAAGACGAAATTCAACAAGAGTGCCCTTCTCCATTGAGGTGCGGGGGTAAGGTGAAAGGTACAGTTACAGGGTGTGAGCTTGATCGTTCTAGAAATCTAGCGTTCAGTCTGATGCTTCGAACGACTGTAGAGGCCACCTAAAAAAACCTGTACCCTACACCCTATTCCCTCAAAAACCACCGACTTAGCCTTCCTGATTAACGAAGGGCAACAAAGCCAAAATACGGGCACGCTTAATCGACTGCGTGAGCGCACGCTGCTGCTTTGCAGTGAGACCTGTGATCCGGCGAGGCAGAATTTTGCCGCGCTCGGTAATGAATTTACGTAAGAGATCAACGTCTTTGTAATCGATGGGATCTTCAGGCTTAATGGGTGAAACTCGGCGGCGGAAATAAGTCATGATAATTGGTCGGTAGTCAGTGGTCAGTGGTCAATGCAATCCTAGTGGGGGTCAGCAGTCGGCAATGAAGGACGGCTGACCAAGCGCTGCAGAACGCTGCTTATTTAATCTCTTTATGCACTGTGTGCTTGTTGCAGTGCGGACAGAACTTACTCAGCTCAATCCGTGCCGTGGTATTGCGACGGTTTTTGGTGGATGTGTAGCGAGAGACGCCCGGCGATCGCTTATCGGGATTGGTGCGACACTCAGTACATTCCAGCGTAATTACAATGCGGACACCTTTACCCTTAGCCATAATCCTACAAATCTGTGAAGAAGGACGAATTATACACAAACATCCATTATTTCACACGATCACTCAGTTGTGCAAAGATCTTTTTAACTTTGATGTCGAGCGAGTAACCCCGGCGCGTTTGAACGACGACTGTGCGAGCCAGACGATCGTGCCAGGCTTGTCGAAACTCAGTATCTAAAAATGCTAAGCCGCAGTCGATGAACAGTGGAATGGGTGCAACCAAAATCAAGCCGTTCGTCGGACTTAGATTCACTAAGCCGAGCAGAATGAGCAAACTCCCCAAGCCAGTCAGGGTTTCGCGTTTGGTTAACTCCAACAGTCCTGGCAATGAACGTAACTTCGGGTCAAGCACTTTTATGTCTAAAGCCCATCGTCCTAAGCTCTGACCCTGGTTTTTGACGACGAGAATGACGCGTAGCCCGTACCAGCTCAAAATATAGAGCGGAATGATCGAACTGGCTCCACCTAGAGTACTCAGTAGAGACGCTGCACCAAAATCGATCGCAAAGGCTGCTACCCGTCGATCGTTCGGTACCCTGGGAAAGCGTCGGGACGAACCTAAGTCACTACGCATAACCAATCCAAAGGGAACTCATTCCATTCTAGGCGTGAAGGTATTGAATCGTTGCACGGTTGCGCCTTGAGCGAGTCAAGTCAAATCGGCTTCATTACTTGCCTCTGATTCAGTACGATGCGCTTCTGCTTCACCAGTAGCATCTGTTTCGGCAGGGGTATTTAAGGCTGAAGGGTCAGCAGGTGCTGTGCGTTCTGCCCACACGTCATCATCGAAGGAATTTGCACCGTCGACAGTTGCACTGTCTGTTTTTTGGGAAGGCTGGATAGCCGCTTCAGCAGCCGTCGATTGCGGCACAGTAGCCAACGCTGTTTGAGTCTCTAGAAGCACAGGCGGCAAGATTTGCTTGAGTTGGAGCCCGAAAATCGTAAAGCTTCGTCGCACTTGCTCAAGTGGATAGGGACGCGTGGCTGTGAAGGCTGATTCGCTAGAGAGCATCACACTAGCAACGCTGACAGGCACCTGCACAAAGAGATTACAAGCAAGGAAGGCAATTGCCACTAACAGCAACCCTAGCCCATGCCATGCGGGCAAGAAAGAGACAGACGCAGACGCGATCGGCGCAATTTCGTAAGCTTTCCGCAGTACAACCACCAGCGCTACTGGGACTAACGCAGCCAAAACTCGATTACGAGGCAATTTAAATAACGTTAGAAAGCGCCGTTGGTCTTCTGTTAAGGCCTCTGGCTTGACGCTCACTGCGACAATGCTAAAGATATAAAAAGGGCGTTGCCACTGCATCCACAGAATAGGAGTGATCCCCACGATCGCAACTAGCAGTAACTCTAACCAGACTGGTAAAAATGGCTCGCCCATGGCGAACCCAATCAAGCATCCCTCTAAAAAGAGAGGAAACGCCGACAGCCCCGCAAGGTGAATCCACAGATAAGGGTCAGACCAGAAAGAGCGCATAGCAAGCCTTAACCAATAGCACAATGCCAAGTATAGATCTTGACGTGCGCAACAACGCCAAGTCGCGAAAGCGATGCGCTAAAGGTCAACAGAAATCGCTTTTCAAGCGCTTGAAAAGCGACAATGAACAAAGCGACAAGCAGGTTTTACTGCGACGAAATGGGTGTCTCCAACGCTAGGCGCTGCTGCTTGAGCGACTGCAACTGGCGCAAGAGAGAATCTGCTTCTGCTTGAAGATGAAGAAATTTAACTTGCTGATCCAGTTGATACTGAGATTTCATGGCTTCGATCAAGCGAGAGCGCTGCCGATCAACGGCGACAGCTTCAGCACTTTGAGGATGTGCTTGATCGTGATGCGGCTGGACATCGGACGCGTGAACTGGGCTATCAACCGTTAGGATTTGACTAGTCATTTGTACTTACTCACACCAGCAGGTAATATCTTAACCCAAACTTTACAGAAAATTGTAATTAGTTGCATTCGCAGATTGTAAGTTGAGGAGTCAGTTCTTTAACTGGGCAAAATTACGGAATTTGTAAGCTTGTGTAAACTACGTCGATCGCGCCTCTTTCCAGGGCAAGCGCCCTCGAACAGTGATTGAGTATCGCTGAGGGCATGAGCCACAACCTTGACCATTGACTGCTCGAAACGGACAGTAAGCGTGCTACGGGGCTGGGAGCGATCGAGGTAAAATGAACGTTCAGGGTAAACTAATACTCAAGCAACTTTCCACTAGCGCTCGCTGCTCGATTGCCAAAACGTCCGCTCAGTGTGGCTAGACAGTAGTCAGCGAAACTGCTTTATATAAACCTGCTCAGCCCGATCGCGTAACTCCTGTGACCATAGCTTTATCTGCTGATTCCCACAGTCCCTCTGGAAACTCTCCTAACCATGCTGCATTAACCGCAAAAGCTGGCTGGCGTGGGCTCATTGAGACCTATCGACCGTATCTGCCCGTTACTGACCAGACTCCTGTTGTCACGCTACATGAGGGGAATACGCCCCTCATTCCTGCGCCTGCGATCGCTGCCCAGATTGGCCGACAAGTAACCGTTCTGGTGAAATACGACGGTCTCAATCCAACCGGGAGCTTTAAAGACCGTGGCATGACGATGGCAATCTCTAAGGCAAAGGAAGCCGGTGCAAAAGCAGTGATTTGTGCCAGTACTGGCAATACTTCGGCGGCGGCGGCGGCCTATGCGCGTCGTGGTGGTATGAGAGCCTTTGTGCTGATCCCTGAGGGTTATGTCGCGCTGGGCAAGTTAGCGCAGGCGCTACTCTACGGTGCGGAAGTGATGGCCATTAAAGGGAACTTTGACCAGGCGTTAACCATTGTGCGGGAGATGTCTGAACACTATCCTGTGACTCTGGTTAATTCAGTGAATCCTTATAGGCTGGAAGGTCAAAAAACCGCTGCGTTTGAAATTGTTGATGCGCTGGGTGATGCACCTGATTGGCTCTGTATTCCAGTGGGGAATGCGGGCAACATCACTGCTTACTGGATGGGCTTTTGCCAGTATCATCAGGAGCAACGCTGCACGAAACTGCCTCAAATGATGGGTTTTCAGGCCGCAGGAGCTGCCCCGTTTATCACCGGACAACCTGTAGCTCATCCAGAAACCCTCGCAACCGCGATTCGGATTGGGAACCCAGCGAACTGGGAGCGGGCGATCGCTGTACAGCACGCTAGTCAGGGTAAATTCACCGCCGTCACTGATACCGAAATACTCGATGCCTACCGACTCTTGGCGGCTGAGGAAGGTATTTTCTGTGAGCCTGCTAGCGCTGCGTCTGTCGCTGGGCTGCTAAAAGTGAAGGAGTTCATTCCTTCTGGCGCAACGGTGGTGTGTGTGTTGACTGGTAATGGGCTCAAAGACCCAGACACCGCCATTAAGCACAGCAACAACCAGCTCCACCAGGGTATTGCGCCAGAAATGAATGCGGTCGCGCAAGCAATGGGGTTTTAGGGGAAAGGCTAAAGGATGAAGGATAAAATTTAGCTTTTAGCCTTTAGCCTTTCATCTCTAGCCTTTAGCCTCTGACATCCCCATCACTTCATAGCCCGCGTCTACGTAGAGAATTTGCCCGGTAATGCCGCTTGCCAAATCGCTGCAAAGGAATGTGGCAGCGTTACCAACTTCGGTTTGCGTCACCGTGCGGCGTAAGGGTGCTACTTCTTCTACATGATGAATCATGTCTAGAATGCCACCAACCGCCGAAGAGGCAAGTGTGCGGATAGGGCCCGCTGAAATAGCATTGACCCGAATGTTGTGTGGTCCCAAATCGGCTGCTAGATAGCGCACGTTCATTTCAAGCGCCGCTTTCGCAATGCCCATGACGTTGTAGTTAGGAATCACTCGCACGCCACCGATGTAAGTCAGGGTTACAATACTGCCGCCTGCGGTCATAAGCGGTTTGGCTGCGGCACATAGTCTGACGAGAGAGTAGGCGCTGATACCCAGAGCTGTGGTGAAGCCCTCGCGTGAGGTATCGACAAAATGCCCGGTTAAATCTTCTTTATTCGCAAACGCGAGGCAGTGAATGAGAATATCTAACGTACCCCACTTTTCTTTCACGGCTGCAAAGGTCTCGTCTACTTGAGCATCATCCTGGACGTTACAGGGCACGAAGAGACTGGGCTGTAAGGGCTCTACCAGTTCGGCAACCTTTTTTTCAAAGCGCCCTTTATCGTCTGGCAGGTAGGTGACGCCAATGTTTGCTCCGGCTTTATGAAGCTGTTGAGCAATGCCCCAGGCGATCGAGCGATTATTAGCAATGCCAGTCACAAGGGCATTTTTTCCGGTCAGGTCTAGCATAACGATCTATCTTCAACAGCAACGTTAGAGTGCTTCAAGAATACTCAAAGATGGCGCACAACGGGTAGCGCGTAGAGTCGCAGTCTGCACCTGCTTTGCCAGGCATCAACTGGAGAAGCCGTTATCTCTGACGTTTGAGTTGTGCTTTAAAGCTCAACGTCTAGTGTTTGGAGCCCTGCGTTGAAGCGTTTAAACCGAGCGGCGTAAATTGTTGAGCCAATTTGTTTTAGTTGGGATAATTTTAAGCTGTTACGACTTTTGTGTTCACACGTGTCTTTTGCGTTCACACTTGTAGCAACGCTCAGGTTTGTAGCAGCGCTCAGGTAAAGATGATGTTATGTCAAACGTTCAATATGAGCCACGCAAGGGAATGTGTAACATCAGGCACAAAAAAGCAGCTCAGAGTGAGTTTAAGTGTTCTAAGCTACAAACCCTTGACTGCTGGTTTGTGGCAGTCTGGGCAATTTCTTGGGCACCAGGTAAGGGGATATGGTAGTGACGCAAGATAGACCGCTGGCATCTGTATTCCGTCAGATGGGAGGTGGAGCATTTCCACCTGTTGTTGAAACGTTTGAACGGGGCAAGACCATTTTCTTCCCAGGCGACCCGGCAGAACGTGTGTATTTTTTAGTGCGCGGCGCCGTTAAACTGTCCAGGGTTTACGAAGCAGGTGAGGAAATTACAGTCGCCCTGCTGCGGGAGAACAGCGTTTTTGGAGTGTTGTCTCTCATCACAGGGCATAGATCCGATCGCTTCTATCATGCCGTTGCATTTACATCTGTCGAGCTACTTGCCGTACCCATTGAACAAGTCGAAAAGGCGCTGAAGGACAATCCTGAGCTATCGATGATTTTGCTGCGTGGCTTGTCGTCGCGGATTTTGCAAACTGAGATGATGATTGAAACGCTGGCACACCGGGATATGGGCTCACGCTTAGTTAGCTTTCTACTGATTTTGTGCCGCGATTTTGGGGTGCCGACAAACGATGGCATCACGATCGACCTTAAGCTCTCCCACCAGGCGATCGCGGAGGCGATCGGCTCTACCCGTGTGACCGTCACTCGTCTCTTAGGTGACTTACGGCAAGATGAGATGATTTCTATTCACAAGAAAAAAATCACAGTACACAATCCAGTAACGCTGAGTAAGCAGTTTACGTAGGCATCGGGGAACAGAGAGTCGGGAGGAGAAAGGCTAAAGGCTAAAGGCTGAACTCAAAACTCAAAACTTTCTCTCCCCTCACCTCTCCACAGGTTGCAAATTTAGCAACGGACTACAAAGTTTAACGACTTGAGGTAGGCTGTATGTGAATTCGCCCCAGCAGCTTCGTAGAGTTTTAGCACAGGGCCTTTTGGGAGTGTAAGTGTGTCCGGCGGGGAAATCCTGATTTTGGCAGTGCTGATACTTGGTGCGGTCATTGCCACATTAGGCGATCGCATTGGCACTCGCGTTGGTAAAGCTCGTTTGAGCTTGTTCAATTTACGTCCCCGTAAGACTGCCACCCTGGTGACTATTTTTACGGGTATTCTCATTTCTGCCTCCACCCTAGGAATTTTGTTCGCTGCTAGTAATCAACTGCGAACAGGGGTCTTTGAGTTGGGCACCATTCAGCGCCGACTGCGCAATACTCGCACGGAGCTGGAAGCAGCCAGAAACCAGAAAGGACAGGTTGAGAGTGAACTTACCAAAGCGCGCGCTGATCGAGCGTCAGCGAAGAAACAACTAACGGAGACGAATCAATCGTTACGGGGAGCCATTGCTGAGCGATCGCGGGCTCAAGCCGAAACAGCACGGACTCAAACAGCGCTCAATCTGACGCAGGGACGGCTGGCAAAGGTCTCTCAACAGGCGCTGCGATTGCGGTCAGAAATTGGGCAACTGCAGGTAGCACGCGATCGTGTGATCGCTCAACGAGAACAGGAAATTCGAGCGAGAGACCAGATTATTCAGCAGCGCGAAGCCCGTCTTAAAGACTTGGAAAAACAACAGGAAGCACTGGCGAGAGATGTGCAAGCCCTGCAACTAACGGCTCAAGGCCTGCGTACAGGCAATGTCGTCATTCAGCGGGGGCAAGTGCTTGCCTCTCTGCCGCTTCGTACAACCAACACGGCAACTGCGAAACAAGCGATCGATCAACTGTTGCGAGAGGCCAATCAGTCTGCGCTTCGGTTGGTGAGGCCGGGTGCATCAGAACAAATTGTGCAAATTACGAATGCCGATGTTAAGCAACTGATTGAGCAGATTGATGATGGGCAGGATTATATCGTTCGCATTTACTCCGGTGCGAACTACCTCGTTGGTGAGAAGTTTATCCAGGTCTTTGCTGATGCCGTCAAGAATCGGGTAATCTTTCTAGCTGGCGATGTTGTCGCAGGCACCTCGCTTAACCCTTCGACCATGTCGGACGATCAAATTCAGCAGCGCATCAACCTGTTGCTGGCTGCCGCTAATTTTCGAGCCCGTAATCTTGGTGTTTTGACTGACTCTGTTCAGATTGGTCGCATTCAGGATGTCATTACTTTTATCGAACAGTTAAAACAGTATAAGCAGACGGTCGAGCTTAAGGCCGTTGCTGCTGATGTCACCTATACGGCTGGACCACTCAACATTGATTTGATTGCTAGCCAGAATGGACAAGTGCTTCTCCGTACAAAAAACCTCGCCCCTACAGGCGGGCAAACCCCCTAGCTTTTCTGATCTCCAACTTTTCTCTGCTGATCGATTCACTTTTGTCATGCGTTGCCATGCACTTTAGCCCTTCTTCGCAACCCGAGCCATCCGTTTCTGATCAACCAGTAATTTTAGGCTTTGATCCTGGTCGGCGCAAATGTGGGCTGGCAGTCATTGGGGTCGATCGCATGGTGCGTTACCATCAGGTTGTTGAAGCAGAGTCTGCGATCGACACGATTCAAAACCTCCGTCAGCAATTTCCGATTTCCTTGCTAGTGATGGGTGACCAGACCACCGCGAAAGATTGGAAGCAAAAGCTCAACCATGCCTTGGCCGACCCACTCCGCATCATCATGGTCGATGAGCGACACAGCAGCCTGGCAGCGCGCGATCGCTACTGGCAAATGTACCCAGCGCAAGGACTGGTGAGATTGATCCCCCAATCATTTCGCACGATTTCTCGCCCGATCGATGACATTGTGGCGATCCTGTTGATCGAACGGTATTTGGAACGGTTAGTGAATTAGTCAGCAGTCAGCAGTCAGCAGTCAGCAGCTGTTCATCCATTCAGTAACGCTTTCAACTCAAAACTTAGGAACACGAATTTAATCACTCCGGCATTTTCCGTAGGGGCGCACGGCCGTGCGCCCCTACCTGCAAACAATTTGTCGATTTTATTTAATCCACGATCCTTAACGTCTTTCTTCGCGCGTTCTTTACACTTGTTCATAGATCTCCAACTAACTTGGTTAGCGGTACAATTCGCGGTAGTCTGAAAAAGCATTTAGAGCGATCGAGATTGACTATGACTGCGTTTTCCACCTCTGAAACGGCTGTATCCTCACCTCTACCTCCAAGCGATTCACGGCAACGCGTAAGCCAGTTTTTGCGAAACCTGCAAGATCAGATTTGCCAGGGACTTGAGGAAAGCGATGGCGGTAAGACTTTTCAGGAAGATAGCTGGGTGCGAGAGGAGGGCGGCGGCGGTCGATCGCGCGTCTTGCGAGAAGGCAATGTGTTTGAGCAGGGTGGCGTTAACTTCTCTGAAGTGTGGGGAAAAGACCTACCACCCTCGATCGTGATGCAGCGTCCCGAAGCCAGGGGCTATGAGTTTTATGCCACCGGCACGTCGATGGTTTTGCATCCCCGCAATCCTTACATTCCCACCGTGCACCTCAACTACCGCTACTTTGAAGCCGGTCCCGTTTGGTGGTTTGGCGGTGGCATTGACCTCACGCCTTACTACCCCTTTGCCGAAGACGTTGTGCATTTCCATCAAACGCTAAAGCAAGCGTGCGATCGCCATCATTCCGAGTATTACCCCACCTTCAAAGCTTGGTGTGACGAATACTTTTATCTCAAGCATCGCCAGGAAACACGCGGCGTTGGTGGCATCTTTTTTGACTATCAAGATCCGCAAGGCATTCTTTACCCAGTGGCGTACCCTGGCTCACAAGGCGATACAACCGCCGCTCAACATAGTCAGACGGTTGGCCCAGTGAAAGGACGTACGTGGGAAGACCTCTTCAGCTTTATCCAAAGCTGTGGCACCGCCTTTCTGCCCGCTTACTTACCGATCGTCGAAAAGCGTCGATCCCATGAGTATGGCGAACGCGAACGTAACTTCCAGCTCTATCGTCGCGGTCGCTATGTCGAATTTAATTTGGTCTACGATCGGGGCACCATTTTTGGTTTGCAGACTAATGGACGCACCGAATCCATTCTTATGTCTCTGCCCCCTCTAGTACGTTGGGAATATGGCTATACCCCTGAGCCAAACACACCAGAAGCAGCGCTCTACGAAACGTTTTTGAAACCTCAAGATTGGATCAATTGGCCGCTACCAAGCCAAAAAGTCTAGAGTAGACTGCTTATAAGGTGAATTTACTAGCAAAACGTCACGGCTGCATTGGGTGCTGTAATCGTTAGATTAAGGGTGGTATTAGAATCTAGTTAGCGCTTCGGCTGCGAAGCAAATTGACGCTTTGAGGCGATTATGATGAATCGTCCTATGCTTGGGCTACCGTTGAACTTACCAGTTTGGAAGCTTGAGACGGATTGCGAATCTTCAGTTAGAATCAGCCCAAGCATCACCGTTCTTAGGAGAGGGTAAGTGGTTCTTATGGAGCAAAAGTCAATTCACATGGAGCAGAAGACCCATACAACCCAGGACGGCACCACCGTTATTGTCTTGACGCCGACGGGACGGCTTGACATTACGACGGCGTGGCAGTTTCGGCTCAAGCTTCAGGAGTGTATTTCTAAATTGAGCCACCATGTAGTGGTCAACCTGGGTCAGGTTAACTTCATTGATAGTTCTGGGTTAACCTCCCTGGTTGCTGGCATGCGTGATGCTGACAAGGTGCGCGGTAGCTTCCGTATTTGCAATGTTCATCCTGAAGCCAAGCTAGTGTTTGAAGTGACCATGATGGATTCGGTCTTTGAGATTTTTGAAACTGAGCAAGAAGCCCTTGAAGGCGTCCCTAGAGGCATCGCAAGTTGAAGCTGGTGCGGTACATGGGGCAACCATTCTGCTTGGCGTTTGCTTATACTTGACCTCAGTTTTTTTGAGAGGCTCTCATGTGGACAGTGCTTACGCAGGAATCGTTTTCTCACGAGCATCTGCGGCTCACGTACCCAAACCGTAATCAGAAATTCAGCTTCTCTTACAGCCGTTTTCATTTGGATTAACCACACCCGACACCCGACACCCGACACCCGACACCCAAAGCCACAAGCCTGTGGCTTACTGATCTGAAAACCGCTGTAAACCGTGCTAGATCCTACTGAAAGGCAAGCCCACACATCGTTGTTTGGTATTGGGCAAAAACTATGTGTAGAGCGCAGCCAGAATAGTTGGTAAAGCAACAATCTGTCCTTGAGCAACAATAAACTCGTCGACAAAGGTTTCGATAAAGACCTGACCATAAGGTGAAAGTAAAGCCTCGATCGTCTCTGGCGTGTATTTGCGTAAATGCTCAGGATCTTCGTCTGGCCCGACACAGTTATTGGGAACGGCGATATAGGCTCGACCATCGGGACGCAGGATTTGTACGGCTCTTTTAATGCAAGCCTGATCGTCTTCGATGTGCTCCAGGGTTTCAGTGGCGACGACAACGTCAAAACTGTGGTCAGGTAACGGAATATCGGGTAACGTTGCGACGATGCCGGTAATTGCGGGTGGTAGTTGGGCGATCGCGGCAGCGGAAAGATCAAGACCGGTGACACTATTACCGAACTCAGCCAGGCGACCCGCTAAAACCCCAACACCGCAGCCTAGTTCTAGCACTTCGTTAAAATGGCCTACTGCCCAGCAGATTCTGCCAAAACAGCTTGGATAGCGACGCCAAGTGGCTTCGCCTTCCTGCTGCCAGATTTTATCCCAGTAACCCGGCTCAAGATTGATGTTATTGGCTGTCATGCACTTAACCACTACATAGAACCTCTATTCAGAGTTTACTTTAACCAGATCTAGTCTCTAGTCACTGCCGTAGTGATGCGGCGACTATTGAGGTAGGAGCGATACAACTTAAAAAGTTGCATCGCTTCTGCATCCTTTTCGGCTATATAGCGTAGTCTTTATATTGACGACGCTATCCTTGGAGGCTGGCTTGACAAATAGCCGCGATCAACTCTCGCTTTTTTCGGTCTCCGAGCAGAAGACATTAGCATACGGCAGCAAGCAACCAGACTTACTGAAAATTAGCAGCGATGCCTTGCAGGATTGGAAGCAGCGTCTTTTTCAATATCAGCAACAAATCCATGTTGCCCCAACCTTGCAGCAGGGCGCGCTCTTTGACCTAACGTCTAGCATTGGCTCAGCGTCTGGTGACATTGATGTCGCCAGCATTGATCCGTTTAGCTTGCCGCAGCAGAACACAGAATTCTGGCGCTGGAAAGCGAGCGATGCAGGAGTAGCGGCGCTCTACTTTGTGATTGACTATGAGCTACCAATCTTGCTCTATGTCGGCGAAACCGTAAAATCTGGGCAGCGCTGGAAAGGAGAGCACGATTGCAAACGCTACCTGCTGAACTACCGACAGGTGCACTATCAGAACCAACTCGATACGCTCTTGGGCATTGCTTTTTGGTCGCTGGCACCCACCCAAGCCCGCGATCGCCAGCGGCTAGAAACTGCACTCATCCAACGCTGGCGATCGCCGTTTAATAAAGAAAACTGGGAGTTTTGGGGCACACCGTTTACCGGTTTGGTGGTCGGCTAATGCCCTCGATCGCACTATATTGGTCAAGATGAGACTCAAAAAGCCTTACGGCTTTCTCATCACGTCTTTACAACGGCTTTACCTACTCACTCTTAGCAGTAGTTATCTTAAAAACAAGTTGGACTGTGTGAATGCCAACTCCATGAGAAGAACGAGATGGACAGCAACGGGGGGCTTGTTGCTGTCCATTTCGCTTTTTGAGGGGCTAAAGAAGATATCAACAGCAGCTAGGCGAATTTCGGTCAAACTCTCAAAAAAATCGTCTTCCAGTAATTTGGCTCATTGTCCGTCGATCGTCTCAGGTAACGACGCTTCTACGGAAGGCTGGCAAGCTAACCAGCCATCGAGACGGCCTCATGGCTTTCGTATCGATTGTGGATCACCCATTCAATAACTTGCTGTCCGAGTTGAACACCATCCAGTCGATCGATCTCACGAATGCCAGTAGGGCTAGTCACATTCACTTCAGTCAGATAGCCGCCAATGATGTCAATGCCGACAAAGATTAGCCCATCACGCTGTAATGTGGGTGCCAGTTGAGTGCAAATTTTGTGCTCTCGATCGGTAATCGTCGTTTGTGCCACTCTGCCGCCAACCGCCATGTTGCCCCGAAACTCGTTACCTGTCGGAATCCGATTTACAGCTCCGATCGGTTCACCATTGAGCAGAATGATGCGCTTGTCGCCATCTTTTGCTTCGGGTAAGTAAGTTTGCACCATAACAGGCACCTGCCCCTGATACGTGCTGATTTCAATGAGTGAGTTAATGTTGCGATCGCCCGCTTCTAGAATTAAAATCCCCTCTCCTGCTTTGCCACCCAGGGGTTTCAAGACGGCCACGCCTTTGCGCTCGACAAATTGCCGGATAACCTGCTTATCCTGACTCACAATGGTCTCTGGAATCGCGTCGGCAAACTGCAGCGCGTACATTTTCTCGTTAGCGGCTCGAATGCCTGCGGGAGCGTTGACGACCAACGTTTTAGCTGGATCGATGTAGTCCAGAATGTACGTGGCGTAGAGGTAAGGCACCGTTACAGGCGGATCAGTACGCATGAACACCGCATCCATCGCTTCCAGCGGCATGAGGGCGCGATCGCCCAGCGTAAACCATGCATTAGCAGCAAGCCACCGTCCCTCACTCAGCTGAACAGGCGTCAGATGGACTTGTTCCAAAGGTGCAAAGGCTTTACCGTCTGCCACCCCTAGCTGCGCTGCCTGCGTCACCCAGACTTCGTGCCCCAACGCCTGCGCAGCTTCCATCAGCGCCACGCTGGTGTCATGTCCAGGGTCAAGCCGCTGAATGGGATCAATGATAAAAGCAAATTTCACAGGAGTTGTCCTTCGTCAGTGAGCAGCCGTTCGTAGTTGGTAGCCACTGACTGCAACCTACAAACTATGGACAGTTTAGCTGGCTTGAAGCAGGGAATCGAGTTTCCCCTGAGCATTCAGAGCGGTAATGTCGTCGCAACCGCCGATATGTTGATCATTGATAAAGATCTGCGGGACGGAGCGTCGCCCCTGAGCCCGTTGGGACATTTTGGCTCGTGCCGACTCATCGTCATCGATACAATATTCGGTGTAAGTAACACCTTTGCGATCGAGCAGCGCTTTTGCCCGAATGCAGAATGGGCAAGTACTCCAAGTGTAAATCTCGACATTAGCCATAATTCTTTTCATGCAGCGTTCTACTCCATTTTAGGGCTTGGAGATGGTAAAACGCAGGCAACTCAGAATCGCAGATTGAATAAAATCGGTAAATTGTCTGCAGGTAAGGGAGCGCGACCGTGCGCCCTTACACGGAATGCAGGAGTTATGGAACGCTTGTTCCGAAGTCTATTCAGGAGACGTTTCCAACGCGTCAGATGGCGCTGACTTTGGCAGCAGTAGCCGGATCGCCATGACCGCAAAGCCCAATGCCGCAGCAATTTTTACCAGACGTGCAGGCAATAAATGGGCAGTACCTTCACCAATAAAGACACCCAACAGGCTTGCCAGCAACAGTGCCGCAGCAGTGCCTAGAAAAATCGTGCGAGGTGATTTCGAGTTGCCGCTGAGCGCGATCGCCGCGAGCTGGCTTTTATCGCCCAACTCTGACAGAAACACTGTAATAAAGCTGATCCCTAAGAGATGCCAATCCATAAGAGGAGGTCTACATTTTGAGTGAGAAGTGAGGGGAGAGGAGTGAGACAAGCTTTGAGCTCGTAGAGGCGTTAGGTATAGCGCCTCTACTGCTGTCTACAGGCTCACAACCTCCAGAAGCAGCCACATTGATATCAGTGCTAAGGTAATGCCAGCGGCAGT
This sequence comes from Stenomitos frigidus ULC18, assembly GCF_003003795.1. Lineage (GTDB taxonomy): Bacteria > Cyanobacteriota > Cyanobacteriia > Leptolyngbyales > Leptolyngbyaceae > Stenomitos > Stenomitos frigidus_A. Next base: position 93,842 of record NZ_PVWK01000017.1, on the reverse strand, counting down.
ATCGAGAGTTTTGGGAGAGACGCGAGAGGACAGCCATTGCCCCACTAAAACACCGAGCAGGCTAGTGGTCACGAGTGCAGTCGCCGCGCCTGCAAAAACAATCCACGGTGCATGGGATTCAGCCGTCATTAACAGTGTTGCCACCTGTGTTTTATCGCCCAGTTCCGCCAGAAAGATGGTGATAAACGTAGAGCCAAAGACTTTCCAGAACTGCGCCCTCGTTTCCTGCTCGGCTGTCTGAAGTGAGTCAGAGGCATCCACGGGTGGTACATCTAAGGCGTTCGTATTGTCTATTTGCAGATCGATAGCAGAGTCTCCCTCTGTTGTCGCCCGTTTTGCCTCGATCAAAAGAGGCGTACTGCCAGGGTGAACCGTCTGAACGACTGGAGCTAACTGACCGATGACGAATGATGAAGCTTCCACGGCAAACTAAAGCTAAGAGATGACCTTTTCATATTCCTTTCATTATCTCGGACTAGACACTAAAGGTCAACCTTGACGCTAAAGCTCAGTCCGTCATGATCACACCCACCTCTTGATCGAACCGGATCATCTCCAGGCTGCGATCGCCATAAACACCGTCGATTTGCTCACGACAGCAGGCAATCGCAAACTCGTTCAGATCGTCTGCTTCCACTGCAAACAGGTCTTTAAAAACCTCTGGCTCGACACGACAAAAACGCGGACGATCGGCGTAAATACCACATTCGCGAGTGGTGTGATCAAAGTGGACACACCAACCACCGTCGCCAACCATGCTCAGATAAAGCGCTAATTCTTCGGGCGAGAGGTAGTCTTCTAGATCGGGTCGATCGGTCGGATCAAGGTGACAACAGGCACCACACTGTTTTACACAACGCCAACTGGCCATGAGAGTTAAGAGGGAAGAGGATTGCGGGGAGTGAGTTTTAATTTTTGAGTCAAAGCTGAACGCTGGCTACGGTTCTCCAATGAGCTTAACGGTTCAAGCCACTTATCTATTGACAAACATCTACTGATCACCGTCTTGCTGTCACTTTAACTTTTGTTAACTTTCTTAAAATTGGGGAGGGAGGCAGATAAGATTTGATCGTTGCAGAAATGTTATGACCGTTCATCAAGTTTAGTGCAGTTGACAGATAGGGAGTAGGGGCATGGAGTCGATTATTCAGCTTACGATGTTAGCCGCGATCGTAATCGCTGGTCCTGCTGTAATTTTTCTACTGGCAGCCCGTGGCGGCGACCTTTAGATTGTTAAGCCTTTAGATTGTTAAGTAAGTTGCTTTTTCTAAGCAAATAGTTTTCGGAAACGCGTTTCATCTAGTCAAGCCTCTTGAAGCTTCTCCGTAACGCGTTCACCCAGCAGTTTTTCCGGGTATGAGAGAGTAGTAATGAGCTCGACGAAAGTCGGGCTTTTTCATTGAAGAAATTATTAAACAAAAACACTATACTTACCTCCTTCGAGAGACCCAATGTCTCTCCGTTAGCAAGAGGAGAACTAATTGCTCTGCTCCTACGCTTAGCTGAGTAGTTAAGAGAGGACAGGTCATGAACAAAGATTCTGAACCGAACAACAACAAAGGGACAATCAATCAGCCAATGACACCTGAAGAGGTTAATCCTGCTCAAAAACGAGCCCAGAGAGAGGCGCTTGACCGCAATCCCAACATGACGGTTAACCCTGGCGATCGCATTGATGAGTCCAAGTCTTTAGAAGAAAAAGCTCAACAAGTCGCTGTTGACGCACCTGACATCACCGGGGATCATATCGTTGTACCAACCTACTTTGTCGTTGATGAACCCGATGGTAGTCAGAAAGCACTGCACCACGTTAAGGACGCAGAAGAAATTTCTGATGTCGTACGGCAAGCTGGCTACGGTGGTTAAGTCTCTGTAGGGGTGTTTCACGTTTCTTGTATGCCACAGGCTATAACGCCCCTAGAAAATTCATCTCTCATAGCAACGCCTATAGGTCAATGGTTCGTTGCATGAGTGACGAGCACGATGATAACTAGTTTGCGTAGGGTGTGTTATGCACTAGCTGTAACGCATCGCCTCCAGGGATTGGTGCGTTACAGCTAGTGCATCCTATGAAAAGCCGACGTTGTTTAAGGCTCGTTTCTGGGTTGCCTGCGTAAGCGCTTGCTATAAATAATTCCCTAGTAAAGCTACCTCGATACAGATATAGCCAAAGGATTGTGTTTATGATTGGAACACTGAATCTTTACGGCTATTCTGTCCTGATTCCGAGATCGCCTGTCTCTCCAGAGCTTTATGAGCTAGCAAGAGAAGCCTATGATCTTTGTAGCCAGTTAAACGGTATGACAAAACACAGCCGCCATTATGCAAACTAGCCACGCGCAGCCCATCGTTCAACCTCCTATCTCCATTCCAACGCCACTCTCCAGTCAAGACGCATGGGCTCGTACCGTTCGACCTTTGGGAACGTATGCCATTCAAGGCATTGCTGTCATGAACGATGCGCTCGTAGCCTTAGACTCTATTAGAGGCTATCTGCTGCGGGTCGATCCGGCAACAGACAACGCAACAGTCATTAACCCCTGTCAGGTTGATGATTTCGTTGGTGCGACGGGGCTATCGATCTGGCAGCAAAGTATCTGGTTTGCTCGCGAAGAGAATGTCTACGTCTGCAGCTTAGACGACCTGACTCCGCAGTTGTTCATCACGATGCCCTACGAAGTGGATGGTGTTGCCGTCTGGGAATCTACGGTGTATGTTGCCAGCCAGAAAGAAGGGTATATCTCTATTTTTGAGCGACAGTCACGGCGGTTGATTACCCGCTTGCCGTTGCCCGGTGTGGGTATTCCCAACCTGGCAGTACGCGGCGAAGAACTCTGGGTGTGTGATCGCCTGGAGCAAACGGTTTATTGCCTCGATCGTGCCACTGGCGCACAACAGCTTAGCGTTTTGACCCCGTTTGAGTTTCCCACAGGTCTCACGTTTTACACGCACCCGGAGCAGAAGCGTGAGTGCCTCTATATTTCGTACGCGGGTGAAGAACCGTACATTCGGGACAATCCAAATAACCTGGAAGAGCCACTGGAGCTTACCTTTCGTGATCGCACCTTCATCCACCCGCTCTACATCCAGCATTACCCCAACGATCGCTATACGCTCTCCAACGGCTACCTGATCGAGATGTCCTATGCGGAGGAGTTGTTGCCGCTAGAGGAAATAGAGCTGAATCATTTGGAATGGCGCATTGCGCTGCCCACCGAAACTCATCGTCAAAAAATTCTGCGCGTGGAGGCGATCGGGCTTCCCTTCACGGAAGAAGTGCAAGATGGGCAGCGGGTAGCGGTCTTCCACTTCCATACGCTCAGAGCACATGAACGGCAGATTTTTGGCTGGAAAGCGCTTCTGGAAGTCCGTGGGATTAAGTATGCGTTGACGCCCGATGACGTTGACGCATTACCCCCACTGCCCACCGATTTCCAAACCCGCTATCTGGTGGACGACGATTATTTAGCCATGGATACACCTGTGATCCAGCAGGCCGCTAAAGAGGCGATCGGCACCGAAACCAACTTGTTGCGCAAAATTTTGAAAATTCGCAACTACGTCTACGATCGCCTCTCTTATAGCCTGACCCCTCATATTGATACGCCTGATATCGTTTGGGAGCGAGGCGTGGGCTCCTGCGGAGAATACGTTGGTGTTCTGCTGGCACTAGCACGGTTGAATGGCATTGCCTGCCGCACAGTGGGTCGTTATAAATGCCCCGCCAAAGCTGAACAGCATCATGTACCGCTAGAACCGGACTATAACCATGTCTGGATTGAATTCTATGTACCGGGCTATGGCTGGCTGCCTATGGAATCCAACCCCGATGATGTCATTGAACGAGGCCCTTACCCAACTCGGTTTTTTATGGGTTTGCCCTGGTATCATGCCGAGATTGGTAAAGGTATTCCATTTGAGACGATCACCACTCAGGATGATGGCGTGGACGTCTCGATCGGTGAGTTAGCAATTAACCACGTCCGCTTTACCATTCTCGGCGAACTGCCACCGCTAAGTGCTGCTAGTCAATGATGCTGTAGGATTCGATCGATTACTTGTCCTAACAGATAACATTAGCTTCTTTGCCTGGTGCATGACGCTAACATCACCCCACGTGGACAACGTTGTATGTTCATACTATTACTGGCTGGCAACTAATTAACTCGGCAAGGTTGGTACCCTAAAAGCTGGTTGCTTTCCTTTCTGAGTGAATCTTTGCGAACTTTTTCGTGTGGGTTTTGGGCAAGCTACTTGCCATTGAGGCATTTAGGGACAGCAACGATCGTTCAGACTCGATCGTGTGAAAGCAGCAGGACTTGATAAATCGTAAAGACGGTCATCAACGTCAAAATCAATAATGAAACCATTGCTACACCCAGAGTTCTAAACGTAACTTGCCCTCAAAACGTAGAGTGATTCTCAGCCAAACCGCTGATCTTTTTTATGCATTTGGTAATCTTTTCTAGCTGTAGTCGTTTCGCAGCTTAGGAAGCAGTGCCATCAGTAGGATGTAGAGGAGATGAATGCTACGTGTGGTCTCGTCAAGACTCTGTAAACTCACTTCTACAGAGCTTGTTGTCTTCCGTGAAATTGCTGATAATCCGTTTGAGACGCACATCGGTTAACGCTTTTTTCAATGTCTTTGAGCCCTTTCCCTGGATCAAAAGAACTGAGGCAAGACTTACACAAAAGCGTTCTCAGCGGTCTTGGTACGGGGAAAGGGGTACAAAAACTATGACCAACTATCGTCTACCAATTTACCTGCGTAAGTCATGAAAGGGTGTCATCTCCTGAATACTCACATCCCTTAACAATGCAGGATCCGCCGCATGAGACCGTCGCTTCATAAATTATCACTTGCCGACTCTGAAGGTTTTACTCTTATTGAATTGCTAGTTGTCATCGTAATTGTTGGTATTCTGTCCGCGATCGCGCTGCCCTCATTTTTGAACCAGGCAAGTAAAGCGAAAGAGACTGAATCGAAGCAGTATATAGGCTCTCTTAATCGTGCTCACCAGGCCTATTTCCTAGAGAAAAATACATTTACTGATGACTTTTCGCTGTTGGGTTTGGGCATTAAAACTCAAACTGCAAACTATACGTATGCGATTCAAAACAATTCCAGCACTGCTGCTACTAACGTCTCCTTTCCTCAAAATACGGTTTCGCTAAGAGCGCACGTGGGAGGCGTTAGTGTGGGCAGCACGACTGGCGCTGCGGGTGGCGAGGTGACCACACTGGCAGTACTGTGTCAATCGCAGAAGCCGCAAGCGGGTGATTCAACTGGTGTCGCGTTTGTTGCTGATGTGGGGCCGTCTTGTACTGGCTCCTTTGAAAATCTGGGTAATTGATGATAATCAGAGCTGAATGCGCTCTGCTGGCAGGGGTTCAGACTACAATCAGTCAGAACAGCGACAGCTATCATGTCGTGATCCAGTTAGCAGCAGTGAAAAGACTTTGACGTTATGGGTGCTTCTACAGTCCTACAGAATTATATTAACGGCGTATGGTGCGCTTCGACGGCCACCACTTACCTGGATGTGACCAATCCAGCTACCACCGAAATTTTGGCAGCCGTACCGTTGTCGCCTGCAAATGAGGTTGATCAGGCAGCGCAAGCCGCGGCGGCTGCCTTTGTCACCTGGAGACGGACTCCCGCGACCGATCGGATTCAGTATCTCTTTAAGCTCAAGGTTTTGTTAGAAGAGCATCTGCATGATCTGGCGCAAACGATTACTCAGGAGTGCGGCAAAACACTAGCAGAATCAAAGGGTGAACTGCAACGGGCGATCGAAAACGTCGAGGTTGCCTGTGGGATTCCGATTCTAATGCAGGGCTACAACTCTGAAGATATTGCCAGGGGCATTGACGAAACCATGATCCGTCAGCCGCTTGGCGTTACAGCAGTGATTGCACCCTTCAATTTTCCTGGTATGATTCCGTTCTGGTTCATTCCCTATGCGATCGCCTGTGGCAACACCACCATTCTCAAACCGTCTGAGCGAGTGCCCTTGACGATGCAAAAAGTGGTGCAGTTGCTGGAGCAGACAGGGCTGCCAAAGGGCGTGATTAATCTGGTCAATGGCGATAAAACAGTCGTGGATGCGATTCTTGATCACCCCTTGATCCGGGCAATCAGCTTTGTTGGGTCTACACCGGTGGCGAAGTACGTTTACAGTCGCGCTGCCGCAAATGGTAAACGCGCGCAGTGCCAGGGTGGAGCCAAAAACCCGGTCATCATCTTACCCGATGCCGATCTTGCCATGACCACGCGCATTATGGCGGACAGTGCTTTTGGGTGTGCGGGACAGCGCTGTTTGGCAGCCTCGATCGCGCTGACGATCGGAGAAGCCCGCCAAACGTTTACGGATGCGATCGCGGAGGTGGCGCACACTCGTGTTGTCGGCTATGGCTTAGACGACGGCGTGCAGATGGGGCCTGTGATTAATGCCCAGAGCCAGGCCAGAATCGAAGGACTGATCCAGAAAGGCGCAGACGAGGGGGCAACCGTGTTGGTGGACGGTCGCCAACCCAAAATTCCTCACTACGGAGCAGGTTCTTTTGTCCGACCCACTGTGCTGCAGAATGTTGATCCAGCAGGCGAGATTGCTCGCACCGAGATCTTTGGCCCTGTACTGAGCCTGATGCATCTAGAGACGATGGACGAGGCGATCGCCCTGATCAACAGCGGTCAATATGGGAATATGGCGTGCTTGTTTACCAGCAGCGGTGCGGCTGCGCGTAAATTCCGCTATGAAGCCGAGGCTGGCAACATTGGTATTAACATCGGCGTTGCAGCGCCAATGGCATTCTTTCCCTTTAGCGGCTGGAAAGATAGCTTCTTTGGCGATTTACATGGACAGGGACACCAGGCCATCGAGTTCTTCACGCAAACGAAAGTGGTTGTCGAGCGGTGGCAGGACTGGACACGGCAATTTTAGATCCGATCAGTTAAGTTGTCGTAGCAAAGAAAACAATCGTCCGGACATAGGCTCTATGTCTGTGCAGAGGTAACTACCAGCAGTTGTTGGGTGAATTGAGCACAGCAGCCAACGGTTGCAAATGCTGATGCCACTGAACAGTGCAGTAAGTTGAGTTTTTGGGGTCAGAAATTTTGTTTTTTGGGATGAGAGGCGCAGTTATTCAAACTTAGTGCAGTCAATCACAGCGAGTGAGGAGATTGCCAAGACAAAATTTACCGTTGGGTAGGGGCCGGTTTTGCCAGAGTCTTGGCATCTAGCTCTTAAGCTTGTGGTCAAACCTGCCCCTACGGGTTTTTTGTTGATTAGAACTCTCCTCAGCTGTCACTTGAGATTGAAATATTGCGCCTGAGAACAGGCAGTTTCCATCGTCTTGCCCGCTGGTAGTTGCTAGCATCCCATCCGCATACGTTTAGGTGACTTTACCAGCAAACCCCTCTGTTGTAGTAATGAGTTTTTATGATCACCCTGACCGCCCCACAGCAGTTTACCCTTGGCGTACTTGGGGTCGCTGTTCTGAGTCTCAGTACTGGAAACGCGGCTCAAGCCGCCGTTCTTTTTAACAACGGCGCACCTGATCTTCAAGTTGCAGTCAGGAGCGATTTTGGCTTTCCAGTGGAAGCTGGCGATAATTTCACGTTCGCTACTAGTAATGCCATTACAAACATTACCTGGAGCGGTCTCTATTCCAGTGCCACTGCGGTTTCAACCGCTCCATCAGTCGATCAATTTTCTGTACGTATCTTTGAGTTCCTTAACGGTACCCCAGCGATCGCGCCTGCATTCACGTTTGATAACATCAGCGTGAACCGGTCGGTCAACCCACAAAATACGTTCTTTTTCAATTACTCGTTTGCACCCACACAACCCCTGGCGCTTAAGGCTGGCAGCTATCTCCTTTCGATTGTCAACAATACTCAGGCTGATACCAATCTGGATTGGTTTTGGGCGACGAGTCAGCAGGATGGCAACAATCTGGGGCGCTTCCAGCCGGGTGACGCGTGGTTTAACGATACCAATACGGCCGAACTGGCTTTTGCTCTGGAAGGGAACAACATACCAGCTACTCCCACTCCCGCGCCTGCGCCTGTACCACCCAAAGCGGTGCCGACTCCTGCATTATTGCCAGGACTGATTGGTTTTGGCGTCACCCTATGGCGAAAGCGCCGATCGGCTTCTAGAGCCTAAGTCAAGCAGAGGCTGGAGCAGCATCAGCTTGATAGAAGGGCAGCGCAGCATTCCGAGGCAAGGCGTGCGACAAACGGGATGCTATCCTGCGATGATCGCACCCTGGCAGATGATCGCACCCTCGCAATGGTCTAACAGCGCGATCGCCAAAGCACTTAAGCGGCAGTGCTCTCTGCATAAACAAACACCGGCACTCGCTTGAAGGCAGGCGTACCCGATCGGGTTTCGATGTGTGCTTTGAAGATCACATTTACTTCGGGGTAAAACATCACAGCAGCACCTGGACGCACCGCTCCATAAATCACTTCAACATGCTCTAGCTTGCCTGCATCACCCTGAACGGTCACACGCTGATGTTCCTGCAATCCTGCTGGCTCGGCATCAAGGTGATTCATCAAAATGCAGTTGCGGTGAGGCATGCCCCGGTAATGGTCGCCAATTTTATAGACGACTGTGTTGTGCTGTGAGTAGCTGCGTCCTGTCATGAGCGCCAATGCAACGCCTGGGGTTGATTCTGGTACGCCGAAGTCTTGAGGTTGAGGCAACGTCAGTTTGGGTAGCGGCGTGACGAACATAGAAGCTTTGCCCGATGGGGTCGCAAACGTTGGTTCCGTAAAAATGCGTCCGCCGATCGTGAACTCTTCTTTAGTCTCGTCGATCGTCCCAATCTTCTCGTAGCCAGGAATGGTCTGGGCGATTAGTTGACGGACGTATTTCGTGTCCTGGAGTTTGCGCCAATCAACCGGATCATGGCCCAGAATGCGATGGGCGATCGTTGTAAGAAACTCCACTTCCGAAATCAGGTCAGCATCCTTAAGGTGGGTTTTGCCTTCATCGCTCAAACGGACGAAGTTATTGCCTGATTCAGTCGTGACTTTATGCGGGTTCTCAAAGCGGTTTAGAACCGGGATGACGATCGTGTTCTGCTTTGCCAAACCGTTGAAATGTCCTAAATTCGGTTTCGTGGCGACGTAGATGACGGTTTCAATATTACCGATCGCTCGTTTCGCCTGCATTGAATCTGGGTTCGCACCATACAGATTACCGCCCAAGCAAAGTAAAGTATCGACCTTACCAGCATCCGCCGCTTCGATGAGATCGCGAGTATGGTAGCCCTGAACTTTGCTAAGCGGTCGTCCCAGCAGCTTTTCAAGCGCTTCTTGAATTTCTTTCTTGAGCTTGACGGTCACGCCCATCGAGCCGAAACCTTGGACGTTGGAATGTCCCCGTACAGGCATCGTGCCTGCTCCTTCTTTGCCAGCATTCCCCGTCATGAGCGCTGTATTGGCAATGCTAAAGACGTTATCGACACCGTTCACATGCTGGGTGATGCCCATTGCCCAGCCGAAAACCACCCGTTCCGAAGTGCCAATGATCAACGCAGCCGCTTCAATCTCCCGTTGAGAGACCCCACAGGTTTCGGTGATGATGTCCCACGGTGTCGATCGCGCTTGCTCCACGACGGCTTCCCAGCCTTCGGTGTGCATGCGCAGATAGTATTCTTTCAGCAATCCTTGCTCAATGAGCGACTTTTGAATGCCTGTAAACAGCGCTACATCGCTACCAGGAATCGGTTGCAGGTAGAGAGACGAAATCTCAGCCCCTTGCAGCAAACTGGCCGGAAAGGCCGGTGAGCCAAATTTGACCAGCCCAATTTCCATCATGGGATTAACGACGATGATTTTGGCACCGTTTTCGCGAAGCTTAATCAACTCGTTCATCAAGCGGGGATGGTTATAGGCCGAGTTTGCGCCTGCTAGCACCACACAGTCTGCTTTCTTGAGATTCTCCAGGCTCACCATAGAGGTGTTGGTGCCAAACATCTGCTTGAGACCAGTTGTTGAAGGGGCGTGGCAAAGATCTGAACAGTCTGCCAGATTGTTTGACCCCATCGCCCGAATCATCAGTTGCAGCAAATACGCCGCTTCGTTGGACGATCGCCCAGAGCTGTAAGAGGCAATTCGTTCTGGCGTTTTGTGAAAAGCAGTCTCCGCGATCGCGTAAATCTCATCCCAGGAAAGCCGCTCGTAGTGTGATTTGCCTGCCCGCAAAATGACTGGAAAGCTCCACCGACCCAGGCGATCGGCTTCCATTGACGTCAGTTTCTGAAGCTCACTGATACTATGTTTCTCGAAGAATTGAGGGGCGATCGCGGGTTTCAGTTCTGACGAAATGGCTTCAACGCTTTTCATGCAGCGCTGCAGCTTCTCACCTTCTTCGTTGGTAAAGCCACCTTTCTGTCCACCCGTTCCCCAAGAGCAAGATAGACACGCACTGTGATGCAGCAGTGTTTCCCATAACTTGGGGCCTTCTGACGACAACGTGTGCTCTGCCCAGTATTGAATGACGGAAGGCCCACCCCCGATCACGGGCGTTTCATCATTCGTCTCATGAAATGGCGGAATGGGTTGAATATCTCGCTGCGTCTCTGCATCCATCGGTTGCACCTGTGCCTAGATCTGGGCAAATCGAATTGTACGATTAAAGCTTGCACTCCAGAGCCACTCTGTATCCGGCTGTACCCAACTTACAAGCTTCTAACTGCACATTACCCTAACGACGCTGTTTACCCAATTGACCAATAGAAAGATCTCAGCGATCGGCAGGTAGCTAGCAGCCATCGGCTATCAGCGATCAATACACGCCTGAGCGCCGAACTTGGAGCGTTGAGTTTTCCCCCACGCCCTACTCCTCGTGCCCCACTCCCTCAGCTGGAATTTGCCCAGCCAGCGGTAGTTGTACAGTAAAGGTTGTGTGTCCTGAGCCGCTGTATACCGAAATTTTGCCGCCTAAATAGTCAACCAATTTGCTCACAAGCGCTAAACCTAAACCAGTGCCACCCCGTTTCCACGGGTCAGCTTGGGGAACTCGATAGAACTTTTTAAAAATGTGAGGCAGTTCTGCCGCTGGAATTTCTGCACCGGAATTATCAACGACGAGTTCAAGATGTTGGGCTGTCCAGTTGACACCGACTTTAATTTCACCCTCGGGCGGCGTGTATTTACACGCGTTATTGACTAACTCAAACACAATGCGCTCTAAACTTGGCTGGTCGGAAACGAGCACAGGAATATGCTGTGACAACTCTACAGTTAAGCTCTGCTGCTGTGTCTCAGCCCGTTCGGAGAATGATTGAATAATGGGTGGTAGCCAATCATTTAAGTTAATGGTTTCAGGATGATAGGTTTGGGCACCAGCTTCCAGACGCTGTAAGTCGAGCAGGTCATTAATGAGATTGATCTCACGAGCGCATTCGGTCTGCAGAATTTTCAGGTACTGTGCAGTAGAAGTTTCAGAGCGAGAGACTTTGAGTAGCTCGATCGCCATTTTGATGTTTGCCATGGGCGATCGCAGTTCATGCGACACCGTACTCAAGAAATCATCCTTCAGTTGTGACACACGCTGAAGCTCCTGCACTTGTTGCTCTAAAGCAACTTCTACCTGCTTTTTGGACGTAATCTCTTCTAAAAGTAAAAGAAAGCCGTCAGACTCATCATGCGTATCGGTGCGCCCCGATCGCTCTGATTGGTAGAGAAGCGGTTCTAGTTTCAGCTCAAACCAGCGATCGCCCCGTTTATAGTTTCTGGATGCCACAGAGCGTCGCTGCTGAAGGGCTTGCAAATCCAACTGCCATTGCGCTTCACTCATCCAGTTGGGTATCAGGCACGTATTCAAGTTACTGCCGCTCGCAACCTGCAACCAATCGGCGGCGGTTGGATTGCAGAACCACACCCAACCATCCAAATCGGCTGCCAGCAAGCCGATCGGCAAATTGCGCGCGATCGCAGCTTGTGCCGACTGTGCGCGTGCGAACTGTTTTGCCAGTGTTGCCATACGAGTGACACTTTGTACTAAGCTTGCTTTCTGGTATGGGTTAGCCTCGTTGTCTCTCTTTAAGTGAGGCAACCGCAAAATAAGATCGTCATGATGCTGATTCCAAAGTTGCTGCACTTGGCTCTGGAGGAATGTTGCCAACCGCATACGATCGTTGATTACAACTGCGATCGTGGTTAACGTACATAATCCCAACGGTAGTACAACGGGCACCCAATAACCCAGTTGGAATAGCAGGAGGCTGAATCCTCCCCAGCCAAAGCATAGCCCTAGCAGAATAAGAACCTGAAGTGATTCACGGCGTCCACTTAGTAGCAAGCTCAAACCGGGACCAAGCAAACCTAGCATGAGTAAAGACCAGCTAAATGAGACTGGTTTCAACGCATTTTGCTTCAACAAATTATTAATAACAGCCGCATTGAGAAAGACTCCACTTGCAGGTGGATTGCGGTCAAAGGGGGTGACGAGCGAGTCAATACCGACTGCCGTCACCCCCACTAAAACTATTTTGTTTCGCCATGCGTGTGAGGGTACCCGTCCTTGAATCACATCAATAAATGAGTGCTGCGATAGCGTTTGGGCACGCCCCGGCCAGTTAACCCATAAAGGTTGACTCAATGATTGGGGTAAAGGCACGGGGGCAAACATTAAGGAGTACGCTTTTACAGTGGCCAGCCCCAAAGCAACACCGTCTTTGGTCTGCAGATCGATCTGACGCGTCATGCCATCAGGGTCGGGTTGTTTGAAAATATGCCCAGTCGCGATCGCTGCTTTCCGCAAAGCAGGGACTGGCAGCAATGGTAAGCCTGTGCTATCCCGCCCTTGGGCCAGCACCACACGACCACTTTGTGCGATCGCCCGAGCGAGTTTGGCATCATCCGGGCTAGACTCGGACAAAACCAGATCCATCATCACAACGCTCGGTGTCTCTGTATCCTTTTTTGTCAAGGTGTGCAGCAATTCCACGTATTGCCCACGCGCCCAAGGAAACCGACCAATCTGTTTGATACTGGCATCATCGATCGCAATGAGTACCAGGCGATCGTCCCATGACTGCTCTCCCCTCAGCCGAAATAATACGTTATAAGCCAGCTGTTCTAGCGGTTGCAAGGCTCCTACGGTCAGCAAACCAGCGCAAACTAGAGTCGTCAAACTCCCCGGAAGTAACCGCCAGCTATACCTACTGAAGCGCCAGTTCATGGGTTTCTTGTTTTCCTAGCGGTGTCGTAACGACCACCTGAATTCTCAGGTAAGACGGCACCAGTCGCGAGTCAGCCCTAAACCTTCCAGTCCGATCGGTCACTTGCGGCACGCCGTCAATCGTCACACTATTGACTGGATCAACTTTTCCCAACAGCCGTACCTTGCGCACACTGCTTTCAATAACTTTCTCAAACTCGTATTGTAGGCTGGTATCATCCGTCAGCGCTACAGGTGTAGAGGGTGCTTCCCCTGGCATTGTAAAGTTCTGAAAGCCCCCTGCCACGTTAACAGACTGCCCTTGTGCGGCACTATTGACCGCGCCTTGACTCACCACCAGTCCTGTTTTGCCGTTTGGCTGTACCGCAACCCCAAACACCGTACCACGCACACCACTTAAACCGACTGGTGTTTGAATTTCAAGTTCTGAGCCTTTGTGTGTAAAAGGGCGGACTCGAAGGCGGGCATTGCCTGTAGGCACCTCCAAATGGGTAATTCGACCATTATCAGAAGCGATATCTAGCCTGCGAATAAGCAGGGTGGTTTGCTCCGCGACTTCAACGACACCCACGCCAGTATCCACAAAGAGGATGGCACTGGACTTTTTACCCGTTGTGATGCTGTCACCAACCGCTTGTAGTCGATCGCCCACCTGTGCAGAACGGCGTGTAGCAGCACCCGCCAACGTCACCTCATTAGTAACCTGCTTCACTTCGAGCCAGCGATCAACCCGAACCTGAAATGACTGTTGCGCCAGACTGTAGACCGCAACAAAGAATGAAAGCACGACTGCCAAAATAACAGTCCCAAGCAGTGCAGCCTGACGCTTCATGTGTGCCTCTTTGCTAGTAGTCTGTCAAGTTGAATGGATGGCTCAGGAACGCTTTTAGGTTGTTTTTCGAGCGCTTAAAAGGTCTCAAAATATCTTATCGGCAAAATACAAGCTGAAAATTGGGCAGTGCCAATTGACGGCTTATCCATGATTGAAAGCGTTGCTGTAAGCACACCACTTAAAGAGAAGCGTTTATCTTCCTCAAGATAGTAAACGTAACATAACATCCGCTCAACGCACCATCAGCTCAATACATTTCAACGCAACAGGCACTAGAAGCACTAGAGGCGCTTTGCACCGTTTGCTTTGTATTCCGATCGCTTGCAGTGAACCAATTTTTGGCCTGAAAGCAAGCAAACGGGTAGTTATCTTTTCTAAATCTGGTCACGTCCCTGGTAGCAGCGTTCAACAATGAGCGGTCAGCCATCAGATAAAACCGATCGCTGACCGCTCAATAATGGCGTCTTGGGCAAAAGGGCTTGAAGACTGGTCTATGCCTTGGTGCTACTACTAAAAAGCCCTTCTCCTGAGGAAAAGGGTGAGATGAGCCGTGTATTGTGGTTTCTGGCTGATCGGGGTGGTCTCTCACCATTCTGCCGCAACCACCCTTTGCAGTGCGTTAGTAGCGCGCCCCGTTTAGCGCGCGCCCCGCTTATGCAGCGAAGCGAGAAGCTGAGGACGAACCTGCTTTGCCCACAGATCAAAATTAAATCCGTTTGCATTGCTGCTCATCGACTCAGCAGCTTTATTTTGTTCAGTTTCAGCTTTATTTTTCATACAGTTCCTAATCGGCGCTATTAAGTACTTTGAAACAAAACCCAATCCTAGTATGTCTGTCTCAGGGCATAATCTGCAGTGCTAATGCGGTAAACGCAATCGCTTGATGTCATTTGTGCATAGCAAGGCGGAAACAGCCAGCGTTAGCTCAATCAACGTAGCGGGGACCCACGATCGCACCCTTAAACACAAGGGTTTCCAAGCATTGCTCTACGCTGGTGACAGAATTATTTTAAAGGCTTGAGATTAAGGCTGTGGTTAAGCTTTTGTGAATGTTCGATGAATCTAGTGTTCCCACAGTTGCTACACGGATCTCAGTGTCAAGCAAATCATTACTTGCTGACTCTCAATGCTTTTCACTTGAAGAGACTGCTGGCTAGACCGCTTTAAGCGCTTGCTTAATTTCCTCGATCGTCCGCATCGTCAACTGCTCAAGCGTTTCTTCTGCCTGGTAGCAGATGCGTACATCTGCTTGAGCATAAAGCGCTTGCCGTTCCTCTAAAAGCGTCTGAAGCTTAACGGTTAGATCAGTGCCTTGCAGTAAGGGGCGCGTGTCATCTGCTTGTAGTCTCACCTGGAGATGCTCCACTGGAACATCCAGCCACACAACGATGCCATGACGCAGGTGACTCCAGTTTTCACGCTTGAGGATGATACCGCCACCGGTTGCTATCGTCAGCCGCATATAGGGCGATAGTTCAGCTAAAACCTGGCTTTCCAGCTTGCGAAACTCAGCCTCGCCTAACTGAGCAAAAAGCTCGCGAATGGGTAGGCCAGTCACTTGCTCGATCACGGCATCGGTATCAAAAAAGCGGTAGTCCAGTTCTGCTGCCAGGCGTTGTCCTACCGTCGTTTTACCTGCCCCCATCATGCCGATTAAGTAGAGGTTGGTACCTTTTAAGAAGTCATTCACGCGTCGATACTCATGCCACGTTGCTGTTGCCAGAATACCGCGATCGCGCTGTACCGTTGATCCTTCACAAGCATCCTTCACAAGCATCTTTCACGTTAGCTTCTCACGCTTACCTGCCCGGCAAAGCAGTTGTGCTAATTCCCTAAACCCTTCGCCTGCGGCTGCGTTTGTCACGTAAGCCGGTTGATGCGCTAAGCGATCGCGATAATCCAACACATTTGCCACCCCTACCGAAAACGGAAACCGCTTGGCATCAAACAAGCTCTCGTCGTTGGGGCTGTCGCCCACCGTTACAATATGTGCGGCTGTGTAGTCAGGAAAGTGCTGCTGCAAGACGTCCAGGAGACCTGCTGCTTTATCCTGTGATCGCAGCTTTAGGTGGCATTGCACGGTGCTGTAAGTAAAACCCCATGAGGCACTCTGACAAAGGCGCTCAAGCTGTTCCAGTTCCGCTATGGCTAAACCCTGCACATCAAATGTCCAATCTGTGACGCGGAAGCGATTGTCGTCAGACTCTCGTAAATTGGGGAAGGTGGTTTGTAGGTGCTGGAACATCTCAGCCAGTCTTTGGCGATGCTGTGCAGTGTCTACCAGCGGCACGAGCAGCGTTTCTACACGGGGCTCTCCAGCGTAAAATAAACCACCATTTTCAGCGATCGCGCCCCAAATCGGTAGATAATGCGCCAGCCCACTCCCCCAGCCCGCCGATCGACCCGTGACAAGCAGTACCTGAATCCCCGCTGCCGTCAACTGCTCAAAGGCTTGTAGTAATGCTGGTGTGAACTTTCCCTCCGTTGTCAACGTTCCGTCCATATCCGTTGCTACCAGACGCACAGATGTCAGGTCAACGTCAGAAAATGCTTGTGCTAGAGGCGCAAACCGCATCGGTAGTGAAGAATGAAGAATGAAGAAGAGGGGAAGTTGTGGGTTTTGAATGTTGGGTTTAGTACTGACTACTGGTTGCTGACTACTGGTTACTGACTACTGGCTACTGACTACTTTCTCTCTTAACCCTATGCCCTTTACCAACATGGGACAACTTACTCCTGCTCAGCGTCATGCTCTCTATATCCAGGAAGCCACGCGATCGGGTATCCACAAACCTATACTCGCTGCCCTATATCAGGTACAAACCCAACCATCTCTAACAGATGGCGAGACAGGTTTGGGGATTGCACCTGCGAACCAGACAACGCTGGAACAAGTGGATACCTTTGTTGCACAGATCCAGTATGCCGCTAACACAGTGCGTAGTCTTACGCATAGTCTCATTGCTGCAGGCTGGACTAGCGTAGAGCTGTGGAATGGTGAAGCGGGACGCTATACGGATCAATTCATAGAGGCGATCGCAGCAGGCTACACCGCACCACTTAGTGATCAATCTGCCGCCCTACTAGAAGCCTGCGATCAAACAGCCCTACTTCAGGCCTACAGCGACGACTTAAAGGTTGACGCTCAGATCGCTCAAATGCCTCTTTCGTTCTCATATCTTGATGCCGCACTGCTTGCCTTTTTGGAAGCCTTGCCTTATTCCTATTTCAGCCTGCCTCACCAGCGTCATGCGTTGTTGGAATTGGTGCGTTTATGGCGTCAGTTGGATCAGCATGAAGACGCGATCGCCTTATTGGATATTGAATTGGCGGATCCGTCAGCGATCGTCGATGACGCCAAGCTAGACTCCGCTTTACGACGCTTTCTACTACTCGTTGCGCCTGCCTATGCGGGGTATCCTCACCAGCGAGAAGCGTTGCTGCGCCTGACTCAGCTCTGGCAACAGTTGGACTCACGAGAAGCGGCGATCGTTGCACTGTCAAAACCCCTCTCGCCCTCGCTCAGTTTCAACAGCATTGATGCCGCACTGATGGCGGTCGTGCAAAGCCTTCCCTATACCTATGAAGGTAGAGGCGATCAGCGGAATGCTCTGGTGGAAGCCTTTCGCCTCTGGCATCAACTAGAGAGCCGCAGTGCCACACTGATTGAACTAGGCATCGACCCTGATCTGTTTACCATCGAAGCACCCAATCAAACGGCGATCGCTCATGCGGCGGCTCAACTTGACCAGGCGCTGCTAGACTTTATGCGCCGCCTGCCAACCCTTTACAGGGCCACCGATAGACAGCGTGATGCCATGCTACGGTTAACCCAGTTTTGGCGATCGCTTAGTACACCTGAACAAGCCCTCCAGTCTCTTCTTAACGACCTGAAACAGATGTCAACCGCGCGGCGTGATACGCCTGAAGCCCCACCCAAACCAGTACCGATCACCCCGTCTGCTCGGCCCGATCGCTGGACGCCTGACACGCTACAGCTCTATGCCGCTATCGTCCCCAACGGCAGCTTTACCTGGGCAGAAGCGACCGCTGGTGGCTTACAGATACCGCCTAACCAGGCAACGGTTGATGCGATCGTTCGCCTTGCCCAACTGATACAGCAAGCCCGCGATCGACTGGGTCGCCCACTGCATGTCACCCATTGGTACCTCACCGCAGCGTCTAATGTTGAACGCACCGCCAGCGTATCGCGTCGTCATCACCTGGGTGATGCATTGACTTTCTACTGCGAGGGGATCACGGGTGCTCAACTCTACTGGTTCTTAGATCCATGGTGGACCGGAGGCTTAGGCTATGACGCTCAGCTACCTTTGCTCTGTTATGTTGATGCTCGGCGCGATCGCGCCCGCTGGCAAGCGTAAGCATCTTGAGCGAGTTATACGTAGCGCGCCATTGTAGTCGAGTAGTGACTGTCACAACGCACCAGCCTTGTACTACGGACTAGGCGAGTGCTTGAATTCCCGGAAAGTAAGCTAGGCTAGTGATATAGAAGACTGCAATCAGGGAATGCTACCAATAGAATTTGAGTTCACCATCTCCCACTGCCATGTCAACCCCTATGCTCTTCGTAGAACCCTGGTTGGCTCAAGCGCCTAGCAAACCTGCAAAGCCTAAGCTCATCACCACAGAATCTGCAAAGGCTCCAGATACCAGCACGAATCAGCCATGGATGATGACGTCTGGAGGCTTGTTGCTGCTCCTGGTGATTCTGGGGATCATGTCAAAACTAGCAACGGACAAGCTTGCCAAGCAGGTCAAGTTTGAAGCGCTGAAGAATCGGGAACTCCAGAAAAAGCTTAAGTTTGCGGTCGGCACCATCGGCAAAATGGAGAAAAATCCCGACCTCATTCACTCGCGAGAATTTAATCTTGACTATCTAAGAATGCGGATGGATGAAGAAGTCTTTCACTTCGCAATTCTCAACCAAATCAAAATCAAGGTCAAAGACAAAATCTCCCTCGCGTTGCGTCCCGGTCAAGGCAATCAAGGAGAAATCGGCATTGCCAGTTCAGGGCGGCAAATCGACGAAATCTTTGACGTCGAGTATGAACCCGGCGATTTGCCCAAAGGCACTAAGCGCGTGTTGTTTCGGATTGAGATCAAAATCTTCAAATTGCCAACACAGCCGACTTCAGTCACGATCGGTCAAATTATTGACTGCATGGAAACCTTCCTTAACCCCACGAGCGAACACGACAGTTGGCAGCCTACCATTCAAGGGCGTATTGCCAACATGCGCTGGGATCAGAAAGCGAAACCAACGCCGATGCTGGTGTTGGAACAGACCCAGGAAGGTTCTAACGTCACGTTTAAAACCACACGCATGGCGCACAGTTAACAGCACTAGCCATTGCTTTGGTCGTTGCTTGATGAACATTGCTCAATGAAGCATCAACGCTCAGCCACCCGTTTTCTGCCAGCACCCAAAACGAGTGACAGAGCGATGCTACTGTCATCCAGATTACTCTCACTCAGACTATCGTTCAGCCATCTCGTTTCTGTCTGTGATGGAGACGTTACCTGTAGCCGTCCCTACCACATGCCCCGCTTACCGCTGGGACGAACCGTCATCCAGTTCGTACGTGCCATGGAGAGTTGGTCTTCTGTGAGCTTTGCACCTGTTAAGTTAGCACCACAAAGGTTTGCGCCCCGCAGATTGGCATTCAACAAGTACGCCTGTGAGAGGTCAGCACCCCGTAAATCGGCACCTTCCAAATCGGCGTTGTTCATGTACGCCTTGACCATAATGGCGTCTCGTAAGTTTGCCCGGTTCAAGTTCGCTCGACCAAAATCCGTATTGAACAGATTTGCACCCTGCAGATTAATCTTGCTCAAGTTGGCTTGATGAAAGGTGGCACCAGAAAGGTTGGTCTTTGGCAAGTTAAGAGAGTTCAGGTCATAGGAAGCAAAGTCACGCCGCCCTTTCGAGTAATAGCTTTGCAGACCGTCAGCATCTAACCGAGTGGATTTAGTCTTACCACCGCTGGCGTCCTTGCCGCGTCCAGTGGAATCTTTGCTTTTGAGCGACGTACTGGCAGAGGCTCTGGAGTCGAATACACGACTGCGAGCCGGACCTGACTGAAGACTAGTCGCATCAGATTTAATTTGCCGTGCTCGAATGGCTGCAGCAGCACGTGCATGGGGAGAAGACGGAGTCCCTGTGGAGTCAGGACCGAAACGGTAGTCTCCTGGTTTACGCATCGTATTGCTCGGTTGAGCAACCATGCCGTTTGCCAGACTATCCAGATAGGGTTCCAGATCGAGCGCTCTAAAGATGTCATCTGCCGACTGGTAGCGGTGGCGGACGGATACTTCGAGCATCTTTTTCAGAACGCCGATGAAGTGTTCGTTGATATGAACGTGCTTTTGCCAAAGCAATTCGCCCGTTGACGGATCGTAGTCCAGATCTTTGGGTGATTTTCCAGTCAATAAATAAATACAGGTGACGCCTAAAGCATAAATATCGCTGGCAGGCACCGGGCGCATTGCCATTTGTTCGGGGGGAGCAAAGCCAGGTGTGCCGATCGCGTAGGACGTAAAAGCGGTCTGTTCAGAATTAGTCGAGTTGGGCTGATGCTGGTATTTGACGGCACCAAAGTCAATCAGGACAAGCTTGCCATCCTGGGCGCGGCGGATCATGTTAGCTGGCTTGATATCGCGATGAATGACTCGATTTTTGTGGATGTACTCCAGGACTGGCAGCACTTCGCTTAAAAAGCGTTTGACTTCTTGTTCAATCAGCGGGCCGTCGCGTTTGACAATTTGCTGTAGAGTATAACCACTGACGTACTCTTGTACTAGATAAAATTCTTGGTTTGCCTCGAAGTAATCGAGTAGACGCGGCACTTGAGGATGGTTGCCAATTTGACCCAATGTGCGGGCTTCACGCTCAAACAACTCTCTCGCCATTTGCAACACATGAGGCGCCGTTGCACTCGGACGGAGCTGTTTAATGACACAGTTTGGCTGACCCGGTAGAGATTCATCGATCGCAAGAAACGTAGCGCCAAAGCCACCCTGTCCCAGCGCCTGTATCACCCGATAGCGATTATTCAGCAGAATATTTGAGCCACATGCTGGGCAGATATCAGCAGGGGCAGAGTCTTCGGGGTTAGGACAGCTCGGATTTAAGCAGTAGCTCATTTAGCATTACTCGCTCTGACGTTGCCTACTGGGATATTGCTACCCTAGTTTCATTATCTGTGCAGGAACAGCAAACAGGAGTGTCGTTCATGCGGGTTAGCCCTTGAAGAGTTGCTAAAGTTCTTCTGCCTGCGCGTAAAGCTATCAATATTGTCCTTACATCTACGGACTTGGCCGTCTCTTCAAGATACACCCTTGCTTCTAATGTGCCCAAAAGCCGAAGGTGCACAACAGGCTCATAGCGAAGCCTATAAGTAAATACTTGAGGCTGAGAAGAATTCCGAACGTTTAGCGGTTAATTTCTATCACTTCGATTCTCTATTGCTAAAACGATTTTGAAAAGGTGCCGCAAAGATTGTGCACAGACAAACAGGCACACGTTGCATTTTGGGTGGGCTGGTGACCGAGGCTGGACTCCACTATACTCCGTTCAGCATGCCATACACAGTTAAGGGACTACAGTTCGACGGAATGAGTGCAGCGTCAGCAAGGGGCAGCGAGTAGGACGGTAGAATAGTTTTGCGTAGAAAAGGTTAGTAGGCAGGTCATGCGTATTTCTTTGAACTGGTTGAGAGAACTGGTTGACATCACAATGAGCCCAGAGGCGTTGGCAGAAATGCTGACCATGGCAGGGTTTGAGGTAGAGGAGATTGAAGATCGACAAACATGGGCAGACGGGGTGGTTGTGGGTAAGGTTGTCGATCGCCAGCCGCATCCCAACGCCGATCGCCTGAGTGTCTGCCAGGTCGATATCGGTGCAGCAGACCTTTCGACGATCGTTTGTGGTGCGGCTAACGTCAAAGCGGGTCTCTTTGTGCCAGTCGCAACGTTGGGCACCTTCCTGCCAAAGGTTTCAGATGGCCTCAAAATTAAGCCTGCCAAGCTACGCGGCGTCGCCTCAGAAGGCATGATTTGCTCGCTAGCAGAGCTTGGCTTGGTGAAAGAGGCAGACGGCATTCATAGCTTTGAAGCAGACGGTTTGGTAGTTGGCAGTGACGTGCGTCCGCTCTTAGGGTTGGATGACGTCATTCTCGATTTGACTTCGACTGCAAACCGAGCGGATGCCCTCAGTATGGTGGGGATTGCCCGTGAAGTGGCAGCATTGACTGGCGCAACCTTGAAGTTTCCTCAAGCAGCCGCGATCGCCGCACCCTCGACAGCAGAGGCCCTGACTCTGAAAATCTCAGAACCACAGGCTTGCCCAACTTATATCGGTACAGTCATTGAGCA
This sequence comes from Stenomitos frigidus ULC18, assembly GCF_003003795.1. Lineage (GTDB taxonomy): Bacteria > Cyanobacteriota > Cyanobacteriia > Leptolyngbyales > Leptolyngbyaceae > Stenomitos > Stenomitos frigidus_A. The sequence continues at coordinate 71,411 of NZ_PVWK01000017.1, read as the reverse complement.
GGTCACGATCGCACCTTCTCCTCGGTGGCTCCAGCAGCGCTTACAGGCCGCCGGAACGCGCCCGATTAACAATGTGGTCGATATCACAAACTACATTTTGTTGGAGTGGGGACAGCCGCTGCATGCGTTCGATCGCGATCGGCTTTTAGCGGTCAGCGCTCAGCCGACAGCCGACAGCCAAAAGCCCGAACTCAAAACTCAAAACTCAAAACTTAAAACGCTTCAGGTCGGTGTCCGCTTTTCGGAGTCAGGCGAAAGCCTCAAAACTTTGGATGGGCAGACGCGCCCTCTCTACGAGCAAACCTTGCTGATCACGGCGGGCAATCAGCCAGTCGCGCTGGCAGGAGTGATGGGTGGTGAGGCGACTGAAGTTCATGCTGGCACTCAGAGCTTGCTGCTGGAGGCGGCGTTGTTTGATGCCGCTGTCATTCGTCGCTCTGCCCGATCGCAGGGTATGCGCACCGAGGCATCCGCACGCTACGAGCGCGGCGTTAACCAGGCAGAGCTTGAGGTAGCATGTCGTCGAGCGATCGAGCTGATTGGTGACCTCGCGGGTGGTGTGGTCGTCGCTCAGTCGGTGGCTGATGCTCGCACTAGTCAAGCGTCAGCGCGATCGATTGAACTGCGGCTCGATCGGGTGAATCAGGTGCTAGGCCCCGTGACCGTCGGCGAAGAGCTAAGTGAACTGCAACCGCAAGATGTGGAGCGTACCTTGACTGCTCTGGGCTGCGATCTTTCACCCATGACGGTCGATCGCGTCTGGACTGTAACCGTGCCGCCTTACCGCTATCGCGACTTAGAGCGCGAAATTGACCTCGTCGAAGAAATTGCCCGCCTCTATGGGTACAACAATTTCTGTGATACTCTGCCTGACAAAACTGAAGCAGGCTATCTGTCGATCGAACAAGCCATCAGTCGCAACTTACGGCAGACGCTACGCGCGATCGGGCTGACAGAGGTGACGCACTACACGCTAGGCAAACCTGGAGAGGAACGCCAAATTGTCCTCTCAAACCCGCTGTTTTCAGAGTATTCTGCCTTGCGCACGAATCTAGTGGCAGGCTTAATTGATGCCTTTCAGTACAACCTGGAACAAGGTAATGGCCCGTTAAATGCGTTCGAAATCGGTCGTATCTTCTGGTCTGAGGAGGATGGACTGAGTGAAGCCGATTCGCTTGCAGGCATTTTAGGTGGCGATCCGACGCACGGTAAATGGGTCCGTTCTGGACGAGAACAACCACTGACCTGGTTTGAAGCCAAGGGCCTGTTAGAAAGTGTCTTTCGCCGTTTAGGGCTAGTGGTCGAGTACCAGCCCGATCGCCGCGATAAGCGGCTGCATCCCGGACGTACGGCTTCTCTCTGGATTCGTGGCGATCGTCTTGGCACTTTTGGGCAGCTTCACCCACAACTACGTCAAGAACGCGGTCTGCCGGACGAAGTCTATGTGTTTGAGCTTGATCTGGATGTGCTGCTCGATCACCTCGATCACGATGAAGCGCGAGTCCCGATCTTCCAGGCCTTTGCCACTTACCCACCGTCCGATCGCGACATAGCCTTTTTTGTTTCTAGCCAGGTATCGGTGGCTGAAATTGAGCGCGTGATTACGAAAGCGGGTGGGAAGCTATTGGAATCCATCGACTTATTCGATGAATATCGCGGTGAAAATGTGCCTGCAGGGCAGCGTAGTCTTGCTTTTCGACTGCTTTACCGAGCCAGCGATCGGACGCTCAAGGATGACGACATCGAACCTGTCCATCAACAAGTGCGAGAAGCCCTGGTCGACAAATTCCGCGTTGACCTCAGAAGCTAAATGAGGGCTGTCGCAGACACCGGGTTTCTCCATGATGAGAGGCTATTGAGCATCAACGATCGTCCAGAAACCCGGTATCTTTCAAACTGTGCACCAAAACTCAACCCGACTGACTAAAGCGATGACAAAATACGTCCTCTGGGGCAATTACTGTGACGATGTGCTAGAAAAACGTGCTCCTTATCGTCAAGCCCATCTCGACGGTCTTGCGAAACAGAAAGCCTCTGGAGTGCTGCTGACGATCGGGCCGACCAAAGATTTAACGAAAGTGTTTGGGCTTTATGACGCTGAAGATGAAGCCACCGTACGCCAACTGATTGAGTCTGATCCCTATTGGCAGAACGCTGTTTGGACGGAGTATGACGTAAAAGAGTGGATTCAGGCGCTTTGAATTAAGGTCGTCTCTATGGACGTTCCTGAGCCGCTTTTCGAGCCGATCGCTGAGAAAAGTTTTGCCCCTGTAGTGGCACAAGGCCTTGCGCCACTAGGTGAAATGGGCTACAAACGGCAAACGGTGGCTCGGTCATACTGGAGCTAGTTAACAATTCACTGTCCTGTTAACCCTCATGAAACTGGCAATCTACCAGGGAGCAGGCATCCCTAAAGATGTAACCGCAAATCTGACACTGTTAGCGCGGATGTCCGTTGCTGCCGCCAAGCAGCAGGTAAATTTGCTGATCTTTCCCGAATTGTTTTTAACGGGCTATAACATTGGCGACGCAGTCAAGGAGTTGGCTGAACCCTTTAATGGACGATCGCTCCAGTTTGCAGCCAGTCTTGCCCGTGAATCCAAGCTGGCGCTTTTGTTTGGCTATGTCGAACGCGATGGCAAGACGCTCTACAACTCTGCAGCTTTGATTGATGCCGATGGCAACTTAGCGGCAAATTATCGTAAAGCGCATCTTTTTGGCGCAGAAGAGCAACGGCTGTTTATGACTGGCCGGGAGCGAGTGTTACACACGATCGCAGGCGTTCGAGTTGGCGTCCTGATTTGCTACGATGTCGAGTTTCCTGAAGCTGTACGAGCTCTGGCGCTACAGGGTGCTGAACTCATTGCCGTGCCGACCGCGCTCATGTTCCCCTACACCCAAATTCCGCTGGTGTTAATTCCCACTCGCGCTCTGGAGAATCAAGTTTTTGTCGCCTATGCCAACCGTATTGGGGTGGAAGGCAACCTGAAATACTGCGGCTTGAGCACGATCGCGGCTCCCGATGGCACGGTGCTGGCCCAGGCAGGTGCAGACGAAACACTGCTGGTAGCGGATCTCGACCCAGCAGCGATCGCGGAGACACGATCCATCTTTTCGTATTTGGACGACCGCCGCCCTGAATTGTACTAACTCGTATTGGTTAGCGTTGCTAAAAAGCCTTTCCTCGTAACGGTTGCTACCCCTCTGCTGAGAGACATCAGTTAGGCTAGAACTGTTAACATTTCGTAAAGATTGAGTTGGTTTTATTCAGGCATATCTGATCACGATTACTTCGCGTTTTCTTCGTAGGGAAGCGATTGAATGACATCACTCGAAGAGGTTCCATACTGTATCGCTTCCTGCAAAGAGGCAGATTCCGTCTTTTCAAACACCAGATAAAGCCGATAAAACCGCTGCACAGTCCAACTTCTCGTGATGCGATCGTGCTCAATGCCAGTACACAGGCTGTTCTTGAAACTACAACAGCAGAGACGTTTCCGCTTCACACCCGTTCTCAAAGCACAGCAGTATGCCTCCGACCAACCGTCGGTAAACCGCCTCGCCTCACTTCATAGATGGTTGGTATTACAACAGTTTCTTGTCGATCGTGCAGTAGATTAGAAGCGGCTGATGTTCATAGCTAAATGAGGGAGCGACAAGGAATGGTGGATGAGACTGAAAAACAATCGGCACATCGGGTTGTCATCGTTGGTGGGGGATTCGGTGGACTGTATACCGCTAAAGCGTTAGGTCATACGCCTGTAGAGGTTACGCTGATCGACAAACGAAACTTCCATTTGTTTCAGCCGTTGCTCTATCAAGTAGCTACCGGATCACTCTCTCCGGCAGACATTTCGTCACCGCTGCGTGGCATCCTCAACAGCAGCAAAAATACGCAGGTGTTAATGGATGAGATAGTCGACCTCGATCCGCAGCAGCAAAAAGTAGTGTTAAAAGGCGAAACACTGGCTTACGATACGCTGATTGTGGCAACAGGAGTGAGCCATCACTACTTTGGCAACGATCATTGGAAGCAAACGGCACCTGGTTTGAAGACGATCGAGGATGCTCTAGAAATGCGCCGCCGTATTTTTATGGCGTTTGAAGCTGCAGAAAAGGAATCTGATGAAGAGAAGCGCCGCGCCTGGTTGACGTTTGTGATTGTGGGTGGCGGGCCAACAGGGGTAGAACTGGCAGGCGCGATCGCAGAACTCGCCTTCAAAACGCTGAAGCGCGACTTCCGTAAGATTGATACAACTGAAGCGCAGGTGCTTCTACTAGAAGGTCTGGATCGGATTTTGCCACCCTATCCACCCGATCTATCGGCGAAAGCAGAAGTCTCCCTTACCAGGCTGGGAGTGACGGTTGAAACGAAGGTGCTGGTAACCAATATTGACGACAACATAGTCACGGTGAAGCGCGATGGTCAAGAAGAATATATTCCCGCACATACGGTTCTGTGGGCAGCAGGGGTGAAGGCCTCTGCCATGGGTCAGGTGCTTGCCGATCGTGCTGGGGCGACGCTCGATCGAGTCGGACGAGTCATGGTCGAGCCGAATCTGAGCCTTGCCGGTCATCCAAACATTTTTGTCATTGGGGATCTGGCAAACTTTCCCCATCAAGGTGAACGACCACTGCCTGGTGTAGCCCCTGTTGCTATGCAAGAAGGCGAATACGTTGCCAAACTGATCAAGCAGCAACTGCTTGGCAATACGATTGCCCCCTTTGTGTATAAGGATTTTGGCAGCCTAGCTGTCATTGGTCAAAATGAGGCAGTGGTCGATCTTGGCTTTGTGAAATTCGACGGACCACTCGCCTGGTTCCTCTGGATCTTTGCCCATATCTACTTCTTGATTGAGTTTGACAATAAGTTGATTGTGCTGCTGCAATGGGGCTGGAACTATTTCACCCGTAAGCGCGGTGCACGCATCATCACAGGTGAGCCTGTGTTGAATGACGACAGCCTTTATCAACCGCCAATTAGCAGTCAGGCACCCGTCAAAGTCTAGGCAATCTATCGTCAGGGTAAAAAACAATACTGCAAATTTTGCTCCGATCGCAATTGCATTGAGCGCAACGCGAGTACTCGAAGCAGTTGGGACTTCTCAAATAACTAAAAACTGGGCTAATAGCAACTAACTATTAGCCCAATTAAACTATTTTTCCATGTCGAGTTGCTTGAACTATTTCTGCTTCATTGGTTCAGCAATGTATTTAAAGTCAGGTTCAGCATTCCAGGGACCGCGCTCATCCTTGCCGTTGCTTGACAGATTGTAGTAAAGATCAACGGTTTCATCAGGTTGAATGTTGCCAAACATGGGATCAGTCAGTTTACCAAGCGAATCGAGCGCTTTCATGAACATCTTTGTATGCGATATTTCTCGCGTCAAAAGATGCGTCAATGTTTGCTTGGTACCTTCGTCGGTCGCTAATTTGATCAGCGCTTCGTAGGTTTGACGCGCCCCCGCTTCAGCCGCGATGTTTGCCCGTAGATCCCGCACAACATCACCACCTTCATTGAGATAATTAGCCGTCCAAGCATTGCCTTGACTATCGAGAAAGTGAGGACCCATGCCACGCACTGCAAAGAGCGTGCTGTTGAACGCTGCAGTCTGATCAACATTTTTGGTGTGAGATTCAATCATCTTACCCACCATTTCCAGATGACCAAACTCTTCGATCGCGATGTCTTGAAGCAGATCGCGGATGCCAGGGTTTTCGACATGAAACGATTGCACCCAGTATTGTAAAGCAGCAGACAGTTCTCCGGTTGCACCACCAAACTGTTCTAGCAATAGCTGAGCAAATTTGGGATTGGGCTCATCAATTCGCACAGCGTGAATTGGTTCTTTTTTGTGGAAAAACATGTGAGAAATCCTGCGTTAATGGACGTTTGAAAAACAAGCTCTTATTTCTGGTAAAGAAATTTTCAGTGTCATCAATAGCTCTATACCAAACGAACTTTAAACAGAAAAAAAGTATGTTTCCTGACTCCAAGGATAGAGATGAGTAAACAGGCGATAACGTACTAATTTCAATCAGAAAAGGGCCACATCTTGTAGGGAGATAGCATTGCTATCTCCCTACCCAACGATTGATCTATAACGACGTTCTTTAAATCGTTATTAGTTCAACAGGCTCAAATGTGAACACATTTTCGCAGCCAACATCGCCTTTAAAAGTCCTCCTTTGAATCGATGTCAGCTGTCTGCAGCAGTTCGACCAACTTACTCCATGCCCAAAGTCATTGCTATTAGAGTGCTTCAGATTTTTACTTTTTGCTAAAAACTAATCTTAAAACCAATTTTAGCTGTTGAGTATCTCCCTAGATCAGTGCAACTTTCTCAATCATCTGCTAGCGATTTTGTGTAGACGATCTATACCAGGATTGTCATCTTCAGAAAAATCTGTATGATGCTGATGGGTATTTCAGCCTCATTTGCTATAAGCAAGCAGGTCTTAAAGCCTCTTTGCCTCAGGTTTAACCTTGGGTTTACTGAAGCTTAACCCACGCCTACTGCTTACTACTTATTCTGTTACTTTACATGCGTATAAGTTTGTTCTGGAGTCTTTAAACTGTGGCGTTTGAATGTCTGAAGCTACGAAACTGAGCACAATAATGCGATCGCCAGGAGCGAATAAGCTACCTGAAGACTCTCAACCGTTCATCCTGGTTGTTGAGGATGAGGCGTTGATTCGGGAAACAATCACCATGGCATTAATGGATGAAGGCTATCAGGTGTTAGCGGTTGAGGATGGGCGTCAAGCGCTAGATGTCATTCAGGCCTCTCATGCTCTTGACCAGGAGGACATACCCGCGATCGACTTGCTGATCCTGGATTTAATGTTGCCCTACATCAATGGGCTTGATTTATGCCGTTTGCTACGACAAGAAGGGATGACAACACCAATTTTGATGCTCAGTGCGAAGGGTTCTGAGACCGACATTGTGGTGGGACTGGAGATTGGAGCAGATGACTATCTGGGAAAACCGTTTGGGATGCGGGAATTGATTGCACGGTGTCGCTCTTTACTGCGTCGCGCTAGCCGTCAACCTCAACTGCAAGAGCAATTGGTCGTACAGTTTCAAGAGATTGCACTTTATCCCCAAGAGTGCCGGGTCACCGTGCGAGACGAGGCCGTTAGCCTGTCACCCAAGGAATTCACGCTACTGGAATTGTTTATGAATAATCCGCGGAGGGTCTTCTCTCGCGATCAACTTCTGGAGAGAGTTTGGGGGATCGATTTCATGGGCGATTCGAAGACGGTCGATGTGCATATTCGCTGGTTGCGAGAAAAATTAGAGTTAGATCCTAGCAATCCGCAGTACATCATTACCGTGCGAGGGTTTGGCTATCGTCTTGGGTGAGCATCGCGGCGGTGGCTTCCAGAACCTAATGGATCAGCCACAATCGAGCATCCTGCTCGCAGGCGTGAACCAGACGCTCACACTCAGTCGATGTGGCTTATTCAAACGAGTGATCAACAACTCGTCCATTTTGTGTAAGGGAGCGAAATCTTGAGCCCCTAAAGCGATAGATCTTTTTCAGAAATCACCTTAGGGACTTTAAAGAAATAATGTTGTGGACTGTAGCGATCAGCCGTCAGCGGTCAGCCGTTAGAGAAGAGCTGATAGCTGATCGCTAATCCAAAAGTATGCAGTTATTTTTTAACAAGTCCTTACCCTCTAATCGATGCGAGAGGCATGCCTAGCCAGCCCAGAAAGTTTTGCTCCTGGCTGTGGGAGGGGCGCTCTACTGGAATCACCTGGAAACGAGTCAAGCGTGGTTCTGCCAAGGTCACTATAGAGGAACGCAATTCATCCTGATGGAAAAAGGAGAGCTGTAAGCGATCGCCCCCTCGAAAGTCTCTCAGGCGCTCAGTCAGTTGGTCAGCGCTCACCCGCAACCCGTTCATTGCCAGAAGTTCATCGCCTGCATCAATCCCTCCTTGCTGGGCAGGCGACGCCGTCTCAACAAATTTCACCACTTCCCGTCCAGCTTCTGTTTTTACCGTCAGACCCAGGAACGGGACGCCATCTTCTAAGCCACCATCTGCCAGCAGGCGCAGCCCAAACGGATTGAGATAGTCATCAAACGGAAGGTCATCGGTGCTATGTAAACAGTGCTGCCAGAAGTCTGATAAATCGGTTTCGGCAACGGTTTCAATTACCTGCTGAAGTTGTGCTGGTGTAAAGCCCACTTCGGGCTTGCCAAACTGTTCCCACAGTTGTCGCATCACGTCATCGAGCGATCGCCGATTACGATGGCGCTCACGAATCAGCAGATCCAGCAATAGCGCCACCATCTCGCCCTTGAGATAATAAGACATCTGAGAGTTGGGGCTATTCGCATCGGCTCGATAGAGCTTAATCCAGGCATCAAAACTCGACTCGCTTAACGGCTGCACCTTGCGGCCCGGTGTCATCTGAAAGCGCGTAATTTCTCGATTGAGCGCCACCAGATACGTTCGCAGATCGTAAATGCCTGCTCGATAAGGAATCACCAGATCATAAAAACTGGTCATGCCCTCGCTAAACCATAACGAAGGCGTGTAGTTCTCTTGCTCATAGTCAAAGACTTCCAGCGCTTTCGGGCGAATCCGCTTCACATTCCAGAGATGAAAGAACTCATGCGCGACTAACTGGATGAAACGATCGTATTTATCCTTGCTACGAAACCCAAAGCGCTGATAAATCAACGAACAAGAAGACTTGTGCTCCAGTCCACCAAAGCCCTGAGATGACAGGTGCAGTAAAAACAGGTAGCGATCGTACGGCAACCCGCCAAACAGATCTGCCTCCACTTGAATCAGCTTTTGGATATCTGCAATCAGGCGCTCTGGTTCTAGATTGCCGTCTCCCCAGATGGCCAGTTGATGTGGTTTATCCAGTGCTGTGAAGTTGTATACCGAGTGATAACCAATTTCAAACGGGCTATCCACCAGCGTATCAAAATCGGCTGCTTCAAATGTGTTCGTCTGTCCTTCTAGCGTCGGCAAGGGCGTTGACACCTGCCATCCAGAGGGAGGAACAATCGTGACCGACACTGATTGCTGCTCATACCCCGGCACGTAGAAAAACAAAGCTGCCCCATTAAAATACCCATGAGTACTATCAAGATGATTCGTACGCACGGAGAGTTCGTTGGCATAAATGCGATAGCGCACGATCAACGACTCGTGCCCCTGCCGATCGATCTGCCAGTGATTTTTGCTGAGCTTGCGCCAAGGTAAAGGTGTTTCGGGGCGATCGTCAGCCACTGTCGAAAAGTCCTGTAAATGCCTGGCATACTCTCGCACCAAGTAAGACCCCGGTGTCCAAACTGGCATTTTTAGGTCGAGCAAAGACAGTGTCCCCTGCTGCCAACCTTTAAGGTGCAAACACACGTCAAACAAGTGCGTTTTCGGCTCTGGCATAGCAACCTGGTAGCGAAACTGGAGTGACGCCAGCACGGGCAATGTCGTTGAAGCAGCCTCTCGCTTCACATCGGTTTCCAGTCGTTGCAAATGGTCTACCTGAGCGGTTGACTCCAACTCTTCTCGATTCATGCCTAATCTTGCTCCTGACTAACAAACAGATGGGCGACCAGCACCAGTGTGATCCTCACTTGGCCGGATCGACTTTTGCTCTTAAGCTTGCTAGAGGCTATACACAAGCATTGCTAGAAGCTGTTAGCCTAAACGCTGTCCAAGGTAAGCATTCTAATCGGTTTTAGCAGTTCAGACGAAGCGATACCAGTTTGTTTTCCTCCACAACGCGTTGCTTCGTCATGTCGAGAAACGCAAACTGTAAGCGTCATGCAGCATCTATAGCCATAGCGGTACTCGTTAGGATGGGGTGCAGGGGTGAAACCCCTGGTTGGGGGCACCCACTCCTCCTTTGATCCCCATATCCTCAGCTTTGTAGCAACAGCTATGCTACGTCAGCTTTGACAGATTGGCACACATCATACTAGCCCGCTCCGAGGCTTCGCTGTATCTGTTTTAACGCTAGACCTTTCCTGCTAAATGGGTCAGTTGCTTTAGATTTACCAGGCAGACTGTATGACTGGCGGCATCAATTTTAATCCAGCCTTTACTGTCTAGCTTTTCCATAATCTTGGCGGTTTCTTCAACGCCAATATCAGTGACATCTGCTAGATCTTTGAAGGGAATGTTAAAAATTTCTACGCCTTGCTGCGAGTCCTGACCGTAATTTTCTCCCAGGGCAACCAGAGTATTAGCTAATTTAACAGCTGGCGGTTGGTGCCGTAACTGAAAGCGGAGGTTAGTCTGCCGCAGCCGTCTCACCATCAATTGGAGCATACGGTGGTGCAGCTGTGGGTCTTTGAACAAGGTTTGAATAAACCGCTGCGCCGAAATGCTAATCAGCTTTACCGCAGAGAGCGCAATGACATCGGTCGATCGCGGCGACTCGTCCAGAATTGCCATTTCGCCAAAAAAATCTCCCCGTCCCAGTACTGCCAATGTTACGACATCTTCACCGGAGCCAGAGAGGCGTCGCACCTTAACCCAACCAGAAACTACAAAGTAGACGGCGTTGCCCCACGCATCTTCCATTAAAACAGCCCGATTGGCAGGGTATTCGTGTTCAACAGCGACTGACAGGAGCCACTCCAAAGTCTCTGGATTGGCTGCGGTTAAAAGGGGGAAGAGTTCACTAAACGCTTCGATCTGCATGAAAATCCGTGAAATAAAGTTGAGGCTGAACAGGGAACAACAGAACAAGAAAGACCCATTCCGAAAAGAGCTTGTCCCAACACCATCATGGCAGGAGATTCGAACCTTCCTTGAGGGAGAATTTACGGATTCTTTAAGTCAACGGCAGGTTTTGCGTAATGTTCAAGATAGTAGCAAGCTTTGAACCGCACTTGTAGTCTGTCTTAACGTTAGCCCAACGATAAGAGAAGCAAAGCCATGCCTAAGGAGGACAACAGCTAACTTGAGCCTGCGATCGATCGCCTCACTGAGCATTCATACGGGCATGGTACACGTTAAGCAAATCCATCCTACAAAGCATTAGCAATCTTTTCTCTAGACCAACGGTTCTAAGTTTTGCATCACTGCTTCAACAGCGGCTTTGAGTTTGGGGCGTAACGCTTCAACATAATGAGGCCAACCAACCAAAATCGGCTGTTTGTGTGCGAGTGTATCGGCATCTAAGTCATCGGATGAGAAGCCGAGCGATCGCCCCTCTAAATCACAGCAGACCAGTCCGGCAGATCTTGCTAAGGCCAGGGGACCCACGGTATCCCAGAGCTTCACCCGACCATTGAAATAAAGGTAAAGACCGGCTCGTCCTAAAATAACATCAACCACTTTAAGTCCAAAGCTTCCTAAAGAGTAAAACTGAGCCTCTGGAATCAAGCGGGCGATCGCGCTGCCAAACCGCGACTGGTCGCGATGACCAATTAATACTGGGCAAAATCCAGCGGTCGGTGGCGCTGGCTCAATTACTGCTAGCGGTTCAGGTACGGCCTCGGCAGTGGTCTGAAACAAGCCCCAATCGGGTCCACCATAATACATCTGGTCATAGGCTGGTGCGTACAACCAACCGGCGATCGGCTGATGGTTTTGCAATAAACCTACCATCACAGCATAATCACGCCGACGATGGATAAAATCTTCTGTCCCATCGATCGGATCGATGCACCACAGCCGACGATAGCGATCATGAAACTTTTGACGGGACTGTGCGCTCTCTTCTGTAATAACCCCATCGTCAGGGAACATCATCGTAAACGCAGTCGACAGCTTTTGATCCAGCGCCGAATCGATGCTGGTCACATAGTCATCTGGCCCCTTCTCAAAAACCTCAAACTGACTCGCTGCCATTTGCTTGGCATACTGACCACAGTGGCGCAATAATTGTCTGATTTGTTGATCAAGATCTAAAGGAATCGGGTTCATAGCAAAAGCATGGCGCTTAAAAAAGAATTTTAGACGTTTGATCAACGACCGCTTAGTCTGTTTGCGATCAATATTACGCTTAAACAAATAGGCTTCAACAGACAATCTCAAGCAAAAAAAAACGGGCTAACCAGGGAAGGGTTAACCCGCTAGTTTGGGAACGCGAAAGGAAACTACTTTTGTAGTACCAGTTTGACGTTTGCGTTTTGCAGACCAGGACGCTTGACTTCAGACAGGGTCTTGTTCACTGCATACTTCTGGTTGATGGAGTTGATCAGCTCAGTCTGGTTGTGCTTTTTAGCAACGCCCCAGAGGTCAGCAATCAGGTCAAAAGAACCATCAGTATTGCGAGACCAGCCCAGATCGTATTCGCCTTCTAGAATGGCAACGATGTCCGAACGGACGCGTTGACCGTTATAGCCACGAACATCAGCATCCGTCTTCACCGAGATACCTAGATCACGGAGAGAAGCCTTCAGGATTTCGGCATCAGTAATCTTGGTACGCAGAGTGCTAAAGTGAGACATTTGAGTTTCCTCCTGTGGAGAGTTGAGAACAACGTTTAGTGGTCAGGAGCTAATAGCGATAGCTGTTAGCTTTTGGGTCAGCTGCTAGCAAAATGCTAGCCTTTCCTCCTGTTGGGAGCAGGAGAAAGCTTTTAGAACTCAAGTCGCTGATATTCAGCAACTGAGGACGCTGCAGGTCGCGCGCGCTGCCTTGCCCAGTCCCTAAGGGCAGTTACCTGCTCGGTCATTGTCTTAGATAGCGGCAATGTTGACTTGATAGCAGCAATAATGTCCAGCTGAGTAAATTCTCGATCCTGGGCAAAAGCCTCGTACATGGCTGCTACCAGTGCTTGCTCAATCTCGGCTCCTGAAAAGCCGTCGCACACATTCGCTAACTGGTCTAAATCAAAACGTGCAATCTCGCGCCGACGCTTGGAAAGATGAATCTTAAAGATCTCTTTACGCTCTTCACTGTTTGGCAGATCAACAAAGAAGATTTCGTCGAAACGTCCTTTGCGGAGGAACTCCCCTGGTAGGCGCTCAACTCTGTTTGCAGTCGCCATCACAAAGACAGGCGAAGACTTCTCTTGCATCCATGTCAGGAAGGAACCAAAAATTCGGCTAGACGTACCGCCATCAGAATCCGCTGAACCTGTGCTGCCTGCGAACGCCTTGTCCATCTCATCAATAAACAAAATAGCTGGAGAAATCGATTCCGCTGTCTTCAATGCGCCTCGCAGGTTGGCTTCGGAGCGACCAACCATGGAGCCATCGTAGACACGTCCCATATCCAATCGTAGTAGTGGCAAACCCCAGAGCCGCGATGTGGTTTTAGCGATGAGTGACTTACCGCAACCGGGTACACCCAGAATCAACATCCCCTTCGGCTGAGGCAACCCATACTCTCTAGCGCGCTCAGTGAAGGCATTAGAACGCTGCTTCAGCCAACGCTTCAACTCTTCCAAGCCACCCACAGAATCGATCGTCTCATCCTCTTCAACGTACTCTAAGATGCCGTTGCGACGAATCAGCTGCTTTTTCTCTGAGAGGACAACATCGACCTCTTCTTCAGTTAAACGACCCGCTGTGACCTGAGCTTTGCGATAGACCTTTTCAGCTTCGTCTCGTGTTAAACCTAACGCCGCTTTTAAAAGTTTCTCTCTCGCTTCTGTAGTGATACGTCGAGTACGAACCTGCTCAAGCTGCTGCGAGAGCACGTGGTTGAGTTCGCCCATATCTGGCATGGGAAAATCTAGAACAGCAACCTCTTTCTCCAGCTCGATCGGAATCTCCTGCACCGGAGACATCAAAATAATTGCTTTGTCGGCGCCCTTAAAACTAGCGATCGCATCACGCAACCAACGGATTACGGGGGCAGAATAAAATGGATGTATATCTTTAAAGACAAATATGCCTGCTTCTTTCTGCCGAATGACCCACTCGATAGCTGCTTCAGGCGAAACCGTATTGTGCTGAGCCACATTACGGGGCTGACCGTATTCGATAATGCCGTGTGTGACTGTCCAGATGAACACACGTCGTTGAGGCTTGCTCTGAGAAATGGTTACGATTGTCTGTTCAGCCCGCTCTTCCTCAGATGTCACCATGTAGACGAGGGGGTACCGGGCTTGTATCAGAATACTGAGTTCTTCCTGCATAGCATCAACCCATTAGAGACAGCGCAAACGCTTGAAACTTGAAATCTCTGACCTGCTTAAGCTTCAGACTGACAGCAGCAATCAGCAAAAAGACATGTTACTAGCAGGGAACTAATTCACCCTCGCCTTGAGCGTCAGCGCTTAAAGAGCTAACGCTCTGCACCTTACTAGCTGTATTAGCTGGCACCCTCTCTTCAACCAAAACGCTAGATTGGGAGCGCAAGGAAACCATTTCGTCACCCTTCAAGACAGAAGGAGAAGTGCAGTCAGGGCAGGTATAAACTCGATGAGTCTGTCCGTGTCTTGAGCCTTCATAATCATCAACCAACTCCGAGTGCGAGAGATAAAATACGATCGCCCGCTGGGCAATGTCTGTCATCGTCTCAGAATCGAGCGCCGCCCGAACCTTCAATTGGCGGTGCAACTCTGGAGGGAGATATAGTGTAACCTTCTGCTTGTCTTGCATAGAACTCTCAGTTGTGTACCCGGGTATGAATGCCAGAATATCGACTGAATAGATTGCTGTCAAGACACTATGCCGCCATGACGGTAATATCGTTACATTTGTTTGCAATTCTAAAGGCGTCTTGATAAAGCGGCATGGTCTTGCGCGATTGTTGCTCAAACCAGCGGCGCAACCTTGGAAAGACCGTCCAGAGCTAGCCGTAGCTAGATTGTGAGCAAGCCTTTTTAGACAGGCTCAGCCTCATCAGCTACTTAATTAGTCAAATTATTAGTCAAACAATCAGTCGGACGGACGGCTCCTTCAAGCACATTGATGTTCAAGCAAGGTTACTCAAGCAAGGTTGCTCAAGCAATATCAGGCGGTAACGTGGCTTCAGACCTTTGCTGGTTTTGCAACAGATGAGACTCAATGAGTTCGCTGAGCTGTTCACGCTGAATTTCAGTGCCAGCAGCGGTGTTGCTAGGGGCGTCAAAGAAAATAACACTGTGAATCATTTCTGTGGCGAGCATTTGAAAGAGAATGTGCGTTACGGGGATAGGCAACGCCATCATTTGGGGGTCGTTCATGGGGTAAGGACCCGCTGATACATCTTTCAAGTTACAGAAGGCGTAGATAACGTTCTTTTCGAGCCCTGGTTGGGCTCGATTTTCTAACGCTGTGATGGCCCAATTTTGGTCAAGCGTCTGCACAATGTAGTACTGTGTATGGCGCAACTGTGACGCTAAAAATTTCAGCACAGGGGCGATCGTCGCTACCAGGGCTGGCGTACTACCGTCTTGAGGAGCATCATCAATCAGTTCCTGGATTTGTTGATCGATATTCATTTCGAAAGCAAGTCTCCTATTTTAATGAGCATGTTGTGAAGCTTCTGTAGTTTGATCTAGACGATGCCATCGTCTTGTGGTCAAAATTAGTTCAACTGGCTTTAGTTTTTGTTATCGTTGGGCGTTAAGTACCGTGGGGGATATCTGCCAAGGCGTGGAGGCAATTTTTCAACTGCTGTTTGATGAGTTAAAGCTGTCAACGAACGCTTCTGAGCAAAATTGCTTGGATGTGGCAACTCGTCTATCTCAAGAAGTCGCACGCATTTGTGCCGAAAGTAAACGCATTCAGGCCTCGGGCGAAGTCGATACTTGGGCGACGGCGTTAGCAAGACATCGCCTCCAACAATGCTTGCACTACTACAAGCTGGGGTCTAAGCGTGGACGGGTGGAGTTGCATAGTACGTTAAGCGCGATCGTGTATCGCTACATTACCCCACCGCAGACCCAATCGAGCTATCAAGCCCGGCTGACACTGATTGAAGACTTCCTCCAAAGCTTCTATATGGAAGCGCTGAATGCCTTTCGCCGCGAGACGCAGTTGCCAGCGACCTATCAGCCACGTACTCTGCTGCAACTAGCAGAATATATGGCGTTTAGTGAACGTTATGGCAAGCGGCGTATTCCTTTGCCAGGGCGGCGCAACCAGCAGCTAATCATTTTGCGGGCTCAAACGTTCTCGCAGCAACAGCCGATCGAAACACCAGTTGATATTGAGCGCGCTGCTGACGGTGGGTCTGCCGACGGCGATAGCCCGTGGAATGCAGCATCAATGCAGCAGGTACGAGAGCAAATGGTAGCTCAAGAACCAGAGCAGCCAGAAGATAGCCTGCGACAGGCGGTGGTGGCTGAACTGATGACGTATTTAGAAGAACGCAAGCAGACGGATTGTGCTGATTACTTTGCACTGCGGCTACAAGATTTACCTGCCAATGAAATTGAGGTGATTTTAGGGCTCACGCCACGCCAACGGGACTATTTGCAGCAACGGTTTAAATATCATCTGATTCGCTTCGCGCTGTCGCATCGCTGGGAATTAGTGCATCAGTGGCTGGAAGCGGATTTGGAGCGCAATCTGGGCTTAACCTTACAGCAATGGCAGTCGTTTCAAGAACAACTTGATCCACAACAGCTAGAATTGCTGCAGTTGAAGCGAAAACGGTTAACGGATGCGGCGATCGCTCAAGCCCTTGGGTGCACGATTACTCAAGCGCGGAAGCAGTGGTTTAAGCTACTTGAGCAAGCCTGGGAAATTCGTAATTATTTAGTGTCCGGACAAGGCGCATCTTCTGATGAATAGGAACTCATACCATGAATGATGACTCGGAAGCTCTCCAGAGAAATCTCCTCGAACTACTTCAAGACCTGGTTGCTTTTACCACTTCAGATGACTCTGGGGTGGTTAATCCAGTTATAGAGTGGAACGATGAACAACACGGCGCTCAGTCAATGAATGCGCCGGATTTATTCATTTTTAAGGACGAGCCCTCTGGAAATGCCGACCATCTTAGATTCGACGCTCACTCCTCCGAACGGAAGAACCTCTTAAAACTTGGAGAGATACCTGCTGTGCAAGACCGTTTTTATACCCTGTTGAAACATCGATTACAAACCGAAATTCAACGTAATCCACCACTGTTCCCCTGGGAAACAGAAATTCACGACTACGAAACTGAACCGGCTTACGAAATCGCTGACTCGGCTGTGACTGCTGGTGTTAGCCCAACCCAACAAAGAGTTCCAGCTCAGGTTTGGCTACAGCAGCTTAAAGCCCTGAATTTGCCCCTTCAATTACCTGAGGGGCTGTTGAGTCAGCTGCTGGAGCGCTGCCAGGAAGCGGTGCAATCTTCTTTGCTAGAGGGTGCACGGTTGGTGAAGTCTGTCGAAGATTTATTTCCTGATCAATTGCAAGCGCTGAATCATTTAGCCGGTATGGTCATGACCTCACCAGCTCGGTCGGGCGCTACAGCTGCACCACCCGGAACCAACTATCCAGAGAGTTACGAGTCGGCGGTACCAGCGCAGCAAATGGTGTTGTCACTACTTGCGGCACGGGAAATTATGGCGGCTTTAACGCTCCCCATCTCTCTGAGCCAACCCAGACTGGAGCGACAATGGTTGACTGATTTGGGAGCTTTAAGCCTCCAGGCAGACTATGGCTTAGACGCAACGGCTGCAAAACTGCGCCTTCAGGCAGCATTGCCCTCCGGTGGTAGCATTACACTTCGGGGTGAGCAGGTGCAAGCAAGCGCTCAGCGCTCTACCGCAGGTAGCCTTAGCGTGGAGTTGCTTGACTTCCAGCCGCAGCAGCCTTACATGCTAGAAGTGCGCTTGGACGATCAAGAGCCACTCGTTTTTGCCATTCGCGTCACTGACTAACGACTCATTAGCATCAGAGTAGTTACCCAATCCGAACTGTTAGACCGATCGGTCAATGGGTATGATGGAGCTGGCTGTGTTCGAATCGAGCCTAAACAAGCGTCAACGTTTAAACACTGTGGATGATCGTGGCAATTCATTTCAGGGCGCATCTGCCGATTGGAAATTGCTGTGCTTGGAAACGTTCGCTTCAGGGCATCGGTTTTTACGTTTTCTCGTCGGGTCTGCAGCCAGCAAACCACATAATCGATCCATTGCGTGCCGATGTTTGATAATTTTGGGACTGGTGCATCTAAAGGAGTGCGAGTACAGGTGCAAGCGATCGCCAATCGCTTTAAGCGTCGCTTAGAAACAACGCCTCCTGACGTCGAAGAGTCACTCCTGCTGAGAGTACTGGTACAGGCACTGGTACTGGTAGGCATTGCCGCAACCGATGTAGCCGCATCCACTGGGATGAGCTTTTGGGCAGTGCCACTGAGTCTGATGGGTGCATTCTGGAGCTGGCAGCACCGCCATAAGCGCAACACGGCTGCAAAATTTTGTATCGCGATTGGGATGCTGCTAGCACTAGCAGCATTTTTTGTGGGCTTGCGCGGAGAGCTTAACGATACCCGCCTGGTGCTAGCAGAACTATTAGTACAACTGCAAGTGTTACACAGCTTTGATCTGCCACGTCGTAAAGATTTGGGCTACTCAATGGTGATCGGGCTGATCCTGATTAGCGTTGCCTGCACGTTGAGTCAGACCATGACGTTTGGGCTGCTGTTGCTGTTGTTTCTAGCGATCGCGCTGCCAGTTTTGGTACTGGACTATCGCTCTCGTCTGGGTCTGCAGCGGCAGCAGTACGAAGCGCCTTTCCAACAGACGGGCTTAGCCCCCAAACAACTGCTCAGTTTCTTGCTGGTCATTTTAGTGTCGGGCTTATTGGTCTTTGCCTGCTTACCACGCTTTCCGGGCTACCAACTGCGATCGTTCCCCGTTAGCCCTCAAATTCAAAAAGACTTTGAGGACAATAGCCGCATTATTAACCCAGGCTACGTGAAGTCTGGGACTGGGAAAGGAGAGGGTAGCTCATCCAAACAGGGGGAGGGGCTTGGCCCAGGCAAACTGGATGAGAATTTTTACTACGGGTTTAATAGTCGTATCAACCAGAATCTGCGGGGAGCACTCAAGCCACGAGTCGTTTTGCGCATCCGTTCTCAAGCAGAAGGGTTTTGGCGCGTGCTGGCCTTCGATCGCTATTTAGGGCAGGGCTGGGAGATCTCTCGGAACGACAGGGCGATCACGGTCACACGACCAGACTGGTCTTATCAATTCTTTTTGCCTCGACCCACCTCGTTGAGTAAAACGAAGGAAATAATCCAGACTTACACTGCAGTATCGGATTTGCCGAATTTGCTGCCAGCGTTGACTCAGGCAAAAGAGCTTTACTTCCCCACACGACAGGTCGCGATCGACCCTAATGGGAATGTGCGATCGCCGTTGGAACTCCGCGAAGGGCTGACCTATACCGTGATTTCTGAGGTTCCGTATCGCGATCGCACGCGGCTGCGAGACGCGCCTCAGAGCTATCCACCCAATATTGTGGATGACTATCTCAATGTGCCGCCCAAAATTCTGGAGCGTGTACGGCAGCGCACCCAGGCATTGCTAGCAACCTCACCGAAACCTATCACATCGGCCTATGAAAAAGCGCTGTTTTTGGCTCAGGCAGTGAAGCAGCGCTATACCATTCAGACTGATTTGCCTTTTCTAGACGCTGACGAAGATCTCGTAGAGGCGTTTTTGTTTAAGTACCAGGGCGGCTACCCAGATCACTTCTCGACCGCACTCACGGTGATGCTGCGATCGGTCAACATTCCTGCACGGTTCATAGCAGGCTTTGGACCGGGTGAGTTCAATCCCTTCACAGGCTTATATATTGTTCGCAATACCGACGCCTACGCCATTACAGAAGTTTTCTTCCCAAAATATGGTTGGTTTGCCTTTGATCCCATCCCGGGTCATGAGTTGATTCCACCATCCATTGAAGAGAATCAGACATTTAGCGTGTTGCGAACTTTTTGGCGCTGGGTAGCAGGCTGGCTGCCATCACCCGTTACTAGTTGGCTTGGTCAAGGCTTCGGTCTGGTCGCTGGTTGGATTGCCTTTGCAGTCGCATCGCTCATGAGCCTATTCTCCAACGGCTGGATCGGTCTTTTCGTCGGGCTGCTTTTGGGGCTAGCTTGCGGTTTCGTGGGCTGGCTACTCTGGCGGAGTTGGCGGAATTGGCGCTATCGTCGCTGGTTAGGAACGCTGCCGCCCATGGAACGCTTCTACCAGCAAATGCTGACCTGGCTAGCACTGCAAGGCTTTCGTAAGCAACCTGCTCAGACACCTCTAGAGTATGCACAACAGTCCTACGACGCTCAACCTGCAGCTCGTGCAGCCGCGATCGACGAGATTTCTCAAGCCTATGTCCGTTGGCGTTACGGAGGCAGCGCTCCCAACCTGACACAGTTAAAACAACGGCTACGTGAGCTGAAGCAACGTTCAGCCTCAAAGACACGTCGTAAAAGTTGAGTAGCGATCGTGATCAAGATTCGCTTGTTTGAACCACAGGATGCCGAACAATTAGCGCAGTTGTTCCACGAAACAGTGCGTGCCATTAATATTCACGATTACTCATGCAGTCAGGTCAGAGCATGGGCACCAGACGACATCCACTTCAGAAATTGGGTAGAGGCATGTTCAAGCCGCTTCACCTATGTTGCGGATGATAGGGGCGTAATTGCAGGATTTGGAGAGTTGGAACCGCATGGTCACATCGACTGCTTCTATTGCCACAAAGACTACCAGCATTGTGGAGTGGGCAGGCAAATCTATCAGGCCATAGAAGCAAAAGCGTTTGAGCTGTCAGTGAACCGTTTATTTGTTGAAGCAAGCATTACCGCCAAGCCGTTTTTCCAGCGCATGGGGTTTGCGGTTGTGAAAGAGCAAACGGTATCGTGTCGGGACGAAACCTTTGTCAACTACGTGATGGAAAAGTTACTGGAGAAGGTAGCATAATCCTGGTTGACTGGGATCTGTCGGCAAGCGCTCTCGCCCTGGGGGAAGTCCATTGAAATGGACTCAACGGCTGACAGCGTTTAGCCATCAGTCAGTTTTAACTGATTTTCGCGATGAGCCAGGAAATTAATTTCCTGGCGAGGCAGCTACGAAGTGATGAGCCTTTCAGGAGTTTTGCCAGTCAACTAGGGCAGCATAATCTCCACGCTCTCATCATTAGCCCTTTGAGGGCTATCTAATGCTGTGAACTACCTAATTCTGAAACCAGGCGGTGAGCGCCACAGCTAAACCATCCGCCGCATCATCTGGCTTGGGAATCTGGTCAAGATTCAGTTCACGCGTCACAGCTATTTGGACTTGATGCTTATCTGCATTCCCGTATCCCGTCAGCGCTTGTTTAATTTGAGCAGGAGTAAATTCCACATAAGAAACGTTGTATTGCGCCAGCACTAGCATGACAACCCCTCGTGCTTGGGCGACCGCGATCGTGTTGCCCATGCGGTAAAAGAAGAGCTTCTCGATCGCCACTAAATCGGGTTGCCACTGTTTCATCAGTGTGTGCAAATCGTCATGGATGATGATGAGACGCTGCCCAATCTCCTTTCCGGCTGGAGTTTGCACCACCCCATAATCCAGGACAGACACCTGCGCTTCGGTGCTACCCGCAGCTTCTCCTGAACAGACGATCGCACCAAAACCTAACGTTGCCAGCCCTGGATCTAAGCCGAGAATGCGCTTTTGCATAACGTTTTGACGGTGAAGTTTGAGTCATGAGCGTGGTCCTAACTCAAAACTCAAAGCTCAGAACTCAAAACTTATTCCCCACTTTCCAGCCCAAACACCTGATTGAAGACTTTTTCGACCTTATAGCCCGAGTCGATCGACTCCAATGGGTCTTTGCGTAACCGATGGCGGAGGCAAAGGGTAACGACGCGTCGAATATCCTGCACGGTGACTTCATCGCGACCTTCAAAGGCCGTCAGTGCTTTAGCGGCACGGTTGGTGACAATGTCGCCACGCAGCCCATCCACGTCCAGTTCGGAACAGACCTGCGAAATTTTGACGCGCAAGTCATGGTCGATCGCCACTGTTTTGAGGCGTTCTTGAGCCAGAACCAGTCGGTGCTGCAACTCGTCTTGCTGAGTTTGACAGGCGTCCAGATAAATCTCTGGATCTTGGTCAAATTCTGTGCGTTGTTCGACGATTTGCACCCGTAGCGCTGGCTCTTTCACAGTGCGAATTTCAGCATGCATCCCAAAGCGATCGAGCAGTTGAGGACGGAGTTCACCTTCTTCTGGGTTGCCAGAGCCAACCAGTACAAAGCGCGCAGGGTGCCGTACGGAGATGCCTTCTCGCTCCACTGTATTCCAGCCAGAAGCCGCCGAATCGAGCAGCACATCTACCAGGTGATCATCCAGCAGATTAACCTCATCAACATAGAGGATGCCGCGATTCGCTTTCGCTAGCAAGCCTGGCTCAAAGGCTTTAACGCCCTCTGACAAAGCTTTTTCAATATCGATCGTGCCACAAACACGGTCTTCAGTAGCACCCAGCGGCAGATCTACCATCGTGACCTTTTTCTTCGCAATCGGCACCTCTAAGCCCTGTTCCACTTGCTGACGCACCGCATCGCCCATCATCTCCCGGTCACGAGGATGACTGTTGAAGGGGTCATCAGCAACGACATCGATCTCAGGCAGGAGATCCGCCAGGGCGCGAATGGTCGTGGATTTTCCGGTGCCACGATCGCCCATGATCATCACCCCGCCAATTTTGGGGTCAATCACATTAAGCAACAGTGCCAGTTTCATCTCTTCCTGCCCCACGATCGCTGTGAAAGGAAACACAGGACGACGACGGGTGGACGACGGTTGCGCCGAACGACCATTTTCAACAGTAACGACGGGATTCGCAATAGGGCTCACGGACTTACCTGGGGTTTATAACAGCGTTTTGATCAGTATTTTTCATTGTGCCACAGAGAGGGCTGGGGTAGTTTTGAGTTTTGAGTTGGGGGAGGGGAGTAAAGGGGTCAGCAAAGGCCTTATGCTGCGACTGCTTCGTCCGACTCCCTACTCCCCACTCTCTAAGTCCTCTCCCAGATCATCCCCAAACCGGGTGATATCATCTTCTCCCAGGTATTCGCCGTTTTGCACTTCAATCATCACCAATGGAATCACGCCGGGGTTTTCGACACGGTGTGGTGTACACATTGGCACGTAAGTTGATTGCTTTTGCATCAGGATGGTTTCTTGCCCATCGCAGACGACCTTGGCAGTGCCCGAAACGACGATCCAATGTTCGCTGCGGTGGTAGTGCATCTGGGTACTAATGTGCTGATTGGGTGCCAGTTCAATACGGTTGATGCGGTAATGGTCGCCTTCTTCTAACAGTGTGACGGTGCCCCAGGGGCGTAGTCGGATTGTGTCGGAATCAACTGGTTGCGAGTGAGGAAGTTCGCGATCGCTGCTTTCGCCCATGCTTCTATCTACCAAAGTTCACTCTCCTATCATGCCGGATCTGGGATGCTTTTCCTCATTCTTTTACACCCTATAACTCATAAGCACAGGCGCTTAGAGTCTATTTGCGCGCAGCTTCGCACTCTAAGGGTTTGCTTAAACAATCACTACATACATTTGGAGTGGCATGAGCTTGTAGTTGATCACTAGCCATTAGCCATCAATCACTACTCCAGACTTTATTTACTCCAGACTTTATTTACTCCAGATTTTATTTCTTGACAGCATCCAGGTCTGGCGATCGGCTAAAGCTAGCAATCAGTAAGCAGGCAATGCCGACATTGATAAAGGTATCCGCCAAATTGAAGACGGGAAAGCGAATGAGTCGAAAATCAAGAAAGTCGATGACTTCGCCGACTAGGAAGCGATCGATCCCATTGCCTAATGCACCTGAGAGGATCAAGCCATAGCCGACTTGCTCCCACCGATTGAGCGTAAATTTCTTCGACCATGCCAGCACCATCAACCCAAGACTGACCCCTAGCGAGAGCCAGCGTAGCCAAACGGAACCACCTGGAAAGAGACTGAACGCGGCTCCAGGGTTTAACTCATACGTAAAGTGAAACACTCCTGGTATCACTGGAATGGTGAAGTGCAGGATGGGCGGAAAAATGTAAACAACGAACAGGATTTTGGTCAGGCGATCGAGTGCCAGTCCGAACAAAGCAGCAATCCAGAAAAAGCGGTTTTTGAAAAACATGGAAGCAGGTTGGGAGAACACTCGTCAAGCATCACCTGAGAAGGCGATCAACTCGTCAATCATCGCCTGAGAAGGCGATCAATAAAACATCAAATGACGTAGCGTGAAGGCAACCACCGTCACAGCACACACGATAGCCAATTGCCCTGGTAGTGGGTAGAGTGAATACTTCATCAAAGACTGTTGTAACGGTAAGCCAGTTCTCATATTCACCAACCCTAAGCTATAGGTTGCAGCCATGTAAATGATGCCTGTGAGATGAATGCTAAAGAGCCCACACAAACAGCTAAACGCGAGAGACTCTAGCTTCGCTGAGGCCTTGAACGCTAAATAGCCGCAGAGCCAAGCACCAGGAATAAAGCCCAAAATGTAGCCAAAGCTGGGTTCTTTGAGGTAGTTGAACCCACCACCTTGGGCAAACACCGGAAACCAGGTTAACCCCAACAAAATGTAAGCGATTTGGGAGAGTGCAGCAGCGTTCTTACCACCCAGGCACCCAACTAGAAGGGCGGCTCCAAATTGATAGGTGACTCCCAAAGAGTGAGTTTGGAAGCGCATGGCTCCCAACGTTGGGGTAGCCACGAATGCTTCCAAAAAGGTGCCCCCGATCGTCAGAATGAGCCCAATAAGTGCCCACAGCAGTTCAGTGGAAAAAGCCATCACATGCAAAAGTAAAAGTGTAAAAGCAAACGAGCACCGGAGTCCAAATTGTTACGTCTGCGTTTTACTTTTCAAGCGTTGCTCTAACTGATTGATGTCTAAAAGCTTACATTGCTTAAGCGATAGCAACGCTTCTAACCGACAAGGTGATGGCATTGTATCACCTGTCTTGAAGCGTCTGGCTGTCAAAAAATGGTAAGGATCGTGGATTCAATAAAACCGCAAACGCTACGGGCGGGTTTGACCAGACAAGCCCTAATGGCATGCAGCGTTCAGTAAACCCGCCCCTACCCAATCCTCGAACTCATTTAATTCTCATTCCGAAGCAAGCAACGGAGCCTTACTTGCAGGGCAGACTAGCATGATGGAAACCCTTTTTCAACCTTCTTCATGCCCCCACCCTCCGATCGCTATTGGCAATATCTGGAAGACACCTGTCCATCGATCGCTCCCACAGCCCTCCCGCTCATCCATTCAGCGTTAGCAGCAACGCGATGGGACGAACCGCAGTCGCCGCTTGATTGGAACAACTACGGCGTTGTTGCCCTGATCGAGGCCGAAGATACCACCGATCGTGACTTGCGTCGGTTGTATGTAGAAGCCGCGATCGCCGCCTTTGAAAATGGCGTTAACGCTCACCCCCTGTGCGCTGCCCATCTTGCGCTCACCTATAGTCTCATCGGGGAGACCGATCGCGCAGGTACGATTGCAACGACCGCGTTCATTCGTATATTGCAGCCTCTTCATGACAAAGCGGCGACCGTCCCCATTGGTCTCATTTACCTACCAAGTAGCGCTCAAAGACTTGCTAAAGGACAAGACGAAGCAGTCGCGCTGATCGTGCAACTCGATAATGGTTTACAGCAAGCGCTCTTCCTCCTTGGCACCCTTCTCGGTCAACAACTGCTGCCAGCATTTTATAACCCGAACGGGCTGCGGCTGCTCAACCTGGCAACGCAAATCCTACCCTCGTCTGCTGTTAACAACCTCACATTAGGCATCGCTAATTTAGCGAATGGCCTCTGGGAAGGCTTGTTCTACCTGCACCGTGCGGAACAACTAGCCCCCAATGAGGCTGACGTTTTGCAGGCACTTTACCTTGCTTATCGTGACCTTGGACATACCACAACAGCCCGTTACTGGCTGGAAACCGCCCGTGTTCGCTGCCCTGTAATCGATTCAAAGCGAGCCTGGCAGTGGGTTGATACAGCGATCGACCAGGCGTTTACCTGCATTCCGTTTAAGGACTTGCTGCTAACAGTTAAGCCAAGCCTAGCCAGCATTACAACGGGCGTTTTGCTGGCAAAAGGGGATTGGTTTGAAGCAGAAATGGAATTCTGGCGGCACCACATTCAACCGGGTATGACCGTGATCGATGTGGGTGCCAACGTTGGCGTTTACACCTTTAGCGCGGCGCAGAGAGTGGGCAATCAAGGTCGTGTGCTGGCGATCGAACCCTTTTCTGAGTGCGTTCAGTTTTTACAAGAGACCTGTAACGTCAACCAATTAAGCTGGGTGAAGGTCATTGCAGGCGCTGCGAGCGATCGTACACAGACAGCCCAGTTAGCCCTCCAGATGGCCAGTGAACTGAATCAATTGGTGCCAAATGATGCTGAGCTGGTTAGCGGTGGCAATGTTGAAACGGTGGCTTGCTTTACACTTGACGCTTTAATTGAGCAAGAATCGATCGCTCACGTTGACTTCCTTAAAATTGATGCCGAAGGGCACGAGCTTCAGGTACTTGCAGGCAGTGAGCGGTTGCTCACAAAACTCATGCCAACCATTGTTTATGAAAATATTGCCTCGGACGATCAGGCAAACACCTCAAGTGCTGTTTTCTTACAAGAGAGAGGCTATCAACTGTTTCGCTATCAGCCCTACCTTCAGGAACTCATTGCAGTGAGTGAGCTCGATGAATTGCAGATGAGTTTGAACGTCATTGCAATTCATACTAGCAACCTTTAACGATGGCAACAGCCAAACTACAACGTTGCCAATAGCATGGTCGAGAAACTCGCTCAAGCGCCAGAGTTAGTCGAACATGGGCTCAGCAATTTCTCGGCTGTTATGAGTATGAAAGATGACGTTAGTGGCACGATAAAGCAGAAGTTAGAGTTAAGGACAGTTGATTCCCTTCGGCTTCCCTTGAAGATGCGTGGCTTCACAAGCGAAGCCGAAGGGAATCACTTTAGCGTCTGCCTCTTTTGCCTTCTGGCCACTAACAACTAATCACCAGCCACTCACTGTAAGAGCTGATAGGCCTCACTATCAATCAGAATAAAGAAACCTAAACCGATTAAGACGTAAGGCACGATCGCACCACTGTGTCGGGTTAGCTTTTGAGCCACAATGGGGTGGCGAGTGAGTTGGTAGGCAATGAAACACCAGACGCTCACCATGACAAAAAAAACGCTTAGAATGACGCCTAAACTAGATAGGTTACTGCTAGCGAATAAGGGGATATAGATGCCAACGTTATCGCCTCCGTTGGCGATCGTAATGGTCGCAACTTGGTATATTTGGGGCGCAAGTAGGTTGGCAAGTGCTGAAAGTACTGGTTGAGTCGCTTTGGGATGACTCAGTTCGTCAGACACTAGCTGAATTTCGGTTTCATTGTTTTTCTGATCGATTAAATGCTTAACGCCGATTGCGATCGGGATCAAACCCAATAGCCCAATCCACTCTTTAGGCAACACTAAGCCACCAAAAAAACCTGGCAGACTCAGGGCAATCAAGACCGTAAAACCAAGGTACTGCCCAATAAAAATATGCTTTGGACGAAATTTAACATTAATTTGAGCAAAGAAAATCATCAGAATCAAGATGTCATCGATATTTGTTGCTACAAATGATGTCACCCCAGCGATAACGGCTTGTACGAACCAATTCATGGTGCTGCGATAAAGAACCTCCTCTCATTCTTCTCCATTTTGGGCACAACACTTGGAGTCCTACAGAGATTTGGAGTCGTAGAGATTTTGAGAGTCGATTCAGGACAAGAACCTTGCGGCAACAGCAACAGGCTGCATGCACAGTGGCCAAACCACGATATTGCTGTGGCGCTGGTGACGTTGGCAAAACGCTCAATGCTGTCGTATTCCAGTCCAGCACTGCATCAGTAGCGTCGTTGGCATGGGCGGTGGCGGCTGCAGCGTTTGCTCACCGGAACCGGAGCAGCGATGATGCAACCATTCTCTATGCGGCTGGCTACTTAGGCTTCCCCGATTTGGGCAAGAAAGGTAACTTGGGTGGCATTCTAGTTGGCATCACGCCCTATGTTATTGACAACAACGGGCTGACCGCTGCGCGTCAAGATAACGATACCCCGTTCTATGTGGAAGCGTTCTATCGCTATCCTTTAACCGACAACATTGCGATTACACCCGGCTTGTTTGTGTTGTTTAATCCTGAGGGCAACAGCACGAACGCGACACAATATGTCGGCGTCATTCGGACGACCTTCACCTTCTAACCTGAGAGAAACCGGGTTTCTGGATGCCATTCATGCGATGAAGAAACCCGGTTTCGTTCAAGGCTGAACTTCACGTAGTTTTGAGGAGAGCTTGACGCTGTTCGGTGCAGGCTGCCGCTTTTACGTAGTCGCCGAGCGCATAGTAGGCAACACGAAGACTACCCAATACTTGTTCAGCAATGCGGTGGTCTTTCATGCGACGAGCGATCGCTAACCGTTGTTCGTAGTAATCGATCGCCCTAGCATAATTTCCTAAGGCATCGTAGCCCACGCCGACACTACCGAGTGCCTGCTCTTCACCACGACGGTCTTGTGTTTCTCTGGAGACGCTTAACCATTGCTTACTATATTCAATAGCGCGATCGTAGTCACCAAGTGCATAGTAGGCATTACCAAGACTCCGTAGAATCTGGCCTTCTGTGCGGCGATCGCTCATTTCTCGCACGAGCACGAGCCGTTGCTGATAGAAATCAACCGCTCTAGTGTAATCACCCAGGGCATAACACGCATTGCCCAGGTTCTTAAGAATCTGCTCTTCGATCGTCTCATCCTGTAGTTCGCGCGCAATGACAAGGCTCTGTTCTTCGTAGACGATCGCCGTGGCATGGTCGCCCAAAGCTTTATACGCTAAGCCCAGGTTATTGAGCGCTGCCATCTCACCCCGACGATCGGCAATGTCTTGTGCAATGGTAAGGCTCTGCTGTTGGCACTCGATCGCCTTCGCTTGCTCCTTGAGGTGGCGATAGGCATTGCCCAAATTGCCAAGCGTTTTCACCATACTGCGATGGTCTTGAAGCTTTTGCGCAATGTCTAAGCTTTGCTTGGAGTATTTGATCGCTCTGGCGTAATCTCTCATGCCGTAGTGAGTCAGACCCAGGCTGCTTAAAGCTTTGCCTTGACCGTGGTCATCTTGACGATCGCGGTAGAGCAGAAACGCTTGCTGAAATAACTTCAGTGCCGCTTCAAATTGCCCTAACTGGTACTGTTCGCAGCCTTGGTGCAGTAACCTCTCTGCCATCGTGTGCGCCACGTCGGCTACAAGGGTGTCACCACAGGCAAGTGTAGGGCTGATGGGTTTAACGGCCGATTCATGTTCACAGGGAAGCACTGTCTCGCGGGAAGATGCAGGCGTTGTTTGGATCGCTGCAAAGTCGCTGTTCATAATTTCGTTATTAGGGTGTGACCCATAGAGGTCGGTTCAGGCTTGTAACGAGTGATGAAACGCTCAAACTGCGAATGTGGCACACGAGACCTGGAAAGACCGTAAAACCATGACTCAATGGTTTAAGCGGTCGTACTCTACTCTCCGCAGTCGATCGTTTCCGATCCGGTTAATTCGTTTTACTCGAGGTCAAGACTATACGCTTGCTTGACCGAAACGCACCCTAGATTTAGTTAGAGCACACCCTTCGGAACATAGAATACCCCTTTATCACAGTGGTGTATTCAGTAATTCTGCTGGGCTTCTTCAGGCTTCAGAGAAAATTTCTCCGTAGAATCATGGAGATGCTATTTATTCCTTAACAACCGCAGCCGGACCAACCAACGAAATGTAGGGCTCAACGAGATAGCGATCGGCAACCGTTTGAATCTCTGCCAGCGTGACTGCACTCATCTGCTCCTGAAACTGGACGTCGAAGCCAATACCTAAACCGACTGTTTCATACCAGCCAAAGGTTTGAGCAATCTGAGCATTGGTTTGCTTGCCAAGCGCGTGCTGTCCCAAAATCTTCTCTTTAGCGGCTTGCAACGTTTCGGCGCTAAAGGGATGAGTGCGCAGCCGATCGACCTCTGTTTTGAGACCATCAAGCGCGATCGCGGTATTTTCGGGAGCTGTGCCCATGTAAACCACAAATTGTGCTGGATGGAGACGTGTGGGGTAAAAGGCAGAAACGTCGTAGGCAAGACCGCGTTTTTCTCGCAATTCGACAAAAAGACGACTGGAGAGCCCGTTCCCTAGATAACTATTCAGTAGTTTGAGCGCGGTGTAAGACTCTAGTGACACACTGGGCGTATGGTGGTTGCCGCTGTTTGCCCCCTCTTCTTTGATCAGGGCAGGTGCCAGGTAGCCCAGCATGACGATCGACTGTTGCGTTTCTTGGGCGATCGCGGCTCTCACAGGCTGGGACGTTATAGCAGGCAGGCTAAGCACTGGTAATGATGTAGAGGGCGCTTGCCAGTCACCAAAGACCTGCTCGACAAGGGCAATGGCATCATCTGACTGCAGGCGACCAGACAGGCTGATCACAATATTATCTGGGCGAAAGTGAGCCTGGTGATAGCGTTGGAGGTCGGTTCTCTCAAGCTGCGCCACACTTGCCTCAGTGCCTAACCCCGACAGCGCGTAAGGGTGTTCTCCATACATAATCCGTCGCAATTGGTCGAAGGCGATCGAAAACGGTTGTTCTTGCTGTGAACGAATGGCCTGAAGCGTGAGACGGCGTTCCAGATCGATTTCCTGCTGCGGAAAGCTGGGCGATCGTAACAACTCCCCTGCCAGCGCCAACATTTCGGCAAAATCGGCGGAAACAGTTTTGAGACTCAGGAGAAAGTAGTCTGTCGCTGAATCAGCGCCGAGGCTGGCACCCACTGACTCAACCTCCTCGGCAATGGCTAGAGACGATCGCTGTTCGGTACCTTTCGTTAGCACAGCCGACAGCAAATGCGAAAGCCCTGCCTGCTGTGCTGTTTCCCATTGGCTACCCGCTCGGATGAAGATACGCGCAGCAACGATGTCTGCAGCAGGATTTTCCCACGCCAAAACCACCATGCCGTTAGCAAGCACTGTGCGAGTTTGGGGAGACTGTTTGATACCTAAATTCACGGAACCATCCTTAATTGCGAATTGCGAGCAGCAAGGACGTTACTTGTAACGTCCTGATTAATCACGGACACATGTAACGTGTCGACCAGGGATACGTACAGTAAGTACCTTTGACCACCACTAGCACAATGGCCTCACCACCGTGACAGCGTAGTGATAAGGAGAGAGATAGTGGTTGGCGAGATGCTGGAGGTCGGTAGCCTGAATGGACTGAATCCGCTGTGTATAGGTAGTGGCAATGCTAGGGTTCGCCAGAATGCTGTAGTAACCGTACAGCCCAGCCAGTTGACCAGGGGTTTCAGTCGAAAACGCGTAATCATTGCAGAGTAGCCGCTTACAGCGGGCAAGTTCGGCTTCAGAAATAGGCTTAGCAGACAGTTGGGACAGGCGATCGCAGATGATGGCCTCCACGCGCTCCAGGTTCTCTGGATCAAGCCAGGCGCTAATGGTGAATAGCCCCGACTCACGCTGAAGGGAAAAGCCACTGCCGATCGCCTGCACGAGCTTACGCTCTTCGCGCAGTTCTCGCACCAGACGCGATGTCCGTCCTTCCGCTAATAGCACCGAAAGGATATCTAACCCATAGGCCGCGTTCAGTTGCTCATCAAGATCCTGAGACTGAGAGTCAACCCCTGCGCCAATCCACGCCATCATCAACCGTGCTTGCTCCAGTCGTGGTAGATGAATTTCCTGACGACGAATAGTGGTGATGGGTGGTTCGGCTTCCGGGATGTAGCGAGGGCAATCCAGCGGCGGCGTGAAAGACTGAAACGACTGACTCACAAGGTCGATCGCCACTGTTTGAGTGATATCGCCCACCACCACCACCGTCATGTTCTCCGGCTGATAGTGCGCACTGTGAAACTGGCGCATTTCGGCAGGCGATCGCGCCATCAGCGTCTCTTCAGAGCCCAAAATGGAGCGACCGTAGGGATGTCTCTGATACACCATCTCATTGAGTGACTGAAACGCAACCCAATCAGGGTCGTCGTAAGACTGGTGAATTTCTTCTAGCACAACCTGTCGCTCACGCCCAAATTCACTGTCTGGGATGGCCGCATGTAGCAGCAGCTCTGCCAGGTAGGGTAACGTTTCTTCCAGGTGTTGCGCCGCTGTCGTGATGAAGTAATGGGCGTAGTCGTAGCTGGTGGCTGCGTTGGTAATGCCACCCCGTCGCTCGATCGCCAAATCAAAGGAACCAGGTGCAAGCCGCTCCGTCCCTTTGAAAATCATGTGCTCCAGAAAGTGTGCCATGCCAGCCCATTCATCGGGTTCGGCGATCGCGCCAGCCTTAACCCAAACATCCACTGCCGCTACCGGAGTTGCAGACGTGTATTGGTGAATGATCGTTAACCCATTATCGAGAGTGACCAGATGAGCTGGAAAGGATGCTTGAGTGAGAACCGGAGGCAAATCAAGTAGGCTCAATAGTTACAGTTCAGGACGAAATGTCTCTGCCTTTACCAAAATTATAGAGAACCTTGTCGCTACCTAGCGGCATCTTGCGGTTGCTTTACTCACTCTTGTTGCCTACGATCCTTATTTGTTAGGTTATTGGGCGCTTAAGAGCACTTCTGCAATAACTTAAAAGTTATCGTTCCCTGACATATGTCCTGGCGGGAGCGTTGTGAGATTTTACGCCTGTAGTAAAAAATCTGTGAGGAGAGTCATTCATGCGAGTATGGCGATCGTGTGCTTGAGTATGTAACAAGCACGATCGCTGAACCTTTTAGCCTCACCGCATTACACATTGATCAAAACATTGATCAAAAAGCTCGTGGATTCACTCAGTAGCCAAGCTTACGCTTACAAAGCATGACTGGCTGCCGAGAGTTGATCGGTTCACAACGTCTAAGGATCGTGGATTTAATCCTAAAGTCAGCAATTGGTAGTATGGCTGAATACCTGGTAACGGTAGCGGGATGATCAAACTATTCAAGACAGTGTAATGGTATAAATCTCTGCCCTGAGAAGGATCAGGAGAGTCTGATTTAACTCATGCTTATGCGATAGAATTTGAGCGTCAAGCTCTGTTCCCATAGGTCTCTCAGACTCTTGTGGTTGATAGAGATGACACGATCGCAAGCGCAAAAATTGCAAGCGCAGAGATTGCACAGGGCAAAAACGCCAGAGCAAAAACGCAAGTTTAAACCTTGCCGGTAAGCTTTCAACCTCAATGCAGATTTAGATAGAGAGAAGAACACAATGGCATTCGAACAGTCCCCCCTCCCCTACGACTTTAACGCCCTAGAATCACATGGTATGAAGGCTGAGACCTTTGAGTACCACTACGGCAAGCACCATAAGGCGTATGTAGACAACTTAAATAAATTGGTTGCAGGCACTGAATTAGATGACAAATCGCTTGAAGAAGTGATCAAAATCTCCTTCAAGGATTCTTCTAAAGCGGGCATCTTTAATAACGCCGCTCAAGTCTGGAACCATACCTTCTTCTGGAATAGCCTTGCACCCTCTGGTGGTGGTTCACCCAGCGGTACGCTGGCTAAGCAAATCGATGCCTCGTTTGGCAGCTTCGATAAGTTCAAGGAAGAGTTTACGGCGGCTGCAACGACCCAATTCGGCAGCGGTTGGGCCTGGCTGATCGATGACGGCGGTACGTTGAAAGTCACCAAAACGCCGAATGCCGAAAACCCATTGGCGCATGGACAAAAAGCGCTTCTGACGCTTGATGTTTGGGAACATGCTTACTATATCGATTTCCGTAATGCTCGCCCTGCGTTTATCAAGAACTATCTTGATAATTTGGTGAACTGGGACTTTGCGGCTGAGAATTTAGCGGCTTATTAGTTCGATCGTTAACTTAGCGTCTTAAAAACAGCCACGCAACTTGTGTGGCTGTTTTTTACTGGGCGATCGTAGAAGTTAGGAGAAACAACCGCTAGTTGACCACAAATCTTGCAGCGATTGCCAGTCCCGCCCTGCACTGAACGTGCGGGCTCACAAAAGAAAGTCCTCTTCAGAGGACTGCGAGGGTCTTACAATTAAAATCCGTTCCAACGAACGGGTTTGATGCCGTTACCCAGCGTTCTAATCACAGGCGGGGTAACAACAAGGCAATCAGTCTTTTAGGGCGTTTGCCCGTCAATTAAAAACAACCGTTTTGTATCGCATCGAAGTGCTTTATTCGTTTCACCTCAGCACCCTTGCTAAACTGGTTAGGAATCTCACACTTCCTGTAAGGCTGATTTTTCTCAGTGCAAAGCCTCTTCCGTCGCGTCATCCTTGCGTTTTCTACCGTGCCAACGGCAAAGGATTGGTTGCAAGCAGTGGTGCTACTGCTCATCTTTGCACTCATTTATCTGCCGATCGGTTTCACATTAGGGTTTCTCAACATTGATGTGCAGACCTCCTGGCAAACCATTGTGAGTGTGGCTGTAGGAGCATTTTTCATGCCAGCGTTGCTTGAGGAATGTGGCTTTCGAGCGCTACTGCTACCCCATTCCACAGAAGCAATCTTACTCTCAAAGCGCTGGTTGCTTAGCAGCCTCAGTTGGTGTTTATTTGTGGGTTACCACTTGCATCCATTCGTACCACCTTTTTTTAGAACGCCTGCCTTTCTAAGTGGGGCAGGTTTACTAGGCATCATTTGCACAATATCCTATCTAAAAAGTGGTTCTGTCTGGACACCGATCGCAATCCATTGGTTGATTGTGGTTGCATGGTTGCTTTGCTTTGGAGGGTTAGAGAAATTTCAAGGTTAGAAATCATTTAGGCTCACAAAAAGCGGGTAGCCTCAGGGTTACCCGCTTTGCTTAAGAACGGTGTTGCCTAAGCACAAGCTATTTGTTAGGTGAGAGCGTCCGTCGTTTGGTGATCATGCGATACGCCTCAATGACGTCGCTTTCTTTCCAACCGTTGAAACTATCAATGCCGATGCCGCACTCGTAGCCAAAGTTCACTTCACGCGCATCTTCTTTCATCCGCTTCAGTGAATCCAGATTGCCTTCGTAGACAATTTCGCTACCGCGACGAATCCGCACCTTACAGTTACGAACCAGCTTGCCAGACTGTACATAACAACCTGCAACCGCACCGCGTCCGACTGGGAAGACGGCACGTACCTCAGCCTGACCGAGCGCTTCCTCGATCAGTTCGGGCTCAAGCAGACCTTCCATCGCTGCCTGGATGTCGTCCAGCAAGTTGTAGATGATGTTGTACTCACGTACATCGACTCCAGCGCGATCGGCGGCTTGACGGGCACCTGTTGCCAGCGTGGTGTTAAAGCCAATCATGACCGCATCACTGGCCGCTGCCAGATCCACATCAGTTTCGCTGATTTCACCCGGAGCCGCATACAGCACCCGCACCTGCACTTCATTTTGAGGTAACTGCTTCAATGCACCCAAGAGCGCTTCTACAGAACCCTGCACGTCCGCTTTCAGAACCAAATTCAGCTCCTTGAGTTCGCCTTCTTGAGCCCGTGCCGAGAGGGTGTTCAAACTAACGCGGCGTGAAGACATTGCTTGTAAGAGGCGAGACTGACGCTGTTCATCCGTTTTGTCAGACGCGACAGAACGGGCTTCTTTCTCATCCTCAAAGACTTGGAAGTCGTCACCAGCAGCGGGGACATCACCCAAGCCGAGGACTTCAACCGCAAAGGATGGATCGGCTTGCTTCACACGCTGACCGCGATCGTCCACCATCGCTCGTACTTTACCCAGCGCTGAACCAGCCACCAGAGTATCGCCAACGCGCAAAGTGCCGTTTTGAATCAGCAGGGTCGCAACCGGCCCCTTCGCCTTATCGAGGTGAGCCTCAATGACCGTTCCTCTCGCAGAGCGATCGGGGTTGGCGTAAAGGTCTTCCACTTCAGCAACTAGCAGAATCATTTCCAGTAGGGTATCCAGGTTCTCGCCCGAAATTGCGCTAACAGCCACCATCACAGTATCGCCGCCCCATTCTTCTGGGACTAAACCGTACTCAGTGAGCTCTTGCTTCACGCGATCGGGTTGGGCTTCTTCCTTATCCACCTTATTGATGGCAACTACGATGGGCACTTCTGCAGCTTTAGCATGGCTGATTGCCTCGATCGTCTGTGGACGCACCCCATCATCAGCAGCAACCACCAGCACGGCAATGTCGGTCACCCGTGCACCCCGTGCCCGCATAGCGGTAAAGGCTTCGTGTCCAGGCGTATCCAGGAAGACAACTTGTTGCATCTTGCCTTCGTGCTCGACATCGACGTGATAGGCACCAATATGCTGTGTGATGCCACCTGCTTCGCCTTGAGCCACCTTGGTTTTGCGGATCGAGTCCAGCAACGTTGTTTTTCCGTGATCGACGTGGCCCATGATTGTAACCACTGGCGGACGGCGCTGGAGCTTTTCCAGATCACCCGCATCCAGCATTTCAGTGACTTTCTTCGCCTCGGCTTCGCGCTGTCCGGTCTCCACTTCGACGCCCAGCTCTTGCGCCACCATCGTAGCGGTCGCAATGTCAAGCGTCTGAGTGACCGTCGCCGCAATGCCTTTCATGAACAAGGTGCGGATGATATCGGTATCAGGTATCGCCATGATGGAGGACAGCTCTTGCACGGTCAAACCGCCATGTAGAGTAATCTTCTCCGGCTTTTCGACCTTGACCTCTTGTTCACGACGATCGCGCCGATCGCGTGGGCTAGAGGTTTTCTTCGCTCTTGGCGCTGCTGCGGGTGGTTTTACCTGAGCCGTACGAGCGGATTTCGGCTTCGCAGGGCGCACCAACGAGAGGCTGATTGGCGTTGCAGCATCGCCATCCTTGTTCAGAAGATTATCGATATCATCTTCGTCTTCGTCTACCGCTACCTGAGTCCGGCGCTTTGTCTTCCCAGCAACCTTAGCGGCTTTCTCGGCTTCGCGCCCTTCCTCTTCTTCCTCCTGCCAGCTTTTAGCCTTTTTAGTACGAGGCAGCGTTGGTCGTGTTTGAAGCTGTACATCCGGAGAAACCACCCCACCCGGAGCAGCAGCCCCAGCTGATGGCGCACTCGGGCGATTTCCACGGAGAACAACGCCTTCTGTTCGCGACCCTTCAATAGCGGCACCTTCAGTAGGGCGCACAGGACGAGGCGGGCGGCGTAACTCCACGATCGTTTGTGGTCGGGGCGCTGCCGGACGCGGCTCACCAGGTTTAACAGGTCCCGGTGCTCGGTTAGCCGGAGTGGGTTTCGATGGTGGTTTAAAGGTTGAATCGCGCTCAGTTATGGCACTGGGCTCTATAGCTGGCTCTTCAAATTCGCCACTAACAACCTGAGGTGCTTGTTCCGAACGGGAACGCTTTAACAAGGGACGATTCGCCAGGTTGACCCGCGGGGTATTGGCCGAGGTGCTGGGCCGCGCTGGTGGCACCGAAAGCTCAGGTTGGCTCTCCGCTACCCCTTTGGTAAGATCGCGTTTAGAAAGATCGTGATCGTCAACACGAGCAGCCGGAGGCGTCACAGGGTCTTCGTGAATGCTGTCCGGTGCCTTAACGGTGGGTGGTTGCTCGTCAGCGAGGGGGGCTGCTTCTGCCTTAGGAAGCTCAGAGCTCACTAGCGACTCTACTGGTGTGGTAGCAGCAGTAGGATGAGCCGGGCGACTCGGTGCTGACGGCTTTGGCGCAGGATTTGCTGGCGTCTCAGACGCAGTGGGCTGAGGTGCCGTCGGCTTAGGAGGATTAAGAGGCTCTGGGCTGGGTGCTTGACGAATGATTGGCTTACGGATTTCAAGAATCTGCTGCTTCTTCTGGACCGGGGCAGCTGTTTTCGTCTTCACCTCGGCCGCCTGGGAGTGAGCCCCGTTGCGAGATGGGGCAGACTTAGGGGGAGAAGAAGGATTGGCGGTATATTTTTCAGCAGCCGTGCGAATGAGCTCAGCCTCAGAATCAGTGATTGTGCTGCTGTGACTCTTGACTGAAATGTTTAATTGCTCGCAAACGGCTAATAAATCCTTATTGTCCAAATTCAATTCCCTTGATAACTCGTAAATTCTGACCTTGCCATTATTCATCCACTCTGCCCTCGCTACCTATCCTGTTTTCACATAATTGCCTGCTGCTTTGACTAAAACGACATTGGATTCAAATTGAACTTATTTCCACACGGGGAACTAAAGACCTACTGATTCCGGTCGGGGTGACTCTAGCTTTTCATTACAACAGTCTCAAAAACTAATGGGCGATGCCCAAGTTTTGCAAAGAGTTCCCTCTTCTAATTTTGCACAAATGTGACGACACTGACTTGATTTCGGTTTCTGGTTTCAAAGGTTAAAGCCAGTGTGGGTTCACATCCTCACACTAACTTACCTTGGTCAAAACGGCCTCAAGGCGTCGTACAAAATTGAGCGTTTCGGGAACGACATTGGTTCAAATCGATGGTGCTTCGGTTGCGATCGAGACCATTGTCGCTTCAGTCCCCTAGTGGTTCTGTGCCTCCACGAGCTGAGAGAAGCCAGCGGCCTGCCCCCAAGACAGGCGCTCGCTCGCAAAACCTGTCTGCAGGGTAAGACAGAGAGCATGAGTGAAACCGGGCAAGGT
Source organism: Stenomitos frigidus ULC18 (assembly GCF_003003795.1). Taxonomy (GTDB): domain Bacteria; phylum Cyanobacteriota; class Cyanobacteriia; order Leptolyngbyales; family Leptolyngbyaceae; genus Stenomitos; species Stenomitos frigidus_A. The sequence goes on along the minus strand of NZ_PVWK01000017.1, from coordinate 32,939 downwards.
TGCAGTGGTTCGCTCGTAAAACACGGATGTACTCTGCTTGCGGAGTACCGTTGGCTTGCAACAAATCAAAGTGTACAGTCACCCTCTAAAAGTCTGGAACCGCAGCTATTAGTCTAGCCAATACCGGCCATTTTGAACGCAATAGTCGTGCAAAGTTATTTTTTCCTTGCAAAGCACTCATCCTACATCGTTCTGGTCGCAGGACACTTAACTATATTGTAGCCGTCGATCGTGGGGTTCACGTTGGTTGAGCGTTTGTGGGTGGCTGAGGCAGCGTCTGTTGGCTAGATAGACGCTGCCTCAGCGTTTTATACACTGATTCAGACACTGTCGCTTTGAGTGCCCGCGCTAAGCGATCTTTTTTTTGTGCCAGCTTTAAGCAGTCCGCTTGAGGACAGAGATAGGCCGATCGACCCATGCCACTGTCCAAAACGACCAATGGAGACCCCTCCTGTGTGGACGACACCCGCACAAGGCGCCAAAATTCCTGCTTTAGGGCAACTTTGCGGCAGCTAATACAGCGTCGATAGTTGGGTTTCATAAGCAAACCTTCGAACGTCTTAGGGACGCTTCAGCGCATCATCTGATTCAACGCCAGAGCCATCGGCGGTTGCACCTGGTGCCTGCTCTTCATCGGCAAAAGCCTCATCAACGGCAGCTTGAGGAGCCATATAGGTATCGTCAGCAGTCTCCTGCTCTTCGTCTTCGTCTTCATAATCATCGTATTCGTCAGATTCAACAGGCTCGAACCGACGCCGTGATTCTAGAGCGGCTGCAATCTTTTGGTTCTCTGCTTCATAGTCATACTTTGCAGAATCCTTGATATCAATCTTCCAACCAGTAAGACGGGCAGCCAGTCGCACATTCTGTCCTTCTTTACCGATCGCCAGACTGAGCTGGTCGTCGGGCACCAGCACATGGGTTTGTCGTCCTTCAGGGTCAACTAGCCGAACTTCATCAACCCGGGCTGGACTCAGTGCATTGGAAATGTAGGTCGAGGGATCGGGCGACCAGCGAATGACATCAATCTTTTCACCGCGGAGCTCGTTGACCACGACCTGAATCCGCGATCCTCTCGCTCCAATGCAAGCTCCGACCGGATCAACATCCCGCTCGACCGTATCAACTGCAATCTTGGTGCGTGGACCCACAAAGCGAGACGGTGGGTTGGCTTCTCTAGCGACAGCGACAATGCGAACAATTTCGTCCTCAATTTCGGGGACTTCGTTGGCAAAGAGATAGACTACCAAACCAGCATCCGCTCTGGAAACCAGCAGTTGGGGGCCGCGATGTGCACCTTCAGACACCTTTTTCAGGTAGACCTTGAACGTTGCGTTTGCTCGATAGTTGTCATTAGGAAGCTGGTCGCGCTTCAACAGTTCCGCTTCGACCTCTGGTTGCCCAAAGCCGCTATTCACAGCCATGATGACGGACTGTCGCTCAAAACGTAGCACCCTCGCTTGCAGGACAGTGCCTTCGAGATCCTGGAACTCTTCTTGCACCAGCTTGCGCTGTTGGTCGCGTAGTTTCTGAGCCAGAACTTGCTTGGTTTGAATGGCAGCCATCCGCCCAAAATCGCCCTGATCCGGCGTTACGTCGAGTACGACGGTGTCTCCAGGTTGAGCTTCAGCGGCCACTTCCTGCACTTCTTGAAGCGCAATTTGATGATCAGAATTTTCAACGTCTTCAACGATCGTCTTCGCTGCCAGCACTCGAAACCCTTCTTCTTCCACGTCCAGTTCCACTTCAAAGTTGGCGAAGTATTCTTCGTCAAAGTTGGGATTGTCGATCCGCTGAGTCCGTCGGTAACGCTCATAACCCTTAAGCAAGGCTTCTCGCAGCGCTGCCTGTACTGCCAGCTTGGGCAGATTTCGCTCCCGGCTGATGCTATCAATCATGTCTCTGAGTCCGGGCAGAGTGACCATTGACATTTGGAAAGTCTCCGTAAGTGTGAAGGGGAAAGGATGAAGCGATAAGGACGGCCGTTGCAACGGGATCGGTGGGGAGAGACTAAGAGCCTGCGGCTTGAGATGCACTTAGGCTCTGAAGCGTTAGCTGCTAATCCGGTTCATCGCCATCAGTTAATTGAACCTTGGCTACCAGTGTACGAGGGATGGCGATCGCCCGGCCTTTTTGGTTAATGTGAACGGTGCCCTCATCCCGACGAATTAACTGCCCTGTCCATTCTTGCTGCCCTGCATGTGGTTCAGCAGTGGTCACAATGACAGGGAAGCCTTTGAAAGAAATAAATTCGCGATCGGTCGTCAAGAGGCGAGAAATGCCAGGGCTAGAGACCTCTAGCACATAGGCTTCAGGAAGAAGCTCTGTAGTATCAAGCGCTGTCTCTAGTGCTCGACTCATTTGTTCACAATCTCCCAGGCTGATGTCTCGCTCAGGGTGGCAGATGTCAATGCGCAAAACAGGAGGATCTTGGTGGGTGTGAAAAACAGCCCCAACGACCTGTAAACCGAGAGAACCTGCCAGTGGATGAGCCAGAGCAATGATTTGTGGAATGACCGGATGAACCATGAGTACCAATAAAAAAAGTGGGCGTAACCCACTTCCCACGAAGTTAAAACTTCACGAAGCCAGGAACAACCGCAGGGATTCCCTGCAGCGTTCTTGCCTAGTTTAGCTCATCAACCATCGAGTCGGCGCATAATTATTTCGACTGTAGGGACGTTACATGTAACGTCCCTACAGAATGGGACAGTGATAAACCATCACTCGGTCTCGATCAATCGATCCTAAAGTTGAAGGGGAGGCGGACGTAGACTCCAAGCGGATCGTTCATCGCTTTGAGTGCCGCTAAATCTGTCTGCAGTTTTTCGACTTGAACAGTGAGCGGGTCGCGGGATGAATGGCTCTGAGCCATCTGAGCCGCCGCATCATTCCCCAATTGCTCGAAGAATCGTTCTGGAAAGCTACGGGTCTTGGGATATTCTTCAATTTGCCAATTGCTGCCCAGTTTGGCGCGTTTAGCCGCATCCTGGATGGCTGCTTCAATGCCACCTAATTCATCCACCAAGCCCAGCTGTTTGGCTTTGAGACCCGACCATACCCGACCTTGAGCGATTTCAGCCACTTTGGTTTTAGTCAGCTTGCGGGAGTCGGCCACTTTGGTGAGGAACTGGTCGTAGATTTGATCGACTGATTTTTGCAGGATTGCCAGTTCTTGTGGGTTCTTGGGTCGAGATGTGGTTTGACTATCAGCGTAGCGTCCAGTTTTGACCGCATCCCAGGTAATGCCATTGGCATTGGCGATCGCTTGAAAATTGGGCTGAATACCGAACACGCCGATCGACCCTGTAATGGTGTTGGGCTCCGCAAAAATACGATCGCTGTAGGTCGAGATCCAGTAACCGCCTGATGCCGCAACAGAACCCATCGAAACAACCAACGGCTTTGCTTTACGAGTCAGAATGACTTCCCGCTGGATTACCTCTGATGCCGTCACGCTGCCACCAGGGCTATTGACCCGCAGAACCACTGCTTTCACATCGTTATCTTGCCGCAGTTGGCGCAGTTGTTTGGCCAGGCGATCGCCACCCACATCGCCTGCACCACCCTGACCGCTAACAATGTTGCCTTCGGCATACACAACAGCAATCTGATTTTTAGCGCCTCGTTCAATTTTGTCTTCGGCAACTTTGGCATAGGCTTTCAGGCTGATTTGCCGGAACGACTTGTTTTTGCCATCGGTAGCCGCGATCTGCTTCCAGTCTGCAACCACTTCATCCAGGTACGCCAACTTGTCGACCAAACGGCTTTTGAGAGCATCCGTCGCCATCAAAGTGCCCTGAGCATCAGCGATGCTTTGCAGCTGCGGTACCGTGAGTTTGCGGTCTTTGCCTGCGGTCGCGAGAAACTCAGCCCATAAGTCGTTGAGCAATTGCTGGGTTTGCTCGCGGCTTTCGGGACTGCGCTTCGTGAGCAAAAAGGGCTCTACAGCTGACTTGTATTTGCCAACGCGTGTCACCTGCACACCGATGCCAAATTTTTTCAGCGCACCCGCGTAAAACATCGTTTCGGAACTCAGTCCGTTGAGATCAAAAGAACCAATGGGATTGAGGATGATCGTGTTCGCAACCGACCCCAGGTAGTATTCTCGCTCGCGCCAAGCAATGTCATACGCGATGATTTTTTTGCCAGAGTCTCGAAAGCGTTGCAAGGCCTCCCGCACTTCTTTAAGGGTGGCAAAGCCAGCGCCACCTGCACTTTCTTCGTCTCCATGCAGATAAATGCCGACAATTTTGGGATCGCGGGTTGCCTCTTTGATGGCATCGAGCACCGAGCGGAGACTGATCGTGTCGTTACCCGGATTGCCAGACAGAGCATCCCCCAATGCCTGACTAGAGCTATTGCTGCGCTTTGCATCAGTGATGTTTGTGCCTAGATCAAACACTAGCACCGACTTGTCTTTGACTTGAGGGCCCGTGTCGCGTGCCGCGATCGCAATAATGATCGTTAGAAGCCCACTGATGCTCAGACCCAGAAAGATCAATAAGCCCAGTACAGTAGCGAGGGTGTTTTTCAGAAAGTCGCGCATTCAGACCGATTCCCAGGGTGCAGTGGCCATTCTTATCCTAATCACCTTCATCCTACTTGCCTTTATCCTACTCACTGTGTTTGCAGTCTGGCATCCAGGGTTTTCGCGATGCGATCGCGCGTTTCTTCCAAATGTGCCTTGGTCTCAGTGTCGGCGTCTTTACCCTGCCGTTGTAGGACACGATCGAGCGCGGTAGCAAGCTGCTTCAGTTCGTACCATGCCAACGTGCGGGCATCGTCGGGTGCCGGAGTCGTACGCAGCACCATACCGGTTAAAATTTTCAGATATTCACGCTGTAGCCCTCGACGCAGGCTGGAGAGTTTCAGTTTATCCTCCGGCTTGATCATGTCCTGCCAGATCGCCATTTGCAGCGTATTGAATAACTCCGGTAAGGCAAAGGCTTGACCAGACTGCGTTTTGAGGTCAGCATCGCGTAGACGCGCCAGACGATCGGGCTGGAGCAATTCACGTAGCACCACGGTTTGCAGCAGCAGGATGCGATCGTGAATGGGGTAATCGAGCGAGAAGATCTGTGGTTCTTCGCCCCAATGGCTCCAGCGAGACGGCGCTAGCTTATTCAAGAAGGCAGGGGAGAACCGAAATTTATTGGCGTCGAACACATGGGTTTGCAGCAGTGCCAGTGCTTGACGTTGCTTTTCGGCAGGCACGGGTTCAAATGGTAACCGTCCAGCCACATCGCCACCTTTAAAGCGGTTAAACGATTGTCCACCAACATACGTGGTCAAAAAGCTGGCGTACTGAAAGTAGTAGTCAAAAATTTCATCAAACTTCAGCCGCACGTCGCTAAAGCTCTCGCCTGCTATAGGAGAACTTTGATCCAGCCGCTGCCACATTTTTTGAGCATTTTCCATCTGCCACGGCGCATAGGTCAGCAGATCGCCGCTCAGATCAAACGGATTTGTCAGCGGGTCAAGTCCGGCGTAAATATCCTCATCGGTCGCATAAGCAAGTGCTGGTTCGGGTGCGCGTCCAGCAATTTTCTCCAGAAGTCGCGTTTCGCTTTGTGGTACCAGGGCATCAACCGGCGTGTAGCCATAGGCGATCGCCCATTCGTCGTATGGTCCGATCGTCTGGGTAAAGTAATCGCCCTGAGTTGCTCCCTGTGGTGCCAGGTTGACGGCGCTGTAATCCATCACTGAGGCGACTAAGCCCTTCTGATGGGTGATGGCGGGATCATTGAGTTCGGCTGGCGTCAGCATAGCGCTGGCTCGAAAGTTGTGACGGAGTCCGAGCGTATGCCCCACCTCATGAGCAATCAGCGATCGCAAAAAAGACTGCACAAACTGCTTCATTTCACTACTGCGAGGGGTGACGTTGTGCAGCATTGATAGAGACATGGCGCCGATCCCAAGCTGCCGTGTCGCTTCCATGCCGTAGCACAGGTCGTAGTTACCCAGTAGCTTTAGCCCCCGACTCACGTCGCGCGCTGGTTTCGCTGTCATGGATTGCTTCAAGAAGTAGGCTCCCATCCCATAGCTGCAAAGGCTGGGGTTACCCGTCAGCTTCATCAGTGCTGGCATCGACTCTAGTTGCTGCGACTGCTCCAGGCTGCGATATTGCTCTTTGGCGTAGCGCGCAAAGCTGGCATCAATCAGAATATCGGCATCAAGAATCTCCCCTGTTAGGGGGTTAACGCGCGATGGCCCCATACCGAGGAAGCCTGCGTCGAAGGAACTGAGCCAGCGAATTGTGTTGTACCTCACATCAGCCGGATCCCACTTAGCGTCATCTGGCATCTGGCGCACTTCGATCGCATCCTTAAAGCCCACTTGCTCAAACGCTTTGTTCCACATCAACGCACCGTCTCGCACCGCGTCTCGATATTCCAGCGGCACCGTGTTTTCAATCCAGAAGACGATCGGCTTCTCAGGTGGCGATAGCGTGGCCTTGGGCTCTTTCTTTTGCAGGTTCCAGCGCTGGATATAGCGCACAAACGGATCTCTCGGTGAGTCGTCGGAAAAATCTTGATAGGCAGTGATGAAATAACCGATGCGATCGTCGGCTAAGCGAGGACGGTAATTGTGGTTGCTCGGAAGGCGCGATAGGCTATAGCGCACCCGCAAGTTAAACGTTTTGCTGTTGGGCAACACTGACAGAATCGGTGGAGGCGTACCCTCCGCTCCAGCCGAAAAGCCATAGTTTGACTCCAGTTCCACATTCAGCGGAAACGCCTGCGCTGGACCAAACGAAGACTTACCCGCATCCAGGCTATACGACGAGCCAAGCATACTGGATAGCGACTGGCTCAATCCAGGCAAATCACTGAGAAACAGCGGACTGAGATCGACTAGAAAACTCTTGCGCTTGGGGTGCGTACTGCGAATGGGTAGCGCCTGTAAAACCGAGTCGCTAAACGAACGCTTGACCGATCGCTGGAGCGGATCACCCGGACGAGTGCGGAAGAAAACATTGGGCACCACAAACTGAAGCTTGTTGCCAACGCGACGAAAGGTAAACAGAAAATCTTCTAGCGGCAAACCACCATAAATGCCACCTTGCCCAATGCCCGACTCCATCGTGATCGTGCACAGATAGTTGACGTTCAGTTGTTCCGGCTGAATTTCGGCGTATAGCTTGCCCGCTGCCTCGTCTCGATAGAGCGTAAACAGCCCCTTGAGCTGCTTTGTCCCTTTTACAACCTGGTCAAAAGACGCTGGCTTAGACGACTCTTGATCCGTCTCCTCTGTGTCTGTCTTTGCCTTCACAAAATTGTCTATTTCACCTTGAGGCGCAGCTGTCGGCAACGACTGTTGAGCGATCGTCGCTGACGATTGCACCTCACTTCGAACGTACGCTGGCACCAATACCAGAAACAACCCGATTACAAAGGCAGCCACCAGCGAGATTCGTTTCATTAGCTTCAGCAACATACAAGATTGGGAGAATGCACAGAGCGTAGCCCAACGCTACTCTCAAAAGACGTAGTTCTCGAAGTTCGATCGGTTTGAGGATCTTAGCCCAAGTTGGAGAGAAGCCTGATGTCTGTATCGAAAAGGAGACATTCAGCCGCGTGTGATCGACAACCCACACTCCAGTCAGGTTAGCTAAACTTGACGCTTACTGCTGTGGCGATCGGTGCTTCAGAAGCATACGGGCAAAGGCACTCCTATAAACAAGCGCCGGAATGCTGTATCTTTAATCCGCAGCATAGTCAGTTCATTCAACTGATCAGCGCTAAGCTAATCGAGTATGGAGATAGGAACTGTCGTGGCACAGGTTGTTCTTGAAAATATCTACAAAAGCTTTTCGGGTCGTCAGGGTGAGCCGGTGGCGCCTGTTGCAGCAGAGCCATGGCTAACGCCACTCGGCAACAGCGGTACAACGGCAACGAAAGACAAAGCAAAACGATCGCACGCCACCAGCGTTCTCCGTGCCATCAACCTGACGATCGCAGACGGTGAATTCATGGTGCTGGTGGGTCCCTCTGGCTGCGGCAAAAGCACCCTGTTACGGCTGATTGCTGGCTTGGAAGAATTGACTGGGGGCAATATCTACGTGGGCGATCGCCTTGTCAATGAGCTTCCACCCAAAGAGCGTGACATTGCGATGGTGTTTCAGAACTACGCTCTGTATCCGCATATGACGGTCTATGAGAATCTGGCGTTTGGGCTGAGACGGACGAAGGTAGGTAGTCAGCAGTCAGCGGTCAGCGGTCAGCGGTCAGCGGTCAGCAGTCAGCGGTCAGCGGTCAGCAGTCAGCAGTCAGCAGCTTTAACTCAAAACTCGACACTCAAAACTCAAAACTCTCTCACCTCTCACCTCTCACCTCACTCCTCACTTCCCATCTGGGCTGAGAATCTTCTCATTGAAACGACTCGTAAACTGCCGAAAGGATTGCGGTTCCGGTCAGAGCGAGAACGATCGATCGATCAGCAGGTACGGTCGGTGGCGCAAATTCTGCAAATTGAACCCTTGCTGAATCGGCTACCCAAGCAACTTTCAGGCGGACAAAAGCAGCGGGTGGCTCTGGGGCGTGCTATGGCGCGGAACCCGCAGGTTTTTTTGATGGATGAACCGCTGTCGAATCTGGACGCCAAATTGCGGGCAGAGACGCGATCACAAATCGTCAAGCTTCAGCGGCAGTTAGGAACAACAACGATTTATGTCACCCATGATCAAACAGAGGCGATGACGATGGGCGATCGCATTGCGGTCATGAACGCCGGACAAATTCAGCAAATCGCCTCACCGCTGGAGTTGTATAACCGTCCTGCCAATCGCTTTGTTGCGGAATTTATTGGTTCGCCTCCCATGAATTTCCTGGCAGTTCAATTCAAAGCACCGTTGCTTCTTACCCATCCTCAATTTCGCCTGACGCTACCAGAAGTGTGGGCAGATGTACTCAAACCCTACGATGGTCAAACGCTGACGCTGGGCATTCGTCCAGAGCACTTCAACATCAGCGCTGCCGCACCGAAAAACCTGCCCGTACAGGTGGAACTGGTAGAAGCCCTGGGCAGCGAAACCTATCTTGCCTTGAGTCTCGTGGATGCCAGTGTCGAGACAGCGTTGCTACAGGCACGCATTGAACCCGATCGCCCAGTCCGTATCGGTGAGCAACTTTGGCTCTCACACACACCTGACAAAATCCATCTTTTTGACCACGAAGGTTGGGCGATCACGCCAAAGAGTCTTACTTAACCAACTAGGGTTTCATCAAGGTATCTCCCTCTTTAGGCACGTTACATGGAGCGTCCCTACAGAGGGTTAACCAGGTTCAAAGCATCCAGGCTTTTGCAAATGGTACTAAAGAGAGGACGCTTGGAGACAATCGGATTCATGCAGTCTTGCTGTAAGGCACGCAGTCGATCGACCGTTGCTTTTTGAACCGCAGAATCCTCTAAAACACAACGATCGAGCAGATCCTCCAGCAAACAGCCAAACGCTCTGACCTCTAACCACTCCATTGTCTGGGCGATCGCTGGATCAGTCGAGTCGTAAAACGAGGCAGCGCCAAAGTCTCCCAGTAAACTAGCGCCCGTTTCATCCACCAAAATATTGTGAGCGTAGAGATCGCCGTGCATGATGCCGCGATCGTGGAGATGTGCAGCGGCAGCAGCAATACCCTGAGCAATGCGTAAAAGAACCGCTAACGAAAAAACGGTGTCCGATGGATAGGTATCTCTTGTGCAGGTATCGAGATCAGGTGGATTCCCGAGATTTTTGTAGTGGGGCGGGATAAATGAAAGGACTAGTCCTGCCTTTTCTTCAGGACTGTGGGTGAGCTTGCCCAGCACGCTCACGAGATTGCCGTGTGCTCCAGCCGCAATACAAGCCCGCATCTCATCCGTTGGCAAACCGTCACTCGTAATCTCCCCTTTGAAGATCTTGATTGCCACGTCTGTTCGTTGAGATCCCGTCTGAGATTCTAGTTTAGCAGGCTTTGCATGCCAGATGCCCTTAGAGATGACTCCAGAAGCCCCTTGACCCAGCACGTCTTCTAGCGTTAAGTCCAGCCAACTAATCTCTGGTAGGGATCGCTCAGCCGATCTCGCAACCGTAGAGCAGGGGTTCCCTGCATACGCCAACCACGATAGGCGAGGCAGGGTAAACAACCAGTCGGGCAGTTCTGTAAGACGATTAGCTGCTAGTCGGATCAGCTCTAGATTCTGGCAAGCCGCCATTTCATCGGGGAGCGATCGCAGTTGGTTTCCCGCCAGCATGAGCTTCTGTAAACGGTTTAATTTGCCCATAGAAGCTGGTAACTGCTCCAGCTTATTAGCCGTCAGAATGAGCCAGCGAACAGTCGGTGGGAGGGCATCCGCTCCGCAACGCACAATCTGATTAGACTTAAAGCCAACCATAGAGAGCGCTGGACACTGCGACAGCACGTCTGGAACTTCCTCAAACGCATTGTTGTTGAAAAACACAATTTTGAGCTTCTTCAACTGCCCAAACTCATCTGGCAAAGACTTGAACTGATTGTTCGAAAGCTCCAGAACTTCTAAAGACTCTGCCAACGCAAAAATCTCCGATGGAAATTGGGTCAAGCCACAGGAAAGGTTAAGTTTTTTAGTACCCTCAAGCTGACCCGATCGAAGCAAGTGCAGCGTTTCCATAGATTCGTTCCAAAATGAGTTCACACGTTGGGTCGGCACCAGCATTTCCTGTAGAACCATTACCAACAGCCGTTCTACAGAAGGAAACAGTAGATTTGGAAACACCACTGATGCTGAGAAGGGAGGACACTTTTGTCTTAGCGGTTAGCTATCAGCTATCGGTTATCGGCTATCAGCTATCAGCTTTTGGAAACCAGTAAAAGGCTGACCGCTGACTGCCAACAGCTAAAAAATGGCATGATTCCTTGACAACCTTTTAGAGCTTGTTGAACTTACATCTTGCTGATAATACGCTGCACGATTTGAACCCCGCTCACTGCTTGCCAGGCAAACAAGCCAACGAGCACCACATTCAAAAAGATATGGGTGTAGCGTGCCCAATTTGCGCCCTTCTGCATAAACGGTGACAGCGAAGCAGAGACGGCAATCATTCCCGTCATCCCCAAGCCAGCCAGCAGATGAGACCCCACAAACAGCTTGCCGTTGTTGATGTAAGTGACGACCATCCCACCGATCGAACCAACCACCATCAACGCCAAGACCAGCGAACCAATCTGAAAGTGCTTGACGTTAAATTTGCCTTTAATCAGCTCTTTTTTCTCATCACCCGCCGCCGCGCGAACCTGGCGCACCTTGATACCCAGATACAGCGCGTATAGAGTCAGCGCAAACAAAACCCACATTAAGGCAGGGTGAAAAAACTGGCTCCAAACTTTAACAGCTTCAGGAATTGCAGGGCTCATAGAATCAAAGAATCGAGGGGTACTTCATAAAAATTAGCATGAAGGAGGAGGGAGTAGGAAAGGCTAAAGGCTGAAGGCTAAAAACATAGGGAGTAGGGAGTAGGAAAGGCTAAAGGATAAATGGTTGTTGGTTGTTGGTTGTTAGAAGACTCCTGACTCCTCTTTCAACTCAAAACTCAAAACTTTCTTTCACCCTTTAGCCTTCATCCCTCATCCTTTCCCCTCCTGCGGTTTCTGCATCATCTGTTCGACAAAGTTTGTATAGACATCGCCTCGCTGAAAGTCTGGGTTGTCTAGAATTTTTTGGTGAAACGCGATCGTGGTGGGTAAGCCAGTCACCGCACACTCACGGAGGGCTCGACGCATTCGTCTAATGGCAGCGGGTCGATCGCTTCCCCACACGATGAGTTTGCCAATCAATGAATCGTAGTAGGGTGGGATTTCGTAGTCGGTATAAACGTGAGAGTCCATCCGTACACCTGGTCCGCTGGGCGGGAGGTAGCCACTGATCCGTCCAGGATGTGGGCGAAAGTTGTGCTCTGGATCTTCGGCGTTAATACGGCATTCGATCGCGTGTCCACGCAGCACGACCTGTTCTTGTGTGAGGCTTAGCGGCTCACCCTGCGCAATCCGAAGCTGCTCAGCGATCAAGTCCAACCCTGTAATCATTTCTGTGACTGGATGCTCTACCTGAATCCGGGTATTCATCTCCATGAAGTAAAACTCGCCGGACTGATCCAGCAAAAATTCAACTGTCCCAGCACCCACGTAGTTGATTGATTTGGCCGCCATCACCGCAGCAGTCCCCATTTTTTCGCGTAGTAAGGGGGTTAGCGCTGGACTGGGAGCTTCTTCTAGCAGCTTCTGGTGACGACGTTGAATGGAGCATTCCCGCTCACCGAGGTGAATCACGTTACCAAACGTGTCTGCCAGAATTTGAAACTCAATATGGCGCGGCTTCTGCACAAACTTTTCTAGGTAAACACCGGGATTGCCAAACGCTGCCTCGGCTTCTCCCTGGGCGGCCGCAAAGAGTTTAGCCAACTCGCTCTCCTCTTTCACCAGGCGCATGCCCCGTCCACCGCCGCCTGCCGTAGCTTTGATGATGATGGGATAGCCAATTTTCTTGGCGATTGTCCGTGCCTCGGCTTCATCGGTCAACAAGCCTTCACTACCCGGCACCGTGGGTACGCCGACTCGCTGCATCGTCTTTTTCGCCGTGGACTTGTCACCCATCGATCGAATCGAGTCGGGAGACGGCCCGATAAACACAATCTGGTGATCGGCGCAGATTTCGGCAAAACGGGCGTTTTCTGCCAAAAAGCCATAGCCGGGATGAATGGCTGTCGCGTTGCGGGTTAACGCTGCCGCAATGATGTTGGGGATATTCAGATAACTCTTGCTGCTGGGCGGTTCGCCAATGCAAACGGCTTCATCCGCAAGCTGTACGTGGAGCGAGTGGCGATCGACCGTCGAGTGCACGGCGACCGTCGCAATCCCCATCTCCTCACAGGTACGAAGAATGCGGAGGGCAATTTCGCCCCGATTGGCAATCAAAACTTTTGAAAACTGCATCTCTTAATTTTTTGGTTCTGTATTGAGTAGAATAAACTCTTCTGTGAGCCGCTGGAAGAGGGAGGGGGGAGGAGGGGTGAAAGGCTTAAGGCTAAAGGAAAGTCTTGAGTTTTAAGACAGGTGAGGAGTGAGGAGTTTTGCCTTTTCAGCTTTGAGTTTCAAGTTCTAAGGTTTGAGTTAATTCTGCCCCTCTCACCTCTCACCTCTCACCTCCCTTTAGCATTCAGCTTTCAGCCTTTATCCTTTCATTGATCGCACCCACATGTTTCCTTCAGTTGATGCAGCACGGCAGGAGCGAGTGCACCCCAGACGGGCGTGTTGACATGGGCGGCGCGCAAGCCGTCTGCTGTCCAGGAGTTGCAGGTTCTGAGCATGGAGTAGCGGCCTGTGGCGTCATAAAAGCTGCTGTCACCATCTTGTCCTGAACTAAGGCGCTGCTTGTTGCCCTGACGATCGGTTTGAAACGATGCTTCGAGAAAGTGCATCAGTTTGATGTAGTTGGCTTTGCTCAGGCTGACGCACTTTAGCGTTTCGTTGGGGTAATGGGGCACAGCGATATGTCCTTTGACAAAGAGTGCAGCGGGGTTTTGTAGTACCAGCGATCGCACCGCACTCGATAGGCTGACTTGATCCCACGAGGGCGTTTCAACATAAAAGATGCGATCGCCCCAGCCAAACTGGAGATACTGATAGTTAGCCGATGCTTTGCCGATCGTCGCCAAATTCAGATGCTGACTCCAGTCAAAGCCATCCATGCGTACAGGGACAAAAAAATTGGTGTGCATCCAGTCCCCAGAGACATAGACCCTAAACTTGCAGCCTGATTGTTGAGACGATGCGTGCCATTGTCGCGGGGTTAGCGCTGCGATCGTCAGTAGCGCGACGGTTCCCAATCCAACACACACACTATAAAGCCCGATCCGCCGCCGCATTGTCCTGTAGTTCATTAATGCATCAAATGTCTTGAGTTAACCTACCATTAAGCAAAAGAGCGCTTCACATTGAGCGACTTTAACCACAACTCTCCTGTTAAAAACGCTACTACTGTGATCGTCATTCGTGGGCAACAACGTGTAGACGCATTAGCGACTTCATCCTTGCCTATCCACTCCATCCTACGCTCAATCGCTAGCTGACAGCCGACCGCTTTATTGATGGGTTGTTTTTTCTAACCCGCTATCTTTTGTTACCTGACTATGGTGAAACAGCGACTTTTTCTTGGGTCTGTTGCCTTTGGCATCAGTTTTGGCATTAGCTTTGTGACGGGTCGCAATCTGGGCAACGCGATCGGGGCAGGCGCCACGACCACGGTGGCTACGATCGCGGCTGCACTGGTCGTCGATCGGAAGTACCACGGGCAAGCATACAACCGCATTGCCGACCTCAAAAACCATATTCAGGCGTTGCAGCAACGGCGTGCAGAAGCCTATCACGCCTATCAACAGCTAGAAGCAGAGAAAGAGCAGTTGGCAGTCAGTCTCGATACGCTGGCGATGCAGTCTGCTCAGCCACGGCTCATGAGTGCACCGTCTTCCAGAAGCCTGCCCCCGGCTCTCAAAGGGCTGAGTTGGGATTTATCAACAGCAGCCAGGACGCAGCCCCCGATCGAGGTGAAACCGTATGAACTACCCACCGAAATTTCAGCCGCGGACAGTGCAGCAAGCAGTCCGTGGGGTAACCCTGCGACGGGCAGACAGAGTGACACTCAAATAAACGATACCCTCAACCAGGAGCTACTTGCAGACGCGACCGCAGCCAAGCGCAAAATTGAAGCGAATCTGGCTGCACTCCAGGCAGAACTGAGTCAAATTAAAGGGCAAATCACGGACCATCGCCAAAATAGAGAGAAGCTCTCGCGGGAACTAGCAAACCTGAGAGAAGAAAAGCGGCAGCTCGAAGCCATTGCCAAAACGCTCAAAGGCGAAGTGAAGGATTTAGAAACCTGTCGGGTCGAACTAGAGCAGTTTTTAGCCTATGCAGAGGCGAAGAAGCACGAACTAGAAACAGGTACGAATCCCCTTCAGGAAGCGCTCAAGCAGCTACAAACGCAAGTCAGCTCACTGCAAGTAGAACTCAGCGTCCTCGAAGCGCAGATTCTCGATCGCCGCAGCCAAAAGGAAGCACTAGAGCAACAGTTAGAAGCGCTGGATGCGGCTCAGCTAGCTGTCACAATGCCACCCAAAGCGCCTGTAAAGCCTGAATTGAAAGGCAAGCATGGCAGCTCAAATGGCAGTAATGGGAATAGTGAGGCTTACTCCCAAAAAGCGATCGTCCATCAGGATGCCTTGCTCAAGCAGCCACTAGCAACAGCCAGTGTCCATCAGCCGACAACAGGCTCAGCTCAAACCAAAGCGACTGTTGCTGTGCCAGAGCCGATCGGCCTCGAAAAAACGTCATCCGACTTACCCAGCGAGTGGACTGAGTTTATGGTGCAGTTGCCAGAGTATGAGCTACAGGTCATTAAGGTAATTGTCGAGCAAAACCGTCCGGCAGCCGTGCTGAAGCATATTGCTGAGGAGAATCTCACGATGCCTGAGCTGTTGATCGATTCCATCAATGAGCGCGCACTAGAAACGATCGGCGACCTACTTATTGATGCGGGGTCAGGAGCGGGGTCGGCGACGATCGTGCGTGACCACCTCAAAACAGTCAAAAAGCTGCTCAAGACTTACGAATATCTGGCAAATTAAGGAATTTCATGCAGGGATGCAACGTTTTCAGTCACTGATCGTGCAACCGCGATCGTAACCAATCCCGGTTGCTCCATCTCACGAACGATCTGTTTGGGAATGCAGAGTTGAGATGTGGAGTGCGGGACACATGCCAAAAGAGCGGCAGCTTCAGCAACGCTAGGTGTGCTGACGGATGCTTCGATCGCGCTAGACGGACTGGGGATCGCCACCGATCGCAATACATCAGCCGAAAAATAACGTAACGGCAGCTGGCGATCGCGACAGAAGGTGATCAGACCCTCTTCATCAGCTTTGGTGTCAAGGGTCGCAATGCCCGCGATTGAGTCTTCTGACAAGGCATATGTTTGAAAGACGGTTCGAACCGCCTGCTCAATCACAACTTTGGGTGTACCCCGCTTACAGCCAATGCCCACCCAGAGATTTCTGAGCGGGCATTGGCTGCCTAACGTTTCAGTTTTAGAGTGCTTCACACGTGTTTTAGCTTCTGAGATCAGAGTCGCTCTGGAGCAGCGGAACTTTCGCCACTGACGCTGACACAGGACGACTGCTAGTCGTCAGGGTTGCCTGCAAGATCGGCGTTTGGGTAACAGCATTATTTGCCAGGGTAAACAAAGGGTTGGAGAGAATGCCTGCCAATGAGGTGACAATAACCGTCAGCACCAGACTGAACTGGAGCGATCGCATCCCAGGCAATTCCCAGCTAATAGCAGGGTAGTTTTTCACGGAATCAGACATTTCCTGCGGTTCTTTGACCACCATCATCTTCACTACACGGATGTAGTAGTAAATGGAGATCACGCTGGTAACCAAACCCAACAGCACCAGTCCGTAAGCTCCTGCTTGCCAGCCAGCCCAAAACAGGTAAATTTTACCGAAGAAGCCAACCAGCGGCGGAATGCCGCCCAGGGAGAGCAAGCACAGGCTTAAACAGAGCGTTAAGAGTGGATCTTTCTGGTACAGGCCCGCGTATTCGCTAATTTGATCGGTGCCTGTTCGCAACGAAAAGAGAATGACGCCTGTAAACGCACCCAGGTTCATGAACAGGTACGAGATCAGGTAAAAGAGGAGACTGGCGTAGCCCGCATCGCTGTCAATGACCAAACCAATCATCACGAAGCCAGCCTGACCAATGGAGGAGTACGCCAGCAGTCGCTTCATGCTGGTTTGCGCCAGCGCCACGACGTTCCCTAAAATCAGACTGAGAATAGCCAGCGCGTTCATCACCAAATGCCATTCTTCCGTCAGTAACGGGAAGGCGGTCACTAACAGGCGAATAGCCAGCGCAAACCCAGCCGCTTTAGAGCCCACTGAAAGGAAAGCAACAACGGGCGTAGGCGCACCTTCATAAACGTCTGGAGTCCACTGATGGAAAGGGACAGCCGCAATTTTGAAGGAAATCCCCGCGATCGCAAACACCAGCGCAATGACTAGACCCAACGACTGGGTTGATCCGGTATCGGCAATCTGAGCGGCAATACTGCTGAGCGTGGTTTTGCCACCCGACAGGCCATACAGCAGCGAAAGACCGTATAAGAAAATGGCAGAACTGGATGCCCCAATGAGCAGATACTTCAACGAAGCTTCATTGGAACGTGGGTCGCGCTTGGTGTAGCCCGTCAAGAGATACGACGAGATGCTGAGCGTTTCCAGCGAGACGAAAATCATGACCAGTTCGTCTGCACCCGACAGAAACATCCCACCGATCGTCGCCGTCAGCAAAATTGACAGAAACTCTGCCAAAGATGTCCCAGACTGGTCGATGTAGCTCACCGACATCAAAATGGTGATGACTGCCGACAGCGCGATGATGCCCCGGAAGAGGACGCTCAGCGAATCGCCGTTGAAGCTTCCCAGGAAGGCGATCGGGTCTGACGAATCCCACTGGTAGTAGAGAGCGACTACAGCCGCGAGGAGTCCGGCGATCGAGACATAAGGTGTCCAACGAGAGGAGGCCGTTCGCCCCACAATCAAATCACCCACAATCACGATCATGAGGGTAGTAATCACAATGCCTTCTGGCAGAATCGTCCCAGCGTTAAGCTGGGCAGCGAGCGTGGCGAAATCCATGAGATTTAGCTCTATGAATAAGATACGTTAGGGTTACGTGAAGGAGAGATGCCGATCGACCCTCTGAGCGATCAGGGAGTCGGGCGAGTCAGAAATCCTCTACAGTGGATTCTACATTGCAATTTACCGTAGCGCTGTATTCAACAGCATTGGGTTTAAAGTCAGTTGCACTTGCGATCGTCTCTATGCCATCTTGTTGAGACCCTCTGCTCAGTTTGATGAAGCACCCTTCCTACCACCAATGCAGCCCACGTCACGTCGCCAGTCATACCCTTTCACTCTAAAAATTACATTTCAGGAAACGCTCACTTCACCCTGTAGCCAATCCAATATTGGTTATAAGTAGAGACTGAGCCACCTGATTGCCGCGATATCCTTCTCAACGTTAACGATCCCATGTCAAAGCTTGTCATTGTCGAGTCACCCACCAAAGCGCGCACCATTCGCAATTACTTACCCGCTGGTTATCGGGTAGAAGCGTCCATGGGGCACGTGCGTGATTTGCCTCAGTCTGCGAGTGAGATCCCGGCAGGCGTAAAGGGCGAGAAATGGGCACCACTGGGCGTGAACGTGGAGGCTAACTTTGAGCCGCTATATGTCGTACCACAAGATAAAAAGAAGATCGTCAAAGAACTAAAGGAAGCCCTCAAAGGCGTCGACGAACTCTTTCTGGCCACTGACGAAGACCGGGAAGGTGAGAGCATTAGCTGGCATCTGCTGCAACTGCTCAAGCCCACTGTGCCCATCAGGCGCATGGTGTTTCATGAGATTACTGAGGATGCGATTCGCCAAGCCATCACCAATTGCCGCGATGTCGATGAACGGTTGGTACGCGCTCAAGAAACACGTCGCATTCTCGATCGCCTGGTGGGCTATACCCTTTCTCCCCTGTTGTGGAAAAAAATCGCGTTTGGGCTCTCTGCTGGACGCGTGCAGTCCGTCTCTGTGCGTCTGCTGGTCAGACGAGAGCGACAGCGACGGGCTTTTCGTCAAGGCAGCTACTGGGATCTGAAAGCGACGTTGGAGGCAGGAAGCCAGGAGAAGCAAACCTTTGAAGCGCGGTTGGTTACTCTAGCAGGCGTAAGAGTTGCCAACGGCAGCGATTTCGATGAGGCAACGGGACAGGTAATCGCTGGTCGCACGGTGGCGTTGCTAAACGAATCAGAGGCGCGGACGCTACAGGATCGGATTCGCGATCGTGCCTGGACAGTGACCAACCTGGAAGAGCGCCCTGTTACCCGCAAACCCTCTCCACCGTTCACCACGTCCACTCTGCAACAGGAGTCCAACCGCAAGTTAGGGCTCTCGGCGCGAGATACGATGCGAACCGCACAAAGCCTTTACGAGCAGGGCTACATTACCTACATGCGAACCGACTCTGTGAGTCTCTCGCAGCAAGCGATTACGGCTGCGCGCGATTGCGTTCAGTCGATGTATGGGGCCGAGTACCTCAGCCCTGAACCCCGGAAATATTCCACGAAGAGCAAAGGTGCTCAAGAAGCCCACGAAGCCATTCGTCCCTCCGGCAGTAGCTTCCGTACACCGCAGCAAACCGGGCTGAAAGACCGAGAATTTCGTCTCTACGACCTGATCTGGAAACGTACGGTCGCGACCCAGATGGCAGAAGTGCGCCAGACTCACGTGACGGTACAGATCCAGGTGGAAGATGCCGGTTTCCGTGCGAGCGGTAAGCGGATTGATTTTGCAGGCTTCTTCCGCGCCTATGTGGAAGGATCGGACGATCCCAATGCGGCGATCGAGGATCAGGAAGTGATTCTGCCTACGCTACGGGTCGGTGATACGCCTGGTTGTACTGATCTGGATGCGATCGGGCATGAGACGCAACCCCCTGCCCGGTTTACTGAAGCCTCGCTCGTCAAAACCTTGGAAAGTGAAGGCATCGGTCGCCCTAGTACCTACGCCAGCATTATCGGCACGATTATCGATCGTGGCTACGCCAATATGGTCGGCAATGCCTTGGTACCCACCTTTACAGCCTTTGCGGTCACTGCGCTGCTAGAAAAATACTTTCCTGATCTCGTAGACACTGGCTTTACTGCTCGGATGGAGCACGCCCTGGACGAAATTTCGACGGGTGCCGTTGAATGGCTCCCTTACCTGAAAGCTTTCTACCTGGGCGATACCGGCTTGGAGACCCAGGTCAAAGACCGCGAAAGCGAAATTGATCCGACCGAAGCCCGTACCGTCGACCTAGAGAACCTGGCAGCAAAGGTGCGTATCGGTCGCTTCGGTGCGTATATTGAGGCCGAGAATGGCGATGGCACGGTAAAAGCCTCAATACCTAAGGACTTGACACCAGCGGATCTCGATCCAGCACAGGTAGAAACGCTGTTGCGCCAAAAAACCGAAGGCCCCGATAAAGTCGGCTTTCATCCCGAAACAGGCGAACCGATTTACCTCAAAATTGGAGCCTACGGTCCGTATGTACAGCTCGGCGACGAATCCGAGGAAAACCCGAAGCCTAAACGCGCCTCGCTACCCAAGGGCGTTACGTCTGACACACTCACGCTGGAGCAGGCAGTGGGGTTGCTCCAGCTACCGCGATTGCTGGGCGTCCATCCCGAACTGGGCGGCAAAATTCAGGCGAGCCTGGGTCGCTTTGGTCCCTACGTTGTGTTGGATCAGGGCAAAGGTGTGAAGGAATATCGCTCGATCAAAGCAGGCGACGATGTGTTGACCATTACGCTCGATCGCGCCCTCGAAATGCTGGCAGAACCCAAAGCGGGACGTGGCAAACGCGGTGCAGCCAAACCCCTTCGAGAATTGGGTACCCACCCTGAAGACGGCGAACCCGTCAATATTTATGATGGCCCCTACGGTCCCTACATTAAGCACGGCAAGGTAAACGCTTCTCTACCCGAAGGCGAAACGGTGGAAGCGATCGCAATGGGAACTGCGGTAGAAGCACTCAACGCTAAAGCAGGCACTAAGAAAACCGGGCGATCGCGGAAAAGCAATACTGCGGCGGCGACCACTGAAACCACAAAAGCCGCCAGCACAACTAAAAAGACAGCCGCTAAGAAAACGGCTTCAGCCAAGACCACAACAGCTAAAAAAACCACGACTAAAACGAGCACGAAGAAAAAAGCTTCACCTGCTTGATGCTTCCCTATCGCGCTGAAACGATCGAGAGCTATCAGCATTCAGCGGTCAGCGGTCAGCAATGAATGGCAATACCGTTCTCCGTTCAAGTTTCGAATTGATGCTGATCACTGACTTTGAGTGCAGCTTTTAACTCGACTCCCTGCTGACTGCTGATAGCTGAACGCTGGCTGCCTTCCTAAGTCACGGCTTAGTCTTAGCGCTAACGCTAGCCTTGAGAACGGTTGGAGATGGCTCTGGCTCTGACTTGTTCGGCGTACATCGCACGCAACACCAGTGCCGGATCAACCCACTTGCCGGTATATTTCAGACCCCAGTGAAGGTGTGGCCCCGTCGTGCGGCCCGTCATACCCACGCGACCAATACGGACACCCGCTGGAATCATTTGCCCTTCCGGCAACTGAATACCGCCACTGCGATCGCTTAAATAACGAATGCCGTTTACAAGCTCGACCCGCCCTTTCATATGGCAGTAAACGTGTTCCCATTCACCCGATTGCACGACAACAGAAGTGCCACAGGCAGAATCATCCGATACTTCAACGACCTTTCCGGCCCACCAGTTGCGAATGTAGCTGCCTTCAGGCGCTGCCATATCAAGCCCTCGATGAAACTCCTGACCAGCAGAGCCATCGGGAGAGCCACGGAAACCGAAGGGAGAGGTGTATGCCTGAAAATTCTCTACTGGAAAAGATGCCCCACGCCAAGTGCCGCCCGATGTCGCAACTTGACCAGAGCCGGCTTCTGAAGCCTTCACAGTGGCCTGCTCTTTGCCGAACGAAAATACCCCTGCTAGCCCAAGACCTGTCAGAAAGAGAATCTGACTCGTTAACGTCAGTCTACGGCTCCATGAAGGGGTTGATCGTTGTCTCATTGCTTGCTCCTCAACTGCCTGACGAGTCTCTAAGGGATCGTTTGACGCTGTTCATAATCGATGAATGGATCGCTGCTATATTCACGGGCTACACCAGACGATATCCGGATAAACCGCTGTTACAGCTGTAAGAAAGCCTAGGCCTCTCTACAAAGGTGCCCGATGTATCTTACTGCACGATATTGATTGATGAACGTATTTTTTTGGTAAATCTACTACATAGAATTCGCGAAGAATTGGCTGACAAGTTTGGGGCAGTTGTCAGTGTTGTACTGAAGTGAATCACTGACAACTGCTGGCGATCGCTCACTGCTTTAGAGCCCCATCAATTTTAGAGTCTCATCAATCGGGCTTCTTCAACGGCGCGGTTGAGCTCAATCATGGCGGCATCACCGCCCTGTGGAGTCAAATCACTATGAACCGTCTTTGCTAAACCCTTATACGCAGCTTCAACGACTGTTAACGGCGCATCAGGCGAAACATAGAGCACCTTCCACCAGGGCTTGCGGCGGGGAGAGGCTTCAACGGGAATGCTGACCGCTTTATAGCCTGCGAACTCGCGATCGAACGTCGCGCAACGGTGCAATTGGCTCAGCATTCGCTTTTCACGAAGAAGCTGTCCAATATCGCGCATATTGCCTTGTACTGCTTCAAAGTCGTCACAGGCAAAAAGATAAGGCACCCCATTCAACGTAAACGAAACAGCAACCCCAGGATCAGCAGGCGTTTCGTAGTGTTCAGGATAGCCAGGAAAAGCAGGTAACGGCTCCACGTTACAACTGATGACGATATCGGTTGCCTCAAGTGACTGGAGCTCGTAGAGTAAATCATCTGTGGCGCGTGCAAGCGAAATCTTCGATCGCACGGGTTCTCTCTGGTCAAGTCGTTGTCTGCTTATAGCCCATAGCAGTGGGTATTCTAGTTTAGGAGTAGTACGTCCCATCAATGTAGTCTCCTGTTGATGCCCAGAGACACAATCCTTTCAAACTGCCTCTGGCAAAAATTCAAACCAATATAATGCCGATAATGGTCAAAAGTTTCCAGAGTTTAGAGGGTGAGTTCGGCTAAACCCAGGTAACGAATGCCTAAGGGAGAGATGTCAAAGCGGCAGGGAAGGACGTGTAAACCGAGCGCGATCGCCTCTCTCAACAATTGCCCGTAAAGGGGATCGGCACTGTCTCCCGGCGCAAAGTAAAGACAGTCATTGCGATTAATAAAATAGAGCATGACTGCTGTCGCCTCAGGTAGCAATGCGGTTAGCTCGCGCAAGTGCTTTTGTCCGCGTGTGGTCACCGTGTCGGGAAACAGCGCCAGCCTGCCCTGCACCCAGGTTGTGTTTTTGACTTCAACGTAGATCGGGCGATCGCGTCCCTCTAGCAAAAAATCCACCCGGCTTTTCTTTTCTTGTCCATAGGGCACCTCCATCCGAATTTGGCTGTATTCGCCTAGTTCTGGGATCACCTTTGCCAGCAGCGCCAGATTCACCACGCGATTCGGCAAACTGGTGTTGACACCCACCCAGGTTGGTTGCGTATCGCAGACCTCTGTCATCTCCCAGGTGTAGGGCAATTTACGGTTTGGATTGTCGCTGGCAGACACATACACCTTGTTACCAGGAAGGCAAACACCTGTCATCGGGCCTGTATTGGGACAATGTGCCGTAATCACTTCGCCCGATGCAAGCTCAATATCAGCAAAAAAACGCTTGTATCGTTTGAGCAGAATCCCAGCATAAAGAGTTGGGTAGTGATAAAGAAATTCAGCCATATAGCGATTAATTAGCAACCATAAAGAAACGTACAAAGCCCCTTCCTTGAAAGGGTTGAAGGTTTTCTTCTGCGTCAGCAAGGCAGCCTCAAGTAGCAAGGTTGATTGTTAGTGAACAGTAACGGCTGTGATGAGTAGAGAAGCTCCTGTAATACAATAGATCCTTAAACACTCGTCAGTCTTTCCTGCGTCTACACTGCCAGGCACTTCCCTTATGACATCTTCAATTCGCTTTCTTATGTGCGCGCCTGACCATTACGACGTGGATTATGTCATTAATCCGTGGATGGAAGGCAACCTACACAAGTCTTCTCGCGATCGCGCCGTTGAGCAGTGGCAGCAGTTATTTCACACCCTCAAAGACCATGCGATCGTAGATTTGGTGAAGCCTGAAAAAGGCGTCCCGGACATGGTTTTCACGGCGAATGCAGGGTTGGTACTGGGCGATACAGCAGTACTGAGTCGCTTTTTCCACAAAGAGCGGCAGGGTGAAGAGCCGTTCTTTAAAGCATGGTTGGAAGCGCATGGGTTTACGGTGCATGAACTGCCGAAAGATTTGCCTTTTGAAGGGGCAGGCGATGCGTTGTTCGATCGTGAGGGACGCTGGCTGTGGGCCGGTTATGGTTTTCGCTCAGAACTAGACTCCCATCCGTACCTCGCTCGCTGGTTAGACATTGAAGTGCTGTCGTTGCGGTTGATGGATGAGCGATTCTATCACCTCGATACGTGCTTTTGTCCCTTAACGGACGGCTATTTGCTGTATTATGCACCTGCTTTTGACGCCTACTCCAATCGCTTGATTGAAATGCGCGTCCCAGAAGCCAAGCGCATTGCGATCGGCGAAGAGGATGCGGTCACGTTTGCGTGCAATGCGGTCAATATTGATCGCACGATCGTCCTCAACAAAGCCAGCGACAAGCTGAAACAGAGGCTAGAATCAGCGGGCTTTCAGGTTATTGAAACACCCCTGACCGAATTTTTGAAGGCTGGCGGTGCTGCAAAATGCTTAACGCTGCGGGTTACAGAACCTGTTCAGGTGGACGTGCATGCCAGTGCCTCCGTCGAAAGTCGTGTTGTGCGGATGGATGGTCATTTGTTGGATGCAGGACTGATCAACCAGGCACTGGATCTGATTGTGGATGGAGGCGGTAGCTTCCAGGTACTCAATTTCAATTTGGGCGAACAGCGACAAAGTACCTCATCGGCTGAGGTCAAAGTGACTGCGCCATCCCATGAGGTGATGGAAACGCTGATGACCCAGCTCATCGATTTGGGTGCGTTGCCACCACCGCAGGACGTTTGCGACAGTATTTTAGAGACCGTGACGCAAGCAGGCGTTTCGCCCGACGATTTCTACGTCACAACCATCTATCCCACCGAAGTGCGCGTGCAGTGCGACTGGGTGAAGGTGCGCGGGCAGCGGATGGATGCCGCGATCGTCGTGCGTGAAACGCCCAGCGGTCTCGATGCCTATTGCAGCCTGTTGCGCGATTTACAGGTAGGCGATCGGGTCATCGTTGGTGTGGAAGGCATTCGCACCATTCGCAAAACAGAGTCACGCGAACAGCGCAACACTCAGGAGTTCAGCTTCATGGGTGCGGGTGTTTCCAGTGAACGGCGCGTGGAACTGGTCGTGGAACAGATTGCCTGGGAACTCCGCCAGATTCGTGATCAAGGCGGCAAAGTTGTAGTGAGCGCTGGCCCGGTGGTGATTCATACGGGTGGCGGTGAGCATCTGGCGCATCTGGTGCGAGAAGGCTATGTGCAGGCTCTCTTGGGCGGCAACGCGATCGCCGTTCACGACATCGAACAGTCCATGATGGGCACCTCTCTCGGTGTGGACATGAAGCGTGGGGTGTCCGTCCGCGGTGGACACCGTCATCATCTGAAGGTCATCAACACAATCCGTCGCTATGGCAGCATTGCAAAAGCGGTTGAGCAAGGTGTTGTCACAAGTGGCATTTTGTATGAGTGTGTTCAGCACAACGTACCATTCTCACTCGCTGGCTCCATTCGCGATGATGGTCCGCTGCCCGACACGCAGATGGACTTAATCAAAGCGCAAGAGGACTATGCACGGTTGATTCAAGGCGCAGATCTCATTCTGATGCTCTCGTCCATGCTGCACTCGATCGGCGTTGGCAACATGACGCCTGCTGGCGTGAAAATGGTCTGCGTGGATATCAACCCTGCTGTCGTGACGAAATTAAGCGATCGGGGCTCCGTCGAATCCGTGGGCGTGGTGACGGATGTCGGGCTCTTCCTGAGCCTGTTGGTGCAGCAGCTAGACAAGTTAACGAGCCCATACCACGTTGCTTAAACAGCATCAAGCAAAGTAACCTTCGTACGGAAATATTTGGCTTGAGGAGAGATGACTGGTCACTCTCCTCATTTTTGCTGAAAACTCTCCTATTTTTTGCTGAGGAAATAATCACTCAGTTTGTGTGATGCTTATGGTAGTTTTCTAGTCGGTTATCGAAAAATGAATCCAATCGCTACGGTGGAACCAGAAATGTTAACAAGCAGTCAGCTACTTTGTGGAGTGAGCGAGTGAGCCTGTTGATTAACTGCCTACAGAGCGTGGAGATTAAGGGTGCTGAAGCTGTTGAACGTTTTGTGAGCAACATTCCAAACCAACCTCGCGCTATGAAGCCCCCTAGCTCCTGTGGAAAACCTGACCTATCTCTATGTCCTAGCTGAAGAATCTGAGTCAGCGCCAATCAACCCAAAGGCGCAGCAAAGCCACTCATGGCAATCAGTTTTACCGCTGTCGAACCGGGCAGAACCAACGCAAGAGCCTGTCGTTGATAACGATCGCGAACATCAGCCGTATCCAACCTTCTACCTGTAATCAGGATCATCCCCGTATTGACGGTGGTCAGTCACGTTAACGTCTGCATAAAATCAAGCAGCTGGTGCGCCATGTGGAGTTTGCTGCAAGGTTCAACGATATGCTGACGACCGCGATGATCAATCAGCACCGCTTGATTAGAATCACTACCAAAGCCACTGTTGGGTTGATCAATGGGATTGGCGGCGATCGCATCCAGTTTCTTGCGCTGGAGTTTTTCTAAGGCGGGTGTCACAATGTCGCCACTCTGCGCTGCAAAGCCAATCAATTTTTGGTGTGGCTGTTTCAATGCCGCCAGTGCCGCCACAATATCTGGCACAGTCTCTAGCGGTAGAGCAGAGGGGAGCGATCGCTTGGGCAGTTTCTCTTGGCTATAGCTGGCAGGCCTCACATCTGCAACGGCAGCCGCCATAATCGTCCAGTCTGCTTCCGGGAAGCAATGGAGTAGCGCTTGCTGCATGGCATCGGCACTGGTGACTGAAAAGGCTTGTATTTCCGGCAAAGTGGCAATTTGCGCGTCTAAAGCCGATTCTAAAGCCCCGTGCACAAGTTTAACCGTTGCCCCCCGATGCAAGGCAGCCTGTGCAAGAGCGATACCCATTTTCCCCGTTGACGGATTGCCAATAAAACGAACGGGATCCAGAAATTCGCGAGTGCCGCCAGCACTGATTAAAACGTGCTTTCCAACCAGGTCGCGCTGCCCTTTGGTGTAAAGCAATGATTCAACATGAGACAGGATAGCAGTTGGTTCAGCCATGCGCCCAGAACCTACACGATCGCACGCCAAGATGCCAGAACCAGGAGCAAGCGTATGCATCCGTGGTTCTGCCTGCGCTGACTGCCAGTTTCGCTGTACGGGCGGCTGTTCCCACATGTCTGTATTCATTGCAGGCGCAAGCAACACGGGACAGGTAGATGCCAGCACCGTGTTCGTCAGCAGGTTGTCTGCCATGCCATAGACTAACTTTGCCAGCGTATTGGCAGTCAGCGGCGCAAGGACAAAGAGGTCAGCCCATTCACCCAGTTCAATGTGCAACGGGCGATCGTGCGTGGTCTGCCAGAAAGACTCATCTGTATACGCGGCATGACGGCACAGCGTTGCGATAGTCAGCGGTGTAATAAACGCTTGTGCAGAATTAGTTAGAATCGCGCGCGTTTCAACTCCCTGCTTTGCCAGAGTTGAGATGACTTCGCAAACTTTGTATGCCGCAATACCGCCGCTAATGCCAATGAGAACACGTTTCCCCTGCATTCTGTCAGGCTTCGTCGTAGGCTTCCATATCTAGTAGGTAGAGGTAGGGCTCGACCATTTCTGGACGCTGGAAGGCAATCTTCCGCAGGAGATGCCAGTCACTCAGCCCCTCGAAGGCATTGACGTAATCATCCTTTTCAAGACGAATAGCAAGTTCTGCTACGTCTGTAGTGGTCAACTTGGTCACATCCAACTGTTCAATGCTTAGAGTCGCCATCATTACCACCTCTTTCGTAAAACACCCAGGCCATGCATTGACTCTCGTCAACTGACTCCAGGTATAAGCCCGTACTACATGTTACTCCACACGATTCATTCATGCGAAGCTCTAACAGTTTAATTATTATTAGGCAACAACTCTTCAACAAAACTTTGTACTTGTTTGAGCACCAGCGGTTGAATTTCGTGTCCCATATCAAATTCTTGGTAGCGCACGCTTACACCCAGAGCTTGCAAGTTACGCAGCGACTGTTGTGCTGCGGATAGGGGAACCACCAGATCTTGCCTACCATGCACCATCAGCGTTGGCGGAAAGGCAGCCTGCTGGTGGGCGATCGGTGCATGTAGATAGCCACTTAAGACCATCAACCCTGCTAACGGTAGCCCCAGGCCAACATCCAACGTCATCGCAGCACCCTGAGAGAACCCTCCAAGAATGGTGCGGGAGAGCGGCACCCCGGTTGTTTCTGGCAGAGCTTTGATGAGGTCAGTAAGCAACTGACGACTGGTAGAAAGGTCGTCGCGGGAGGCAAACGCCGGTGTGCTTTGAAAATTGAAGTTGCCAGGAAAGTCGTACCACATTCTGCCACCTGCAGCATACGGATGCGCGAAGGGTGCATCCGGAAAAACCAGTTGGTAATCAGGCAAGCCGATGAATGGCGCTAAAGAGAACACATCCTGAGCGCTGGCACCCCAACCATGCAAAATAACAATCAATCCTTGCGGGGGCTCACCGGTGGCCGGTGGAACAGTAATCACTTGCAGGGTCACAGGGCTTTTCCTAATAAATGCTGCAAGGCTCATAGTAGCGCGGGGTAAGCTTGCTGGTATAGCGTTCAGTTCCCTGCCTCATCCTCCAGTACACTAATCTAGGGTTTTACGGGAGTTGAGAAGCATGGCACAACTGGCATTGCTCAGTGTATCTGACAAAACAGGGCTGATTGAACTGGCGCATAGCCTGGTGGCTGAATTTGGTTTTGACTTGATTAGCAGCGGTGGGACGGCTCAAGCGTTGAAGGCAGCTGGACTACCGGTCACCAAAGTTTCGGATTACACCGGATCGCCTGAAATTCTGGGTGGTCGGGTGAAAACGCTTCATCCGCGAGTGCATGGCGGCATCCTGGCGCGGCGAGATGTACCAGAAGATGTAGCAGATTTGGACGCCCAGAAAATCCGCCCGATCGATCTCGTAGTCGTTAACCTGTACCCGTTTGAGCAGACGATCGCAAAACCAAATGTCTCTCTGACCGAGGCGATCGAGCAAATTGACATTGGTGGCCCAGCGATGATCCGTGCCTCTGCCAAAAATCATGCTCATGTCACGATTCTATGTAGCGCGACTCAATACAACGACTACCTGGAAGAACTGCGTCAGAACAACGGTACAGCATCGCCATTCTTCCGGCAGAAGGCAGCACTGAAAGCGTTTCAACATACGGCGAATTATGATCGAGCGATCGCGGCATATCTGGAAGAGCAGTCAGTGGTCAGCGGTCAGCGGTCAGCAGAGTTAGCAGGATCGCTGCCTGAGACGTTTAAGTTAGTGGGAACGCAACTGCAGGCCTTGCGGTATGGCGAAAACCCGCATCAACCGGCAGCGTGGTATCAAACGGGCGCGATCGCCACGGGATGGGCAGCGGCGACCAAACTTCAGGGCAAGGAACTGAGCTACAACAATCTGGTGGATCTAGAAGGCGCACGACAAATTATTGCGGAGTTTAGTGATCCCAGTAGTGATCCAGCCGCCGCGATCGTGAAACACACCAATCCTTGTGGTGCAGCCTTGGGCGCAACCTTAGCAGAAGCGTACCAAAAAGCGTTTGATGCCGATTCAACGTCGGCCTTTGGCGGCATTGTTGCTCTGAACCGTCCCATTGATGCTGATACCGCAATCGCACTCAGCAAGACTTTTTTAGAATGCGTTGTGGCTCCTGGATGTGAGACAGATGCAGCCACGATTCTCAGCGCCAAGAAAAACCTCAGAGTCCTGGTTTTGCCAGATTTAACCAGTGGACCCAAGGAAACGGTCAAAGCGATCGCTGGTGGCTTTCTGACACAAACATCAGACGATCGCGCAGTCGATCCGACCCAATGGAAAGTCGTCACCGAAAAGCAGCCCACAGACGCGCAATTAGAAGAACTACTATTCGCCTGGAAGCTCTGCAAGCATGCGAAATCTAACGCCATTGTGGTGACGCGCGATCGAGCGACCTTGGGCGTTGGTGCTGGACAAATGAACCGCGTCGGCTCCGTCAAAATCGCTCTAGAGCAAGCAGGCGATCGAGCCCAGGGAGCCGTCCTTGCCAGCGATGGCTTTTTCCCCTTTGATGATTCTGTGCGGACAGCAGCAGCAGCAGGCATTAGCACGATCGTTCAACCGGGCGGTAGTCTCCGCGATCAAGATTCCATTAACGCTGCCAATGAACTAGGGATCGTCATGGTACTGACAGGTCTGCGGCATTTCTTGCATTAGTAAGGAGAGGGGTGAAGAGAGAGGAGTGAGGGGAGGGGAAAAAGGCTTGAGTTTTGAGGTGATTGAGCGGTCAGCGATCAGCAATCAGCTTTCTTCTAAAAGCTAAAAAACCCTGCTGCCCTTTGCCTCTTCTACTCCCCACTCCCTACTCCCCACTCTCTACTACCGCTAAAACCCCTTCTGCTGCATCATTGTCAACAGTCCCTGCTGCCCCAGCAGAATTTCGCGCACAAAGCTAAAGATGGCCACCCAGAGAATAGGCGTAATATCGACCCCCCCTATGGGTGAGATGATTTTTCGTGATGGTGCCAGAAATGGCTCGGTCGGCACTGCAATTACATTAAAAGGGAAGCGCGTCAAGTCAACTTGGGGATACCAGGTCAACACAATGCGAAAGATGAAGAGAAAGGTCATGGCACTGAGCAGTAGACCGAGCAGCAAAGAGGCGATCGCAACAAAATCCATAAGTCAGCAAATCAGTTTATAAGTCAAGTAACTGTTCTTTACTGCTGATTTTAACGCCATTTATACCCCTACCAGTGAGGAAAGCCGCTCTGCCATTAGAAATCCTTTTGCTAAATCGGCTTCTCAAGTGTGTAACAGACCGTTAAACTGATGATCAAGATAGTGTTATACAAAGAGGCAAACGACTTATGACTCCTGCTTTAATGAACTTTTTCATCAGCCTGCTGGCAGGTGGTGTTGTGGTTGGTGGCATTTTCGGTGCACTCCTTTTCATCAGCCAGAAGGATAAGATTCAACGCGGTTAGACATTGCTCTCATCGCGCCTTGCCGAGAGTGGATCGAAACTTGAGTGAATCAAAAACGAGTAAAACCCTGGTTGAGGTAAGAACAGACTTACGATTCTGTTTTTAGGGCGATTCCAGGGTTTGGCGTTAAAGAGGATGTTTACAAGGCTCCGGCGAAAACCGTGGCTACACAAATCAAATCCGTCTAAACGGACTCAGAGAAAGCAAGGGGTTCCGCTACCTGCGGAGGCAGTTTATAGCCCTTCGGGCATCGCTGCTCTAGTGGGTGTGAGCTGTGACTGCAGTCACCAATCCTATTTCAAAGCCGCCAGGATGTTCCAGCCTGGTGAGGCCATCCAGCCTGTCAGATCTTCAGTTAGCCTATAGTTAGGGAATACTGATTACAGTGCTGCATCCTTCCAACTGCTTGGCGAATAGGGTTTTCGATGCCATCATACGTTTTGTGCTTTCTGAACGAGTTCAAAGTTTGAGCGAGTTTTTTGTTTCACAATGATAGCGCCCTAAAGAGAGCGTTGTTTTTGCTCCGGTTTGTTGGAGATTTCGGCATCAGTCGTTAACATAGGATGTACTTAGGAGAGGGATGCGATGGTAAACGCCTCACTGAATTGGGCGAGTTTTGTGGGTATAGCACTAGCCGCTTCTGGCGCTGGTCTTTACGCGTTACGATCGCTGCGTCCCAGACTTGCCCGTGACCACGACATTTTCTTTGCTGCGATCGCACTCCTTTGCGGCGGCATCCTCTTTTTTCAAGGTTGGCGGTTAGATCCGATCTTGCAGTTCAACCAGTTTTTGCTGGCAGGTACAGCAATCTTTTTCGCATATGAAAGTATTCGTCTGCGCGGTGCTGCTACAGAACAGGCAAAACGAAACACGCCGATTGTTGATGATGAGCGTCCCGTCAGTCGGGTGTATCGGGCAGATTTAGAAGAACTGAACCCCTACGAGGATCGCCCTGCCACTCGACGAATTCGCGGTACTCGTGATGTTCGTTCTGAGCGCGATGAGTATGATGATGAGTCAAGTCGTCGTCCGACAAACCGTACCAGTGAAGCTCGATTAGGTACTGGCGATCGCACACGCAAACGTCGCCCTCGCCCGACTGATGATGCTCCAAGTGTGCCCAGTGGCACTCGCGAAGATGCTGATCTTTGGGATGATAGACCGACTCGTAGTCGTGGCACAGCCTCCTCACGGTCAGGCAATCAGCCACCTTCTTCCCGCCCAAGACGTTCTCGTCCAGTGTCCGATGACGTAGCTACGCCTCGTGATCGTCGCCCTGAGTCACGCAATGGTGTTTCTTCAGACTATTCTGCTTCAGAATATGTTGACTACCGTCCCGTTGATACGGATGAAGAGGACAACTGGGGCAACTACTAGAGAATTCAACAGCTTTGTGCTGTAGGCTTGTTGTCTGTAGCTTTGTGAACGGTGAGGAACAGCAGCTTGGAAAGGCTTCTGGAAGCTACTGCAACAGTGAGCCATAGTCATTGCAGGGACAGTAAAAGAGGGAAATGGTATTGGTTTAACGCGAGTATTCGTTTAGGGTTGCTCGCTAGCTTAACCGTTGCGTGCGGCACTCAAGAGGGTTCGCCTACTGTATCGGCTGAGTTTGACAGCCGCCACAATGATGAACAGCCAGCGCTTAGCGGAGACGGTCGCTTTCTTGCTTTTGTCTCAAACCGCAACGGCAATCGCGGTATTTTGCTGTATGACCTGAAGCAGCGCCAATTGGTCGATTTGCCTCGCTTAAACCGAGGCGACGCGATCGCTGAATCACCCAGCTTAAGCTATACAGGGCGTTATATTGTTTACGTTACTAGCGCTAGTGGTCTGTCAATTAATTGTTGACGGGTCACAAGGGGGTAAAGTTGAGAAGGATTCCCTTGCCTTCAATTGAATGACG